>CAZDHX010000008.1:21628-62437 GCA_964505425.1 uncultured Dehalococcoidales bacterium | reverse complement strand
ACAGCTCTGGCTTTGTAGCTAACGCTCTAGCTAGTTCAAGGCGCTTTTGGGCAGCAGTGGGTAGTTCTTTAGCCAAGAAGTTTTCCTTCTCTGATAATCCTACAAACTCCAATAACTCCGTGGCTTCCCGTTGGGTATTGACAGCAGATATACCTCTTGATGTTCCGAACAATGCTCCCAATAATACATTTTCAAAAGCAGTCATCTCGGAGAAAAGATTGCCTAATTGAAAAGTCCTTGCAATCCCTCTCTTGCATATTTGGTTTGGTCTCAAATGGGTAATGTCCTCGCCCTTTAGTTTTATTTTACCTGATGTTGGAATGAGGGCGCCGGAGATTAAATTAAAAAGGGTTGTCTTGCCAGCACCGTTTGGGCCAATCAACCCTAAGACTTCACCTTGCTCTACATGGAAGTCGACATTGCTTACGGCAATCAACCCTCCAAAACGCTTGGTCACCTTTTCCCCCTCGAGTATTGGCATGTTACCTCCCACTTATTTTCAAACCCTTTCAGATTATAAAACCTTTGTTGGTTACGGACTGCCTCTGGCAGCTACCACCCCTTTCCTCCTTCTCCTTATTAATCCTACCAGTCCTACCAGTCCATCGGGCAGAAATAAGATAACGACTACTAGTAAAACGCCAAACAGGAACATAGCTAGACGAGGAAACTCGGCTAATATCATATCTGATACAATTGTAATAGCAGCGGCACCTAACATAGGACCATAAATTGTTGATCCCATACCGCCAACGAGGACCATCATAACCACAAAAAAAGTAAGGAACGAACCAAAGGCAAGGTCTGGATCAATATATGACCATCGCGTAGCCATGACTGCCCCGGCTGCCCCCATGAAGAAACAAGTGATGGCAAAGGCAACAATCTTCACCATAGTTACATTTATGCCTATGTGGGCAGAAGCCTCCTCAGCTTGTCCAATACTTCGCAAAGCAAATCCCCATTTAGAGCGTGTCATGAAATAGACGGTAAGGAACGTTACCAAAGCAATAACTAACATGTAGTAATAAACAGTTACGTGATCTAGCAGGGGAAGCCATCTGCCAACTGTGCCTGTTATATTAACCTCGTACCATATCATAGCGTGCCTGAGGAGTTCACTAAGCCCAAAAGTTAATATGCAAAAATACATGCCCCTTAGCCTTAGAGTTATCCCGCCAACCAGAAGGCCAAGTAAGAAACTCGCTACACCAGCAATAAGGATAACCAAAGGTAAAGGTAACGCTTGGAGTATCGCTGATGTATATACACCGACTCCGAAAAATGCAGCGGTGGCAAGCGAGATGTAATTGCTGGGACCACAGAAAGCAGTCCAACTTACGGCAAGGGTCATATACATAAAGACGCTAATAAATAATATGACAATATAAGGTGTAGAATAAAGTGGCATAGTTCCCAGTAGAATTAAGATTAAGAAAAGCAGCAACGGTAAAAAATACTTTTTAGAAGTAACTTTTACACCATTCATTCCCTTATCTTCCCAAAATACCTGTTGGCTTTACCAAGAGCATGAGTACGAATATTATATAGAAGGCAACCATCCCAAAACCTGGCTCAATAAGCGTCACTATGCTGCCAACGAGGCCTAATATAAAACCACCTATTAAGCTGCCCAAGATGTTCCCCATACCACCTAAGACAACCACTATGAAGGTGATTATCAAATAGGGGAGACCCATAAATGGGTTAAGTCGGAACATCATGCTTACAAGTACGCCGGCTAAACCAGCCAGCGCAGCGCCAAGTCCAAAACATATACCAAGCACTCCATAAACGTTTATTCCCATAAGTTGAGCTGTATTTGGATCGTGGGCTGTCGCTCTAATAGCCATTCCCATGCGGGTGCGGATTAGGAAGAGGTAGACGGCTACGCAGAGAGCTACGGCAAGCAAAAGGGCTACTAACCGATTGATAGCAAATATTGCTCCAAGCAAACTAACAGATCCGGTTAAATAGGAGTATGCCCTATCGGTGGTGCCCCACGACAACGCAGCTCCATTTGAAAGGATAAACATGAGACCATAAGCAGCTAAAAGGGAAGCGATCTCATACACTGCTATTGATTTTGATCTCCTTAACAGACGCTGGAACAAAATCCTGTGAATTAGAATGCCTATTAGGAAAAAAATAGGACTGCAAATGACAAGAGAAACAAGTGGGCTAATTCCAAGGAGTGTATGCAAGAAATAAGCGGCGAAGGCGCCAAGCATAATAAATTCGCCATGAGCCATGTTCAACACCCGGGTAACACCCCACTGAAGGTTAAGGCCCATTGCTACTAGGGCGTAGATTCCCCCCATTATTAAACCGGCGATAGTTACATCAAGGACTGTTGTAATCATACCAGCGCCTTATTAACTTTAACCATTAACACACTACAAACTGCCATTTTGCCCCTTTTAAGCAGCCTGCTTAAAGACATTATTAATTTACCTTCACCCTCTTTGGGCAAAAGCCTCCCTTGATGTCAGTCCGTTGTTAAACCCGCCAGCGTATCCCTACTCTGGCCACGGGGGCTTTGGGTATATGACCTGTATTCCTGAAGCCTCACGCTTATCTTTGGGGGCTACGGGTTGATATATCCCTTGTTGCCACTGACCAACGATCATAGCGTAGTTTTCATTAGGATTATATTGGTCAACAAACTTAATAGGACCCCCTACTGTAGAAAACGTCTCTCTAGCCATTACGTCATTTACCTTCGCCCGGTCAAGAGTGCCAGCTTTTTCAATAGCCTGCTCATACACTTGCATCGTAGCGTAAGTATATGGACCGCAACCCATATCAGGGTCCTCACCCCATTTTGCTACGTACCTGTCATAGTATTCTTTTGCCCCGGTAATGGGCGCGTATGGATTCCACCCCGTCTCGCTCATTATCCCCTCTATACCAGCTTTGCCGAACTTCTCCAGATACAGGGGTGAACTCCACGATGCAGAACCGAGCCAGACGAGGTTTGGATTATAGTCAAGCGCTATCATCTGCTCAGTGAGAAGAGCGCCATCAGGTCCATAACAAGGCACAAGTAGAGCATCGACCCCAGCATCTCTAATCATTTTTAGTAACGGAGAGAAGTCTAAAATGTCATATGGATAGCTTTCCATTATAGGACAGGAAATTCCTTCTCCGGCCAGTGCAGGCCCCAGAGAGCCTGCGTACTCTATACCATATAGGGTTGAAACGTACAAGATTGCTGCCGACTTAACCCCAAGCCCAGAAAGAAGGTCTACAATGATTGGCCCTGCCTCTCCAGGTGGAGGATAGTCCTTAAAGTAGTAAGGGTATTTACCCATAAGCGCATCACTGGACTCGTACACGCCTATCATTTGGTAGCCATACTTATCGGCTAGGGGAGCAACAGCGAAGTGCCAGGCGGTGCCCCAGGGTGCTACCAAAAAGTCAACCTTGTCCTCTAAAATCAATTTTTCAACCATCTTAGCTGTTGTCCCTGGGTCGCTCTTATCATCATAATATTTCATCTCTACAGGTATACGCTTGTCATATTCCTTGACATATATCCCGCCCTTGGCATTGACATCATCAGCCCATAAGTCGTAGTTCTTAATCTCGTAAGCGGCATCAGAAGAACACCAGCCTGAGATAGCGATTGCGCAACCAAAAGTGATTTTAGCTGGAGCCGGGGCTGCAGGTGGTGCGGTTGGTTGTTCGGCTGGTGGTGCGGCGGGTGGAGCCTCTTCTGGAGCACAGGCACTCAAGGCAAAGGGCAAAGCCACCGCCAATACCAGAATTACAACCCCTGCCATCTTTAGGTATTTCATTCTCTTTCCTCCTTCCTAATTAGTTTTTTAGCCCGCTCAAACTAATAACCCAACCAACTGACATCAGCTTCTCATCCACCATTAACCTGTTGTTTGTACCTTAAACTGTTCCTTCTGGAAAGTTATCACCCCCTTCCGCCTTTATATTAATGTCTAAATTGTGTCTAAATTGGTAGTTGTCGTCTTACATTACCTAGTATGTATTCAAAACTTCCGAAAACCGTTATCTCCTGTTGTTCTTCTTCCTATTGCTTTTCTCTGTCTGTACAGTCAGCATTTACAGTATGGCAGATAGTGGGTGGCTCTCAGGTCTAACTTGGAATGACACCAGCACCAACGCCAACTTTGAAATCCTGCTCAAAACTCCAAGACACACTATTTAATCCTAGAGATGATTGAACAAAAGTTCAATCCGCCAATCTTGGTATTTTGGCATACCATAAATTTGGTATTGCTGCCTATCCACTCACGGCAGACAAAAACTTGACAACTTTAGACAGCCCTACCTATACTGAATCAGACGTGTTGTTGTGCTATGGGTAAGATCAGGGTTCTGGTTGCCGATGACCATCCGGTGTTCCGCGAGGGATTGTCCCGGCTTATAGAAGAAGAAGAAGACCTCATAGTGGTAGCCAAGCCTGTTGACGGCGAAGAGGCAGTAAGGCTAGCTAAAGAACTGATGCCTGATGTGATGATTATTGACATCGCCATGCCCAAGTTGAACGGTATTGAAGCAGCCAAACAGATAAAAGCGGCCTGTCCGCAGGCAGCTATCCTCATGGTGAGCGCTTACGACTACGAGTCATATATGTTTGGCTCCCTCGAAGCTGGCGCAGCTGGATATTTGCTGAAGAACGTCAGCCTGTCCGACCTGATCAGCGCAATACGTCTTGTCTATAGTGGTCAGGGCGTGGTCAACCTGAAAACCCATCCACAATTCCTGCTGCGTCTAGCTGGCAAAAAAGTCAGAAAGATTAACGGGGTCGAACACTTGCAGTCGCGTGAGTTGCACGTGCTCCGCCTTACCGCTAAGGGCATGCGTAATAAGATGATCGCCAAGGAGCTTGGTATCAGCGAGCGTACTGTCCAGACCCACCTGAAGAATGCCTTCGCAAAACTAAAAGTCAGCTCGCGGACTGAGGCGGTGATCCACGCCCTAAGAAACGGCTGGCTCAATCTAGACGATCTCTCCTGATCAGGTGATGCAATGACCAAAGTCATTGTGGACGCGAAGCTGAACAACAAAGGTTTCTACCGCACAATCTTCCGTAATCTCCCCGAGGCGATATTCCTAGTAAATGCCACAACGGGGGTAATCGTCGATACCAATCGGCAAGGGTCAGTATTGCTTGGCCAGGACTGTCGTGAAATCATAGGCATGCACTCTACCGCGCTATGTCCCAGCACTCAGGCTGACAAGGGGGGAAATTTGCTTTTTGAGCAGGTCAAAAAGAGGCATTCTGAATACGAAAGCGAAGTTATTAGAAAAGACGGGATGATAGTCCCAGTGGTAATCAGTGCCTCAACTGTGACCATTGCCGGGCGGGAGTTTATCCTCTGTCTATTCCGTGATATCACTAAACGGAAGTCAGCAGAAGAATTGCTTAAAAAATCTGAAGCAAAATACCGGAGCCTCTATGAGTCAAGCCCTGATGGTATTGTATTTACTGACTCAAAGGATCGCCTCATAGACGCTAACCAAGCCTACGCCAATATGCTTGGCTACTCAAAGAAGGAGTTGAGAAAGCTGACTTACCACCAGCTGACTGTGCCCAAATGGCGTGGCATGGAAGAGGAACTAATGCAAAACCAATTATACCCACGAGGCTATTCGGATGAATATGAGAAGGAGTATATAAGGAAAGATGGTACTGTATTCCCGGTCAGCCTGAAAGTGTGGCTTATCAGAAATGAAGAGGGGGAGCCAGTGGGGATGTGGGCAATCGTGAAGGATATCACTGAGGAGAAGCAGCTCCGGCAGAACTTACAGTTTTATATTGCAGAGATCACTAAAGCTCAAGAAGAGGAACGAAAGCGCATAGCACGTGACCTTCACGACGATGTAGCTCAGTCACTCGCCACGCTGTCTCTTGAAATTCAAGCCTTGGCCAAGGATAAATCTCACCCCTCTACGCAGTTTCTTAAGCGCCTAGAGCAGCTAAGGGATATGACGGACAGAACCTTGGAACAGGTACGAAGATTTAGCCACGAGTTACGGCCAGAAATTTTGGATCAGCTGGGGCTGCTGCCAGCACTGGAATTTCTTATTGAGGAAATAAACAAAGAAGGAAAGACGCAAGCCATCCTAAAAGTAACCGGCTTGGAGCGACGTTTATCACCAGAAACTGAGTTACCTTTATTCCGCATCGCTCAGGAGGCGCTAAGAAATATATTGCGGCATTCTCAAGCAACCAAAACCGAAATTAGAGTTGAATTTGATGAAGGTGAAATAAGAATGACAATCAGTGATGATGGGAAAGGCTTCACTCCACCTAAGTCGCTGGGCAGACTTACCAGGGACGGTAAGTTTGGCTTAGTGAGCATAGAGGAACGGGCAAGACTTATTGGAGGAACATTAACAGTAAAATCTGCGTCTGGGAAAGGCACAAGCGTAAGTATAGTTTTACCAGAGTAGCGGGGGTGTGTAGTATTTCCCTGCAACAAAATTTCATCTTGTCGGCAGATGATTACTAGTTGCTGTAATCTGGGAAATCAATTGTTCTTCTCAAACAGGAGTTCGAGAATTGTTCCGAAAGGCCCAGCACCTAGGTAAAGAGGTAACAATTGTCAGAAATGTTTACTACACACAGTTCGTCTTAGATTGAGGCGATTTGAGCCGTTGCACAGACTAATCTATGTCCCATTTCTTTTTTAATGTATCAACCGTAAACAGCCACTTTGAGGACCTGGGTTTACAAACACTGTTCTGATTACCGAAAAAGCCCAGTTCAGAAACTGCTTGCTTAATAGGAAAGCTACGCAGCCACTTAACTTTGACGAAGTATTCCGCTTTTTCTTCATCATCAGCATACTTTATCAGGTAATCGTTCTTAGTCTGCTCATCAAGCTTTATCGGTGCTTCTGTGATTGGTACTTCTCCCTCTTCGGTTTTCACCACAAAATCCTTAGCCATAACAGCTGGTTCCTCCACTATTCCAACTCCGACATATCCTGTTTGCGGGATATTGACCCAGATACGGTCACCTTTAGAAAGCTGGTTCAAGGTTTTACTGTACCATCTACCACCACCAGCACCAATGAAGCCATACTTTCGAGCATCTTCCCAATGCCTGCCCATGTTATGGCCAAAAGATACGTAGTACTCTCCATTCCAAGGCTCAGTATCGCCGGCTTTTGCCAAATTGGCGTGTTCCTGGGTTTCAGCAGGGTCTATTAACCAAGCGCGGCTTAAATAGCGATTTTCGCCATCGCGGAAAACGTTAAAAAACACAATGTTGATGGGTATTTCATAGTCATTAAGGTACTTGATTATTCGTTCCGTACTCAGGTCTAGCTCAGAGGCAACCACTACTATCTGGTGGGCATTGTTTATCTCATCTTCCCCATCCTCTAGGTGGGCCTTCGTTATTTGTCTCATTTGATCTCTATACATAGGCGTCTCCTCAGTATCTTTTATTTTTTTAGTTTGACTCTAACACCCCCATGGTATCACCGTTAAAAAGAAATTCCAACAGTTACTTTGAACTGATTTAGCAATTAGGTTATAAGGTAAATAAACGGGTCATTTTGTAGCTTTGGTCACAAACCATCGTCTTGTGTGACTGTATAGCGTCATCATGACTCTCACGAAGTCAAAACATACAATGCGAACTTATGTCATTCGGAAACTGAATAGTAATAGTAGAAGAGGAAACGAAGAAGCGAAGTAGGCGAAGAAATAGGAAAATGAAGTGAATAAGAGAAGAAGGTGCAAACGTGCGAAGATTGTTAAGAATATGGCGAAGAAGAAGTAGAAGAATTATGCGAAGTAGGCGAAGTAGGCGAAGTAGGAAGTAGAATTAGAAGAAGGAGAGGTAGAAGCAGTTTCAATCCATGTCTTCCGCATCCTCGTTTCCATATATACGACATGATGAGTAACACCTAGGGTGAAAAAGCGGTAGAAGCCATTAGAAGATATTGAGAAGCGGAGAGACCGGGAGTTACTATTTTCCGTGACCATCAGGGACCATAAAAGATTTCTCCGTGTCTCCCTGTCCACTGAAGCTATTTTCCTTGTCCCTATCCCTGTCCCTGAGACACGGAGGTGGACACGGAGAAGACAGGGAGTGAGACACGGTAGGGACAGGGAGACTAACGCGGTAAACCGTATGGTAATCCATATAGTAAACTCTAAAGATATGGCAGATAAAAAACATTATGGACTGCACCAATATGATTGGACAGTTAGGGGGATTGACTGTAGAAAGGCTTTAAGCATATAATGCAATCCGAAAGGAGGCAAGCGGCTTCCGCCTTTTAACAAGACTGCTTCACACGCAAGAGGTCACTGGTTCAAGTCCAGTACCGCCCATTTCGGATAAAAAAGACAGGCTGAAATCCCATGTGGTGGAGCGGGAGACGAGGCTCGAACTCGCGACCCTCTGCTTGGGAAGCAGATGCTCTACCACTGAGCTACTCCCGCCAAAATCACAACCATTCTAGCCCAAAACTCCCCAGCTGTAAAGGGATGGTCTATTGATACGCCTGCCAGCAAAACGCTACAACGGGGCTTATCAAAATCAGGTATGCATCTTCAAGACCTTAGACCCCCGGATTTTTCCGCTCTTTAGCTCAAGCAGCGCTTTATTGGCTTCCTCCAGCCTGAATTCTTGAATCTCAGGGGTAATCGGCGCCTCAGCAGCCAGGGCAAGAAACTCCTCGGCATCCTTTCTGGTCACATTGGCTACCGTTTTAATCTCCTTCTCCCACCAGAGGTGCTCGGGATAATCCAGCTTCAAGAGGAAGTCTTTGTCCGCCTCCTCTTTTCTAATCAGATTGACCACCAGCCTTCCCCCCCTCTCCAGATTCTCCAGGGCTTTAACTGTCGGCTTCCAGACGGGGGTGGTATCAATGGCACAGTCCAGCTTCTGGGGCGTTTCTTCATCAATCCCACCCGCCCAGTCAGCGCCTAATTTTTTGGCTAACTCCCTTTCCACCGGGTTTCGGCTCAAAACAAATTTCTTGGAATTAGGAAACTTAAAATTCGCCATCTGGATTACCAGGTGGTGCGCCGCCCCGAACCCGTAAAGCCCCAGGGTCTTGCCATCCTCCATCCCGGTAAGTTTCAGTGAACGATAACCAACTATCCCCGAGCACATCAGCGGAGCCGCCCGCGCCAGGTCGGTAAATCTTGGCGGAATCTGGTAAACAAAGTCTTCGGAGATTACCATATACTCGGCATAGCCGCCGTCAGCATCACAGCCAGTCCCCTTGAACTGCTCGCAGAGGTTCTCCTCACCCCTCCGGCAGAACTTGCATTGCCCGCAACTGGAGTATATCCAGGCGGCACCAACGCGGTCACCAATCTTAAATCTGGTTGCTCCCTCGCCCAGGTCATCAACCGTCCCCACCGGCTGATGACCGAGAATTACCGGCAATTTGGGCGGGGCAATCCTGCCCTCTATCTGGTCAAGCTCAGTGCGGCAAACACCGCAGGCCATAACCTTAATCAGGACCTGTTTCGGTTCGGGCTTCGGTATCGGCAAATCAACTAATTCCAGGGGCTTCTCTTTTAGTGGCAGCTCATTTCTTTGCCGAGCCTTCCCTTCAACCTTAATCTCACAAATTTCCTTCAGCACCATTGCCTTCATCTTTCAATCCCCCCTTGCCAGTGGACAACCTGCCTTAATATTATAATACATACTCTACCACCACCATCACCAGCCCGGCAAATAGAGGCAGGATGAGTTTATCACAGATGGCGCTCTTTGACAGCACATCGGCGGCGTGCTATCATAACCTTCTAACTCAGCACGAAGGTAATAGACAATGCCTCCCATAGTCTCAATTATAGGTAAATCAAAGTCAGGAAAGACGACCCTCATTGAAAAGCTACTTCAGGAGCTAAAATCACGGGGCTATAAGGTGGCTACCGTAAAGCACACCGACCAAAAACTGACCTTTGACGAGCCGGGCAAGGATAGCTGGCGTCACACTCAAGCCGGGAGCGGGGCCAGCATAATCAGTTCCCAGGACAAGCTCGTGCTAATCAAGCCGATTACAGAAGAGCCCAGCCTTGAACAGGTAGCCCACCTCGCTGGTGAGGACTATGACCTCATCCTGACCGAGGGTTTTAGTAAGGGCAATGCCCCCAAAATAGAGATTCGCGGTAAGGAAGCACCCTCTGCCACCAAGAAGCTCATCGCTATCGTCAGCGATGAACCTTTAGCAACCAAGACCAGGCAGTTCTCCCCCAACGATATCAAAGGCTTAGCTGACCTTCTGGAAAAAGGTTTTATAACGCCGCAGCGAGAGCGTTTGTCACTTTATGTAAACAACACCCCCGTCTCTTTAAGCAGTTTCCCCAGGGAGATTATCGGCAATATTCTTCTGGCCTTAGTCTCCTCCCTAAAGGGGGTCAAGGAGATACGGAGCCTGGAGCTTTTCCTGAAGAGGAAATCCTGATAATGCGCAGGGCTAAGCGCGGCGCAACAAACGAGGTACGTCTTCGCCAGCTTACCGTGGATGAGGCACTATTAAAGCTTGACCAGTACCTGCATGATGCCTTTATGACCGGTCTGTACCAGGTGAGAGTAGTCCACGGTAAAGGGACGGGTACGCTACGCCAGGCAGTCCGTGAGAAGCTTGCCAAACACCCCCTGGTGCAATCATACCGCCCCGGCGAATATGGGGAGGGGGGTGAAGGGGTTACCATTGTCGAGCTTGCCCCGAGGTAATCATTGAAAGGGAAGGGGCTTTTTAGCTATAATAGCTATACTTCCACCGTGGTGAGTGTAGCCCAGTGGTCTAAGGCGCCAGGTTGTGGCCCTGGAGAACGAGGGTTCAAATCCCTCCACTCACCCCAATGCGCCTATAGCTCAGCGGATAGAGCATCGGTCTTCGGAACCGAGTGTCGGGGGTTCGAATCCCTCTAGGCGCGCCACCTTTTTACAGACAAAGCCTACGTCTGGGATTGGTTCTAGCAGCTGGAGTGAGGGTTAGATCAAAATGTTATCACATTAAAAAAGGTAAGTAGCCACAGTACGATAATAACAACAAGTATTCCCACGAGTACCCAAGTTAGTGTTCTCATCGTTCCCTTCTCCCTCTGGCTTTCGTATATTATACACCACAGTCAACCCTTAGTGAATACCCCTTGCAGCCCAGCGTCGCCCGGCAAAACCTCCACCAGCCTTACCGGCAGCAGCTTATTGGTTAAGTCCTCACCGCTTTCGGCATACACCCTTATATAGTTATCGGTAAGTCCAATCCAGACACCGCCCGTCTGCTTCTCCCATAATACACTCGTCGTCTTGCCTAAGAACTTATGCCTGAAGTTTTGAGCACTCTCTTTAGCTAGAGCCAGCATCCTCTGGCTTCGTTCTCGCTTGACCCCATCCCCCACCCGCTCCGGCATCCGTGCCGCCTGAGTCCCCTGACGCAGCGAGTAAGGGAAGACGTGAATGCGGGCAAACCCAGTCTGCCGGCAAAGCTCATAACTCTCTTCAAACTCTGCCCCGGTCTCGCCGGGGAAGCCGACGATAATATCGGTGGTGATAGCCGCTTCGGGCACCGTGTCTCTGATTAAGGCTAGCGCCTTCAAGTAGCCGCCGACGGTATATCCCCGCCTCATCCGGCGGAGCACGCCGTCACTGCCACTCTGCAGCGAAAGGTGAAAATGGCGGCACAGCCTCTTATCATGCCACAGCCCGATAAGCTCGGAGGATATCTCCCTGGGCTGGAGCGAGGAAAGCCTCAACCTCTCAACATCGGTCTCAGCCAAGACGCGCCCTAGTAACCCCGCCAGGTCGACACCACCATATCGATATAAGCCAATCTTGGTGCCGGTTAGCACCACCTCTTTACAGCCATCGCCGACCCTCTGTTTGACCTCGTCAACAACCCGGTCAACGGGGGTACTCTTCTCCCTGCCCCGCACCAGAGGGACAATGCAATAAGCGCATGAGCTATGGCAACCATCATAGACCTTGACGAAGGCGCGAGTGCGGGAATCGGCTATAGCTGAACCTCCCTGACTATAGCTGAGACGGCCCAGATACCCTGACTCCTCCAGCCGCCGCAGCAGGTCTGACTTTTCGCCGTTGCCCAGGACAAGGTCAACCCCTTCAATCCGAGCCAGCTCGTCGCCAGCCCGCTCAGCATAACAACCGATAGCCACCACCACCCCCTCGGGGTTGCGGCGATGAGCCAGCCTGAGCCGCTGACGGCACCGGCGGTCGGCAACATGGGTAACAGTGCAGGTATTGAGGATATAGACGTCAGCCTCATCATCGGCAGATACCAGCCGGTGCCCCGCCCCGGCAAACTGCCGGGCTAAAAACTGGGTCTCAGCCTGATTGAGCTTACAGCCTACCGTATCTAAAGCGACCCTCATAATTCAATTATATTTGTAAAATTCTCTCCCGGTCAAACGAAGGGCTCCTTGCAGATGAGCCAAAATTATGGTAAAACTATCTAACTGAAATTCACCCCCTCCTTAATGTTATGTCAAGCACAAATAACAGAGTAGCGGTCACTGGCATCGGCGTTATCTCCCCTCTTGGGCTGGACGCAAGCACCACCTGGCAGGGTCTTATCGGTGGTAAGTCCGGCGTTGACCGCATCACCCTCTTTGACGCCTCCTCATTTGAGACCAAGATTGCCGGTGAGGTAAAGGGCTTTGAACCGGCCAACTACATGAACCCCAAGGATGTCCGCCGCAACGACCGCTTCTCTCAGATGGCGGTAGCCGCCAGCCTTGAGGCGTTGAAGCAGGCGGGACTGAAGATAGATGACAGCAACAAGGGCGATATCGGCATCATAATCGGCAGCGGCATCGGCGGACTGACCACCCTCTTCGAGCAAACCAAGGTCTTACTAGAGAGGGGACCCGACAGGGTAAGCCCCTTTTTGATTCCGATGATGATGCCCAACATAGGCGCCGCCCAGACATCCATCGTGCTGGGAGCACAAGGACCAAACCTGTGCACGACCTCAGCCTGCTCCAGCGGTTCCGACGCCATCGGCATTGCCTATGAGACGATAAGGCGTGGCGATGCCCAGGCGATGATAACCGGCGGCAGCGAGGCGATAATCAACCCGGTAGGTGTCAGCGCCTTCAATGCCCTGAAGGCGATATCAACCAGAAACGATGAGCCGCAGCTAGCCTCCCGTCCCTTTGATGCCGAGCGTGACGGCTTTGTCATCGGTGAGGGGGCGGGCACCCTCATCCTGGAAAACCTCTCCTTCGCCCAAAAGCGGGGAGCCGAAATACTGGCGGAGATTGTCGCCTATGGCGCCACCGGCGATGCCTACCATATTACGGCGCCAATTGAGAGCGGGGAGGGTGCCGCCAAGGCAATGCAGATAGCGCTGGACAAAGCCGGGCTCAAGCCTGAAGAAATTGACTATATAAACGCCCACGGCACATCTACCCAGCTAAATGACAAGATGGAGACCAAGGCGATAAAGACGGTGTTCGGCGCTCACGCCTACAAAATCCCGATAAGCTCCACCAAGTCAATGATGGGGCACCTTGTCGGGAGTGCCGGGGCGGTTGAGGCGGCAATATGTATCATGGTTATCCAGAACGGTATCATCCCGCCAACGATAAACCTCACCCATCCCGACCCTGAGTGCGATTTAGACTATGTGCCCAATACTGCCCGCCAGGCGAAGGTCGCCATTGCCATGTCTAACTCCTTCGGCTTCGGCGGTCATAACTCGGTCCTGATATTCCGGGAGCACGCTGAGGGGTAAGATTGAACCACTACCGTTGGAACCTGCTGCCGCTGGCTCCAGACAGCCGTCTGAGCAGTAGCTCAGGTCTGCCACAGTTACTGGCTCAACTCCTCTACAACCGTGGCATCAGAGAGCCGTCCCAGCTAGAGCCGTTCCTCACCGCCGATAAACGCCTTTCTTCGGACCCTTCCCTCCTCCCCGACATGAACCTAGCGGTGGGCAGAATCTATCGGGCGCTACTTTCCGGGGAAAACATTGCTATCTACGGCGACTTTGACGCCGATGGCATCACCGCCACCGCCCTGCTGGTCAAGGGGCTGACGTCCCTTGGCGGCAAGGTCACCCCCTATATACCACACCGCCTGACCGAGGGCTACGGGCTCAGAACTGCCGCCCTGGAAAACCTGCGCAACAAAGGCATCAGCCTGGTTATCACCGTTGACTGCGGGATTACCGCCATGGCTGAGGTGAAGCGAGCAAAAAGGGCTAAACTGGATATAGTTATAACCGACCACCACACCCCCCTTGCCGAAATCCCGCCTGCTGTCGCCATCGTTAACCCCAAGCGCACCGACTCAAGCTACCCCTTTTCCGAACTGACCGGCGTCGGTGTCGCCGTAAAGCTGCTTCAGGCTCTATACGAAAGCCTCGGCAAACAGGGGCAGGCGGATGAAATGCTGGACCTGGTTGCCCTGGGGACAGTAGCCGATATGGCGCCCTTGTCCGGGGAGAACCGCTACTGGGTCAAGCAGGGGTTAAAGCTGATTAATACCAAGCCACGCCTCGGCATCGGGGAGATTATAACTCAGGCGGGGTTGACCCCTGGCAGCCTTGACGCCGAGAGCATCTCCTGGACTATTGCCCCCCGGCTGAATGCCGCCGGCAGACTGGCTCACGCCATGACCAGCTATAAACTACTGATGACAGACTCTCCGCCGGAGGCAAGGGGACTGGCGATATGGCTGGAGCATAAGAATGGGGAGCGGCAAAAGCTGACCAGCAAGGCGCTAAATAAGGCTAGAGCGCAGGTAGCGGCTGAGGGAATCTCGCCCTTGCTCATTGCCAGCGACAGGGACTATCCGGCGGGAATCGCCGGGCTGGTAGCCAACAGGCTAGCTGAGGAATTCTACCGCCCGTCTATCGTCATCAGAACCGGAGAGTTTACCAGCAGCGGAAGCTGCCGCAGTATCCCCGAGTTCAATATTATCCTCGCCCTCAACCAGTGCCGCTCACTGCTCTCCCAGTTTGGGGGGCATTCACAGGCAGCCGGTTTTATCCTCCCGACCAAGAATTTACCCCGCTTCAAGCAGCACCTTTCCGAGCTAGCCACCACTCATCTTGATGGCGCTGACCTCCGTCCGCAACTGGATATTGACGCCGAAGCCAGACTCCCTGAACTCAGCGGTAATACCTTCAACCTTATTCAACAGCTCGCCCCCTTTGGTCGGGGTAACCCGGCACCCGTCTTCCTCACGCGGGGGGCGGAGGTGATTGACTGCCAGACCATGGGCGGTAACGGAGAGCACCTGAGACTTAAGCTCAGACAGGGCGGTGTTATCTGGGATGGGGTCGGCTTCAGGATGGGTAGCGCTCGGGCTGAGGCAGCCAACAACCTCGACATCGTCTATAACATGGAAATAGACCGCTGGCGCGGGGAGGAGAGGTTGAGGCTTAATATCTTAGATTTCGCCCCCGCTAGGTAGTTTTCACCCCCACCCGCCGCGTCCTCAAAACCAGTATCGGCACGGCGATAGCCAATACGATTATGCCTATTACCTGAGCCTGGTGTAAGCCCAAGATGAAGGGCGTCCCCTCCCGCAGGAAGTCAATGCCAATCCGCCACAGCGAGTACAAGCTAAGATAGATGAGAAATAGAGAGCCGTCAGGCTTAAACCGCCCCCTCAAACTGAAGATGACCCCAAAAATTATCAATAGGTATATAATCTCATAAGGCTGGGTGGGATGTAAGCCCATCCCTGGGGGAAGGGCAAGGCTTGCCGAATAGCCATAGCTCTGCGGGTCAGTGTAAACTATACCCCAGGGTAAGGAAGTTGGCAGGCCATAACAACAGCCGTTCAGGGTGCAGCCCACCCTGCCCACCGCCTGAGCCAGGGGAACAGCCGGCGCCAGTAAATCGGCGAGGTAAGCAAAATTAAACTTGCTGAACTTGCTGTAAATCCAGATACCCAGGGTAGCCCCGAGAATAGCCCCGTAGATGGTCAGCCCGCTAGCGCCAATTATCTGACCGGGGTTCTGGCTGTAATAACCCCACATATCAATAACGTGTAATAGTCTTGATATTATCACCCCAGAGGGAATGGCAACCAGAGCGGCAGTAAGAATGGTATCATAGGAAAATTTAGCCCCGCGCCTTACCTCCAGCAACAGCCATAAAATCACTACCACTACCGCCAAGGCAACCATAATGCCATACCACCGGACATTCCAGAAGGCTATCGGGCTTATACTTATGGTAATCAATATTCGCCTCCAAAACTAAGAGAATAGCGCCTCAACGAAGGCTTCGGCATTAAAAGCCGCCATATCCTCCAGTTCGTCGCCAGTACCGATGAACTGGATCGGTATCTTCAACTCGTCACAGATAGCCAGCACTATGCCTCCCTTAGCCGTGCCATCAAGTTTCGCCAGAAAAATGCTGGTCACCCCCACCGCCTCAGTGAAGTACCTTGCCTGGGTCAAGCCATTCTGACCAGTGGTAGCATCAACCACCAGGATTACCTCATGGGGGGCGGTGGCATCAGCCTTGGCAGCGACGCGCTTAATCTTCTTAAGCTCCTCCATCAGGTTAAACTTGGTGTGCAACCTGCCAGCGGTGTCAATGATTAACTCCTGAGCCTGGCGACTGCGCGCCGCCTCCAGCCCGTCAAAGACCACCGCCCCGGCATCAGCGCCGGGCTTATGGGCAACAACGTCAACGCCGACCTCCGCCCCCAGCTTCTTAAGCTGGTCAATAGCCGCCGCCCTAAAGGTATCGGCGGCAACCAGTATAGCCCGCCTCCCCTCTTTTTTAGCCTTGTAGGCAAGCTTGGCGATAGAGGTGGTCTTACCACCACCATTAACCCCCACCGCCAGGATAACCTTGGGCACTGCCCCTGAACCTGCCGGAGACTCAATCTCCAGCATGCTGACCATCTCTTGCTTAAGGGCATCACGCACCGATGAGCCATCAAGCTTCTCCTTGGCAGCCCTCTGCTTCACCGTGGCAATGAGCTTTTCCGTGGTGCCGACACCGACATCAGCCGAGATAAGCAGTTCCTCAAGCTCCGCCCAGACCGCCTCATCAACGGTGGGACGCTCAAAGAGGCGCGTTACCCGCTTGAACCAGCTATCACGGCTAGGTTTTAAGGCCTGCTTGATATCTTTCAACCCGATAACAGTCCTTCCAGTAATACTTGGGCTGCCTTCTTGTCCAGCGGCTTATTATTATTGCCACACTTCGGCGACTGAATACAACTGGGGCAGCCCTCCCGGCAGGGGCATTCCTTAATCGCCCTAAGTGTAGTCTGCCACAATTGCTCCACCAGGTCAAAGCCCCTCTCGCTGATGCCGATGCCGCCGGGGTAGGCATCATAGATAAATATCTGCGCCCGACCGGTATCAGGGTGGAGAGGGGTGGAGACTCCGCCGATATCATTGCGGTCGCAGAGGGCAAACAGGGGGAGGATGGCAATGGCGGCATGCTCGGTGGCGTGCAAGCCCCCGGCAAGGTCCAGTTGCTCCCTGTCCACTCGAGCTACCACCCTGGGCGGCAGGTCAAACCACAGGGCAACGGTGGGGAAGTGCTGCGGGGGGAGGTCAAGTGGCTCCTCCCCGATTACCTCCTCGGTGAACTGCGCCTTCTTCTTGAAACCGACGACGGTGGTGGTAACCTCAACCTCACCCAGGTATACCCTGGTCTGCCCATAACTCTTATCACGGAGCACGCGGACAATACGAAGGTCGGTAAGCTCTTTAGTCTGGGTAGAGTAGTTGGCCGAGGTCGGCTTGGCGTAGGCGGTGCGCCCGACAAGGTCAAGCTCCTCAACCAGATATGATTCCCCCTGATGAAGATAGATAGCACCGGGATGAATTTGAAAGAAAGCCACGCTCGCCTCAACGGTCTCCAGAAGCGAGCCGGTTGAGGTATCAACAATGACAAAATTTTCCCCGGAGGTGGAGCGAATATTTATGTTCTGTGCCGGATAGGCAATCGCCGGCGAAATATACCATTTACCCCTCCTCCCCCGGAGCAGACCCTCCTCCTCCAGCCTTGCCCTTTCCCGCTCAAAGGCGGCGCCAAAGACCGCTTCATCCTCGCCGGTCAGGGGCAGCTCCCAGGCAGCGCACAAGAGGTGAGCTCTCAGAATATAGGGGTTATCCGGGTTGACCAAGGCGTTCTCAACGCTCTTGCCAAAGAATGAATCGGGGTGGCGCATAAAATACTGGTCAAGGGGGCTATCCAGCCCGATAAGGAAGCTTATAGACTTATCCCCACTGCGCCCACTCCTCCCCGCCTGCTGCCAGGTAGAGGCAATGCTCCCCGGATAGCCGGTGAGCACCGTCGCCTCAAGGTCACCGATGTCTATCCCCAGCTCCAGAGCCGTGGTCGCCACCACGCCGGTAAGCTCTCCATTAAAGAGCTCCTTCTCTATCTGACGCCTTTCCTCGGGCAGGTAGCCCGCCCGATAAGGCTTGATTTTCTTAGCTTGGGCGGAGCCGATTTCCGCCAGCCGGTGCCTGGTATAGTTATAGATAAGCTCGGTCAGGCGGCGGGTGCGGGCAAAGGTCAGGGTGCGGATTTTACTATTCACCAGCTCGGTAAACAGGTTCGCCGCCTCGCTGTTAGCGCTCCGCCGGACGCTCTTCGCCTCGTCAATAATGGGAGGGTCCCAGAAAACAAAGTCCTTGCCGCCGTAAGGAGAGCCGTCGCTGGCAACCACCTCGAACGGCAGACCAACCAGCCTTTCGGCATGCTCCCCGGGGTTAGCAATCGTCGCCGAACAGCAGATGAAGCCGGGGTTTGAGCCGTAAAAATTGCATAATCGGCGCAGGCGGCGGAGGACACCGGCGACATGGGAGCCAAAAACGCCCCGATAGATATGGGCTTCATCCACCACCACATACCTCAAATGCCGCAACAGCCTTGACCACGACTGATGGTTAGGCAGTATCCCGATATGGAGCATATCGGGGTTGGTAAGCACCACCCGGGCACTTTTTCTCACCTCCGCCCGCTCTCCCTGAGGGGTATCACCATCAAAGGTGCTGACGCCCCGCGATAGATGGGGGTCAAACAGCCCCCGCAAGGTGCGAAGCTGGTCCTGAGCCAGGGCTTTGGTGGGGAAAAGGTAAAGGGCACAGCTAGCCGGCTCGGTTAAGATTGACTCCATAACCGGGATGTTATAGCACAGCGTCTTCCCGCTCGCTGACGAGGTCGCCACCATCACGTTCATGCCCCTGCGGGCATAATCTATGGCTTCAGCCTGATGGGTGTAGAGGGGTAACAGCTTGTGTTCCTCAAGGTAATTACGAAGGTTTTTCTCCAGAGGCTGCTCAAGCTCGGAATACTCAGCATCACGGTGGGGAATATGCTCAATATGGACTATCTGACCGCGGTAACTGGGCTGAGCCAGAAGAGCATGAACGAAGGCCGAGATATCCATTATCGCCTCACTCGGGCATCGCCCCAGTCAGGAAATAGCCAGGACTTCAATATCGTAACCCAGTATCTCCACCTCAAAGCGACCATTAACGATGAAGTCAGCCACCTTGGAGAGGACTTCGTTGGTATAGCGGCTATCATTGCTCACACAGCAAATGCCGAGGGTGGCTAACTGCCACAATTCATGGTCATCAACCTCAGCCACGGAGACATTAAACTTGCTTCTGAGGCGAGCAGTGATGGATTTCAGTATCTGCCGCTTACCCTTAAGCGATAGGTTTTCCGGGAAGCGAAGCTTAACCCGACAGACCCCAACATTCATGCTCTTTGGCAAATAAGATAAATCAGAACCTTAGCCAGAGTTTTTTTGTTTAGCGTAACATTCTCGGCAATAGACCGGGCGCCCTTCCCTGGGCTCAAATGGCACGGTGGTTTCCACACCACACTCAGCACAGGTCACGGTAAACATCTGACGCGGCTGACCAGAGCCACCCCAGCGGTCTCTACGACGAGAAGCACGACACTCAGGACATCGCCGAGGCTCATTCTGTAAGCCATGGGACTGATAGAATTCCTGCTCTTCAGCGCTAAATATGAACTCTTGCCCACAATCACGGCACACCAGAGTTTTGTCTGCTAGAGCCACTACTGCACCTCCTTATAGATTGTGTTTCCCCCTTGTCTTGGATACAGTCTCTCGGCTCTGCAAAACCCTCTGGATTACCATACCGGTTTCCCTGCCCATGCAGGGGGCAAGCTTAGAAACGACACCAAACAGGGTATCAACTACAGTCTAAACTATACCCTGTATGGGTGACAAAAGTCAAGTTGATTTACACTCGCAGCCACTTATGCTATAATCGGTTATTTACAGCATAGCTGACATTGGCTAAAATAACGTGAGAATAAAGGATTAAGTTGGACAAGGGAAAAAAGGGCGAACTGATAAGCAAATTCGGGCTCAATAAAAAGGACAGCGGCTCAACCGAGGTCCAGGTAGCCGTGCTCACCGAGAGGATAAATGAGCTGACGGAGCATATGGCGGCTCATCGGCACGATTACAATACACAGCGCGGGCTGGTTAAGCTCGTGGGACAGAGAAGAAGGCTCTTGTCCTACCTGAGCCGAGAGGATGCTAAACGATATCGCAGTCTGATTAATAAACTTGGCTTACGTAAGTAAGGCTTAAGTGGGGAGAGGGGCATTGATATCACCTAGTTCTTTTGAGCGCGAGGTGGGCGGCAGAAAGCTCACCATAGAAACCGGAAAGCTCGCTGGTCAGGCGGCAGGGGCGGTAACCATCCGTTATGGAGACACCGTAGCCCTGGTTACCGTCTGCACCAGTGCTGAACCCCGCGAGGGTATAGACTTTCTGCCCCTGACCATTGACTACGAGGAAAGGCTCTATGCCGCCGGTAAGATTCCAGGCGGCTTCATCCGAAGGGAGGGGCGCCCCAGCCAGGAGGCGACCCTAGCCAGCCGTCTTACCGACCGCCCATTACGCCCACTTTTGCCCAAGGGATGGCGTAATGATATTCAGATTATAGTTACCGTCCTCTCCGCCGACCAGGAAAACGACCCGGACATCCTGTCAGTTATCGGCGGCTCAGCGGCACTGACAATCTCGCCAATCCCGTTTGACGGTCCGGTGAGCGCCATTCGCATCGGCTATATTGACAATGAGCTGGTGCTGAATCCGACCCTGCTCCAGCTTGAGACCTCCCTCCTTGACCTGGTGGTGGTCAGTACCAAGGAAGCAGTGGTAATGGTAGAGGCCGGCGCCAGAGAGGCTTCAGAGGATATCGTCCTGCGGGCGATAGAATTCGGGCATAAGGCAAACCAGGATATTATCAAGCTCCAGGAGGAGCTCCAGCAAGCCTCCGGACAGCCCAAGGCGGAAACGTCGAAAAGCGAGGTTAACCCCGAGGTAATTTCAGCTATCTCGCCAATGGTTGATGACAAGCTCGCCCCGGCATTGAGCCAGCCGGAAAAGCCAATGCGGGAACAGGCGCTCAGCAACCTGAGGAAGGAGCTTATTGAGGCGCTGTGCGAGCAATTCCCCGAGGAAGAGATAAACGCCGCCCTTGAGAGTAAGGTTAAGGCTAAAATAAGAGGCGACATACTGGAGACAGGAAAGCGGATTGGTGGGCGGGGGCTTACCGATGTCCGGCCCATCAGCTGCGAGGTGGGAGTTCTGCCCCGCACCCATGGTTCAGCCCTGTTCAGCCGAGGGCAGACCCAGATTCTCACCATTACCACCCTCGGCTCCGTGGGCAAAGAGCAGATGCTTGATGGGCTGGGCATAGAGGAGAGTAAACGCTTCATCCACCATTATAATTTCCCTCCCTTCTCCGGTGGCGAGGTGAAACGCGTAGGCTCACCGGGGCGGCGTGAAATCGGGCATGGCGCTCTGGCGGAGCGAGCCATTGAGCCGATGCTGCCCAAGGACGAGGACTTCCCCTACACCATCCGCCTCGTCTCCGAGGTCTTGAGCTCCAGCGGCAGCACCTCTATGGCCAGTGTCTGCGCCTCAAGCCTGTCCCTGATGGATGCCGGCATACCGATAAAGGCGGCCGTAGCCGGAATAGCTATGGGACTGGTCACCGGCGAGAAGGGCAACTATGTAATCCTGACTGATATCGAAGGCATTGAGGACGCCTACGGCGACATGGACTTCAAGGTTGCCGGCACGGCTAACGGCATCACCGCCCTGCAGCTGGATATTAAACTCAAGGGGATAAGTACCGAGATTCTGGGAAAGGCACTGGACCAGGCTCGTTCTGCCCGGCTGTACATCCTAGATATAATGCAGAAGACCATCAGCTCCAGCCGACCCGAACTCAGCCAGTATGCCCCCAGAATGTATAAGATAACCATTGACCCCGAGAAAATCGGCGCCGTTATCGGCACCGGGGGCAGAACCATCCGGTCAATTATTGAGCAGACTAAGACGACCATTGATATTGATAACGAGGGCACGGTAATTATCGGCTCGCCCAACGAGGCTCAAGCGCGCCAGGCTATCCAGATTATTGAGGGTCTGACCAAGGAGATAGAGGTCGGCACCATCTACACGGGAAAGGTGAGCCGCCTGATGAACTTCGGGGCGATGGTGGAGATTCTGCCGGGCAAGGAGGGGCTGGTTCACATCAGCGAGCTGGCTGATTATCACGTCCCCAAGGTTGAGGACGTGGTTAAAATTGGCGATGAGGTTACGGTTAAGGTAATTGGCATTGACGAACTGGGGCGGGTAAATCTCTCGCGAAAGGCAGTGTTTGAAAAATCGTCTCAAGCCCCCGGGGCTAATGCGAAAGATACCCCTTCTAAAGATTACCCGTTCCGGACGCAACGCGACAACCGCCCTCCCCGCAGCAAAGGGGGTTACAACCGAGGGCCGAGTAGAGGACGTCGGCGATGAAGAAAATAAGAGTAGTGGTTAACGGCGCCTCAGGCAGAATGGGGCAGGAGGTGATTAACGCCCTGTGCCAGGAGCCTGACCTGCAAATAGCCGGGGCGGTGGATATAAAGGCGACTGAGGACCACCTAGCCCTCCCCGACGGCTCGGGCACGGTCCCCCTCTCCAAAGATCTGGACTACATCCTCACCTCCTGCCAGCCGGAGGTGCTGGTGGACTTCAGCAATGCTCAGGCGACCATGCCGACAGCGCGCCTGACAGCCAAACGCGGCGTTAACATGGTAATCGGCACTACCGGCTTAACTGCCGATAACATCAAGGAGATTGAAAGCCTGGCCAAGGCTAATAAGATTGGGGTGGTGGTAGCGCCAAATTTTGCCCTGGGCGCCGTGCTTATGATACACTTAGCCAAACTAGCGGCTAGGCACTTTGACTTCGCCGAGATTATAGAGCTACACCACCACCTGAAGGCTGACTCACCCTCGGGCACTGCCCTGGCTACGGCTAAAGCCATGGCGAAAGCGAAGGGTAAACCCTTCTCCACTCCCCCAGGACAGGCTTCAGAAAGCCGGGGAGGAAAGGTTGAAGGCGTTGCCATCCATAGCGTGCGCCTGCCCGGCCTACTGGCACACCAGGAAGTTTTACTCGGGGGAGCAGGACAAACGCTGAGCATCCGTCACGATACCATCGGGCGGCAGTGCTATATGCCCGGCGTTATGCTCGCCATTAAGGAAGTGGCTAAGCATAAGGGGCTAATCTATGGTCTGGAGAGTTTACTCGGTTTACAGGGAGAGAAATGAAGGAGTATAAAGTAGCCATCCTTGGTGCTACCGGGATGGTAGGACAGGAATTCATTAAGGTACTTCAACAGCGTAACTTCCCCATGAATTCAATCAGCCTTCTTGCCTCGGACCGCTCTGCGGGCAAGAGGATGTTTGTCAGTCACCACGAGGTTCTGGTTGAGGAGGCTACCCCGAAGTCGTTTAAGGATATAGATATCGCCCTCTTCTCCGCCGGGGCTGAGGTTAGCCGCTACTTGTCGCCGATAGCCGCCCAATCCGGAGCCGTGGTTATTGATAATAGCTCGGCATTCAGAATGGACCCGAAGGTGCCGCTGGTAGTGCCGGAGATAAACGTTGACGACATTAAGTGGCATAAGGGGATTATCGCCAACCCGAATTGCTCCACCATCCAGATGGTGGTGGCTCTATACCCCCTGCATAAGGTCAATCCCATCAAGCGCATCGTCGCCGCTACCTACCAGGCGGTATCAGGCACTGGGGCAGCCGCAGTGGAGGAGCTAAACGAACAAGCCAGGCAGGTACTGGAGGGGCAGACCACCGTTCCCCATGTCTACCCCCACCAGATAGCCTTTAACCTCTTGCCGGAGATAGACGTCTTCCTGGACAACGACTACACCAAGGAAGAGTGGAAGATGGTGGAGGAAACCAGGAAGATAATGCATGCCGATGATATTGCCATCTCGGCTTTCTGCGTTCGCGTGCCGGTATTTATCGGGCACAGCGAGGCAGTCCACGTCGAGTTCTCCCAGCCCATCTCCCCCGACGAGGCGCGGCGTATCCTCGCCCAGGCGCCGGGGGTCAAGGTGCTGGATGACCCAGCTATCAGCCTTTATCCCCAGCCATGGTCAGCCGCCGGCACCGACGACGTCTTTGTGGGGCGCATCCACCACGATGTCTCCCACACCTGCGGGCTGGTAATGTGGATTGTCGCCGACAACGTGCGCAAGGGGGCAGCCCTGAACACCGTCCAGATTGCTGAGGAGATGATAAAGAGGGACTGGATAAAACCAGCGCAGGAGGTTAAAAAGTGAAGGAGCTGGGGCGGCTCTTAACGGCGATGGTAACGCCGTTTAAGGAAAACGGCGAGGTTGATTATGAGCAGGCGAAAAAGCTGACGCTAGCCCTGCTTGATGCCGGGAATGATGGTGTGGTGGTAGCCGCTACCACCGGGGAAGCACCAACGCTTAGCTGGGAGGAGGAGATGCGTCTCTTCACCGAGGTGAAATCGGCGGTGGGCGGGCGGGGAACGGTGGTGGCTTACACCGGCTCCAACAGCACTAAAGAAGCGGTGGAAAATACGGAAAAAGCCGAGAAAATCGGGGTTGATGCCTGCCTGTCGGTCGTCCCCTACTATAACAAGCCCAATCAGGAAGGCATCTACCAGCACTTTAAGACCATCGCCGAAAACACCAGCCTGCCCATTATCATGTATAACATCCCTTCGCGCGCCGTCGTCGAGATGTCAGCCGAGACAATCGGCAGGTTGAGCCAGATAAAAAACATCGTCGGGGTTAAAGAAGCCAGCGGTAAGATGGAGCTTGTTGCCCAGACTATCAACAAAGCCCGGAAGGACTTTCTTATCTGGAGCGGTAATGATAATGATACCTTCCTTATCATGGCACTGGGTGGCTACGGTGTTATAGGCGTTACCACGCACCTGGTGGGTAAACAATACAAGAAGATGATTGACCTGATTCTCTCCGACAGGATTCAAGAAGCGGCGGCAATCCAACGGAAACTGGTGCCGCTGGTTAACGCCATGTTTTCCGTACCGAGTCCGGCGCCGATTAAATATGCCCTCAATTACCTCGGCTTCAAGGTAGGTAATCCGCGCCTGCCACTAGTACCACCTACTGAAAAAGAAGCCGAAAAGATAATCGCGGAACTCAAAAACCATACCATTGACCTGAAGGTATAGAGGTTTATTAACCCTATCCCCTTTATCCCCTTCCCCTTAGCAAGGGGAAGGGGAATATTTTTTGGAAGAGGGACTTCGTCCCTCTTAAACACCCCAATTAAAGCAAGAGGCAAAACTTTTCCCCAATAAATCAGGAGATTGGGGGCGAAGCCCCTGAGGGTGGGTGGGTGGGAAGAAAGACAACTTATAAAATTGGTGACTTCTCGATGGTCTGCTCCCGCTCCGGCCCAACACAGACAAGGTTGACCGGGCAGGAGGCAAGCTCCTCTATTCTGCTTATATAATTACGAGCCTCGGCCGGCAACTGCTTATAGCTACGAATATCAGTGGTCGGGGTCTGCCACCCATCAAGCTCCTCGTAGACCGGTTCACATCTAGCCAGAGCAGCGACGCTGGCGGGAAAGTTAGTGATAGTCTTGCCATCCAGCTTATAGCCAACGCATATCTTCAGGCGGGGCAGGACGTCCAGGATATCAAGGCGGGTAATCGCCGCCCCGGTAAAGCCGTTAACACGGGTGCTGAAACGGGTGGCCACGGCGTCAAACCAGCCGCAGCGGCGCGGTCTACCGGTAGTGGTACCATACTCATGAGCCCTCTCCCGAATCAGGTCGCCGGTCTCATCCTTCATCTCGGTGGGCATGGGGCCACCACCCACCCGGGTGCAGTAAGCCTTGAACACACCCAGGATGCGGTCAATCTTGGTCGGGCCCAAGCCCGCCCCCAGGCAAGCTCCCCCCGCCAGCGGCGATGATGAGGTTGTATAGGGATAGGTGCCGAAATCGGGGTCAAGCAGAGTCCCCTGCGCCCCCTCCAGCAAGACCATCTCCCCGCGGCTTATCATCTCCTCCAGTATCACCGTCGTCTCCCGGATATGAGGAGCCAGACGCTCGCCATACTGGCAATACTGGGCATATACCTCGTCCAGCGACAGGGGACTAGCCCCGTAGACCTTGGTCAGGATGGTATTCTTGTAACCAAGTACAGAACGAAGCCGCTCCAACAGTTCCTCTTTACCCAGAAGGTCGCTCATCCTGATACCCCACCTGGCCACCTTATCGGTAAAGGCAGGACCAACGCCCTTACGGGTTGTGCCCAGCGCCTTGCCCCCCCGCACCTCCTCTTCAAGACCGTCAAGAAGGGTATGATAGGGCATAATCAGGTTAGCCCGGTCGCTGACAAACAGCCCTGAGGTATCCACCCCACGCTTGCTGAGCTCGTCTATCTCACCAATCAGCACCGCGGGGTTAACCACCACCCCGTTACCAATAATGCAGGTCGCCTTCGGCGAAAAAATGCCGGAGGGAACAAGGTGCAACTTAAACTCGCCACGGGGGTTGACCACGGAATGACCGGCATTATCGCCGCCAGAAAAACGGACTACCGCCCTCGCCTGCTGAGCGAGGTGGTCAACCACCTTGCCCTTACCCTCATCCCCCCAATGAGCCCCGATAATAGCAATAACTGGCATTATCTCACTAATCCTTCCTCTCTTATAGCATAAACAGCCTTATAATGAAAGCGGCTATTTTCTCGTTTGCTGCCAGACGTAAACCAGCCTCTGGACAACGGTGAAAAAGCTGAACACCACGATAATCGCCAGGGCGATAACCAGAACGTAGTCAATGCCGCTCAGCAAAAGACCCAGCACCAGCACCACCACCCTTTCAGCTCGGGTAAACAGTCCAACCCGGCACTCCAGACCAGCCCCCTCCGCCCTAGCCCGAACGTAGCTGACCAGTAACGAGCCGATTAAGGCAAGACAGACCAATATAATGGGGGTAAATGCCGCCCCTTGAGCATATAAAACCAAGATAGCCAGCAGCACCACCGCCTCGGACAAGCGGTCAAGGGTGGAGTCAAGGATGCCGCCAAAGGGGGTAACCTTCTTAAGACGCCGAGCCAGTGCCCCATCCAGGATATCAAAAAAACCGGCGACAAGTACCACCCAGCCGCCAGCAAATGGGTGTCCGGTAATGATAAGCGCCGCCGCCCCGAGGGCCAATATAAAACCAAGCCAGCTTACAGTGTTAGGTGATAGCCCTGTCCTGGCTAAAGCCCCCGCCACCGGTTCAGTAAAGCGGTTGGCTATAGCGCCACGAACCCTGTATAGATTTGACTTTGAGCGTGTTCTTTTAGAAGCGATTACGAAACTACCCCACTTCTACTTAAACTGAAAGCGCCGTTGCCTGAAGCTCGGGAAATTGCTTTCTCCACGGCGGCTCACTAAGAACCCTAATATAATACTTCAAAACATTCTGGGCAATGCGTTCCCAGCTATACTCCGCGGCTTTAACCTTGCCCCTGGCTCCCATCTCACGGCGCAGTGCCTCGTCAGTCAGGAGAGAGAGCAGAGCCCGGGTTAACATCTCCTTATCCCCCGGTGGCGTCAGCAGCCCCTCAACATTCTGAGTCAGTACGCCGGCATAACCTTCTATATTTGAGGCGACAATCGGCTTACCTACCGCCATCGCCTCAAGCAAGATAATGCCGAAACTTTCATGACCGGTGGCGGGAGCGCAAAAAACGTCGGCGGTTTTATAATACCTGGGCAAGTCCTCATAAGATACAAGCCCGGTGAAGACGACGTCCTGCAAACCGCTCCTCTTAACCACTCTCTCATAGCCACGCCGCAGCCTGGTGCCAGGACCAACAATAATAAGCCGAGAGTTGGGAATCTCCCGTTTAACCTGCTTAAAGGCTTCAAGCAAATAGTTCAAGCCCTTCCGCTTCTCCAGACGACTGACAAAGAGGATGTTCAGCTTGTCATCGTCGAACTTCTCAATCGGGGATACGTTAGGGGAGAAATGCTTTACGTCCACGCCGTTGGGAATAATATTATAGTATCCGGGGAAATAGTCACAGGCAAACTCCCGGGCTGATTTAGACACCGCAATCTTACCATGGAGCTTACGGAACCACCTCTTCAGCATCCACGTGCCGATGGGTCTGGCGAAATCATATCCGGGGCTGCCACGACAGGCGTGAAAGGTCCCGATATTGGCTGCCTGAGACAGGCGGAGCACGGTGGTACACAGCATTGGCATCAACGGCTCGTGGAGGTGGATAATATCAAACTGCTCCCGCTCAAGGACGGCTTTCACCCCTTTCGATAACCAGGGTGAAATAGTGACCCGGGCAATAGAGCCGCTGGTGGGAATAGGGCGGGGGCTACCTATAGGGATGAACCTATCGCCAAAGCTGGAAACAGCCTTAGACGCCGGGGCAATGACCTTAACCTCATGACCCATGCGGGCGAGATGATGCTCAAGATAGGAAATGTGAACAGCCACACCCCCAGGGTAGGCAAAATCATAGGGGGATACTAACGCTATCTTCAACTTTAACTGCCTAAACCTCCGTAGAGACTTAGTCAAACGTTCTTATTCGCCCCTTGCGGGGGGCTAACAATAAACTCCTCCACCATCCGGCGCGCTTCATCATCGGTATACTGAACCGGCGGTGACTTCATAAAGTAGGAAGATGGAGCCACCAGGGCTCCTTTAAGTCCGCGCTCCAGGGCAAGCTTACAGCACCTTATGGCATCAATAACCACCCCTGCCGAGTTGGGGCTATCCCAGACCTCAAGCTTTAGCTCCAAATTTAGAGGAACATCGCCGAAGGTCCGCCCTTCCATCCTGATATGGCAAAACTTGCGGTCTAGCAGCCAAGGGACATAATCGCTGGGTCCGACATGGATATCATCCGGGCTAAGCTTGTAATCCAACTGAGAGGTAACCGCGCTGGTCTTGGATATCTTCTTAGACTCAAGCCGTTCCCTCTCCAGCATGTTATAGAAGTCAGTATTACCGCCAAAGTTCAACTGATAGGTGCGCTCCAGTCTAACGCCGCGGTCCCTGAAGAGCCGGGTGAGAACACGATGAGCAATGGTCGCCCCGACTTGAGACTTTACGTCATCACCAATAACCGGAAGCCCCACTTGCTCAAAGCGCTGTTGCCAGTACTTCTCCCGGGCAATAAAAACCGGGATGCAGTTGATAAAGCCACAGCCGGCGGTCAGCACCTGCTCAACATACCACTTGGTCGCCTCCTCACTCCCAACCGGCAGGTAGTTAATCACCACGTCGGTGTTGGTCTCCTTGAGTACCTTAACAATATCGACGGTTGAGCCCGGCGCCTTCTGTATTATCTTAGATAGATAAAGACCCAGCCCGTCATGGGTCATACCCCGCTGGACAGTAACCCCCGTCGCTGGCACATCGCAAAACTTAAAGGTGTTATTGGGCGGGGTAAAAATAGCCTCGGCGATGTCCTTGCCCACCTTGTTTTTATCAATATCAAAGGCAGCCACGAAGTTAATATCGCTAATATGATACCCGCCGAGATTAACGTGCATAAGTCCGGGCACAAATTCGCCCTTCTTCGCCTTGCGATAGTAATAGACACCCTGAACCAGAGAAGAGGCGCAGTTGCCCACACCGATTACAGCTACATTCACCTTACCCAAGGTCTAAAACCCTCCTTTCCCACGGAAAAGGCAGTAAAAAAGATTAAAAGCCAATCCACAGGGTTGGCTCAATAAACGGATGTCCTTTGTGCAGTAACTAACCACAAGATCTACTTCAGCCTGTAATACTATAGGGAGGACCTGCTTACCCCACTTCTAGGCGCAACTAGCCAAAGGGGTACTATTTGCGACCAATCCTGAATACCTTAGTCCCACACGACGGGCAAACCCCTCGCGTAGCTGGTCGCTTGTTCTTGAGGATAACCGGCTGAGGATCCTTTATCTCTACCTTTCGTCTACACTTAAAGCAATATGCCTGCAACCCAGCTTACCTCCTTTTCAGTATCCGATGCACTATACCCTTATTATGGGCAAGCTGTCAAGGGCTGGTAAATACCTTCTCCGGGTGCCACTGCCCCGTTTCTGAGCTAAAGCGCAGCACACCCAGGAACGAGCCATCGCTGGTATAGGCACGGCAGCGCTCACCAGGAGAAGTTTTCGGGCTATCACCCCCGGCAAAAACAAGGGGGCGTCCATTCCTTATGTCAACTTCAGCCCCGTTATCAACCACCACCGCCGCCCAGTGCAAAAGGACAAAGTCTATAGGATAGATAAGCTTTTGCCAGTAGCCATAGCGGAAGCCGTCTTCAAGCTGGGATAGGGAAACTGCGTCCTCAATATCAAAGGGGCCACAGCACAAGCGGAGCAAGCTCCTCAGATGAGCGCCGCAGCCCAGAAGCTGCCCTAAATCGCGGGCGAGGGCGCGGATATAGGTGCCCCGACTGCATTCAACCTCTATAGTCGCCACCGGCGGCTGCCAGCCTTTAAGCTCCAGACTATAAATCCACCTAAGTCGGCTCTTCCGCTCAACCTCAATACCCTGGCGCGCCAGCTTATAAAGCGGCTGGCCCCCCTGCTTCACCGCACTATACATCGGCGGGGTCTGGGAGACGAGACCGCAAAAGGAATCGAGGGCGGAGAGTAATTTTTGCCGGCTAATGCCCGACGGGTCTCCCCGGCTGATGATGTTACCGGTGGCATCATCGGTGTCGGTAGCCACCCCGAGTTCAATCTCAGCGCGGTAAGCCTTGGGTGCCTCCAGCAAAAACTCAGCAACACGAGTCCCCTGACCAAGACAGAGGGGCAAAACGCCGCTCGCCGCCGGGTCCAGGGTACCGCCGTGCCCAACACGCCTTTCTCCACTCAAGCGCTTGACCGCAGAGACAATACTGAAGGAAGTCTTACCCAAGGGCTTATTGATATTGAGAATGCCATCCACCGCTAGTCACCCTGCTCTGGAGTTTTAGACGAGCTAACCTCATCAATCAACTGCAAGATGTGGGCTCCGCGCTCAATAGAATCATCCCAGTGAAAGCTCAGCTCGGGGATGCGGCGCAGTCGCAGACGCTTCGCCAGCTGGTTACGGAGGAAACCGGAGGCTGCCGCCAGCCCACTCAGCGTGTCCTGCTTTACCTCCCCACTGCCCATACAACTGACAAATACCTTGGCATATTTGAGGTCGGCGGAGACGGAGACCTCGGTCACGGTAACAAAATTGCCAAGTCGGGGGTCTTTGACTTGGCGTTGCAGTAACTGGCTGATTTCCTGGCGAATAAGACTATCTAACCGCTCAATGCGATGCGCCATAATTACTACCTCTTAGCTCGTTCTCTTCGGTAAAACTCCAGTATATCACCAACCTCAAAATCGCCAAAATCCTTGATACCCATCCCGCACTCCAAGCCGGCATTCACTTCGTTAACGCTATCCTTGAAACGTCTTAAGCTCTCAACCTCAGATTCAACCACTATCTCCTTCCCGCGCCGCACCCTTACGGCGGCACCGCGAACCACCTTGCCCTCACTGACATGGACGCCAGCTACCTTCCCCTTCTTGCCGGTGGAGAAGAGCGCCCTTACCTCAGCCCTGCCATCAATAACCTCAACATAAGTAGGCTCTAATAACCCCTTGAGCGCCTTATCCACATCATCCACCAGGTTGTAGATAACGTCATAGGTGCGGATGTCAACGCCCTCCACATCAGCCAGGCGCTGTGCTCCAGCGTCAACGGTGTTGCCGAAGCCGATAATCAGCCCCTTGGAGGCGATGGCAAGGGTAACATCACTCTCGATAATGTTGCCGCTGCCACTATGAATAATCCTGACCTTGACCTTATCAGTTGACAGGCGTTCCAGAGAATTTCTCATCGGCTCAACACTGCCCTGAACATCAGCCTTGAGGATAACATTGAGCTCCTTTACCTCACCGGTGCTTATCCGGTCATAGAGGTTATCAAGGCTCACTGCCCTCGCTCTCTGCTGCGCCTCCTGGTGCTCTTGTATCAAAGCCCGCGCCTGGTGTTCCCCGCTCACTGCCGTCAGGGTATCACCAACCTGAGGCACGCTATCCAGACCGAGGATTTCAACCGGCATCGCCGGCTCAGCCTTCCTCAGCCGCTTACCAGCGTCATTAAACATCGCCCTCACCCTCCCCCAGCTAGTGCCAGCCACCACGGTGTCGCCAACCTTCAGGGTCCCATTGTGAATCAGCACCGTAGTCATTGGTCCCCGGCTCTTGTCCAGCCTAGCCTCAACAACCACCCCCACCGCCGGACGGGAGGGGTCCGCCTTAAGCTCCTCCATCTCCGCCACCACCAGAATATTCTCCAACAGCTCGGAGATGCCTGTCTTCTCCTTGGCGGAGATAGCAACACAGACCACGTCGCCCCCCCACTCCTCAATAACCAAGCCGGCCTCGGAGAGCTGCTGTTTGACCCGCTCCGGGTTAGCCTCCGGCTTATCAATCTTATTAATCGCCACCACGATTGGCACCCCGGCCGCCCGGGCATGGTCAATAGCCTCCGTGGTCTGCGGCATCACCCCATCATCAGCCGCCACCACCAGAACGGTGATGTCAGTTATATGAGCACCGCGAGCCCGCATGGCAGTAAAGGCTTCGTGACCCGGGGTATCCAGAAAGGTAATCTTCTGCCCGTTGACCTCCACCTGATAGGCACCAATATGCTGGGTAATGCCCCCGGCTTCCTTATCCATTACGTTAGTCTGGCGGATAGCGTCCAGAAGCCTGGTCTTACCATGGTCAACATGCCCCATAATGGTAACCACCGGGGGACGCAACTTCAGACCACCCACCTCCTCAGCCTGGGGACGATACTTCTTGCCGACACTGGTGGTGGCTAAAGACCTCAGCTTGACTTCATAGCCAAGGGCAGCCACCACTGCCGCCGCTGCCTCATAGTCAATGACCTGGTTAATATTGGCAAAGATGCCGTTTCTCATCAGTTGTTTGATAATGTCAACGGCGCTGACCTGCAAAAGCTCAGCCAGCTGCCTCACCCCTATTGAGTGAGGAATCTCAATCAGGTTGGTCTTGGCTTCCTCTGATTTGCTCACCTTTGCCACTAAACGAGTTCCTTTTCCAGCCCGGCACTATATCTAAGAAGTTGCTCCCGATTATCCGGGGTGAGGGTGGTGCGCAGGGCATGCTCCAGACGACCCTTCTTCAGCCCAGCCTGCCAGCATTCCGCCGCCGGGCATAAATAAGCACCCCGTCCCGCCCTCTTGCCACCGGGGTCAACCTCAACACCCCCGCCGGGGATTCGGACCAGACGGATTAGCTGCCGCTTGGGGCTTACCGTGCCACAAGCAACGCAAGTCCGCTGGGGTAAATGCTTAACCAAAACCGGACTCCCCTTCCTCTTCTTCATCAGGTAATTCTTGCTTCTGGCGCCGCTTCCTACCCCTGGCGCCATCATCAGCACCACGCTCGCGGGTGTCCTTCTTTCTCCTCTTTGATTTAGGCACCGCCTTGGTCGGTGCAAATGCCATAACATCCTCAGCAAAGCGGAGCTGAGGCGTCTCCGACTTGGCTTTAGACTTAAGCAAAGCCTCGGGAAGAACAAGTTTGGTATCAAGCGGTGCTTCCGGCTCAGCCGCTGTCGCCGCCAAGACCGGCTCCTCAACATCTGGTAGCTCAGCCGGAGCTTCCTCCGCCTCAGGTGCAGCCTCAGCCTTTGCCAGCTGTTCTACCTCGGCGATAGAGGCGCTCTTAATATCAATACGCCAGCCAGTGAGCTTAGCCGCCAACCTGGCATTCTGCCCTTCCTTACCGATAGCCAGGGAGAGCTGCTTATCAGGGACAACCACGGTGGCTATCCCCTCGTTCTCGTCCAGGGTCACACTTACTACCTGCGCCGGGCTAAGGGCATTAGCAATAAAGGTCTGGGGGGAGGGGCTCCACATAACAACATCCAGTTTCTCCCCGTTCAGCTCCTTCATAATATTCTGTATCCTGATGCCACGAAGCCCGACACAGCAACCAACGGGGTCAATGCCTTCGTTGCGGGCAGTAACGGCAATCTTGCTTCGGTAACCAGCCTCACGGGCGATTGATTTCACCTCCACCACCCCATTGAGAACCTCAGGAACCTCAAGCTCAAAAAGTCGGCGCAGCAAATCGGGGTGAGAGCGCGATAACACCACCTGTGGTCCCTTGCCTGTCTGCGCCACCTCCAGAAGATAAAGCCTGAGCCTCTGCCCCACCCGATACCTCTCAGTACGCACCTGCTCAACAGCGGGGAGTACTGCCTCCGTCCTGCCCAAATCAACAAATATCTGCCTCGGCTCAATGCGCTGCACCAGTCCAGTGACGATATCACCTTCCTTATTAGAATATTCCTCAAATATGGCGCTGTGCTCCGCCTCATGAAGGCGCTGGAGAATGACCTGCTTGGCCGTTTGCGCCGCAATTCGCCCGGCGTTGTGCGGCGTTGCCTCCACCATGACAAGCTCTTCAAGCTGAACATCAGGCTTAATCTTAGTCGCCTCAGCCAGTGATACCTCACGGCACGGGTCTGAGACTTTCTCAACCACGGTCTTCTCCGCCCACACCTTGACGGCACCGGTAACCGGGTCAATCCTGACCTCGATATTCTGGTTGGGAGCAAAATTCTCCCTCCGATAGGCCGATACCAGCGCTGACTCTACGGCGGCAATAACTACCTCCTTAGGCAGGTTTTTCTCCGCCGAGAGCTGGGTTATAGCGAGCATAAATTCGCTCTTCATCTAAGACCAAGCCCTCCAACCCTATTTCAGCACACTAACTAAAAAAGTGGGTGCAAACCCACTTCTCTAGTCCAACATTATCTAGCTATTAGTATACCATAACTTCATCTGAGATGCAACACATTGCCTAGAAATTGCCTCGGTGCTAAGCTATAATGGTCAAAATGGTAAAAGCTTCAGCTACAGACAAACTAAAGGCTCTGGTCATAAAAGAGGTAGACTCTCACCAGGACCAGCTTCGCGACTTGAGCCTCAAAATCCACTCCACCCCCGAGCTCGGTTTCCACGAGACCAAGGCAGTCGGTTGGCTGACCCAGTACCTCAAAAAGAACGGCTTCTCCGTTGAGCAGGGTGTCTCGGGGCTATCCACCGCCTTCAGCGGGAGCTACGGGAAGGGGAAACCAGCGATTGCTATCCTGGCGGAGTATGATGCCCTGCCCAAGCTGGGGCACGCCTGCGGTCATAACCTGATAGCCGGCAGCGCCGTCGGCGCAGGAGTAGCGTCCAAACTGGCTATTGACCAGTTTGGCGGCAGTGTCCTCGTTATCGGCACCCCGGCTGAGGAGTTATACGGGGGCAAGGCGATAATGGTGGAGCGGGGGGCATTCGATAATGTTGACATCGCCATGATGGTGCACCCCGGGGCTTATGATGCTGTCACCACCCAGGCCCTGGCATGCATCAGTCTGGATGTCGAGTTCTTTGGCAAAGCCGCCCATGCCTCAGCCCGACCCGAGTCGGGCATAAATGCCCTGGAGGCAATGCTCCTCTCATTTGCCGCCATTAACTCACTGAGGCAGCATATCAAGGACAAGGCTCGCCTCCACGGCATTATCACTGACGGCGGGGAGGCGGCTAACATCGTGCCCGCTCACAGCGCGGCAAGCTTTATCGTCCGTGCCGAGGATGACGCCTATCTGGATGAGCTAAAGGAGAAGGTGCTGAACTGTTTTGTTGGCGCCGCTACCGCCACCGGCGCCCGCCTGGAATACCGCTGGGGAGGGGTGAGCTACGCCCCGCTGCGCAACAACCTGGCACTAGCCAAGCTATTCCAGCAAAATATGCAGTCCCTGGGACGCAAGGTGCTCCTCGCTGAACCAGCCAAAGCCTTTGGCAGCACCGATATGGGCAATGTCAGCCAGATAGTGCCTGCCATTCATCCCACTGTCGCCATAGCGCCGAATGGGGTAACCATCCACTCCCCCGAGTTTGCCCAAGCCGCTGCCTCTGAGGCTGGTATCAAGGGGATGCTTGATAGCGCCAAAGCTCTGGCGATGACCATCGTTGACCTGGTGGCTAACCCGGAGACACTTGCCCGGGTTAAGCAAGAGTTCAGCGGCAAGTGACTGGCTTGTCAAACGACGCCCCGTTGGTCTAATATTAGCGTTAAGGAGAGTTCGTGGAAGCCTATCTAGGCATTGATGTTGGCTCAATAACCACCAAGTTTGCCGTGCTCAACGACGCTGATGAGCTACTTGCTCACCTTTACCTGCCGACGCAGGGCAAGCCCATTGAGATGGTGCAGCAGGGCTTAAGCCAGCTCAAGCAAAAACTGCCCCCAAATATTGACATCGCCGGCGTGGCTACCACCGGCAGCGCCCGCTATCTGGCGGGGGTTATCGTCGGCGCTGACCTGGTCAAGAACGAGATTACCAGCCACGCCGTAGGCACCCTGCACTACTTCCCCCAGGCGCAGACCGTCATTGAAATCGGCGGGCAGGACAGCAAGATTATCATTATCCGGGACGGCATGGTTACCGACTTCGGCATGAACACGGTATGCGCCGCCGGCACCGGCAGCTTCCTTGACCACCAGGCGTCTCGCCTCAACATGAGCATCCAGGAACTCAGCCGGCGGTCTCTGAAAAGTAAAAAGCCGGTGCGCATCGCCGGAAGGTGCACCGTCTTTGCCGAGTCAGACATGATTCACCAGCAACAGATGGGACACCGAACTGAGGATATTTTGTATGGTCTGTGCCAGGCATTGGTGCGCAATTACCGGCACAATGTTAGCCTGGGCAAGGATATTCAACCCCCGATAATATTCCAGGGCGGGGTTGCTTTCAACCAGGGTATAGTGAAGGCGCTTCAAGAAGAGTTTGAAAATGAGGTGATTGTCCCACCCCACCATGAGGTGATGGGAGCGATAGGCGCCGCCCTTCTGGTCCACGAAGAGGTTATAAATACTCAAAACGAGAGCAATTTTAAGGGATTTGGCATAAAAGAAACCACCCCAGCCAAAATTCTGAGGAAAGTGAAAATAGATGATAATCGCCGTTGATGCTGCTGGTGGAGAGCATGCCCCCCGTGAAGTAGTGGAAGGAGCGATAAAAGCCTCCCAGGAATACGACATTGAGATTGCGCTGGTGGGGAACAAAGCCATCCTCCACGTGCTGGCCAGCCGCTATAGAAATAAGGCAAGGCTCAGCATTATTGAAGCCAAGCAGGTTATTGAGCCTCGTGAGTCGCCGATGAAAGCCGTCAAAAGCAAGCCGGACTCCTCAATAGCGATTGGGGTTAATATGGTAAGAGATGGCAAGGCTTCAGCCTTTGTCTCCGCGGGCAACACCGGGGCGGTAGTTGTTGCCAGCCTCCTCAGCCTGGGAAGGATAGAGGGCGTTGAGCGCCCCGCCCTGGGCAGTTTCCTTGACATCACCCCCACCATTCCTGCCCTGCTTATTGATGCCGGCGCCAATGCCGAATGCCGACCAAGTCACCTCGTCCAATTTGCTTACCTGGGCTCAACCTACGTTAAAAACCTGCTTAACATCAGCTCCCCCAGCGTGCGCCTCCTCAGCACCGGTGAAGAGGAAACAAAGGGCAATCGCCTGATTCAGGAAAGCTATAGTCTGCTCAAGCAATCGAGGTTAAACTTTCTCGGCAGTATAGAAGGGCAAGACATATCAAAGGAAACCGCCAACGTCATCGTTACCGATGGCTTCACCGGGAACATAGTGCTCAAGACCATTGAAGGCTTGGGGGACGCCTTCCTCGGCGTAGCGCGACAGACGGGGCACATCTTATCTGCCGCCTATCATCTCCAGGGGCGGACCCTCCTCCAGGATATAGGGTTAGGCTCCTGGGTTCAGCGGGTAGACTATAGAGAATACGGCGGAGCATGTCTGTTGGGGGTAAATGGGGCTGTCATCGTCTCTCACGGGCGCAGCCAGGCTAAGGCGATAAAAAACGCCATCGGTCTAGCCAAACGGACAGCTGAGCGGGACATCTGCCGAATAATTAAAGAGGAGAGTTATGACTAAACCAATTGCAGTTGATGATGCCACCTTCGACCAAAAAGTACTAAAATCAGAGATGCCGGTACTGGTAGACTTCTGGGCACCCTGGTGCCGCCCCTGTATTATGGCGGCGCCGGTGCTGGAGGAGCTGGCTGAGGAGTACGCCGGCAAGATAACCTTCGCCAAGCTAGACGTTGACCAGAATGCCAGGACTGCCGCCAGCTATAACATAATGGCTATTCCCAATCTCATCATCTTTAAGGACGGCAAGCCGGTATCGCAGATTGTGGGCTATAAACCCAAAGACGAGCTGAAACGAGACCTGGACGCCGTCCTCAAGTAAAGACTATGAGTAGTGAATACGAGGTAATCATTATCGGCGGTGGTCCGGCCGGGCTCAGTGCCGGAATTTATGCCTCAAGGAACAGGCTGAAGAGCCTGCTTGTAGAAAGAGGGATGGTGGGTGGTCAGATAGCTGATGCCGAGCTGGTGGAAAACTACGCCGGCTTCCCCCAGGGCATTTCTGGCACCGAGCTGGGGCAGTTAATGCAGCAGCAGGCAGCTAAATACGGGCTGGAAACCGTTACCGCTGAAGCCACCGGTATTGAGCTCAAAGGGGAGAAGAAGGTGGTAAAGACCACCAAGGGCGATTTTACCGCCAGGGCGGTGATTATCGCCAGCGGCTCGGAACGGAGCAAGCTGGGCATACCGGGGGAGAAGGAATTTAGCGGCAGGGGCGTCTCTTATTGCGCTACCTGCGACGGCCCCTTCTTCAAGGAAAAGCCGGTAGCCGTCGTTGGCGGCGGTGATGTCGCCGTTACCGAAGCCCTCCACCTGACAAAATTTGCCGCCAAGGTCAAGGTGATACACCGCCGCAGTGAGCTCCGCGCCACCCAGATTCTGCAGGAGAAAGCCCGGGCGGAACCAAAGATAGAATTCATCTGGGATACCAAGGTTGATGGAATCGAGGGCAAGGACAGGGTCAAGCGACTAAACCTCAGAAACGTGGCGAGCGGGGAGAAATCTGCCCTGGATGTCGCCGGGGTCTTTGTCGCCATCGGCTTTAAACCCAACACCAACTACCTCAAGGGCGTCCTGCCCCTTGACGGCGCCGGTTATATCATCACCAACGAAAAGATGGAGACCAAGATACCGGGCATCTTTGCCGCCGGCGACGTGCGCTTTAACTCCGCCCAGCAGGCAATAACTGCCGCCGGGGACGGTGCCACCGCTGCCATATTTGCCCAAAAATTTCTTTCCGAATAGCCTAAAAAAAATTCTTTCCTCTAGCGTCCCTCCAACAAGTAAAGTATAATAGGACGAGGTAAAAATTATGCGGGTTGTCTTTCTCCAGGATGTGCCCAGTGTGGCTAAAGCCGGCGAGATAAAAGAGGTAGCCGATGGCTACGCCCGAAACTTCCTCATCCCCAGAAAGCTAGCCCAGTTAGCCACACCAGAGGTGCTCAGCCAGCTAGGCACAAGGGAAATAACCGAAGCCGAGGAAGACACCGAGCTAGTAGCGCTGGCCCAACAGATAGAGGGTAAAGAGGTCAGCATCAAAGCCAAGGCTGGAGCTAAAGACAAACTCTACGGCTCAATCACCAGCACCGATATTGCTGCCGAGCTGCGCAAAAGCACCGGACTTGATATTGACAAGAGAAAGATAGAGCTGGAGGAGCCCATCCGTCACCTTGGCAGCTATGAGGTAGCTATCAGGCTGGATAAAGACAACGTACCCAAGATAAGGGTCAGCGTAATTGAAGAGGAGGAGGCAGAGGAGAAAGCACCGAAGAAAGAGAAGAAGCCTCCAAAGAAGAAGGTGGCGAAGAAAAAGGCGGCCGCACCAAAGGCAGAGAAAAAGCCCCCGCCAAAAAAGAAGGTGACCAAGCCCAAGCCCAAAAAAGAGGAGAAAACCCCGAAGAAAAAGAGGGTGACCCCTAAGAAGCCGAAGAAGACTCCCAAGAAGGAAAAGGGCTAAATGAATAGCGATAAGTTGCCGCCGCACAATATTGAGGCTGAGGAAGCGGTAATCGGCTCACTGCTGATAGACGGCTCGGCAATCTATAAGATTGCCTCCTTTCTTGAGCCGCCACACTTCTACAGCGAGCAAAACGCGGCGATATACGCCGCCTGCCTCGCCCTCTACGAGCGTCCCGAACCCGAGCCGATAGACCAGATAACCGTCGCCAATGAGCTTGAGCGGAAGGGAAAACTGGAGGCATGTGAGGGGGCTGCCTATCTAAGCCACCTGATATCCAACTGCCCCACCTCCCTTGATATTGAGAGTCATGCTCAGATTGTCTATCGCCTGGCGGTAATGCGCCGCCTGATTGATGCCGCCGGGCAAATTGCCAACATCGGTTATCAGGCTGACCCCAACCTTGACGCCAGCCTTGACCGGGCAGAAGACCTCATCTTTCGGCTACGCCACGGGCAAAGCCCGCGAGACTTTACCCACATCCGCCAGGTGCTGGACAGATACTTTGAAACCACCGCCGCTGCTGAGGTAGAAGGTCGCCCCAAGGA
>CAZDHX010000008.1:15391-21618 GCA_964505425.1 uncultured Dehalococcoidales bacterium | reverse complement strand
CCCCTACGTACTATCCGGTTTCACCGGTCTGGATGAATTCCTCGGCGGCTTTCAGCGCGCCGACCTGATTATCATTGCCGGCAGACCGAGCATGGGCAAAACGAGCCTAGCCCTCAGCCTCACCCGGAACGCCACCGTAGAGCAAGGAGCCTGCGTGGCTCTGTTCAGCCTGGAGATGGCACGGGAGCCTCTGGTCTTACGCTTCCTCGCCAGCGAAGCCGAGGTTGATTCCCGGCGGGTGCGCCTCGGGCTTCATACTGAAGAGCAGGAAAAAAGGATTATGGATGCTATCGGCAGGCTTTCCGAAGCCGCCATCTACATTGATGATACCCCCCAGCTGCGGATAGCCGAGATGAGGAGCAAAGCCCGCCGCCTCCACTTTGAGCGCGGCATTGACCTGATTATTGTTGACTACCTACAGCTAATGTACGGCGAGGGAAGGGACGAGGTTGAGAAGATAAGCTATATCTCCCGCTCCCTCAAGGCGCTGGCTCGGGAGCTTAATGTGCCGGTAATAGCCGTCTCCCAGTTGAGCCGGGCTGCCGAGTGGCGCGCTTCACACAAACCGCAACTCTCTGACCTCAGGGGAAGCGGTAGCATTGAACAGGACGCCGACGTCGTTGTCTTTATCTACCGCGATGAATACTACTACCCCACCAGAGAGGAGTGGGAAAAGGAACACCCCGGGGAAGGCTACCCGCCACCGGCTGATATAATAATCGCCAAGCACCGTAACGGTCCTACCGGGGAAGTTAAGCTACTTTTCAAGCCGAAGATGGCCAAGTTTGCCAATATTACCAATGAAGAGCCGAGCCTGCCATGACGCAGTTTAAAGGTTTTCCCGCCAAGACGAAATTTACCGCCATACCCAACTCCTTCTTCAGCGCGCTACTGCCCCAAATCAGCGACCTCGCTGAGCTGAAAACAACCCTCCACATCTTCCAGATAGTCTACCAGAAACGGGGCTACCCCCGCTTTACCACCTATAAGGAGCTTTTGAGCAGTAAAAGCCTGATGGATAGCCTTAAGGGGACACCTACAGCAGATAAAACACTGCGTAACGCCCTGGAAATGGCAGCCAGGCGCGGCACCATCCTTCACATCGTGCTGGACAGGGATGGGACACCTGAGGACGTCTACTTCCTCAATACCGAGCCTGACAGGCAGGCGGTAGCCAAGATTCAAAGCGGGGAACTCGCCCTGAGCGGACTGAAGACAAAGGAACCAACATATATTGAAACCGAGGCGCCGCCTGACATCTTCACCCTCTACGAACAGAACATCGGCATGCTCACCCCGCTGATTGCCGATGAGCTACGTGACGCTGAAAAACTATACCCTGCGGCATGGATAAGAAACGCCATTAAAGAAGCAGTTTTGCGTAATAAGCGAAACATCAAGTATATTGCCAAGATTCTGGAGCGCTGGTCAACGGAAGGTAAGAGTGATGGAACACATCGGGGAGATTTTAAAAAGACAGGCCCAGACAAATACATCAAACAAAAATACGGACACATGGTCAGGCGCTGAAGAGGCAGAAGAGGCGTCGCCAAGCTCAAGCTGCCCCATCTGCAAGGGGGCGGGATTTGTCCACCCCCGCCTGCCATCAGGCAAGCCCGACTACAGCCAGGTTATTCCCTGCCGCTGCGTTCAGCAAGAATTAGCCCAGGAGCGCCAAGCCCGTCTGCGGCGATACAGCGGCCTTGACCTGAAGCTGCTTAAAAACATGACCTTTGACAATTTTAAGAAGCGGGTCGACCTACCGCCGGAACTACAGGGCAACTTGGAAGAGGCATACCGTTTAGCCCTCGACTTTGCCAAATCACCCGAAGGCTGGATAGTGTTTCAGGGCGTGAACGGCTGTGGCAAGACCCACCTGGCAGCTGCCATCGCCAACTACCGCCTTAAAGAGGAAAAACCGGTCAAGTTTGTCATCGTGCCCGACTTACTTGACCATCTGCGCTCCACCTTCAGCCCGGAGAGCACAGTGTCCTATGACCAGCTCTTTGAAGAGGTAAAGAACGCCCCCCTCCTCATCCTGGACGACCTTGGTAAGCAGTCAACCACCCCCTGGGCACAGGAAAAGCTCTATCAGATTATTAACTATCGCTACAACGCTCAACTGCCGACAGTGGTGACCACCAACTGCTCGACAGATGACCTTGACCCTCCTATAAGCTCAAGGCTCGTCGACCCTAAAATAAGCACCTTCTTTAATATTGTGGCTCCAGACTATTGGTCCGGTAGACGCCCTCCAAAGAAGATAACCCGTGGTCGGAAGGGGCAGCGGGGCTAGCCGCTAGTTTGCATCGCCTGAGGCTTTTGAGTAAAATAGGTAAGTTTTTGGCACGATGAATGCTATGGAAATAATAAAGCTCCCCGTTCTGGTGCTGAACCAGAACTACGAACCACTCAATATCTGCCGGGTGCGGCGGGCAGTGGTATTGATTCACTACGGCAAGGCGGAGATGCTGGAGAACGGCACCGGATTTATCCACTCCGCCAGCCGGAGCTTTCCCGTGCCCTCAGTAATAAGGCTGGCAGCCATGATTAAGCGTCCCCGACAGCCAAGGAAGCTAACCCGCCTTGAGGTCTTCCACCGTGACCAATATACCTGCCAGTACTGTGGCAAGCAGAGTCATCAGCTTACCCTGGACCATGTCATCCCCCGTTATCGGGGTGGTGAACACACCTGGGAGAATGTGGTCAGCGCCTGCATACCCTGCAACCGGCGTAAGGCGGGTAAAACACCCGCTGAAGCGGGCATGAAATTAAGCCGACCGCCGGCACCGCCGAAGGGTGGCCGCTTCTTCTACCTCCCCCGCAGCTACCAGCAAACCCTCAGCCAGTGGCAAAAATACCTGCCCCAGTAGGAATTACTTCTCCTTGAGCGGTTGCTCCTCAACCTCAATCTTGCTCAGCGGCAGTTCCACCCTTGCCTGGCTCTCAAGCTCAACCCATACCGTTTCCTTTAGTGGATTGCCCCCCACCACCACCGCCACCCCCATGGGGGTATTCACCCGCTGACCCTCTTTGGGCAATTTCCCCTTCATTTCATGGTACTGCTCACTCTCATAAGCCAGACAGCACAACAAACGCCCGCAGATACCCGATATCTTCATCGGGTTAAGGGGCAGGTCCTGCTCCTTAGCCATCTTGATAGAAACTGGAGACAGCTCGGCTAAGAAATTCATGCAACAAAGCGGACGCCCACACCGCCCAAAGCCACCAAGCAGCTTGGCTTCGTCCCGGGGTCCGAGCTGACGCAGCTCAACCTTCTTCTTAAAACGGCTATTTAGCTCCCGAACCAGGTTGCGAAAATCAACCCTCTCCTCGGCACTAAAGAAGAAGGTAAGCCGACTGCCATCAAGATTGTACTCTGCGCCCAGCAGCTTCATTGGCAACCCCAGTTTAGCGATGAGCTCAGCACACTCAGCCATAGCCTCAGCCTCCTTGGCTTCAAGCTCCTGAGCCCGCTTAATATCCCCCGGTTCCGCCTTGCGCACCACCGGTTTCAACCCCTGGGTCTCCTTACCCTCCATGACCTGTTTAGGTGCAATGATTACCCTACCCAGCTCCAGACCACGAGCCGTCTTGACCACCACGTAGTCATTTGCCTCCAGCTCAATATCGCCGGCATCAAATAGATATACCTTACCGGCTCTTTTGAAACGCACGCCAACAGTTCCAGCCATAATTTAACCACCCCTCCCTGGCGGAATACTGAGCATCAGCACCTCAAACGCCAGCCGCGGGTTGGCATTCTGCCTCAGCTGCTCCCTCGCCGCCTGAATACCATTGATAACCGCCCTTATCTGCTCAAGGCGGTAACCCCCAGCCATATCAACCAGCGTGGACTGGTGGTCAATATTGGTGACGCTATCACTGGAGCCGAGCTTGACCAAAAGCAGGTCACGCCACCAGTCAAGCCACAAGTCCAGTATCTCCTGGACCAGCCCCCGCCTCTGCCCGAACCAGGCTACCAGCTGGGGAACATAAGCAAAACGCACTGCGTAATCACCGCTTAAAATATTAAGCAACCCATCAAGCCTCTCGGCACGTAGCTGGAGCAGACGCTCATCAGAAGCCGCCAATATTGCCCAGCCCAGGCAGCCATGAGAGAGCCGAGCCAGCAGCCCCGCCCTCTGCCGCTCAACGCCCCAGCGCTGGCTAAGAACATCCTCTACCTCGGAGGCAGGCAGGGGGGGTAGCTCAAGTATCTGACAGCGAGAGACCACGGTAGCCGGCAGTACCCCGCCACTGGTGGTCAGCAGAATAAAGATTACCCCCGCCGCCGGCTCTTCCAGTGTCTTAAGCAGGCAGTTGGCCGCTTCGGTTGACATTAGCTCAGCACCATCAATGATAAATACCTTATACCTGCCCTCAAACGGCGGCAGGCTTGACGAGTGCTGTATCTCTCTAATCTGGTCGATACTGATTTCAGCCGAATTATTAGCCTCCAGCCCTATAATCCGGACATCGGCATGCTTGCCCGAGGCTATCTTCTGACAGGAATCGCACAGACCACAGGGAGGCTCTTCCCCCTGGCAGTTGACTGCCTGAGCTAAATTTAGCGCCAGGGTCATCTTGCCCACATGAGGGGGACCAATCACCAGATAGGCGTGAGCGATAGAACCCCACTCCAGGCCCCGCTGGAGCAGAGAAACTGTTCTAGATTGCCCCACTACCTGCCACACATCTAACCTCCCAAGCTAAACCAAGTCATGCTTCATCAGGTCTTCAAAGGTCTCACGGCGCCGAATAAGGCGCGCCTTGCCGTCCTTGACTAGAACAACGGCGGGCTTGAGCGAGGCGTTATAGTTGCTCCCCAGCGGCAGGCAATAGGCACCGCAATCGGCTACCGCGATAATATCACCCGCCGTCACCGGGGGCAGAGAAATATCCTCAACCAGTACGTCCCCGGACTCACAGAACTTGCCGGCAATGGTAACCTTCTTCGTGTCTTTAGCCGACATCCGGCTGGCAACAACCGCCTCATGCCTCGCCCCGTAAAGGGCGTGGCGGACATTGTCCGCCATGCCTCCATCTACCGAGACATAGCACCTCACCCCGGGTATGTCCTTAACCACCCCCGCCGTATATAACGCCACCCCGGCTCGTCCCACTATTGACCTCCCCGGCTCAACCACCAGCCGCGGCAACGATAAGCCCAGCTCCTGGCATTTACCAGTAACGCTGGAGGCTATCACCTGAGCATAGGCGGAGATGGGCGGGGCGGGAGAATCCACCTCATATTGAACGGCAAAACCGCCGCCAACATCCAGCTCCCTCAGCTCAAAACCATTCTTCCGCTTCATCTCGGCGGCAAAGCCGAGGATAATATCAATCGCCTGCTGATAGGGCTCAACCTCAAAGATACTGGAGCCGATGTGAAAATGCAGCCCCAGCAGGTTCAGTTCGGGCAGGGACATGGCACTAGCCACCGCCTCCCCACCCTGAGCCAGGGGGAAGCCGAACTTAGTGTCAACCGCCCCGGTAATGGTATACTTATGCGTATGAGCCTCAACCCCGGGAGAGATGCGCAGCAGTATATCAGGATTTTTGCCCTTTGCCCTGGCGATTTCAGCCAGCATCTCGAGCTCGTGAAAATTGTCCACCACAATACGACCGATGCCCCACTCCAGAGCCAGCCCCAGTTCCTCGGCTGACTTGTTGTTACCGTGGAAATAGACCTTATTCAAGGGGAAATCAACCGAGCGGGCAACGCTGAGTTCGCCAGCGGAGACAACATCCAGCCCCAGCCCCTCCTCCATCAATATCACGGCTAAAGCCTTATTTATAAACGCCTTACCGGCATAGATGACCAGACTGTCAGCATAACTCTGGCTGAACTCCTGCCTAAATTCGGCGCATTTCTGCCGCAGGCTCAGCTCATCAAAGACATATAATGGGGTGCCAAACTCAGCGGCTAGCTCTACAGTATCACAGCCACCGATAACCAGGTGACCCTTATCATTAACAGCCGATTTTGCTGGAAATAACTTAATCCTAGATTCCATCTACTAAATGTTACCAGTGCCAGCTAAGTAAGTCAATTTATAATATCACCCTCACCCCCTTAATCCCCCTCTCCCTCAAGGGAGAGGGGGAAAGTTTTTTAAAAAGAGGGGTTTCACCCCTCTTAAACACACCCCTTCAGGCTGAGATTTTCAGCAAGCGGGGCTGAGTACAATTTCCCGAAGACGCAGGGCGGGCGGGTGGGAAGT
>CAZDHX010000008.1:0-15381 GCA_964505425.1 uncultured Dehalococcoidales bacterium | reverse complement strand
TCGGTTTTTTTTTACCCCATCGGGGGTGTATTAAAATAACCCCCCCCCGGGGGGGGGGGGGGGGGCCCAAGTAAGAGTTAAGGGGAGTGGGGAGAGGGGCTAAAATTGACACGCCATCAAGCAGCCCTTAGAATATCATTCAACCCTGATTAAAAGAGGCAAAATTTGCATCAAAAGACCACCCTGGATAACGGACTGCGGCTTATAACCGCCAATATGCCCCAGAGCCACGCCGTATCCATCTGCATCTTTATCGGCGTCGGCTCAAGGTATGAGACCGAGCCCGAGGCTGGTATCTCCCACTTTATTGAACACCTCTGCTTCAGGGGGACTCAAAAGCGTCCCTCAGCCAGGGAAATCTCGGAGGCGATAGAGGGGGTGGGGGGAATCATTAACGGCGGCACCGACAAAGAGCTGACCATTTACTGGTGCAAGGTGGCTCAACCCCACTTCCCCCTCGCCCTGGACGTGCTGGCAGACATACTCCTCCGCTCCCGCCTTGACCCCAAGGATATAGAAAGCGAAGGCAAGATTATCGTTGAAGAGATTAACATGGGAATGGATTCCCCAACCCAGCTGGTAAACCTGCTCATTGACGAGCTTCTGTGGCCGGCTCACCCCCTGGGAAGGGACATCGCCGGGAGCAAGCAGTCAGTGGCTGCCCTTACCCGGGAGACGATGCTTGACTATCTCACTCGCCAGTATCTACCGGGCAACACCGTGGTCTCCATCGCCGGTGCCATTCAGCACCAGGAGATGCTATCCGCAGTGAATGAAGCTCTGGGCAACTGGGCCAGTCTTAAGCCCCGCCCCGAATATTCAGCCTATAAAGAGCAAAAATTCCCGCGGCTACGCATTGAGACCAAGAAAACCGAGCAAGTCCACCTTTGCCTGGGACTGCCCGGCTTATCACTGCTTCACCCCAAGCGCTTCACCCTTGACCTGCTCAATGTTATCCTCGGTGAGGGCATGAGCAGCCGCCTCTTTACCGAGATTCGCGACCGGCTCGGGCTTGCCTACAGCATCCACAGCTTTGCCGACCACTTCCTGGACACCGGCTCAATTACCATCTACGCCGGCGTAGAGCCGAAAAACCTCCCGGTAGCCATCACTGCCATCCTGGAGCAACTCTCCCGGCTCAAAGAGCTAGTCCCTGAGGCGGAACTGTCCAAGGCTAAGGAGCTATCCAAGGGTCGTCTACTGCTGCGCATGGAGGACAGCCGCAGTGTCGCCGGCTGGGGAGGGGGGCAGGAGATCCTCCTCAATCAAATCCTCAGCGTTGACCAGGTAACAGCTATCGTTGACGCCATTACCGCCGAAGAGCTCAAAGAGTTAGCCCAGAAGCTGCTACTGGAAAGCCAGCTTCGCCTGGCAGTAGTTGGTCCCGTGGCTAAGGACGAACCCCTGGAGGAGCTACTGAAGCTATAAAGCATAACCGTAGTCTTTGGACTACGGCTATGTGCTTCTTGTTATACCCTAGGAAGCTATTTCTTCTTCTTCGATTTCTTGGTTTTTTTAGGCACTTTTGCCCTCCTAATTTTTATTCAGAAAAACCTAATTAATACTCCATACCGCCACCGGGTGGCATTGGCGACGCCTTTTCCTTCTCCGGTATATCAGCCACCAGAGCCTGGGTAATCAGGACCATAACGGCAATGCTGGCGGCATTCTCCAGCGCCGACCTTACCACCTTAGTCGGGTCAACAATGCCCTTCTCCACCATATTGCCGAAGTTATCGGTGGCGGCATCGTAGCCGACGCCGGGCTTGCTCTTCTTAACCGCATCCACGATTACCGCCCCGTCTTTACCAGCATTGGTGGCAATCCAGCGAATTGGCTCCTCCACCGCCTTCCGGACAACATTAACCCCGGTAAGTTCATCGCCACTGACCTCCAGCTTGTCCAGAACCGCGAGGCTATTGATGAGGGCAACACCACCGCCGGGAAGAATGCCCTCCTCCACCGCCGCCCTGGTCGCGGAGAGGGCATCCTCAACGCGGTGCTTCCTCTCCTTGAGCTCAACCTCGGTGGCGGCGCCAACCTTGATGACACCTACCCCACCCACCAGCTTCGCCTGCCGTTCCTGAAGCTTCTCGCGGTCAAAATCGGAGGTGGTCTCCTCTATTTGAGCCTTAATCTGCTTGATTCTGGCCTTAATTGCCTCCTCCGAGCCCTTGCCCTCAACGATGGTCGTGTTGTCCTTGTCCACCGTCACCCGCCGTGCCCGGCCAAGGTCTTCTACAGTAACCGAGTCCAGCTTGCGCCCCACCTCCTCCGAGATTACCTTGCCCCCGGTAAGGATGGCAATATCCTCAAGCATTGCCTTTCTCCTATCGCCGAAGCCGGGGGCTTTAACCGCGATGACATTCAGGGTGCCCCTTAGCTTATTGACCACCAGGGTAGCTAAGGCTTCACCCTCAACATCCTCGGCAAGAACCAGCAGGTTTTTGGAGACCTGAAGTATCTTCTCCAATGCTGGCAAGAGGTCGGATATCGCCGAAATCTTCTTATCACTAATAAGGATATAGGGGTCATCAATCACCGCTTCCATACGCTCGGCGTTGGTGATGAAGTAGGGACTGATATAGCCGCGGTCAAACTGCATCCCCTCAACATACTCCGTCTCATACTTTACTCCCTTGGACTCCTCCACGGTGATAACCCCGTCCTTGCCCACCTTCTCCATCACCTCGGCAATCAGGCCGCCGATTTCACTGTCTTTGGCGGTGATAGTACCAACCTGAGCAATCTGCTCCTTGCCCTTGACCTCAATAGATACCCCTTTAAGCTCTTCAACAATAGCCTTGGTCGCTTTCTCAATGCCCCGTTTCAGCGATAGGGCATCGGCGCCGGCAGCCAGGTTCTTGAACCCCTCGCTGATAATGGCATGAGCGAGGACAGTGGAGGTGGTGGTGCCATCACCACAGGCATCGTTGGTCTTGGTGGCTGCCTCCTTGACCAACTGGGCTCCCATGTTCTCAAAGGGGTCAGGGAGCTCAATATCCTTGGCAATGGTAACCCCGTCATCAATTACCGTCGGTGGACCCCATTTCTTGTCCAGGACGACACAGCGCCCCTTTGGTCCCAGGGTCACCTTAACCGCATCAGCCAGGGCATCTACCCCCTGCTTCAGGGCATGCCTGACCTCCTCATCAAATATAATCTGTTTCGCCATCTTAAATCCTCCTTAAATGCTTACTTTTTCGCAACCTTTTTGGCTAAAATGTCACCCTCACGCAGGATTATAATTTCCTCATCATCAATCCTGTACTCGGTGCCACCATACTTAGAATAGATTACTATATCGCCTGCCTGAACATCCATAGCTATCCGCTTTCCATCCTCAGATAGCCTGCCCGGACCAACCGCCAGGACCTTCCCCTCCTGAGGCTTCTCCTTGGCGGTGTCAGGAAGGACAATCCCCCCCCTCGTCACCTCCTCCCTCTCAATAGGCTTAACTATTATCCGGTCACCCAACGGCTGAAGCTTAAACGCCATTGCAATCCTCCTTCTTCAATCAGTAACCACTCTCATTTTAGCACTCTCAGAGTAAGAGTGCTAATGCACTATAATAACGCACGCAGACATAAGTCGCAACTCAATAGACAGTTATTTACAGTCAATCCAAGATACTTAAAGGCATTTAAGGTCAATAATCACCCCCTTTTCTTCCCAAAACCCCAACTTTCTCTACCTCACCCCCTTAATCCCCCTCTCCTTCAAAGGAGAGGGGGAATATTTTTAAAAGAGGGGCTAGCGCCCCCCTTAAACACCCCGATAAAACAGGAGATTGGGGGCGAAGCCTCCAAGGGCGGGTGGGTGGGAAAAAGACCCCGTTTCAAGCCAGCTTGAGGCTGGGAAATACATCCAGGTCCAAATCACTGGTCTTACCTGACTTAAGCCGGTAATAACCGCAGGCAGCAATCATAGCCGCGTTATCGGTACACAACACCGGCTTGGGAACGAGGACGGGGAGGGGTGAATTTTCCAGCAGCCTTTTCCGAAGTAACTCATTAGCCGCCACCCCACCCGCCAGCAGAACCTGCTTCACCCGCCGCTCCTTAGCCAGCGTCAGCGTTTTGGTAACCAGGACGTCAATCACCGCCTCCTGAAAACTGGCCGCAGCCTCAGCCGCCGACGAAATTTTTCCCGCTTCCACCAAACGCAGCAGCGCCGTCTTAACCCCGCTAAAGCTGAAGTCGCTGCTCCCCTTCAGCCAGGCACGGGGCAGCTGAATGGTTGCCGCTTCCCCCCTTGCCGCCCGCTCAATAGCCGGACCGCCGGGATAACCCAAGTCCAGTATTCTGGCGGCTTTATCAAAGGCTTCACCGGCGGCGTCGTCACGGGTCCGACCCAGGACAACGTAGTCCCCGTGCCCCCGCATCAACACCAGGTCGCTATGCCCCCCGGAGACAATAAGGCAGAGCACAGGAAAATCTATGCTCCCGCCATCCAGCCAGTTAGCGTAGATATGACCCTCAAGGTGGTTAACCCCGCTAAGGGGCAAGCCGTGAGCCAGGGCAATAGCCTTAGCCGCATTCACCCCCACCAACAGTGAGCCTGCCAGACCCGGCCCGATAGTGACGGCAATACCATCCAGGTCTTTCCATGCAGTCTTAGCCATCGCCTCCTTGATTATGGGGATAATGGACAATATGTGCTGGCGAGAGGCGACCTCGGGGACAACCCCGCCGTAGCGGGCATGGATTTCCACCTGGGAGGCAACCTGGTTGGAGAGAACGCTTGTCCCATCCTCCACCACCGCCGCCGCCGTTTCATCGCAGGAGGTTTCAATGCCCAGAATTTTCATACCCCTAGATTATAACAACTATAGCCACCAGAGGGCAAAAACTCACTTTGACACGCCCACTAGCCAATGATATGATGAAAAAAAGGACTGATTCAATAGGTCACAAAATTGAGGTGATGTCACATGTCTGGCATTGAAACGCTCTATCTGGTGCTCCTCATCGCCTGCCTCATCCTATCAGCCTTCTTCTCCAGCTCGGAGACAGCCTTTATCTCGCTACAGAGGATAAGGATTGAGCAGATGGTCAACACCAAGGTCAGAGGAGCCAAACGAGTAGCTAATATGGTGGGACAACCGGAAAAGCTCCTCTCCACCATCCTGCTGGGTAATAACTTCGTCAACACTGCCGCCGCCGCCATAGCCACGTTTCTAGCCGTCTCTCTCTGGGGAGAGCAGGGCATTCTTATTGCTACCATAGTGGTAACCATCGTGCTGCTGATATTCTGTGAGACCACCCCCAAGACCATAGCCACCAGGCATGCCGAGAAGCTATCCCTGGCTTTCGCCCAACCGATATCGGCATTATCGTGGCTACTTACCCCCTTTGTGGTGGCGCTGAGCTGGATTGCCTCAGGATTCAGCAAAATGTTTGGTGGAACGCCCGTGCCCAAGTCTCTGGCAAGCGAGGAGGAAATCCGAACTATGATATCGGTGGGGCACAAGGAGGGGACTCTAGAGAAGGAAGAGGCGGAGATGCTGCACAAGGTATTTGAGTTTGGCAACAACCCGGTCAAGGATGTTATGGTGCCCCGCACCGAGGTGGTATGGGTGAAGAAGGGGACCAAGCTCGCCGACTTCCTCAAGCTTTATGCCAGGTCGCCTCTCTCCCGCTTCCCGGTATATGAGGACAAGATGGACAATGTAATCGGCATCCTCTCGGTAAAGGATGTGCTTATGGCTCAGGCGAAGAAGGCTATCGGCAACGAGGACGTTGTTGATGAGCTTATCAGGCCGGCATACTTTGCCCCGGAGACGAAGCGAATCAGCGAGCTCTTTGCCGAGATGAGGGACAAGAACTACCGCATGACGGTGGTAATTGACGAGTTCGGCGGCACTGCCGGGGTGGTCAGCCTCAGCCGACTGATGGAGGAAATTGTCGGTCCGGTAGGCGATGAGTTAGCGGCAATAGAAAAGGAATACGAAACGCTAAACGAGCATACCTTCCAGATTGATGGCGGGATGCGCGTTGAGGAAGCCAACGAAGAGATGGGCTTGAACCTGCCCCCGGGTGACTACGAAACTGTAGCCGGCTTTGTTCTCAACCTTCTGGGGCATATACCGAAACGCGGTCAGAAGATAAAGTATAAGGGCTTACAGTTGGTGATAACCGAAATGAAGGGGCTGAAAATCGAAAAAATCCTGGTGACCAAGGAAAGGCATGCAAAGGCTGCGGGTTAGATTCTGCCGCGAGGAAGAGATAAAGTTCATTTCACACCTAGATATAATGCGCCTGTGGCAAAGAGCCCTGCACCGAGCCGGGATACCGCTAGCTTACAGCGAAGGATTTAGCCCCCACCCCAGGATATCGCTGGCTGCACCCCTTCAGGTGGGGGTAACCAGCCAGGCTGAGCTAATGGACATCTTCTGCACCGGATGGGTCTCCCCGCACTTCTTCACCGATGCCGTAAACCAGCAATTACCCGCCGGCATCAAGATACTGCAGGTCCACGCCATCGCCCCGACCATGCCCTCACTGCAATCGCAGGTCAGCTATAGTGAATACGAGGTCCAGATAGAAACGGAAAAGGACAAGCCGGGCGTAGAGTCAGCCCTCACCTCCCTGCTATCGGTGAAGACATTGCCCTGGCACCACCAAAGGGACACCGGCACCCGAAATTACGACCTGAGGGCACTGATTGATAAGCTGTGGCTCGCTCAGTGGCACAATGGACACTGCACCATAGGCATGAGGCTGCGCTGCGATAACAGCGGTTCAGGGAGACCGGAGCAGGTGGCAGCTGCCCTCGGTTTCAGCTATCCCCACTCCATCCATCGCACCAAGCTCATCCTGAGGACAAGCTAACATGGAACAAGGTCAACACCCACTTGAGCAGCGAGTGCTGGATTTTATTCAGAGCCGTCAGCTGGTCTCCGGCAGGAAACTGGTGGTGGCGGTCTCCGGCGGGGCGGACTCGGTATGCCTGCTGCATATTCTAGCCAGGCTCCAGAAGGAGCTAAAGGTAAGCCTGCACGTAGCCCACCTCAACCACCAGCTTCGTGGGGCTGAATCTGAGGCTGACGCCAAATATGTTGCCGATTTAGCCCGAAAACTTGATATTCCCGCCTCCATAGAAAGGCGAGATATAAAAGGCTACCAAAAGCAACACCGCCTTTCCCTGGAGGAAGCCGCCCGCGAGGTGAGGTACGGCTTCCTGGCTGAGGTGGCAAAGACCATCGGAACAGACTTGGTGGCGGTGGGGCACACCAGGGACGACCACATCGAGACCATCCTGCTACACCTTATCCGGGGGACAGGGACCAGGGGGCTGCGGGGGCTTCAGCCCTATACTGAGTGGAAATCAGAAAGCGGCAGCATCATTGTCATCAGACCCCTGCTGGAGATAAGCCACCAGGAAACAGAAAACTACTGCCAGAGCCATAAGCTCAAGCCCAGAATTGACGCCACCAATATTTCCCTCTCGCCACTGAGAAACCGAGTTCGCCACCAGCTCCTGCCCCTGCTTGCGAGCTATAACCCCGGCATTGTTCAAGCCCTGCTCCGCACCGCCCAGATTACCGGCGATGACATCGACTTTCTAGATAAAGAGGTTGCCCGCCTCTGGGATGAGGTCGCCCGAGAAGAAGGGAAGGCCATTATTCTAGACCGGAAAAGGCTTGACCGCCTGCCCCCCGCCCTGAAGCGCTACCTGTTACGGACAGCAGTGGAAAGGATGCTCGGCAGCGCCAAGGACATCGAGATGAGACATATTGAAGAAATGATGTCGGCGCTAGACAAGGCGGCGGGAAAAAGGCTCAGCCTGCCCCAGGGTCTAATCTTCTCTATAGAATACGATAGGTACTTATTAACCTCAGACCCCACCGCCCTATCCCCCCTCCCCGTCTTAAGTGGCGAGTCTGAGCTAAAGATTCCCGGCGAAACTTCACTGCCCGGCTGGCGCATAGAGGCAACAATCACAAACAGGGAAGGGATGGCAGAAAAAGACGATTTTACCGCCTACCTTGACCTTGAAAAAGTCGGCGACAGGCTGCTGGTGCGACCCCGTAAGCGGGGGGACAGATTTCAGCCGCTGGGCTTGGACCAACCCAAGAAGCTGAATGAGTTTATGATAGACGCCAAGATTCCCCGCGCCTGGCGGCAGCGAGTCCCCATTGTCTGCTCACCTGAGCATATTATATGGGTGGTCGGCTGGCGCATTGATGAGCGAGCGAAGGTGAGCGAAAAAACCAAGAAGGTCTTACGCCTAGAATTTGAGCGGGGGTAATTTGTGGCAATATTTGTGATAAGTGAGTATAAGGGACTCAAAACTGCCTTCCGCCATAATCTGAGGTTAGAAAGAGACGGGGTATTCCAGTGTTGGGGATTCTACAAGGGTATACCGCAAAAGCCGGGTGTTCGTAGAGTGGCAGTATCAAGTACAGAGCGTAACTTTCTTGACGGCCTGTTTGAAGGCAAGATATCCACCGGCCCGTACGCCGGTGCCACGGTCAAAATTTGGGACATGGGAACGTATGAGACAAAGTCTTGGAGCAATATGAAGAGAGAAGTCATCCTTCATGGTAAAAAGCTCCATGGTGAGTATATATTGCGCTGGATGGATGAGATGTATTGCTGGCTACTCTGGAAACGCTGATGCTAACCAAACGGGTGTTTAAGAGGGGCTAGCGCCCCTCTTTTTTAAAAACCCTTCCCCCTTCCCCTTGACAAGGGGAAGGGGGATAAAGAGGGATAGGGTTCAAAGATTCACAATATACGCTTCAACCTGGGGTTGGGGGTTCTGCCGGGGACTCTGCCCCGCTTGGCGATTGGCTTGCCGGCTACCTCGTGGAGGTCAGCGGTAAAATCAATGGGCTTTGCCCCGCTGATATAACTACCGACGCCAAAGCCGTCAACCGGCGCCCCCTCAGCAACAAAGCGCTTGATGCGCTCAACATCAATGCCACCGCTGACGAAAATCTTGACCTTCTTGAAGCCAGCCAGGTCCAGCCTCGCCCTGACCTCCCTGACCAGCCCGGGAGTGACCCTCCCCCGCTCCGGCGGGGTATCCAGGCGGACAGCATCAAGCTTCTTGCCTAGAGCCTTGGCTACCAGAACAGATTCCTCGGCCTCATCCTTGAAGGTGTCAACCAGAGAAATGCGGGGTACTCCCGCCGGCATACGCCTATCAAAGGCAAGGGTAGCCTTAGCCGTATCCCCGATAATTAAAATCAGGGCATGGGGTATCGTCCCTGAAGGCTCGATGCCCGCCAGCTTGGCCCCGGCGATACTGGAACAGCCAGCGCAGCCGCCGACGATAGCCGCGTAATCCATTATCCCCGCCACCGAAGGATAGACATGGCGGGCGCCAAAGCTGATGACGGGTATCCCCTGGGCGGCCTCAACGCACTCCCTGGCCGCCGTCGCCCAGCCGCTGCAATGGGCTAGGATGCCATCTATTGCCGTCTCATACGTCCCGTAGCTCTGGTAGGGGGCGGTGATGCGCAACACCACCTCTTTCTCGCTCATGGTCTCACCCTCAGCCAGCGCCCAGACCTCGCCCTTGCCCTTGGGCAAAACCTTAGCCAGTAGCGCCTTGACCTCATCTATACCGCAGAAAACCCCCGCCCGGCTGGTGAATATCTCCATGGTGGCTACCGGGTTAAGCCCCTCCTGGCGCAGTATCTCCACAGTGCGGGCAAAGTAGACATCAGCCGTCTCCCCGGAGAGCACCTCCTCAGATGGCTCGAACTTAGCTGGCTTAGCCCGCCTGACCCCAGGGCTGGTCAGCTTAGCCCCCAATACATCTTTCATATAACCCAGGGCGAAGTGATGCCCCTTCTCATCAAAGGAGGCGACGCAGTCAACCGGCACCTCCACCTCATAGCCACGGACCCTGGCATCAGCCACCGCCGATAATACGCAGATGTGAGTGCACACCCCGCAGATAGTCACCTTCTTTGGCTTTAGTCTTTTCAGCTTCTCCTCAAGCGAGGTGCCGAAAAATGAGCTGAAGGTCTTCTTGGGTATTACCTCGCCCTTATACTTGGCTAGCTCGGGGATGACCTCAGCCTCAGCGGTGCCCTCGATGGCGTGCGGGGGGAACATCTTGAACTCGGGGTCATCGGGGGCATGGTGGTCACAGAGAAAGAATATCTTAGAGCCCCGGGCAAGCTCCCTCTCCAGCAGGCGCTGGACATTGGGGATTATGCGCCGCGCCCTCTCCCCGCAATAAAGGGGGTAACCCTCCTCCAGAAAACCTCTTAGCATATCAGAAACTATAACCGCGTTAGCCATATTCCGCCTCACTTTCCTGCTAGTGTCGGAAATGCCTCTCGCCAGTAAAGACCATCGCCATATTATGCTTATCCGCCGCCTTGATTGAGTCCTCGTCCCTTATTGAGCCGCCGGGCTGAATGATAGCCGTTACCTTAGCGGCGGCGGCGGCCTCAACCACGTCGGGGAAGGGGAACATGGCGTCCGAAGCCAGCACGCTGCCGGCAACCTTGTCGCCGGCTTTATCAATGGCTATCTTGGCGCTGATAATGCGGCTGGGCTGCCCCGCCCCCATCCCCAGAAGCGTCTTATCCTTAACCAGCACGATGGCATTAGATTTTATATGCTTGACCGCCCTCCATGCAAAGAGTAAGTCCTCTATTTCCTCCGGCGTTGGCTGGCGCTTGGTCACCGTTTTCAAGTTGACGCCAGCCTCGGGCAGGGAGTCTGAATCCTGGACTAAAAGCCCACCCTTCACCCGGCGGAAATCAAGATAGCCAGTCGGCGCCTTGCCATAACCCGGCGGCAACTGAGCAACAAGGATACGCAGGTCCTTCTTCGTCTTTAATAGCTTTAACGCCTCCGCCTCATATTCGGGAGCAATAACAATCTCATAGAAGACGGGCTTCATCTCCTGAGCCATCGCCAGGGTAACCGGACGGTTGCAGGCAACAATGCCGCCGAAGGCGGCTACCGAGTCGCCGCTGAAGGCTCGGCGGTAGGCTTCGGCGATATCGTCATAACTTGCCAGCCCGCAGGGGTTGGTATGTTTTATAACCGCTACCGTGGCGGCGGCAAAATCGGTCACTGCCCCCCAGGCGGCATCGGCGTCAAGGATATTATTAAAGGAAAGCTCCTTGCCCCCAAGTTGCTCCGCCCAGGTGATGCCGCTATCTACTTCACCCCCTACCTGCTCGGCATAGAAGGCCGCCTGCTGGTGCGGGTTCTCGCCATAGCGAAGCCCGTAGCGCTTCTTGAGGGCAATGGTCATATCCTCAGGGAAGCCCTCCTCGTCCTTTCGCAGGTACTGGGAGATGGCGGTATCATAGACGGCAACATGCTGAAACGCCTTCTGTGCCAGCCTCTTGCGCTCCGCCAGAGGCAAGTCACCCTTCTTTAACTTCTCCAAGACCGGCTGGTAATCTTTGGGGTCAACAACCACGATGACGCTGGGGAAATTTTTAGCTGCCGCCCGAATCATGGTTGGCCCGCCGATATCAATATTCTCCAGTGCCTCATCGAGGCCGACCTCCTCCTTAGCCACCGTCTGGACGAAGGGGTAAAGGTTGACCGCCACCAGGTTGATTTCACCGATATTATGCTTGGCTAATTCCTCCATATGGGCTTTTATCTTGCGGTTAGCCAGAATGCCGCCGTGAACCATAGGGTGGAGGGTCTTCACCCGGCCGTCAAGAATTTCGGGGAAGCCGGTAATCTCGGAGACGCTCTTTACCGGAACCTTAGCCTCCGCCAGCGCCTTTTTGGTGCCGCCGGTAGAGAAGACCTCAAAGCCGAGCTGGCTCAATCCCTTAGCAAAATCGGTTACCCCAGTCTTATCAGAGACGCTAACAATGGCTCGCATAAAAACCTCCGTTTAACTATTCAATAACTACCCTCGCCCCCGCCTGCCTTATCACCTCGCCGATAAGTTTAGCCTCAGGCAGGGCTTTGGTAAAATGGTCAACGTTATCCGCCGAGCAAATTATAGCCATGCCGATACCCATATTAAATACACAAAACATCTCGTCCCGGTCAACATTGCCCCGCTGCTGAATAAGCTTAAAGATGGGCGGCACCGCCCAGGACTTAGTGTTAAACTTTGCCGCCAGACCCTCAGGCAGAACGCGGGGAACATTATCAATCAAGCCGCCGCCGGTGATATGAGATAAACCCTTAATAACTGGCAGCAGCGGCTTCAACTGACGATAATAACAACGGTGAGGCTCTAAAAGCGCCTCGCCCAGAGTTCGACCTAATTCGGGGTAGCGTTTATTCAGCGCTGAGGCTGTCTCGCCGAAAATCTTGCGCGCTAAGGAATAGCCGTTGGTGTGTAGCCCGCTGGAGGGCAAGCCGATAATAGCATCGCCAGCGGCAATCGTCTTGCCCATAATAATCTTGTCCTTTTCCACCACGCCGATGACAAAGCCGACCAGGTCGTAGTCCTCGCCGGCGTACAGCCCCGGCATCTCCGCCGTCTCCCCACCGATAAGGACACAGCCCACCTCACGGCAGGCGGAAGCCAGCCCGCGGGCGATAGCTTCTATTGCCTCCGGCTTGAGCTTGCCCATAGCGATATAGTCCAGAAAGAAAAGCGGCTCGGCGCCGCAGGTAAGTATGTCATTGACGCAGTGGTTGACGATGTCAATACCAACGCCCTCATGCCTGCCCAGAGCCGAGGCGAGCTTTAGCTTGGTGCCCACCCCGTCCACGCTTGAGACCAAGACAGGCTCTCTATACCCCTTAAATTCAAAGAGCCCGCCGAAGAAGCCAACGCCAGACAAGACCTGAGGACCGTAGGTTGAGCGGGCGTGCTGGCCAATCAGTTTTTTAACTCCAGCCGCAACCTCAATGTTGACCCCGGCGTCAGTATAGGTATGCTTGATTGCCAACAATCGCCTCCGCCTCTAGACTAGCAGAAAGCGAGCTACAACTCAAATCCCGATATGGTCACCCTCACCCCCTATATCCCCCTCTCCCTCAAGGGAGAGGGGGAAGGTTTTTAAAAAGAGGGGCTAACGCCCCTCTTAAACACCTCAATTGGGGGAGAGTCAAAGAGGGGAATGAAGCCCCACATGGCAGGGATAAGCCGCGAAGCCTACTGGGCGGGAGGGTGGGAAAAAGACGCCTATGGGGAGCGGGGTAAAGTGGGGAAAATAAAAGAGATTTGAAGAGGGGTTACTAATCAGTGGGTGTAGTCTCCAGTGCCAGCTTATCCATCTCAAGCTGTACCGGAATCGGGTAGTCGCCGGTAAAGCAAGCCAGGCAGAAGATATCGCGGGGCAGAGCCACCGCCTTAACCAGTCCGTCAATGCTCAGATAGCCCAGAGAATCAGCGCCGATAAAATCCCTGACCTCGGGCACCGTCTTCTGAGCCGCAATCAGCTCGCCGCGAGTCGCCATATCCACCCCGAAGAAGCAGGGGTAGCGGATGGGCGGGGCGCAGATACGCATATGCACCTCTTTAGCCCCCGCCCGCCTCAGCAGCCCCACCACCTTGGGGGTGGTAGTGCCACGGACGATGCTATCATCAATGACCACCACCCGCTTGCCATCAAGCATCTGGGGCAAGGGGTTAAATTTCAGCTTAACGCCGAGGTCCCTGATGCGCTGGTCAGGCTCAATAAAGGTACGCCCGATGTAGCGGTTCTTGAGCAACCCCTCAGCCAGGGGTATGCCCGAATAGCGGGCATAGCCGATGCCGGCGGCAGTCGCCGAATCAGGCACGCCCATCACCAGGTCGGCATCAACCTTGTGTTCCTCAGCCAGCCCCTCACCCATCGCCAGCCTTGCCGGGTAAAGCAGCCGCCCGTTAATCAATGAATCAGGGCGGGCAAAGTAGATATATTCAAAGATACATACCGCCTTCCGGCTCGACTCTACCCGATAACTATCGATTCCCTTATCGGTAATGGCTACTATCTCGCCGGGCTCAACCTCGCGGAGCAAGGTGGCGCCAATATGGTCAAGAGCACAGCTCTCCGAGGCGATAACCCACCCCCCATTAATCTCCCCCAGGCACAGGGGGCGCACACCGAAGGGGTCGCGGACACCATACAGGGTATGGTTGGTCATAATGGTTAGAGAGTAGGCTCCCTGAAGCCGATGCATGGCATACTTTATCTTGTCCACCCAGTTTTTCTCCGGGGAAGAGAGGATAAGGTTAGCGATAACCTCGGTATCGGTGGAGGTATTGAAGGCATAGCCCTGGTCACAGAGTTCCTGATAGAGGTGCTCGGCATTGACGATATTACCGTTGTGGGCGATGGCGAGGGCATTTTTGCCCTCCCCAACGATAAGGGGCTGGGCATTAGTTACCCGGCTGGAACCCCTGGTGGAGTAACGGTTATGCCCGATAGCAATATCGCCGGTGAGGTGAGTCAGCGAATGCTCATCAAATACCTGGGAGACCAGCCCCATATCGGCGTAAACCTGGAGCTGTTTGCCATCGGTGGTGGCAATACCGGCGCTTTCCTGACCGCGGTGCTGGAGGGCAAATAAGGCAAAAAAGGTAAGTCGGGCTACATCTTCGCCAGGGGCGTAAACCCCAAAAACACCACAACTTTCGTGCAAGCTTGCCACCTAACTTAATTATAAACTAATCTTTAACTAGAGGTCAATTTATTTTATATCACCCTCCTGCCTGTTTTACGGTTGTTCTTCTTCCCACCCTGACCCACCCTCAAAGGCTATGCCTTTAAAATTCCTTTAATTAGAGGGGAGGGAGAAAAAAGGAGCAGGCGAAATCCCCCCAACAGACAGGGTGGGGAAAGAAAGCCTCAGAAGCGGAGCTTATGTGGGCGGGCGGGTGGGAAAAATAAGCTTAGGGGGGAGGAGGGGTATGGGCTTTAAGCCAGTCCAAGACTATAGCCATCGCCTCATCATTCTGCCGCAGGCGGTGCCCCGCTCCCTCCACTATGACCAGCTTCTTGGGCTCCCCCGCCTTAGCATACAGACGACGGGCTTCACCAACGTCCACCAACTCATCCTGGCTGCCATGCACCAGCAACAGGGGGCGGGGAGAAATCCCAGCCACATAGTCAATCGGCTTGACCTGCCTGAAGCCGTCGAGCCACTCCTGGGCGGAGGAGGGAAATTCTGCATCCCTGATGGCACCGATACTGCGAAAACGTTCAATGAGGGACTGCGCTTCTCCAAGTTTAGTAAACTCCGCCGGGCAGGCGCAGGCAGCCACCGATGATACCCTTTTCTCCCCCGAGGCGACATATATGGAAACCGCCGCCCCGCCACTAAAGCCAAGCAGACAAAGAGAAGACCTGTCCACCTCGGGTAAGGCGCATAGATAATCAATCATTGCCCTAAGGTCTCTGGTCCAGCCCAGCATATCAAGGTTGCCCCCACTAGGCCCCGCCCCCCGGGTGTGGGAAATGAAGACGGCGGGGCCGGGGGGGCGAGTATGGGA
>CAZDHX010000007.1:0-62760 GCA_964505425.1 uncultured Dehalococcoidales bacterium | reverse complement strand
GTACATTGCTTATCCTGCGGCTGAGCCTCCCCTCTGGGAAAAGTTCGGCACCAAGATGGAGGGAGTCCTCGGTCAGGGAGCATGGGATCCGGATGACCCTGCAGCAATAGCATATGAACAAAAATACCTCGACCGATGGGGTGTAGAGACTGATTACCTATGTAGCCCTCAGCGCTGGACATCACTTGAAATTCTGCAGCAATGTATTGAGAAGGTCGGTCTTGACCACGACAAGATAAGGGATATGCTGGCTACCGAGACGTTCCATACCACGCTTTGGCGTGATGTAAAATTCGAAAACAACTATAACTCACTTGGCCCCGGCGTTAGCCAGTGGCAAGGGGGCAAGTATGTGCCGATAGCTCCTGAGTCGTGGCGTATGGCAGACCCAATATATCCTAAGCCTTCATGGCTAGACTAGAGTACATTCAAGAGTTTTAACAATAAAAGACAGAGGCTTTTGCCTGAAGACAAGCTAGATACAGAGTTAGTATTGGTTTGAAGCAGGCTGCCGAAGGCGGCTCGCAGTCGGCAGCCTGCAGCATGTTAGCGATTAAAAGAGGAAAGTTGTGATTACAGCAATTCTTGATATAGTTATTGCTGGTTTAATAATGGGAGGAATCTTCGCCCTAATAGCGGTAGGGCTTAACCTCCAGTATGGCGTTGCCCGAGTGCTGAACCTGGCTCACGGTGAATTTATTATGCTTGGCGCCTTTGGCGCCTATCTCTTATATGTTCTCTTTGGAATTAGCCCTCTTATTTCTCTTGTCATCTGCGCCCCTTTTATGTTCCTGATAGCCTTTGGAATTCATAGGCTTTTGTTTCAGCATCTCAGAATGTCATCAAAATCAATAGCCGCCTTTGAGGGCAGTTCCCTCCTGGTTGCTTTTGGTCTATCGTTTGTCCTTCAAAATGTGGCTGCGCTTGCCTTTGGCTCCACCACAAAGGCGTATAGTTACTTAACTCAATCTGTCACTTTAGCTGGAGCAATGTTTGCCGCGAATCGGTTGGTAGCCCTTTTATTCTCTGTAGTCTTCTGTCTAATTATCTACCTCTTCCTAACTCATACCCGCATGGGAAAGGCCATTAGAGCAACAGCCCAAGCTCTAGATACAGCCCAACTTGTGGGGGTAAACGTTTACCTGGTACTTGGTATATCCTTCGGACTCGGTGCTGTGCTGGCTGGTTTAGCCGGTGCACTGATAAGCATGACACTCTCAATTTCAGCATATATGGGCCTACAGTACATAATAATCGCCCTCATAGTGATTGTCTTAGGTGGATTGGGTAATATCATAGGTAGTTTAATAGGAGGTTTTATACTAGGTATCGTCGGCAGCGCAGTGATGTATTTTAACCCAGGTCTCACCATGGCTTCCTACTACATTCTGTTCCTGATTATACTCCTGGTAAGGCCGACAGGTATTTTTGGAAGATAGGAAATGAATGGTATAAACGCTATTATTGCTAAAAAATATTTTGTACCATTGGTACTTCTGGCAGCCTTAATCCTAGTGGCAGCTATGCCTCAATACGCTCCACCTTATATTGTCATATTATTTATCAGTATCTTCATGTATGTGATTCTCTCTATGAGTTGGGCTGCTTTCTGTGGTCCCACCAATTACGTCTCACTTGCTACTGCTGCCTTTTTCGGAATCGGCGTATATACCTCAGCAATACTGCAGTCACTACCCTTACCTGTGATTATCGTTATCGGTGGTTTATTGAGTTTGGTGCTCGGCCTCCTGGTTGGTCTGATAGCTCTAAGGCTAAGAGGTATGTATTTTATTATATTTACTTTTGGGCTTAGCGAGCTGTTCAGGCATATCATGATATATTATGAGATTAATATAACAGGCACGGCTGGCAGGTGGCTTACCTTTTTAAATCCCGTGACTGTTTTTTACTATATGCTAGGCATTCTCCTCGCGACGCTGCTTGTCGCCTACTTCCTTAGACGTTCTAAATACGGGCTTGCTTTGCAAAGTATTGGGGAAAGCGAGGAGGCTTCTGCCCACATAGGCGTAAACGTAAATATGGTGAAAATTTTTACCTTTGCCATCACCTGTTTTTTCATGGGTGCAGCCGGGGTAGTTATGGCCACACGATGGTCATATATTGACCCAAGGCTCGCCTTTAACCCCTTCCTCTCCTTTTACCCCGTCGTGATGGCTCTCTTTGGTGGTATTGGACGATTCTACGGTCCTGTTCTGGGTGCTGTCATTATCACATTTTTATCAGATATGGTATTAGCCAAGTTTCCTTTATACAACACACTGTTGCTTGGCCTTATTTTTATAGTGGTTATCATATTCCTGCCCCACGGACTAGTAGGGTTAATAAGGGGAGGAGATAAAGGAGCACCACCACCCTTGGGAGGAATAAAGCTAGGTGGTGGGGGGAAGGGCTTTGAAACAGTACGAAAACGACTGAAGCTTTACAAGAGCTAAGCCCATTGTCTAAGACGTTCCTCAAGGAACTTATAGGAATCAGCAGCAAAGCTCCTTACCATTGGCAGGAAAAACCACTTTAATAGCGGTGACATCCCCTCGGCAAATATTTTGGCCTCAACTTCAGTCTTGCCTTCATCAATCGCCGTTAGCTTAAATGTGGACTTCTGGTTTATCCAAGCAATTCCTCCCATACCTTTCGCCTTAAGCATAGTATCCATAGACTCAGGAGGAACTATATCTACTATTTCCATCTCCACTTGCATGGGCAAGGTAATTGGACCCACCTTCATCTTTAGCACGGCGCTGAACTCAGTTTGACTGCGAATGTTACACCTTTCAAAGGGCAGGAGCCTCATTGTTGCCCTTAACAGAAGGTCCCATATTCTCTGCCTGGAAGCATCAATAATGAATTTTCTTTCCCCAATAAGCATAGCTATGACTCTAATGTTGATAGTTTAGCGGCATTCTTGCCAGCTATTCGACCGAAAACAATAGTCTCAGAGAAATTAGTTGACGTCTGGTATAAGAAGCCCCAGATAGAGCCAAATTCCCCTGCAGCATATAATCTGGGGATAGGTTTGCCATCGGCGTCTAATACCCTGGCATCTTTATCCCGGCGCGGACCACCCTGAGTATTAAACAGCACCGGCCAAAGTTTCATACCATAGTATGGTGGTCCTTCAATAGCCTTAAGCAGCTCTCTGGGTCTGCCAAAATCTTTATCATTGTTAGCCTTGCAATGTTCATTATACCTATTAATAGTATCTTCTAATGTCTTTTCGTCTAACTCTAACCGCTTAGCCAGCTCAGCTATACTTTTGGCTTGGACAATCCAGCCCTTCTTGATCTCTGCCGAGTTATCTAAGCTCCAAATGTATTTCTTTGCAATTACGTTATACCCCATTGTAGCATAGCTGATAGGTCCTATTCGCCTGACTTCCTCATCAAAGATAAGGTAAGTGGGTACGCGTGGATATTCAAAGTGTTCGATGTCAAATTGTGATAGAGGTACCCAGAATTCATGGCATTCTATGTGTGTTTCATCAGCCCACCTTTTAGCGTGCTTGTCCACATAAATAAAACCCGGGGCCAGGAGGTTTATAACAAATCCTGACTCAAACTCAGGGACCTTAACAGCAAGGTATGTTGCCTGTTTGCTCATATGCCACAGCGCGGCACCAACCTTTTGTACCATTCTGATACCATCGCCGGTATTATCTGGATTGCCAAATGAGAATATCGGCCTTGGAGTTAAATTGTCCCGCTTCAGGTCTTCATCAAACTCAAAGCCACCACAGGTCATAATTACCGCTTTGTTCGCCTTAATATAGACGTCCTTGCCTTTTACCGCAGCGATGACACCGGTTATCTCGCCCTTTTCGTTTTTAACCAGCTCCTTCGCCGGTGTAGCGGTCATAACCTTAATATCGGTCTTCTTTATCTGCCGGTCAATGAGATGCCATACCCGGTCTCCCCCGGAATGCTCAGGGCAAGTATCAGTCTGCTTAAGACACCGCAGCTCTAATTGCAGCCCCTGTGCCTCGGGAAGCCCTGAATAGGTTTTATCAGGGATATACAAAGAACAAGATGCTGGTGGAAAGAAAAAGGCTTCAAGTTCACCCCCCAATTGCTTATACCAATCCGGGTTCTGCAATAGACCGTCAACAAATGCGTCAACAACCTCCCGCTCCACGGTGCCAAAGCAAACGGCGTGCAAATATGCAGCCATTTTTCCCTTGTCCTTCGGGTCTTTAGGATAAATCTGATTGCCTGCCGAGCATCGTGAATTTGGGGTTGGCTCGGCCGACTTCTCCAAAATTATGACGCTTGCTCCATTGTCATGGGCAGTAACCGCAGCCGCGCCACCGGCGCAACCATAACCCACAACTACCACATCGGCTTCCGCATAAGGCTTTTCAGGTACCATCGTTGTCACTCTCCTTTAATTTAAAGTTTAACTTAACCACTTTCTTCGCTGGTATTCCCGCTGGTAAAGTTAATGCCTCTATCAGGACCAGCTAGATAAGAGTCTTCAACGCCAAACGCATATTGTTTATATGGCCATTGAAGTTCAACGCTGCCAACCATCCCTTCCTTTATGGTCTCCGTGTTACCACCGATAAATGCAATTGTTACCGGTTCCTGTCTGCCAAAAACATGACCCATATCCCTATTATATTCATCCAGGCTTTTCCCTTCTGGTACAGGCTCGCCACCTTTGACACGTGCTTTCAATCCATCTATAGCCGCTTGATGAATATCGCAGCCCTTTTTCCCAGCACTTACACTTGGAATGATCACTTGGAGCATTGTTTCTTTAAGAATCTGGTAAAATCGCTTTGCCTCTTCCGATAGAGGAAGCGTTCTAGCTAAATCTGAAACAGCCCTTAAAACCCCTTTGTATAAAATTTTTAGTCCGGTATCCAACTTCACCGTGTTTGAGTTCGGTGTAATCACATGGTCGGAAGGCAACGAAGGGACTAAGGTTCTATCTCCAGCATGGAGAACCACAAAGTACTCATCAACTGAAATATCCGGTAAGTTAAGCGAATTAAGCGTATCCTTCAAAGAATCCTTATAATGCTCGTAGACTTGCCTTTCTGTAATACCGAGATTATTTTGTAAAAATTTTAAGGCCTTCTCCAGAGGGAGCTTAGTGATATACGCTCCAATAATATAAAAAGGCAAATCTAAGTATGCTATGGACTCTCTCCATTCCCTCAAAACATTGGTAACGCCCGTAGTATCCTTCTTAATCCATTCTAATTCCTTTAATTCTAAATCCTTTTCCTCAATACCTACGGGTGCAACCAAAATTTGGTCGAGCACTTTGGTTATATCCACTCCCTCATCTACAAGAGTCATATAACCATAATCCAGCCTTCTGGGGGTAAGAACGTAGACCTCATCGTTTTGGGGAGTATAAATAGCGTAAGTATCCTCGTCAATATCCTTCAACCTCAGTCCTGTTAAAGCCCCTACATTTAAAATTGAGCTACAGAAAAGCGAGTTTAATTTACCTAAAAAGCCCTTTAAAGAAGCGAAGGCCTCAAAATTCTTCGACAAAAGCCCTTTTATAAATTCTAGCTCTTTCGTTTCCAAATTTAGGCCGGCTAGTATCTTTAGAGCGGCGTCTTTTATAGCGGGATTTACATCGTCCAACCACTCCTCGACCGATGAAGCCTTCATCTTATAGACATTCACTTTCTTAGCTTCAGCGGCTCCCTTTTCAATGGAGACCTCAAAATCCCTGCTTAATATATCGTATAATTCGACGGGGGTTTCGTTGGCTAACTCTAACTTCTGGCCTTCAGCCAGGCTTTTGAAAGCTGAGGAAATATCCGGATACACCGGCACGCCGTCATAAGCTTTTCCATCCCATGTAAAATAAGGGGCATAATAAACCACCTTGGGCACCTTGGGGTTCAAGTAAACCATATTTCCCCTCTCTATGCCCCTAACCACTAAACATTGACCATCTCCTACAATAATAGGGTAATTTAATTTTTCCCCGTCTAAACTCAAATTCGCCGATAACAGGCTCTTCTTTACTTCTATACCTAACTTCTTCAGTTCTAACTCGCTTATACTTACCCTCATCTTTAACTCCCCAAAAATTTTTACCCTTCCAGATATGCCTTGTATTTCTTTTTGAGCTCTGGGGTAAGCTGACCCCTATAATCCATTGCCTGTAATACTCTTTTCTTTGATATATCAAGCATGGTATCCCTGGTGAATCTCTTCGTCTTTGACCACTCTTCAAGGACTAGCCTCGTATTTGGTCTTATTTTATCCGAGATTGTTTTGTATATCCCCTCCAGTCCTGGACTTATGGGATTAAACCTGGTGAACATTTCAATACCGGCTACAACGGCAGCGCCAGCATTTGCCAGGAAATCCGGTATTAAAGCAACGCCTCTGTCATGTAGTATTTTCTCAGCCTCAGGAGTTATAGGCATATTAGCCCCTTCAACTATTACCGTCGCTTTAACCTTGCCAACGTTTGCCTTCGTAATGACATCCTCTTTAGCACCGGGGATCAGCAGATCGCAGTCCACAAACGATTCCTCGCCAAGTGGAAGTAATTGGCCGCCTTTATACTCCTTTATACATGCGTCCCCGTAATCCGCTTTCAGCTTTAGTAGTTTGGGGATATCCAGCCCGCCTTTATCATATAGGGCGCCATCCACACTTGAAATGGCTACTACAGTAGCTCCTGCCTCATGAAGTCGCTTCGCGGATGCGCTCGCCAGCGCTCCAAATCCCTGAACCGAAGCTACCGTTTTTGCGGGGTCCTTTCCCAAGAATTCGAGTGCCTCTAAAGCAGCTTCGGCTACTCCATAACCGGCTGCTCCAATCTCGTCGTAAGGCAACCCCCCCAAAACACCTGGTTTTGCCACCGCGGCTGTTAAATCCTTCAATTCATCACAGACTACGGCAGCATCTCTTTCACTTATGCCCATATCAAGCCCAAACACGTATACCTTCGGGATATACTCTCTCAATGAGTAAGCCCAGGCCCTCAGGATTTCCTCTTTGTGGGGACTCTTCGGGTCGGCTACAATGCCTCCCTTGGCTCCCCCCAAGTTTACATCTATAGCGGCGTATTTCCACGTCATTGCTCTGGCGAGTCTCATTACAGTAGTTAAGGTCAGGTCTGGAGCCATCCTGGACCCGCCCTTCGGTAAGCCTCTCGATGAGTTATCTAATACCAGATACCCCTTCATCCCGGTTTTCGGATCCGAAACAACAATTATTTTCTCGGGACCAAACTCGTCAATATAGGGTTTCAAATCCAAAGTTGCTAAATCTGCCATCATAAATTCTCCTTTTTTCTATTTTAAATGGTAAGATTCTATTCTTCCAACACCATCCTAATAGCACCTTTAGGACAAATCATAGCGCAAATGCCGCACCCCTTGCAATAATTGTCATCAATCTCAATCCGACCTGTCTTTTTGTTCCTTGTTATACATAAGTCAGGACAAAAGATACGGCATAAGTCACAACTTTCACATTGGACATTCCCTAAACAACGCTTTGCCTCCTTTACTGCCGTTTTCTCGTCAAAGCCCAGCTTTACCAAGGCATTCCCCGATAATCTCTGGTTTACAGCCAAGGTTTTTTCGGGATGTCGCTTTACTACACTTACCTGGCAGTCTTTAGTTATCATGCTCGCCTCCGCTCTGCAACAGATAAATAGGCCTTTACTGACTCAGCTACCGTCTTGCCGCTTGCCATGGCTTCCACCACCGTGGTCGGCCCATTTACCGCGTCTCCTATGGCAAATACGCCTTTCACATTCGTTGAGCCATTGTCATCGACAATAAAGGTGTTTCTTGGTGAAAACTTGAACGGTAAGCCCTCCTTATTCCAGGAAAGGTCAGGTTGCTGGCCTATTGCCGGAATAATCGAGGTAGCCTCCAGGACAAATTCCGAGCCCTTTATTGGAACGGGTCTCCTCCGTCCTGACTCATCCGGCTCACCGAGTTCGGTCTTTATACACTCAAGCCCCTGAACCTGTCCGTTCTTCTCGATAATCTTGACTGGCGCAACTAAATAGTTAATTTTAATCCCCTCCTCCTCCGCTTCACTCACCTCGTCCCTATCAGCAGGCATCTCTTCACGGCTGCGGCGATAAACAATCACAACCTCTTTTGCTCCGCAACGCAGACCCGAGCGCGCTGCGTCAATCGCCGCATTTCCCCCGCCGACAACAATAACCTTGTCCCCGAGAGCCACCTGCTCACCGTTAGAATATTTCCTCAAAAAGGCAAGGCAATCGATATACCCACCAATACTTTTCTCATTTTCTATCCCTATCTTTAAGCCCTGGTGGGTCCCTATGGCCATGATGATTGCATCAGACCCTTTCTCCTTGAGTCCCGACAGGGTCACATCTACACCGAACTTAACGCCGGTTTTTATGTCAACACCCATTCTCTCAATATACTTAATATCTCGAGCTAATATGTCTCTGGGCAACCTGAATGGAGGAATCGCCCAGCGTAACATCCCGCCAGGCTCAGCCAGCGCTTCAATGACCTCTACCTTGTAACCGTCTCTGGCCAGGTCATAGGCAGCAGCCAACCCGGCTGGTCCTGACCCGATTATTGAGACCTTCCCTGCGCTCTTTTTGATTTCCGGCGGCGCCAGCTTTCCATCATCAAAATCAGCGACAAACCGCTTTAAATTCTTTATAGCACATGGCTCTTCAACAAACCTTCTTACGCACGCCGCTTCGCACGGATGATGGCAAACATATCCAGTAACTGACGGAAGGGCGTTTGTTTCCCTGATTAACTTCAGTGCCTCTGCGTATTTCCCATCGGCAATAAGCCTTGTATATCCCCTTATATCCTGGTGAATAGGACACTCCTGTTGACAAGGAGGCATTTCAACAGGCCCGACTCCCAAGGACGGCGCCGTCTTGATATCCTGGTATACGCGCCCACGTAAACTTGATTCCTCCTTCCTCTGCTCAGGAATAATCTCCGCTGGGCAGCCCCTGAGGCAAGCTGCACAGATATTGCACCTTTCATCATCTATTATCGGTATATATATTCTTCCTTCAACCGGCATGTTACCCTATCACCCTTCCTTTACTCATACTTCTTACCGCTTATGAGACTGCGCTTTTCCCAGCTTAAATCCGATATCCAACGCCTTTAAATTTATTTCTCTCAGCCTCTCTGGAATAATCTCTTCCAGCGCAGACTTTAAAGCCTCGTTAGTAACTACCCCCGTCAATTCTACCGTTGCACTCAAAATGATTATATTAGCAACTATGGCTCTCCCAAGTTCTTCAACCGCTGTCTTGGTAGCCGGAATAGGCACGTATTTCAAACCGGCAACCTCCTTCGGAGAGACAAAACCATCGTCGTAAATGACCACCCCCGTCTCACGTTTAACCTGTCCGATATATTTGCTATAAGCAGCCTGATACATAGCAACTAAGATATCGGCTTCAATTACATATGGGAAGCTTATCGGCTCGTCGGATAGCACCACTTCGGCTCTACAACTACCGCCCCTGGCGGCTGCCCCGAAGGAATTCGTGCCACCAACCCATTTCCCATCACCGAAAGCTGCCTGACCAAGGATGGTTCCGGCCAGGACAACGCCCTGCCCTCCGAAACCGCATAGCATAACTTGCTTAATCTGCCCCATTAATAAACTCTCCGGTTATTATTTTACCCTCTAGTTCCTCTGGGCTTAGTCCTTCGGCTTCCTCCCTTGAAATACATCTAGCCGCTATATCTTTAAGCAGGTCCGCAGGTGAATCAAACTTGTTCCGTCTCCCAAACTGAATCGGACAGGGTGCCAGAGCTTCGACGAAAGCAAAGCCCTTAGTTTCTAACGCCTTCTTGATACTATTTATTAAGGCGAATGGTTGACTAACTGAGTATCTGGCAGCATAGACAGCGCCAGCCGCCTTTACCAGCTTACATATGTCAAAGGGACGGTAAGGACTGCCTTCACGTGTTGTCATCGTTACAGCGCCCAGTGGCGTAGTGGAACAAACCTGACCACCGGTCATTGCATAGTTCATGTTATTAGCGCACACGACGGTAAGGTCTATATTCCGGCGCGCTCCGTGAATAAGATGGTTTCCCCCAATATCAGCCAAATCGCCATCTCCGCTGATAACCATTACCTTTAGTTTCGGATTAACCACCTTAGCTCCGGTGGCACAAGGGATAGTTCTACCATGTAAAGTGTGAAGGGTATCAGCATTAAAATGAGGACTTGGTATCCACGCAGCGCAACCTATGCCCGAGACAAACAGCATCTCATCCATATTTAGTTGTAGCTCATCTATTGCTCGCAAGATCAGCCCCATCAGAATAGCTTCACCGCAACCAGGACAAAAAGTGGTAACACCAACCCCAGGCCGCAGATATTGCTCCAGATCTCTAGCCATTACAAAAGCCTCCTCAACTGCTGCACCAAAGTGTTCGGGTGGATAACTTCCCCATTCACTTGGTTATATGGTATTACCTCCGCGTCACGATGGGCATATTTCATTACCTCACCCACGACCTGCCCCATGTTCATCTCGGGAACGAGTATCTTTTTAACCTTTGACCCAATGTCTTTAATCGCCATGTCAGCAAAAGGCCAAATCGTCTTCAACCTCACCATCCCTATTTTCGCACCCTCGTCTCGCAGTTGCTCTATGGCAAATAAGGCACTCCTTGCGGTAAAGCCGTAGCAAACAACCGCCACGGCGGCATCTTCCAGGTGATAACTCTCATACTGAATAATGTCCTCTTTATTATCCAGTATCTTATGGTGTAGCCTGGTAACTAACTTTTCATGGGCCAGGGGGTCAGCCGCCTTTCTGAGACCCCACTCATTGTGCGTGGAGCTGGTCACCAATAGCTTCTCTCTCTCTCCGAAGGCAGGCATGGGCGGAACTCCGCCAGCCTCCTCTGTACCAAAGGGGGGAGCACCGGCCTTTTTCTCGCGCCTGAACAGCTCTATTTCTTCTCCCACGCGCATCGTCTCCCGTAGATGGGCAGTAGCCTCTTCAGCCAGAAGAATAACCGGAACCCGGTATCTTTCAGCAAGATTAAAGGCATTAATTGTCTGGTCATATAGCTCCTGCACAGACCAGGGGGAAAGGGCAATGATTTCATTGCCTCCATGCGTCCCCCACTTAGCTTGCATTATATCCCCACCCCCCACCCGGGTAGCCTGCCCTGTGCTGGGACCTGCCCTCTGCGCATCTACGATAACAACTGGCGCCTCCACCATGATAGCGTAGCCAATTCCCTCCTGCATCAGGCTAAAACCAGGTCCTGAGGTAACAGTTACGGTTTTGGCTCCAGCCCACGACGCCCCTATACAAGAACAGATGGAAGCAATCTCATCTTCCATCTGCATAAACACAGCCCCGGCTTCTTTAAACCTTACCGAAATTCTTTCTAGAATCTCAGTGCTTGGGGTAATAGGATAGCCGGCAAAATAGCCGACCCGCGCTGCAATTGCACCCTCAGCTACTGCGTCATCGCCCGAAAAGTAATAACTCCCCGCAGGAATGGCACTCTTCACTTTCTCCCACCCCATAAGTTACACCTCCCAAATTAGCAAATTAGTTTCGGACTGGTGTATCAACTTCACCTATTCTCAGGCAATATGGCACCACAGCAGAAAATAGAATGAGAAATAGTACCAAAAGCCTTTAGTCAACAGTTTTCAGATCATAATAACCCTTGGCAATATCATATTTTGATACTTGCTGGCCTGCCAGCCACAACTGGCAAGCTTTGGCATCACGCAAATACTTCTCTAATCCAACTTCCTGGTCATATCCAGTTGCCCCCATCAACTCCATTGCTTTATTAGTAACCCACACTGCTGCATCCGCAGCAAATACCTTTACGATATTAGTTTTGGAAAGCATTCCTTTAGAAAATGGTGGGCCATAAACTTCAGGATGATGAAGCATCCATTCCAGATTATAAACAGCCGCTCTAGTTAGCTCTAACTGTATAGCCATGTCGGCTATAACTCCAGCTACGATAGTATGCTGGCTAACAAATTTCCCGCCGCCCTTGCGGGTTTGAGTATATTCTACAGCTGTTTCAAACGCCCCTTGAGCTATACCCAAAGACAGCATAGCTGAATGAACCTTTGTAGCTGCAGTGCCAGCCTTATAATTATTTGCGTCAGCGCCGGGTCCAGCCAGTCTGTATCCTTTGGGAACACGGACATCATCATAGTAGACAGCTGCGTTGTGCGCTGTCCTGAAACCTAACTTCTTCTCTGGTTTCCCGAAGGATAGTCCAGGAGCATCTCCCGGTACAAATATTATCGCTATCCCCTCTTCGCCCAGCTTGGGGTCAGTGGAACAAATTGTCAAATACATCTCTGCATTATCACCATTGAGAGGCCAAACTTTGCTTCCGTTGATTACCCACTCATCTCCATCTAACTTGGCTATAGTTCGGATAGTCCTGCCCTGCATATCCAAATTTTCGATATCACAACCTCCCTCTGGCTCCGACATCGAAAAGCAACTGCGTACAAACTTGTTGCCGCAGAAGCGAGGGACAAACCTGTCAATGACAGCCTTATTCCCCGCTTTTATAGCTCCACCGAGGTGTATACCGGCACTTTGTCCTACCATCACGCTTATGCCCACATCCCCTCGTGCCAGTTCCTCGGTAATAATGGTATGATAAAAAGGGGATGGGTCTGACCCTAAGCCACTGTATTCCTTAGGGAAACCCATCCGCACTATATCCATATCAACGAGTTTTTGCAGTATCCCTTCTACAAGCCCCTCATCCCCCTCTAATTCAGTCCTTTTCGGCATAATTTCTTTGTTTACAAATTCTCTAACCAGTTTCTGGATGGCTTTGTCTTCTTCTGTAAGTAAGTCTTCTAGATTCATAACTATCGCCTCCTACTTTGGTGTTGTCAACAAATTACTCTTCCTTGGCGTAGGTCATATAGCATTCATCATCGCCCTTCCACAGAGACTTGACTATAGTCTTCTTGTATCCTGGAAGCATATGCTTTAGAAAGACGTCTGATGTAGCCTGACATCGGATGCACATAGGGGTGTCTTCGTAACCCAATTTCTTGGCTGCGTCCCAAAGTCCGCATTTCGTGATTCTAAGTTTTTTGTTTTCAATATCCCAGTGAAGTTCCTCATCCAGAAGAGGCGCCGTCACCAAAATACCCTTGGCGAAATCTTCAAAAGTTGTCCCGAGTTTACCAGCGTTCTTCAACGCTTCTACTCTTGATTCTGCTAGCTCTTCAAAAGCCTTTCTGGCTACCTCCTCCCCCTTTTCTCTAATCAAGGAACAACCCAGGACAACAAGCGTCTCTCTCAAAGTCGCCGCTATCCCCTTTTCCTTTTCAGTTAATTCTGCATTTACCATAATTTCCCCCTTTCCTTCTCCATGAGACTTGGTGCTGGCTTAGGATGCATAATGCTCTTCAGCCTTATCACATTTACTCAGATACTTTTTCACCCCCTCACCCATAGGTTGCGTTCTACCCCCCGTCGACGATGCCGAAGGGTAATACCACCACCTCAATGAACTCCCGACCCTTGTAGTTATCCTGGGTAGCTAATTGAACGAGCTCCTCATAGGAGTTAACCCTGCTACCTTCGGCGAAAACAAGGACGTCTGAAAAGGGAAGGTCTTTAGCTTGTTCGAGGTTACGGACTTCGTCTGCATATCCCGGTATCCTCTTGACCTTTAATTTGGGTAATTCAGACAATTCAAAGCGCTGTCCAAGAGGCGTTACGTCCTCCTTCGCAATCTCTGCAATCTGCACAGAAGCCGGTCTCTCGTGGATGTTTTCCATTCTCTCTAACACCATTTTCCTTACTGGACAGAGCATAGGAAACTCTTTTCGCTTTCGGCAGACGGTACAAACCCATTTCCCTGGCCGGCATGTCCTACAGGTTAACCAAATGGATTTCTCGGGGTGCTTATTTACTTTAGTCTCACCTACCTCTTTGCGTTTTGCGGTAAGTTCTCCTATCTATTCCATTATTGCTCTCTTCAGCAGAGTCTCGGCTATCGTTACCTTGTAGGCGTTCATTCTTAATGGTGTTGCCTTGCTCATCGCCCTCTTTGCCGCTGTCTCTGCCAGGCTTTCGGTTATCACCTTTCCTTCGATGGTCTCCTCAGCTTCAACGCTTCTATACGGACTTGGTGCTACCGCACCAAGCACAATCCTGGCACTACTGACCTTCCCCGCCTCGATGGTGACCGCTGCAGCCGCACTTGCAATAGCAGGGTCTATCGCCTTCCTTAGCCTGAATTTCAGGTATCGCTGCTTGGTACCAGGCTTTGGGGTGGGAACCCGTAGTTCAGTAATCATCTCGTTGGGCTCAAGGATATTCCCTAAAGGCGTGTAGAATTCCCCCAGGGGGATTGTTCTCTCCCCAGCTGGGCCGGCAATCTTTACCTTTGCCTGCAGGGCTAAAAGGGCTGGTGCCATGTCTGATGAAAAAGCAGCGTGGCACTCACCGGCACCGAAAACAGCATGGTATCTGTTGTCCCCGGTGACAGCATAGCAGCGTGTGCCTCCCTTCCGATAGCAGAAAAAGCCTCTACCGGTGACTGGAGACAAGGTGTAATACCAGCACCTAACTGCCTGGCAAAGGTTCCCAGCGATGGTTGCCATGTTCCTGATCTGAGGTGCCGCCACCGAGTTAGCTGCCTGGGTAAGCAGGTCGTATTTATCCCTGATTACTGGTGATGTCTCGATATCGGTGATAGTAGCTAAGGCTCCTATCCTTAATCCCTCAGCGTCCTCGGTGATAGAAGCCAACTCTGGAATAGTCCCTATATTCACCAAAACCTTAGGGGCTATAACCTCATTCTTCATCAAACGTGCTAGGTCAACACCACCAGCTATGACCTTCGCTTCTTCATACTCATCTAATAAGGACACTGCCTCATCAATTGTCTTGGCATTGAAGTATTCCAGGTGCTTCCCCTCGACCCAATACTTGCTCAGTAGGGATAGAGCCTCGTCAATTACCTTAGTTTTAAAAAGTTTTATGTTCATCAATCTAATCACCCCCTAAGTTATTTTCCCTAGCGCTTCAAGGATTGCTGCCGGGGTAACATGCTCCCCTCTTACTCTTACCCCGATCGCATTGTAGACAGCGTTAGCTACGGCTGGGGCGCCGCTTGTAGACCCGGTCTCGCTGAAACCCTTGCTGCCAAAGGCTCCCCAAGCTGAAGGATATTCGACATAGATTTCTTTTATGTCATCCATTTTAGGCATATCAAGGATTGTCATTATCTTGTAGTCTAGCAGGTCGGGGTTGAGCACAACACCGGTCTCTTTGTCTATGATATACTCCTCAGCTCTACCATAGCCGTTGCTCTGTATAAGTCCCATAAGGATCTGGTTCTCTAATATTTGCGGGTTTATAGCTCTACCGCAGTCATGGGCTGATGCTATCCGCACCACATCCAGCTTGCCGGTCTCAGTATCCACCTCCACCTCAACAATGGTAGCCAAACAGGCATAGACATTTATAGTTTTCCCGGTTTTCTCGTCTTTCAACCCATCTGGGGAGGGAAGAGTGTAAGCTCCTGTAATCTGATAGCCACGTAAGCACGCTTCGCGGAATGAAATGCCTTTCTGGGGGTCACTTTTAACATATATCCTTTTATCCCTTGCTTCCAATTGGTCTGGCTTTACTCCCAACCTCTCCGCGGCGATATCAAAGACTTGCCGTTTCACCTCTTCCGCAGCATGCCAGGCAGCAGGTATAGCACTGGATGTGCCACCACTGGCAATAACCCCCCACCCCTCGGGCGCGGCAGCGGTATCAGCCAGCAACACATCAACATCCTCATAGCCTATCCCCAATGTCTCAGCCACCACCTGAGCCATAGCTGTTCTAATGCCCTGACCAATTTCAGCAGCCATTGACATCACGTTAACCGAACCGTCCTGGTTTGTCTTTACAATAGCCGCGTATGGACGGTAAGCAGACATATGCATGCCTATAGCTATACCTATGCCCCTTCTCTTGGTTCCATTGACCGACACCGGGGTCTTCCAACCCTTCCACTTCTTCTTCCATTCGGATTTCTCCGCCGCCCTCTTAATACACTCCTGGAGGCTATCAAAATCATGCCCGACGATACCCCAATTTATCCAGTCAGGGCGAAGTTCCAATTCGTCAGGTGATAACCCCAGCACATCACGACGTGAGACACTTCTACTGCCATATCTAGCGCAGTTCTTCAGTCTAAACTCTACCGGGTCCATTCCAATTGCTTCAGCGGCTTCATCTATTGCCCTTTCAACGATGAATCCCATCTCCGGGTCTCCGAGCCCATTCATGGCGCCGGCATCCGGGATATTTGTCATTACCGCCGCTCCCTCAAACTTCATGTTTTGATATCTGTAGAGTGTACCGCAAGTAGCCGCCGCCGAGGCAGACATAATCTCTGGACCCCAAACAAAGTCTCTGCCAAAATTCCCTACCACGCGGTGAAGCATCGCCGTAATTGTTCCGTCTTTCTTAACCCCTATCTTCTCGTAGCCTTTATAGTCAGGGCGATGATGAGTAGCGACGAATTCTTCCTCCCTGGTAAATACGGCCTTCACCGGCCTACCTGTCTTCTTTGCCATTATTGCAACGAGGGTAGCTATTTTCTCCGGTTGTTTCGAACCATAGCCACCCACTGTCCAGTTACAAATAATCCTGACACTAGAACGCGGCATACCTAAACATTTAGCCACGTCTTTGCTTACCCACTGTGGTATCTGGGTATCAGCCCAACAATTCAGGTTATTGCCAGCCCACTCACATACCACCGAGCGTGGTATTGGAGAGCAGTTGTGCTGTATTGGCGACTCATACACACCCTCAACTATGCAATCGGCTTCGGCAAAGCCCTTCTCAACATCGCCAACTTCTAATGGTAACCAACCATCTTTCCTCCACCGTGGTGATGGTGAAGCGGCATGCCCGTGCGCCGTACCGTAATACATATTGGTCCCATATTCCTTATGCACCAAGGGGGCATCAGGTTTCATCGCTTCCTCAGGGTCAACAAGGATTGGTTCCACCTCATATTCCACATCTATTAGCTTCAGTGCCTCCATGGCAATATCCTCAGTCTCAGCTGCCACCGCTGCCACTTCCTCTCCTGCGTGGTGAATTCTATTATCGAGGAGATACTCAAATTTGCCTAGTGGGTGGACTTTTGGCGTATCCTCATGGGTTAGCACGCATTTGACTCCAGGTAATGCCTTGGCTCGGCTGGTGTCTATTTTAGTAATCATGGCATGGGCGTAAGGGCTTCTCAGGAATTTGGCGTACAGCATTCTGGGCAACTTTATATCGGATACAAACTTCACCTCGCCGTTTACTTTTTCCAGAGCATCCTTACGGGGTAAACTCTTACCCAACACTGAGAACTCTTTAGACATTCTATTTACCTCCTCTCATTGTCTCAGCAGCAATCAATACGCACTGGACTATCCTTTTATAAGTTCCACACCGACAAAGGTTCCCGGCAAGAGCTTCCCTTACCTCATCCTCAGTTGGGGCAGGGTTCTTATCAAGCAAAGCTTTAGCAGTAAGAAGCATCCCCGGGGTACATGTCCCGCACTGCAAGCCACTATGCTTGACGAAAGTCTCCTGCAAGGGATGCAACTCGCCCGCTTCGGTATTTGCCAGCCCCTCAACAGTAGTGATATTCTTTCCCTCAGCTAGTACTGCCAACTTCAAGCACGAAGACACAGGTTGACCATCCAGAAGGACGGTACAGGAGCCACAAGCGCCGTTATTGCACATAATTTTGGTCCCTGTCAATCCGATCTTTTCCCTTAACACATATGCTAGGGACCACCAAGGTTCAACCTCAACCTTATGCTCTTCGCCATTAACAATCAATCTAATCGTTACAGCCATTTTCCTTATTTTCCTCCCTTTGCTTGCTCATAAGCCTTATTTAAAGCCTTCCTAACCGCAACCTTGATCCAATTCTTGCGGAGTTCACCCGAGGCACGGATATCCGTTATACATTCAATGTCAGCTGCAGTCTCGGCAGCACTTTCTATAATCTTCTCATCTAATTTTTTACCGACAAGCAGTTTCCCAGCATTGTCAGCTATGACAGGAGGAAAGGTAACACACCCAAGCACGACTTTAGCCGCGCTACATTTATCATCCGGCCCCAGAGTAATTCGAACCGCAGCATTAACTATAGGTAAATCTACAGTTCCTCGCTCAAATTTACAAAACCCTGCGCCAGTTTTGGGTGGGAAGAGCGGGACCTGAACCTCTGTCACCATCTCATTGGGTTCCAGGGCAGTGCTCAAATAACCCGTGTAGAATTCATCCAAAGGCATAATTCTGCTCTTAGTGGAGCTTAAAACAACCTTAGCATCCAGAGCCATTAGCGATATTGGCAGGTCAGTTTCAGCACTCATACATACCTCGCCGCCCACCGTTCCCATGTCTCTAATTCTCTGTATTGGAATCTCGTCCACTGTTTCAGCAAGCACCCTGAATACCCCTTTGTTGATAACCTCGGAGGCCATTAATGAGGTCAGGTTTGTGGTTGCTCCTATCTTCAAACCTTTCTCATCAACATTAATGTAGCTCAACCCAAGCTTACCGATATCTATCAGAACCTCTGCCTCACTAAAGAGCTCCTCTTTATGAGGCGTAAAAAAAACACCACCGGCTATGATAACCGCAGCCTCACCGTACTTGTCAAGCATGGATACGGCTTCATCTGTAGTACTTGGAATAAGATATTCCATTGGCATTACCTCACTTTCATTTATTTTTCAAGCGCAGCTTTGATATTTTTTTCAAAATCATTGAACAGATCTTTCATCTGTCCCGAAGCTACCTTATTGATAAGAAATCCGGCAGCACCACTAGCGCTTACGCTACCGGCAAATATCACCTTGGTTTCGTTTTCAGACACGGGCTCCAGGTCCGTCGTGCCACTTACCATCATCTTATAGCGGCTAAACCTTTCATGGAGTTCACCCTCACCCTGAAAGCTAGCATGAACAGGGGGCTTTGTCTCTATAGTTTTGGTCCTAGCTACAACTGTCCTCACTGTGCGAAGTACCTTAGCTTCAATTACCCAATCGTATTCGGTTTCCGAGATTTTCTTGACTTCTTTACAGCCAGGGATACACAAACCAAACCTTTCCATATCATTTAAAAGCGCCCAGGTTTTCTCTAAGGGTGCTTTTACCACAAACTCCTCCCTCACCGTGGGCTTTGAGGAAGTTAGCTTCCCCCATAAACTTTCCTTCATTTCATCACCTGCCTAATAATTTAAACTCACTGCAATCTTACACTATAACATCTTCACACCGCAAATAATTAGCCAACCACTTTCATTACAATACAGTCCTGCACAGGGCAAATTACCTTGCAATTATAACAACCCTTACACTTATCGGCATTTACGGTATAAATCCAGTTGGCATCACATTTCAGGCAACGCTTCGCTTCCTTTACTGCTTCCTCTTTCGCATAACCACGCTCAGGCATATTAAAGCTGAAAAGTCGCTTAGCCAGGGACATCGCTGCTGCCTGAGGCACCCGACTTTCCTCCGGTAGCTCATCGGCATCCAGCGGCCTTACCTCTTTCTCCGATGGAGCTAACACTTCATCAATTTCGCCCTTACCGCCCAGATACCTATCCATTGAAATTGCTGCTCGCCTACCGGCAGCAATTGACTCAATTATCGAGGCTGGCCCATTTACCACATCACCACCGGCAAACACCCCCTCCTTACTCGTCATCAGTGTCTCCGGGTCAACCCATATCGCTTTACCATCGGCCTTCTTCAAGCCAAATTGAGCGGGTATGTCCGGCGCCTCACCAACGGCAATAATTACCGTATCAGCATCAATGTCAAACTCGGTACCCGGGACTGGCTCGGGACGTGGCCTGCCGCTGGCATCCGCCTTGCCCAGCTTCATACGAATACATTCAACCTTAAGATGGCCGTCAGCCTTCGTTATCCTGGTAGGCGTTGCCAGAAACTGAATCTCCACTCCTTCACGAAGAGCCTCTTCTACCTCTCCAACCGAAGCTGGCATTTCAGCCCGGCTGCGGCGATAGACAATGGTCACCTCTCTGGCACCAAGGCGAGAGGCAGTGCGCGCCGCGTCTATAGCCGCATTACCGCCACCAACGACGGACACCCTTTCTCCCAGACTAACCTTTTTACCCAGCTTCACATCATTAAGAAAGGATAGGCACTGTATCACCCCAGCGCTATCCTCACCCTTGAGTCCCATCTGTAAATCATCACCGGCACCTATAGCTACAAAAACCGCATCATAACCCTGGCTTAACAGCTTATCCAGCGAGTCAACCTTAGTGCCAGTCTTTATCTCAACCCCGGCCTTCTTTATCTCGTCAATCTCCCTATCCAGTATATTTTGAGGCAAACGATACTCAGGGATGGCTACACGCATCATACCGCCGGCGACAGGCGCTGCCTCAAACACGGTAACGCTATGCCCCTGCCTTGTAAGGTAATATCCGGCAGTCAATCCAGCTGGGCCTGACCCAACAACGGCTACCCGCTTACCGGTCGGCTTAGCTGACTTCACCTTGGACTTCCAGGCTCCGGTATCCTGCTCGGCGATAAAGCGCTTAAGAGCCATAATCGCAATTGGGTCGTCTAGTCGCCCGCGAGCACACTTCTCCTCACAGGGATGGAAACAGGCAACGCCACAAACAGAGGGGAAGGGAATTTTCTCACGGACTACCGCTAGAGCTTCGTCAAACTTGCCATCGGCGATAAATCGGACATAGCGCGGGACGTCTATCCCAGCAGGACACGCCTCCTTGCAAGGTGCGGTAGCCTTCTCCTGCTTCCTTTCTATGCCATAATACCAGCAAATCTCAAAGCACTTCCCACAATGAATACATTTGTCTTGGTCTATTGAAGACTGCTGTTTATAGCCGGGTAAGGTGTGCATTTCCTCATAGGTGTGACCTGCTTTGGTGGCAATTCCTATAATATCCTGGACACTTTTATATCCTTTGGCCTCCATGAAGGCATTTAGTCCCTCTACGGCTTTTTCGACTACCCAGTAACCTTTAGTCATTATCGTAGAGCAGAATTCAATAGAACTCGCTCCAGCCATAAGAAACCGCACCACATCTTCCCAGTCATAGGCACCACTCGAGCCTAAGATAGGGAAATTAGAGACATCGCCGTAAATCTTGGAAACCCACCTCAGGGAAACAGGCAACATCCACGGTCCACCAACACCAGCCCACCCTGATATAGTGGGCTCGGCTTTATCAATATCAACCATAAAGCCCAGGAAACGGTTATGACAGGTTACCCCGGCAGCACCAACCTCCTTGACCGCTTGTGCAGTTACCGCTAAATCTGACTGCTGCGGAGAAAGCTTAGGGAATACAGGTACGGAAACACTATCAACTACGGTTTTGGTAATATCAACATAAAGCGAACTGGTCTTAACAATGCCACCCTTATCATGCAATTCCTCCCCATGGGGACAGGCCAGGTCAAGTTCAATCATCGGTATCCCTATATCTTCCATCTTTTTGGCCAACCGAGCCATCTCCTGGGCATCAGTTGAACCAAATACACTGCCAACAACTTGACCATCGCACTGCTTGGCATATTTTAGTATTTTCTCCAGCTCCCCAAACCACCCATCTTCAGTTTCATCTATCGGCCCTATGCCAGTACGACAATAATTTGTATATAGCTTTGGTACATCTCTCCCGTAGACCTGATGGCGGTTTTCACCCAAAATAGCATACCTGGCTATCTCCGTTGCCTCTCTATATTCCCGGCTATTGGTGTAAGACTTGGCAACCACTGCTCCGGCTCCCATGTCAAAGCCCCGCTTCATCTTCTCAAAGTTTTCAGTTACCTCGCTTGAAGAGAGCCACACCGGATTCTTAAATCTGACACCTGCAATTTCTACGCTTAGATCTGTCATCCTCTTTCTCCTATTCCCAATGATATTAGAAATAAATCCGCCCTCGCCCAGCAGTCTAAAATTGACTGCTGGGCTTACGGTACAAACTCACAAGGCATTATACTGCCTATTTTAAAATTTCTCTGGTTCCTTAGGGTTACTTTTTAGGCGAACAAGGCTAGTTAGAACCAAAGGGAGAACGGAGGGCTTCAGTATACCCTTTAATACAGCCGGGATATCGCTAAACTGCAGACCCGCTCTCAGACGCCATTGTACAGGATCCGTTGTCTGAATTTGAAAGAGAAGCAAGTCCTTCCCTACCGGAGATAGTTCATGCATATAGCCCTTAAGCTCTTTATCTTCTCCAAATCCTGATGACCTAAATCTCATCTCTTACCTCTAAAATGTTTCTGTTCTAGGCACCTTTTCCTCGCTGGAAAAGAATGACTTAATGACGAACTGTAGATTCTTCGGCTTTAGCACAGTGAAAATCAGACTCCTCAAATCTTGCTGCTGGAAAGCCATCCTGGTACTCCATTTCACTGGCTTAACGATATCCACATAAAAAATCACTACATCGTCAACTCTCTTGACATCTATAATCTTCCCCTCAAGTTCTGTCTTACCCAGACCAGTCGACCTTAATCTCAAAGTAAACCTCTCTTTTTAGCTTCAGTTACAATTTCTGGCTCAGACCACCACTTTTCAACCTTCAAATCTTCGGCTACCGCATTGGCAGCGAGATAGCCAGCGCCGAAAAGTATTGTGCCACCTGGGTAGGTACAGGAGCCACCCATATAAAGTCCTTTTACCGGAGATCGGTGGTTAGAGCACTCAGAATTAGGTCTATTATAGCCCATCTGGAGGGGATGGTAAGCACCTTGCTTGAAGGAGCCCTGAACCATATCTGAGAACCTATCCTCAAGACCACGGGGGCTACAGGTATTCTTCCACACAATTTTCTCTTTTATGTCAGGAGCATATTTCGCCAAAGTCTCAATTAAATCATCGGCATGTGCGTCCGAGAACCTGAATTTGTGCCACTCGTCGGCACCACCGTCCTTCAAGTTGTAAGGAGCGAGTTCGGTGAGAAGACCAGTGCACCTTCCTGGAGGAGCCTGCGTGGCATCATGTACGCTGGGGAAGGAGCAGTGGAAACCGCCCTCCTTCAACAACTCGCCGTTGCGGATGGCTTCGTAATGTTTAATCAGGGAATCCATAGATTCGAAGCCGACGACATAGATATTGGCTTCATTAAGCTCCTTACTTGAGCCGGCTACAGTAAAATTAGGTGGTGCGTCTAAAGCCAGATGGACAACAAACAGGCTTTCAGCCTCCCACATCCACGCCTTAGTGCTTTCCACAAAGTCCTTGTCCAGCTTGTCTTCCCCTACCAACTTGAGGAAGGTCTGGTGAGTATCAAGAGTGCTCACCACCGCCTTCTCCGCCTCAATAATAGTGCCATCCTCCATCTCAACACCCTTAGCAACACTATCTTTTACAATGATGTTCTTGATTCTTCGGCTAGTCAGAGTGATGCCACCATTCTCTATGACAATCTTTTGGAGAGTAGAAGCCAGCCTATGAGTGCCACCGATTACAAGCCTATAATTGGTAGCTCGGTTGATATATAATGGGACGAGATAGCCCACGCCAGTAACGTCATACTCTAACCCCCAAATACCAGCTATGTATAACATCAGAGTCTTAACATATTCATCTTCAAAGAGTTCTTCAATGATATCCTGGGGGCTTCTCTCGGTTAATTCGAAAAGCTCTCTACCAATATCGGTTTCTTGCATTTTGGTAACGCTCTCAAGGAGAGGAGCTGCCGGGTAATAAGTAGCCGGAGCCACAAAATACTGGACGTAGTCTTTGTATCTATGATAGACCTCACGATAAGTATCAGCGTCCTTTTTTGAGAATTTAGCTATAGACTCACATGTCTTATCAAGGTCACTGTAGAGACAGAGGCATCTGCCATCGGAGAGAGGCATAGCGAATTGGAGCGGAGGATAGACGTGCCTAATATTATACGCCTCCAAGTTAAAGTCTGTATAAGGAGGAGCATATTCGGTCATCATCATATATATAGCGTGGGTGTTGTGCAAAAAGCCGGGTAGGGTAACCTCCTCCCCAGCTAGTCCACCACCGACTTCATTCCTTTTCTCCAGTACCGCAACCTTGAGGCCAGCCTTGGCCAAGTAAGCACCACACTCTAACCCGTTGGGACCAGCACCCAAAATTACAACATCATATTTCTGTGTCATCTTTCCCTCCTTGAACTATTCATCTGCCCTGGCTACCAGCTAGACCCTTTATCTGCCCAGGGTTTATTCAGCCCGAAGTCCTCAGCGATAATCTTGTAACACTTGTAACCTGAGTCAGCCATGGCAGCCGGATCCCAAGCTGCCCCGCAGCCATAGAGGTTCTCGATGGGACTTATACGATGAAATGCCCACTCAGAGATGGGGCGCATATTTCGGGGGCGCCAGTGATCCCAGTCCAGAACTGCCCAACACCCAAAGGGCATGTTAATTAACCGCTGCGCCGTGTCATAAGGGGTTACAGGGTCAACGCCAATAACATTATCCCAGGTCATATTGGGCGCAAACTCGTGCACCTCACGAATCACATCCTCAGTATGCTTCTTCTTAAACTCGAGCCACTCCTTTTCACTCAACACAGGAGCCGGGACAACGAATTGCTCTGAAAGATAGGTAATTCCCTCGTTTGATATTACTCGGGCTTTCCTATCCTCCTTACCATACATATGCCACAATAGGGTGCTTTCGATGGGGGGAATCTGCCCTGCCATTCTCATGTGGTATTCCCTGGTCCAGACGTTGGGGTCTTGGGAGCCTAGCGCTAGCTGCCCGACATCATTAACATCCGGACAGAAGTCAGCGGCTTTGAAATTAAGTGGTTCGTGGAGAGCCCAAGTAAACCAGGCTAGAGAGTTCTTACCACCCCTTAAGGTTGCCACCTTCTTGGTAATACGCTCAGGTAGATTCTCCTTACCAATGAGCTTAAAAGCAAGCTGCCATGGGTCAACATCGGTAAGAACCAACTTTCGGGCTTCAATCTCGGTACCATCGGCAAGGCGAATCCCCTTTGCCTTGCCATTTTCAATAAGAATCTTATCCACGTGGGAGTGGGTGAAATATTTACCCCCATTTTCTATGTACATTCTTATATAGGCATGGGCAATGCTGTGGGATGTACCTATTGCCGAAGCAAGTCCCTGTGCCCCCAGTATCCCTTTCATAAATATTAGCCACCATGCCCCAAGTGGTTCCGCAGGCATGGTACCTGCGGCCAGGGCTTTACGCAGAATCGTAAGGGTGACACCAAAGTTTTCAAACAACTGGAGGCCACCCTCAAGGGCAGAGAGTCGAGCCCATTCTGCGTCTACGGGGCAATCGGGTTGCTTAATCCATTCATAAAACCATTTTTCCAGAGAGTCTGGCTCGCCAATGGGAGGAGGCAAATTAAAGAGATACTGCGCTGTCGCCTCGTTAATGTTTGTCTTCTGCCCGTATTCCCATATCTTCATATAGGTATCGGCGTCTTTCTTCGAAAGGCGACCAATTAAAGCAGCTGTCTTCTCCTGAGTAGGGTCAACCTTTAGGTTATAAATGAGACAGCACTTGTGGTCTTCCCTGGTTATGGCGCCGATGGTTCCCGTGCACTGGTCTTGCTTTCCACCCTTCTCAAGAAAGTCGGGAAAGTCGCGTTCTATGGTCAAGAAATAAGCCAGACCATTGGCTGTAGTATGAGTATCGCCAAGGAAACCAGGTGCAGAATGCTCACCGCCAGCCAGAGCGCCACCCAATTCAAAGCGTCTTTCGAAGATACATGTATCCATGCCCCCGTATTTGGTCAGATAAAGGCCGGCAATTAGCCCCTTGTTACCACCGCCAACGATAACCGCATCATAACTTGCGTCAGCCATTCCATTTTCTCCTTTTCTCTCGGGATAAAATAGCCTAATTGTAGGGCTAACCTCAGTGCATAAAAGTTCCACCATCAACTAAGATGGTTTGACCGGTGAGGTAATCAGCATCCTCAGAGGCGAGGAATAGTACCGCCCCGACTACATATTCGGGCTTCTGCTCCTTATGCAGAGCCTGGCTAGCAGTGTCCTTTTTAGCCAGTTCTGGTGAGAACATGTCGGTGCTAGCCTGGGTCAAGATAAGCCCGGGAGCCACCGCATTTACGTTGATATTATACTGCCCCAGTTCCCGAGCCAGCGCTCTGGTAAAGCCAACAACGCCACCTTTAGAGGTAGTATAATGAATAAAATAGGGTATACCCTTAAAATGGACTCCAGAAGAAATATTGATTATTTTGCCATGCCCTTGTTCCTTCATATAGGGGAAAACCGCCTTACAACAAAGCCACATGCCTTTTAGATTCACCGCCATAACCTTGTCCCATTCATTTTCGTCAACCTCATAGAAGGGCTGCAATCTAAGACCACCATAAATAGCTGCGTTGTTAACCAGAATATCTATCTTGCCAAAACGCTCAACCGTTTTCTTGGCCATCTCAACCGTCTCTGCAACCTTGGTAACATCGGTTTTAAAGGCTAGTACCTCGCCACCTATCGCTTCTATTGCTTTAACTGTTTCCCCATAGTCAACGACATCGCAAACTGTTACCTTAGCCCCTTCCTTGGCAAATCGCTCGGCATACAGCTTGCCTAAACCTCGACCACTCCCCGTAACGATAGCCACTTTATCCTTTAATCTCATCCTCTTTCTCCTTTTTTACTTCAGGAAGATTGACATAGTCCGCTACGGATACACTTCTACACTACTAAGCCAGATCCACCTCCCTTCACCAGAAGCTCACAGGTCGGGTGAAAAACCTTATAACCCAAGTCTAGCCAGCGTCTCCTTTGTCGGAGAACCGTTCACATCCCAGCCTCTTACCTGATAGTAATTATCTAGCAGTTGCTCAATAGGAACGGTGTGTCCTGCCGAGGGTCCCTCATGGAAAGGTTCGGTAAGAAACCTCTCAGGCAAGGTATCATCCTTACGGGAAAGCCCCTCTCTCAGGTTAAACAACCTCTCTAGATTAAATATTCTATCTCCTAATGTCCAGACATCTTGTTCAGTGAAGTCAATGCCGGTTATACACTTGATAAGTTTGGCGAAATCTGCCGGCCCAGCTAAGTCACGGCGGGTTAAAAAGCAACAAATACCTAGGGCATCCAAAAAGGACATTTCATCCTGGACTTCTTTAACTTCTTCCGCCTTTCCTTCAACAGCGAAGCGGTCAATTGGAGGAGGTTTACCAAATACTTCTCGACGGACAAGGCCTTTTTGGTGGTCGGCACCCCTTGAACAGGTAGCGTAGGAGAGCCCCTGTCCCACAGCTCCCCTTGGGTCATATCCAGAACACTCGGCTTTCTTGACATGTATGGCAAGCTTCTCGCTATTTTTGCCAATCTTCTGGGAGGCTCGGTACACCCCTTCTGACAATACATCCCCAAATCCATCGCGATTACCGATTTTTCTAACCATCTCTACCATAGCCTGGTGATTGCCGAACCTAAGTTCAAGCCCATCGGTATCGTCTTTAGTGATTAGACCTCTTTCAAAGCATTCCATGGCAAAGCCAATGGAATTACCCGTTGAAATAGTATCCAGCCCATATCGGTCGCACAGGTCCTCAGCAGCTATGATCGCCGACAAATTATCATTCCCACATTGCCCACCAAAGCCCCAGAGGGTTTCATATTCAGGCGACCTGGATTCTATGCCAGCATAAGGTCCCTCAGTCGCAACCGTTATACCTGAACAGCCTACTGGACACCGATAGCAAGTGACATGCTTTTTTACATACCCTTCCCGAGCTTCTCCATCAATTTTTGGCCTGCCCTCAAATGTACCAGCCTGGTAATTTCTGGTAGGGAAAATCCCCCTCTCTTCAACGATGCGGACTACTCCGCTTGTCCCGTATTTACCAAAAGCCTTTGCCTTCTCAGATGTAAATCTCTCTCGTAATTCTCTAACCAAAACATCAAATCCACTCTCATCAAACAAGCTTACTGGCTTGGTTCCACGGACGACAATTGCTTTTAGTTTCTTGGAACCCATTACCGCCCCATGCCCCCCTCTTCCAAAGGCGTGTTGCTCATTAATAAGGCTAGCAAATCTAACCAATTTTTCTCCTGCCGGACCGATGGCAACTACTCTAGCCTTCTTATCTCCGAAAGCTTCTTTCAGCATCGCCTCCGTTTCAGCAACATCTTTCCCCCATACAAAGCTGGCATCCTTGATTTGAACGTCTTCATTATGGATCTGAAGATAGACTGGATGCTTTGCCTTACCTACTATCACTATACCATCATAACCGGTAAATTTAAGCTCGGAACCAAAAAAGCCACCGGAAAGACTCATTAGAATGGTTTGAGATAGCGGTGACTTGGTAACGAGGCAGGGTTTTACACTGCAAGGAATATTCGTCCCCAGAAAAGGACTGGTAAAGAAGATCATCCTGTTTTCAGGCGCAAATGGATCAACTCCAGGGGGGTTTTCATCATAGAGCATCTTAACACCGTAACCCCTCCCCCCCAGAAATCTCTGGACTATATTATCGTCCAAGGGTTCAGTTTGAATACTTTCGCTAGTCAAATCAACTCGGAGAATTTTCCCGCTATAACCGCCTTTTACCATAATACATTACTCCTTTCAGTTCTGCCAGGTTTGGTCGCTCCCCTGCCAAGACTCTATTTGAATTTTTTACCTTCCGTCAGGGTATTGGTAATATAATCTAGAGCACTTGTCGTGCGGGGAACACCCTTCTTCTGCTTTGAAGCCCATATAGTTTCTGGACGCGATTGGAGTAGCAAAATATTTTCCCCGGGAGGTAAATCCTTATCAATAGCCCATTCCGTATCCTGTGGCTCCCCGCCAAATAGCTTTTCTGCCTGTTTGCCAAGATTCACCAATTTTATGATTTCTTCGTCAGTCAAACAAAACTCACTTCGCCGTTCTGGGGGCATCGCCCTAAACTCCGTTATTCTTTTTTTGCTGTCATAAATGTATTCCTCTTCCTTGCGACCCAGCCTTTTTTCTTCAATTTCCAAGGTTATCTTGCTTATCTTAAAACGGTCAGGTTCTATTCTCCCTGATACCACACTCTCACCCAGTCCCCAGTTGCCTTCTATGGTTATTTTAGACCTATCCCCGGTAACGGGGTTTAAGGTGAACATTATACCTGCCGCCTTGGCGTTTACCATCTTGATAACAGCTACCCCGATAGGCCATATCCCTATACCCAGTCCTTTTTCAGCTCGGAACATGATAGCCCTCGGGGTAAAGGTACTGCCCCAGCAGCGGATTACATTTTTAATTACCTCAGAGGCGCCACTCACATAGAGATAGGTCTCAAACTGACCTGGCATGCTAACTGCTCCGCTAGACCGAACCGCAATCTCAACATCGTCCCTGCCTATTTCCTGGCAAAGGGTACTGTAAGCACCAATGATTTCCTTTTCCATATCCTCTGGCATCGGCTTATCTTCAATCATTTTCCTAACGGCTTTACTGGCAGCCTCCGCTTCAGCCGCTTTCTTGAGGGCCTCAGTGCTATACTTTTGAAGATACTTGTCAATCTCCTGTCCGACACCCGTTTCCTTCATAAAGCGCTCATAACCAACCACAGAAATGGCAAAGCCCGGGGGTGCGGGTAATCCCTTATTGCTCATCTCACCCAGATTGGCACACTTCTTACCAACAACGTTGAGGTCACTTTTAGTGAGTTCCCTCATCCAATGTACTACTTTTTGCTGCTCCATCTTCCCCTTACTACCTAAGATAGAATTTCAACTGTTCCTTCACTGCCATCGATTCTAATTCGCTCGCCTGTCTTAATCGTGCTCGTTCCCGACCCTGTTCCGACTACCGCCGGTATTCCATATTCACGAGCAATGATTGATGCGTGAGCCATAACACCACCGGTATCAGTAACCACCCCCTTTACCTTAGAAAATATAGGTCCCCAGGCAGGAGCAGTTACCGGACATACTAATATTTCTCCTGGTTGTATTTGGTCAGCTTTGTCTGCACTTCTAATTACGCGGGCTAACCCTTCGGCAATGCCTGGTGAACCCGCAGACCCCTTCAATACTTTCCCGGCAACAGCACTCCAATCTTTCAGCCGTTCAGTGGTGACACCCCACAGCATAATTGTCCATGGTTCCGTTATCTTCTCCGGTATTTTCCCTAAAGCTGGAGGTGGGTTCCACTCGCCCAAGCGCTCTAATATCTCTTCGCGGCGCTTAAGCTTATCAGGTAAGTAACCAGGAGCTCTTGCCGGAGTTCCAACTGCCCACGATATTACTAATTCATAGAGAAGTTGCAGAATCTCAGCGCGATGTAGGTAGAAAATATCCTCTCTACCTTTTATAAAACCAGCGTTAGCGAGAATATCCCCTATTTCTCTTATCCTGTTCCAGAATATCACATGATGCCAATGTTCGCAATAGAAAGGATGGTTTTCTACGAAGGGATAAACGGTTCTTGTTGTCTTAAGAAGCTGGTCAAAGGCTTCTCTATGCTCATCGGTGGGTAGTAGATTCCTATATTCTTCAGTTATCCTATCTCGCTCTTGGCGCAATCGTTCAAAGGGTCTTTCTATTTCTTCACCTTGTCTCAGTCTCTTTATATAATCCACCAGACCACGGAAGGGTAACCTTAAATCGTCATTCCACCCGACATGTTTGTGATAGAAATTACCCATTCCAACTCCAAAATAAAACCAAGGGTCTCGCACTTCTTCCAGCTTACTTACCCATTCATTTCCGGTTTTATCTTTTTTCAGCTCCGCCATTATCTGCTCAGGGTGAACGTCTTTCTCAAAAAGCTCCACAATCTTCTTATCCACCTTTAGCTTCACGGCTAGCTTGGCTAATTCCTTCAGCTTCTCATCAGGTACAAGAATATCGACCTTCACCCCTGAAACCATTTGCCCCAGGGTTATGTCCTTCATCTCCGGGAAAACCTCTCTACAGAAAGTGGTAAAAACAAGATAGGCACCGTATCCAACAACTCCCATTTCCGAATGTAACTGCCAGTCTTTGAACATATTTTCAATAAGGCGGTCATAACTCTCAATTAACCTATGGCCAGAAGATACACCCACGGCATCCGTCACTATGCTTTCATCTTCAAATTCAGGTAAAGGCTTGATTGGTATTTTTTTCAGTTCCTCGATATTAGCGATAACCTTCTTCCTCCAAAGATGGTATAGCACTTCAAAATTATCGTAATAGTAACGAATTCGCCTCTCAAAAAGTGTCTTTCGCTTCTCTATGAGCTCGGGGTCGGTAATTAGATTCGGGCTTATATAAACGTACCCATTAATAATTCTGTGGTCTATCCCTAAAGCAGCCGGGACTGTGAAAATACGCGAATTATACTGAGAAAGGCTTATCTGCCAGCACTCTGGTAGAATCAAATCAAAGGGAGCCATTGGCTCTGGATGGTGCAAGGTATCAACAAACCATATTTTCCCCTCTTCAAATTTTCTCCTCTCCTCACTAAATAAATAGTAGGAAGGATACATTTCTTGCCACCCTTCACACCCCTTGGGTGTTTCTACATCGAAAGGGCTTTGCAACTTCAGTTCTGCTGACATCTTAAATACCTCCTATCTATTTCCCCCTTAGAAATACAGTATTACCTCAACTTTGTCAATAAAAATCCTCCCACACAAAGTTGAATGGGAAGAATAAAATTGAACAACTTCATTTTGAGTTTTTCTGTCTTTCAAACAAAGCTTAAGGAAGCCTATTTGGATTCTTTAGACCTCCTATATTCATTATAGAGCTTAAGAAACTCATCTACAACAAGCCTGGCAAACTCGGGCGTATAAAGATGCATGTCCACCTCTTTAACCGCCTCTTTATTATTTATCTTCGCCTTGAATTCCTTAACAAAAGCAGCATCAGCTTCAGGGTCATAGCAGTCACGACCTTCTCTATCTATCGAAGACCACCCCTTCATGGGGATCAGGAACACCCAGGGTCCTTTAGCATTATTCAGCCGCTCAGCAATTACATCTGCGGCCTGTACCAGCTCTTCAGCAGTGGTCCTAACTTGTATCCTCAGTTTGTCCATTACGAAGTGCTTCCGGCTCTTGATAAGTTCTTCCTTGTCTGGTCTCGACCCGTAGCTCAGATGGTCGAGCCCCGATGGTGCCAGGACTTGGGGAATACCCGTCTCTGCCGCCGCAGTGAGTCGACCTGGGCCTGGATTCCGATTACCGTCAAACATATACTCAACGATACCGCCAATAGACATGTCTAAGACGCCGCTGAACAGGCCATCTCGAATCATGGACTCCATTGCGGCATCACCTATACCTGCGGCACTGCAAGGAACCGGTATAAAACCAGCCTCCTCCAGGTGCTTCATCGCCATCTGCGTAGCCATCTCAGAGGGACTAAACACGCTCACCGCTACCAGCGGTTTATCAGTAACAATTTTAGCTCCTTGGGTAACCTCTACCATCCCACAGATAGCCCCTATTCCATTAATAATCTGTGCTTTCAATAAGGGATTAACCCTACCCATGTCCAATACGGTATGATGCATGGTGACATCATGTGGTCCAACAAGCCCCTTAATATATTGTGGCATACTTGCCATATGGGTTATCATTAGTTTGGGCACCCCGAATGGCAAGTTGTGCATAACACTGGTGCTTACCACGGCGCCGGTTCCACCCCCAAGCCCAACTATTCCGTCTATCTCCCCCTTGTTAAACAACTCTAAAGTTATTGCGGTTGCCCCTTTAATCTGGTTGTCCATAGCCGCATCCCTCTTGGTGCGGTAATATTCTCTTACCTTTTCAATAGGCAAACCGCCTCTCTCTGCCACCTGTTCACAGGTGATGTCACCGGGAAATGGTGGCGGCTCTTCCATGCTGAAATCCATAAAAATCCCTCGGTGTCCCCTAGCCTCAATCATGTCCTTAACGAAGGCAATCTCTTTGCCTCTAGTATCCAAATTGCAGAGGATTAATATCCCCTTCTTCTTTGCCATCTTTCTGACCTCTTTCGAGCAAGTATTACCAGCGATTAGCTTCTACTCAAAACCCAGCTCGTGCCATCTTTTCTGAACTTTTTCCACCATCGCTTTATCTAACTCAGCCATCTTTGGCTTAGCTTCCCAATGGAATGGAATAGTCGCATCCATGATAATTTGCGAACCTATATTGCGCTGTCCTATAGGTAAAGCCGGGTCCAAAGGAGTACTACGGGTTCCGGTGATAATCTCGGTATCAGTAGCCGGGTTATACCTCACCGATAATGCCCACATAACACGCTCCCAGTCATCGGCTCGGATATCATCGTCCACTATTATTACGCCTTTAACCCCATAATGTCCAGCTACGGTCCCCAGAGCCGCCATGCCAACCTGCCGAGCGTGGCCCGGGTACATCTGTTTTATTGACACAACCGTCCAGAACCGACCGGAAGAAGGGGGGAAACATACCGACTTAATGCCCGGAATCCCCATCTCGTTGAGCTGGGTCCACAGGGCAGCCGTCTTAGCTAAAGCATGGATGAAGACATTAGCTGAGGGGGGACGCCCGATTAGCTCAGCCCAGAAGATTGGCTGCTCACGGTAAAGTATTCGTTTTATGTCTAGCCATGCTTTAGGCGACCTTGCCCCAGAATAATAACCAGTATACTCACCAAACGGTCCTTCATCCCTATAAGTCTTTGGGTCGGGATTAACAAAACCCTCAGCTACAATTTCGGCATGCGCTGGGATTGGTAAACCGGTTAAGTCACTTTCTATAATCTCCAACGGCTCACCACGCAGAGCACCAGCGATGTCATATTCTGCTGTGCCATAGGGTAAGGTTGACCCAGCCACAAAAAGCAGCCGAGGGTCACCACCTATCACCGCCGCACACGGCATTAACTCATTGCGAGCGCGGTATTTCTGCAGCATAATCTCAGCATCTTTACCCTTAACAAAGTTACAACCGATACTCTTCTTGTCCAATACCTCCATTCGGTAGCAACCGAAGTTAGCAAAACCGGTTTCCGGATCCTTGGTGACAACACCAACCGCCGTGCCAAAGAAACGCCCCACGTCGTCAGGCAAATATCTGGGGACTGGAAATGACAGGACATCCACCTTATCACCCGTTTTCTGATTCTCCATAATAGGCCCGGTGTTAACCTTTTTCGGCGGTATGCCTCCCTGTTTTTCTGCTTCTACCCATTTTTTAGACATATCAAAAATAGTACTACTCGGAGGCATATCCAAAATCCTGGCCATACGCGCGGTCGAGGTAAAAATACTGGTTACCACCGGTGTTTTATACCCTTTAACGTTCTCAAAGAGAAGGACAGGGCCACCCTTTTCCTCGCTGAGCTTGGCGACGTGGCTCAATTCAAGATTCCAATCGACCTCTGCTGAAACCCGCTTGAATTCACCTACTTTGTCACACTGCGCGATAAATCCTCGCAAATCGTTTATCATTCCTTCTAGTTACCTCCTGTTTTAGTCGCAAGGTTAGCTAGCGTCTGATTCTAACAAAAAAGGCCATTTGATTGCAAGATTAAGACCATAAATGTCTATTATTGATACTGAGGAAATCCTTTACCAAAGAATCAGCATTGCTCAAGAAGGTTTGGATTTCTGCTTCGGTGATATCATCCAGATGAACACCAACGATAACACAGCTAGGCCTCTTGGTATGCTTACTGATGAGATAAGCCGCTTTTTGAGCTATGGCGTCATCCTTATGCCCGCGTCTGGTCATCACTGAGACCGAGCTTCTATTCTCCTCAAGGTCATATTCACCCACAGCCACTGCGCCGATATGAGCATTCTCGTTACAGATATAAACCACCAGGTCACCCCCAAAGCTTCGCGCCAGGAGGTTAATTCTAGTTCTGCCTTCTCCTTTACTCAGTTCACGCTCAAGCATTAGTCGGCTCTATCTTATCAAGGAACTTTTTCCACCCGGTGTATCCCGGTCCACCTCTGGGAGAGGTTATGCTCGATGTCAAAGATATCCAGTACCCTGCCTACTATATGATCAATAAGCTCTTGAATCGTCTGCGGTCTATGATAAAAGGGGGGAGCCGGCGGCAGGATAATAGCTCCCATCTCGGCTAATTTTTCCATATTTCTTAAATGGCCAAGATGAAACGGAGTTTCCCTAGGTAGCAGAACCAGCTTCTTCCTCTCTTTAAGCGTGACATCAGCGGAACGGGTTAAGAGGTTATCAGCGTATGAGTTCGCCAATCCAGACAGAGTCTTCATACTACAGGGAGCAATTACCATACCGTCTCTCTTAAACGAGCCACTAGCAAGCCTAGCTCCAGTATCGTCAATATCATAACATAAATCTGCCAGGGCTTTCACCTGTTCTACCTGCCAATCAGTTTCGTGCCTAATAACCTTTTCTGCCGCTTCAGACATTACGAGGTGTGTTTCTACCTCTTTATTAGTCGATAGCACCTCAAGCAAACGGATGCCATATATCACGCCCGAAGCTCCACTTATTCCCACGATTAGCAGCACTGCACACACTCCTCACAAGCCCCCCATTTGGGCTGTTTGACCGAGAGGTGCGGTCTAGCCTCCTGATTCCCTATCCATGGTCGGGGTGAGAGGATTTGAACCTCCGACCTCAGCGTCCCAAACGCTGCGCGCTAAACCAACTGCGCTACACCCCGCAAGGGGGAGTATAGCAAAGCACCTGCCTTCGGTCAAACCAAAAACTAGTCACGGCAGTCAGGGCAGTTATCAAAGGCGTCGGCGGGGAGGTTCACCTTCTCGATTATATAGTCCAGCTGTTTTTCCGGAGCCCAGTACCGGCCGCAGGTCTTACACTGCTTCAGCTTGAACTCCATGCCATTCTTCGGCCACTTGATATACCTGGTGTCACCCTTATCCTCAAACGATATCGCCCCGGTAGGGCAGACATAGGCGCAGGAACCACAGCCGATGCAGACATCCGAGGGCTCATAAAAGGGAGTAGCCATAGCCCGACCGGTACCCCGCCCCACCAGGCTGATGGCGGAGACGCCGACAACCTCAGCACAGGCACGAACACAGAGGGCACAAAGAATGCAATTTTTGTCCTCAAGCTTAAATTCTGTCTTCTCAACACCGAGCTTATGAGCCAGAGCCTGTATTTCCTTATTATTAGGGCAGCGGGCGAGCAGCAGCTCCATGAGCATCCGGCGGTTGTCCAAAATTCTCTCCGAGTCGGTCTTCACCACCAGCCCTTCTTCCACCTCATAAAGGCAGGAAGCAACCAGTTTTTCTCTTTTACCGCGGGTAATCTCAACCAGACACAGGCGGCAGGCACCGTAGGGTTTAACTGCCTCGTTGGAGCACAAGGTAGGTATATAGATGTTATTATCCTCCGCCACCTCCAGAATGGTCTTTCCCTCCTCTGCCTGAACCTGTCGCCCATCAATCGTCAGTGTAACCATCTTTACTTCCTTATCACCGCCTCAAGATTGCAGACATCGTAGCAGGCGCCGCACTTGATACACTTCTCCTGGTCTAAGACCACCGGCTTCTTCTTGCCCATATCAGTTATCGCCTCCACCGGGCAGGCTTTAACGCAAAGCCCGCAGCCGGGGCACTTCTCCTCATCAATAAGGTAGGTGACCAGCTCCTTGCAGACGCCGGCGGGGCACCGCTTATCCTTAATGTGAGCTTCATACTCGTCCCGGAAGTAGCGCAGGGTGGTCAATACCGGGTTGGGGGCGGTTGAGCCCAGGGCGCACAGCGAGCTATCAACCAACGTCGCCGAGAGCCGCTCCAGCAAGTCAATATCGCCGTCTTTACCCTTGCCCTCGGTGATGTCGGTTAATATCTGGCTCATTCTCTTTAGACCCTCGCGGCAGGGGAGGCACTTGCCGCAGGACTCGCCCTCAAGGAAGTTGACAAAGTACTTGGCGATGTCCACCATGCAGGTATTCTCGTCCATAACAATCATGCCCCCCGACCCCATCATCGAGCCGACCCTATCTAACTCGTCAAAGTCCACCGGCAAATCAAGCTTATCCCCCGGAATACAGCCGCCGGAGGGACCGCCGGTCTGCACCGCCTTGAATTTTTTGTCGCCGGGGATACCGCCGCCGATATCGTAGATAATCTCCTTCAGGGTTATCCCCATGGGGACTTCCACCAGGCCGGTGTTATTAATCTTGCCCACCAGCGAGAAAATCTTGGTCCCCTTGCTGCCGGCGGTGCCTATCCTGGCGTACCAATCGGCGCCTTTATTGATTATCGGGGGGACATTAGCCCAGGTCTCTACATTATTAAGATTGGTCGGCTGCTCGTACAAACCCTTCTCCACGGTGTGGACATACTTTGCTCTAGGCTCGCCGACCTTACCCTCCAGCGAAGCCATCAACGCCGTTGACTCCCCGCAGACAAAAGCCCCACCACCCCGGCTTATCTTAACGGTGAAGTCAAAGCCGGAGCCGAGGATATTTTCGCCCAGAAGCCCAAGCTCCTCAGCCTGCTTGATGGCTATCTCGGCGTTTTTTACCGCCAGCGGGTACTCATTACGAATATAGATATAGCCCTCGTGACCGCCGATGGCATAAGCGCCGATGAGCATCCCCTCCAGGACGCTATGGGGGTTCCCCTCCATAAGGCTCCTGTCCATAAAGGCGCCGGGGTCACCCTCGTCGCAATTACAGATGATATAGTGCTTATCGCCTTCGGCATTACGGCAGGTCTCCCACTTGGTGGCGGTGGGGAAGCCGCCGCCGCCCCGCCCCCGCAGCCCCGATTTCTTGACCTCACCGATTACCGCCTCAGGGGACATCTGGAAAAGGACCTTGCTCAGGGCAGCGTAGCCACCGAGAGCCAGGTAGTCCTCAATCACGGTGGGGTCAATATTGCTATTATCAGCCAGGAGGCGGCGCTCCTGTTTCTTGTAGAACGGTACATCGCTCTCATAGGTTATCTTCTTGCCGGTAGCGGGATCAGTATAGAGCAACCTATCAACAATGTTGCCCTTGATAGTCTCGGAGACTATCTCGGCAACATCCTTGTCTCTTACCTGCTGGTAGAGGATATTTTTCGGCTTGATTACCACCAGCGGGCCTCTCTCGCAGAAGCCGGGACAGCCGGTTATCCTGAGGCTTACCTTACCCTCCAGCCGGCGCTCCTTTAACCCCCGCCGGAAAGCGGCGATAACATCCCCGGCTTTCAGCGCCAGGCAGCCGGTGCCGCCACAGACAACGATGCACGTCTGCTCGGGGTCCCGGCTTTTAATTATTGACTCTCTTAATGCCTCTAATGCCTGTGGCGAGTCCAGCCGCTTCAATACCTTCTCCTTAGCCATATCTACTTGTAGCTTTCCAGCAGATTTTTCACCTTATCGGTCTTCATCTGACCTGAATATTCACCATCAGTAATAACTATGGGACCCAGAGCACAGGCGCCAACGCAGTTGACCGTCTCCAGGGTGTATTTAAGGTCTTCGGTTGTTTCGCCAGCCTTGATACCCAGCCGCCGCTCAAGCTCGTCCAGGATTCTAACCGCCCCTCTCACATGGCAGGCAGTGCCCAGACAGACATTGATTATGTGGCGTCCCCTCGGTTTCAGGCTGAATGCCTTAAAAAAGGAAGCCACGCTATAGACCTGAGTCAACGGTATATCCAGACCCTGCCCAACCTCCACCAGAGCTTCCTTGGGCAGGTAATTATACTCCGCCTGGATATCCTGCAGGATGCCGACCAGCATACCTCGGTCACGCCGGTGGCTATCCAGTATTGCTTTTACCTTCTGCTTGGCTGGTTTAGCCTCTGCCTTCACTCGCCTTCTCCTTAAGCTTAGCGTAATCCCTCTCCACCCTCTGCTGAATGTGGCTGATTACATCCTCAGACAGGTGTCGGAACCTGCCCTGCAGCTTCATATAATCGGTCACCGGTCTGAGCTTGGGGAAATCAAAATTTAGCTTATACTTGCCGTTTTCCACTTCATATAAGGGGAATATCCCCGTCTCCACCGCCAGACGACCTAGCCTGATGGTCAAATCAGTACGACATCTCCAGCCGGTGGGGCAAACTGACAGGATATGAACATAAGCCGGACCCTTGATAGACACCCCCTTCTCTACCTTAGCCATCAGGTCAAAGGGATAGCTGGGGCAGGCAGTGGCAACGTAGGGGATATCATGGGCGGCGGCAATCGCCGGCATGTCCTTCTTCCAGGTAACCTGCCCGATGCTCACCTTGCCCGCCGGCGAGGTGGTAGTAGATGCGCCGAAGGGGGTGGCTGAAGAGCGCTGAATGCCGGTATTCATATAGGCTTCATTGTCAAAGCAGATGTAGAGGAAGTCATGTCCCCTCTCCATGGCTCCGGATAGCGCCTGGATTCCGATATCGCTGGTGCCTCCGTCCCCAGCCATAGCCACCACCTTGATATCCTTCCGGGCAATCCTGCCCTTCTTCATCAGCATTTTTAGCCCGACTTCTATCCCTGAAGCCACCGCGGCGGTATTCTCAAAAAGGGTATGAATCCAGGGGACGCGCCATGAAGTATAGGGCAATGGCGAGGAGATTATCTCCATACAACCGGTGGCGTTGGCGATTATCACATTCTGCCCCAGCGCCTTGCTGGCCAGCCTCACCGCCAGCGCCTCCCCACAGCCGATACACGCCCGATGACCGGGGGCAAGGAATTCCTTTTTGGTCGCCAGTCTGGGGACATAAATACTGTAATTTTCCATTTTAGTTTCTAGAGTTATGTCAAGTGCTAGCCTACTCCCTCACTCCGAATATTTCAAATTCCTTGTCGCTTCCCTTCTGCGCGATTTCAATGCCCTTATTAACTATCTCCTCAAATCCGTCCGGGGTAATATCCCTGCCCCCCAGCCCGCCAACGAAGCCGATGACCTTCGGCTTCTTGGCTTCACCGTATAAGGCGGCTTTGACCTCGGAGCAGACGGGACCGCCAGGACCGCCAAAGGAGATCGCCCTGTCGAAGACAATAAGAGTCTCGGCATTTTTGACTGCCTGGCGAAGCTCGGCAAAGGGGAAGGGACGCCACAGGCGAATCCTTACCAGCCCCACGCTCCTGCCCTCCGCCCTCATCTTATCCACGGCGGTCATTGCCGTTTCCGAAAAGCTGCCCAGGGTCAGGAGCAATACTTTAGCATCCTCACTGTGATAATGCTCTACCGGGGAGTAACTCCGCCCAAAGATTTTATTAAACTCTCCCCAGCACTCAAGGACGACCTTCTTAGACGCCTCCAGATTTACCTCTTGAGCCAACTTTACCTCGGAATAGATAACGGGCATGGCGAAGGCTCCCATGGTCAGCGGCTTATCGGGATGAAGCGGCAGGGGGTACTTGAAGGGAGGGAGAAATTTATCAACCTGAGCCTGCTCGGGAAAGGCCACCGGCTCAATCATATGCGAAAGATAAAAGCCGTCAAGGTGGACCATGACCGGAAGCAAGACTCTAGGGTCTTCGCCGATGCGGAAGGCACAGAGGACATTATCCACCGTCTCCTGCCCGTTCTCAGCAAAGAGCTGAATCCAGCCGGTATCACGCACCGACATAGCATCAGACTGGTCGCCCCAGACGCTCAGCGGCGATGACAGGGCACGGTCAGCCACCGTCATAACCACCGGCAGTCTCATCGATGAGGCAACATACAGGACCTCATGCATCAGCTCCAGCCCCTGACCGGCGGTAGCGGTAAACGTCCGGGCACCGACTGCCGCCGAGCCAAGACAGGTGCTCATCGCCGAGTGCTCGGACTCAACGGGAACATAGGAGGCATCCAGCTCACCATTGGCTACCAGCTCCGCCAGATGCTCCACGATATGAGTCTGGGGGGTGATGGGATAGGCGGCAACAACATCGGCATTAGCCAGTCTAACTGCCTCACCAATTGCCAGCGAAACCTCAATGCCAATCCTTTTTGCCATCACTCCTCCTCCGGAATCATCTTAATGGCTCCCGGCCAGCACTCGCGGGCACAGATGCCACAACCCTTGCAATAAAATAAGTCGGCTTCAAAATAACCCTCATCGTTCTGACCAACGCAGCCCTCGGGGCAAAAGATATAGCAGAGGCCACACTTTATGCACTTGTCGGAATCAAAGATTGGTCTCTCCGAGCGCCAGTCGCCAGTCTTGTACTGACTGGCATTCCCCGCCTCGGTAACAATGGCGCCAATCTCTAAGTCTTTCCAGGTCAACTCATTCTCAGGCTTGGTCATCGCTCTTATTCCTTTACCTCGGTCTCATCATAGGCTCTCTGCATCGCCCCAATATTCTTTTCCGCCAGGCGGCCAAAGCGCTGCTTAAGCGGTTCAACCACGGACCCCGGCTTAACCACGCCGGTGGCTTTCAGCAAGGCACCAATCATGGTTGTATTGGTTATCGGAAGCCCCAGGACCTCCCTGGCGATAGCGGTGGCGTCAACCCTAGCCAGTTTACATTTAGCCTTAAACATAGCTTCAATGTCATCAAATGACTTCTTGGTATTAATCACCAGCAAGCCGTTTTTCTTGAGCCCCGAGGTGACGTTGACAATGCCGAGCAACCCCGGGTCAAGCACCACCACCACATCAGGCTGGGTTATCTCCGCCCTTATCCTTATCGGCTGGTTGGTGCTTATCCTGACAAAAGCCAGCACCGGCGCCCCCCTCCTCTCCGGTCCAAAGCTGGGAAAGGCATGGGCATACTTATCCTCACTTATCGCCGCCTGCGCCAGCAGTTCGGCGGAGGTAACCGCCCCCTGCCCGCCACGGCCATGCCATCTAATTTCAATAAGCTGATTTTCTTCCGCCAACTCGGTCTCCTGACTTATACACCAACGCCCCTGGAGCGACTTGAACGCTCGCACCCAGCTCCGGAGGCTGGTGCTCTATCCACCTGAGCTACAGGGGCGAATACAACTTAATATCATAACCGATAGAAAGGGATTGATGCAAATAATTACGTCTCCTCCTTCGGTACCCTGACTACCAGAACCGGTATCTTGCTGAGCTGCACAATCTTATTGGCAACACTGCCAAAAACCCACTTCTCAATGCCCGAGTGTCCATGGGCAGATATGGCAATCAAGCCAACCCTCTTTCTCCTGGCGAACTTAATAATCTCCTCGGCAATATCATCGCCTATCTTGAGACTAACGCTCACCTTGCCCTTCTTCACCGCCAGGCGCTGGGAAAGCTTATCAAGGTATTCCCTGGCTTCCGTCTTAATCACTTCCACTTCCTGCTCAGGGTAAAGAATATAGTCCAGACCACCAAGGGTACGAACGTGCTGCCCCGCCGCCACCACCCCGAAGAGGATAACCTCCGACCCCAGCCCTTCAATAAGCTTCTTAACATAGGGCACGGCGGCTTCACCGGCTTTGGAGCCATCCAGGGGGAGTATAACCCGCTCCAGCAGCCACTGCCGGGGCTCCTTTTTAGAAAACTTAGTCGCCCTGATAAGCATCACCGGCACCTTCGTTGTGTGAAGCACCTTGCTGGCTACACTCCCCATCACCCATCCCTTTATGCCGGAGCGGCCGTGAGAGGCCATAATGATAACGCCGACATCGTTCTTTTCGGCATATTCAATAATCTCTTCAGCCGGCTCACCACCCATAACCACAGTTTTGACCCGGGCGCGCTTCTTGAAGTGCTCCTTCACCCGCTCCGCCACCTCCTCCATATAGAGCCGGTGCATACGGCGATACTGCTCCTCTTTAGACTCGCTGACATAGAACAGGGTAACCTCGGAGTTAAAGGCTATGGCCAGCTCCTCGGCATAGGCAAGGGCTAGCTCGGCCAGGTTAGAACCATCCAGCGGAACAAGAATTCTTTTCCACATTTCTCTCTTCCTCCATTAAGCGTATCTTAGCACCAGGCACAGCCAGCATAAAGCTACCACCATAATCATAGACGGGAAGGCGTACTTGCAGAACCTCCCCCAGCTGATGGGGTAGCCTTCCCTTTCAGCAATGGCTGTCCCGACAACATTAGCCGAAGCGCCGATAGGAGTAGCGTTGCCGCCAATATCCGTCCCCAGCGCTAGAGTCCAGCCCAGCGTGGGCAGGGCTATGCCCTGCGACTGCGACAGGCTGGCAATTACCGGCACCATGGTGGCGGCAAAGGGGATATTATCAACAATGGCTGAGGCAAAGGCGGATAGCCATAGTATAAGGGGTATCACCAGAACCAGGCTTCCCCCGGATATATCGCCGATATACTGGGCAAGTATCTGTAATACCCCCGTCTCCTCCAGCCCCCCAACGCAGATGAACAAGCCGACAAAGAAGAGCAGGGTCCGCCAGTCCACCCTCTTGATAAGGTGTAACGCCTCCCCCCCTGCCGTTACCAAGGTGAGAAAGGCGGCAATAACGCCAATCAAAGCCACCGATAACCCGGTCTGGGCATGGGTAACGAGCAAGCCCACCACCACGATAAAGATGGCAGTATTCATCAAGAAGAGGCGGCGGTTGGTAATCGCCCCCGCAGGGTCGGGGCGTGCCTCGAGGGGCACAGCGGGAGTACCCTTAGCCGGAGCCAGAATCTTGCGGAAGGCATAGTAGAAGAAGCCAAGGCTTAAAAGCATCCCTCCCCAGGCAATAGGACCGGTATTAAGGGCGAAGTCGGTGAAGGTATAACCGAAGGCGGTGCCGATGATTATGTTAGGCGGGTCACCGCACATGGTGGCGCTTCCTCCGGTGTTAGCGGCGATAATCTCGGCGATTATTATGGGGACGGGGTCGAATTTAAGCAAGCGCGCCAGCTCGATAGTTACCGTAGCCATAAACAGCAAAACGGTGATACTATCAATGAACATTGCCAGGAAGCCGGAAAGCAACATGAAGGCAATCAGGATAGGGACGACGCGGTAGTTGACCAGCCTAGCTACATAGAGGCATAGCCAGCGGAAGAAGCCCACCTCCCCCAGACCCTCCACCATAGCCATCATGCCGCCGATAAAGATAATGGTCTGCCAGTTTATGCCGTGCGATATCACCTCTTCCTGCCCCGGCAGCCAGAACCTTAATTCTCCCATCTGCCCCAGGTTCAGCACGTTGAGAACCGCCTCCGGACTGTGCATGATAGTAAGAAAGATGACCAGGATGACAAGACCGGCGCCGATAAGAGCCGGTACGAAGCGATGCACCTTGCCCACTATAATCGCCACGAACATGGCAACGAAGATAGTGATGGCCAGGATTTGACTTAAGGCAAGCATTTATTCTAAAGTCCTTTCCTACAAAAACTATGACATTATAGCAAAAAGACATTATAACAAAAAATTGAGCTATGGTATAATTGCAATAATCGGAGAGGTGTCCGAGTGGTTCATGGTGCCGCTCTCGAAAAGCGGTCTCCGCGCAAGCGGAGCGTGGGTTCGAATCCCACCCTCTCCGCCGCGGAGAGGTGCTGGAGTGGCCTATCAGGCACGCCTGGAGAGCGTGTGTAGCCTTTGGCTACCGTGGGTTCGAATCCCACCCTCTCCGCCAGTTTTTTAATTAGTTACCACAACTCACTCGGGTGTTTAAGAGGGGCGTCAGCCCCTCTTTTTTTATTCTTCCCCCTCTCCATTCTTGGAGAGGGGGATAAAGGGGGTGAGGTTGACAAATTTTAATTGTCAGTAGTTTAGTGCTATGCTAGAATTGCCCTGGAAATAAAATGACCGGAAAAGAAATTAAATACTGGGTCGGCTTCAGCTTAATACCTCGCATCGGGCAGGTGAAATTTTCGCAGCTGGAAAGTCATTTCGGCAGCCTGGAAAAAGCCTGGCGGGCAACCCCCTCTGAGCTGAAACGTGCCGGGCTGGACAGGGGGGCAGTAAACGCCATCACCTACTGGCAGTCCCAAATCTCACTGGATGAGGAGATGGAAAAGCTGGAGCGCTACGGGGTAAAGGTGCTCACCTTTCGTGACAAGGATTACCCCTCCCGCTTAAAGGAAATATACGATTACCCGCCGCTACTCTATATCAGGGGCTCGCTACTCCCCCAGGATGAGTGGTGCCTGGCGGTGGTCGGTACCCGCCGGGCGACGGTCTATGGCCGGCAGGTGGCGGAGGAGATAGTAACCGACCTGGCGCGAAGCCAAATAACCATCGTTAGCGGACTGGCCAAGGGGATTGACTCCATCGCCCACCGCAGTGCCCTGGAGGCGGGGGGCAGAAGCATCGCCGTATTTGGCTGCGGGCTTGATGTCGTTTACCCCGCCGAGAATGCCACCCTAGCCCATGATATTATCCAGCACGGGGCAATAATAAGCGAGTTCCCGCTGGGCACCAGACCCAGGGCAGATAACTTCCCCCGCCGTAACCGGATTATGAGCGGGCTTAGCCTCGGGGTGCTGGTGATTGAGGCTGATGAGAGGAGCGGGGCGATGATTACTGCCCGCCTGGCGCTGGAGCAAAACAGGGAGGTGTTCGCCATCCCCGGCAGTATCCTCTCCCCAGCCAGCAGCGGGACTAACCACCTTATCCAGGAAGGGGCTAAGCTGGTCCGAAGCTACACCGATATCCTGGAGGAATTGAACCTGACGTCGGTAGCCCAGCAGATGGAGCTCAAGGAGGTTATACCTGCCTCCGATACTGAAGCCCTTTTACTTAAGCAACTCAGTGCCGAACCGACCCATATTGATGAGGTCTGCTGCAGCACCGGTCTGCCGGTATCAACCGTCAGCAGCACGCTGGCAATGATGGAGCTAAAAGGCTTGGTCAAGCAGGTAGGCAACATGAACTATATCCTCTCCCGGGAAGCAAGAGAGGCATACAAGGTAAAGGTAGACTGATGAAGAAGCTGGTCATCGTTGAGTCACCAGCCAAAGCCAGGACGCTGAGCAAGCTCCTGGGTCAGGACTATAGCCTTAAGGCGTCAATGGGTCATATCAGGGACCTGCCCAAGAGCCAGCTGGGGGTAAGCATTGAAGAGGGTTTTGTCCCCAAATACGTGGTGCCCCGGAGGAAGACAAAGGTGGTCAACGAGCTCAAGCAGGCGGCCAAGACTGCCTCGGCGGTATATCTCGCCACTGACCCTGACCGCGAGGGGGAGGCTATCTCCTGGCACCTGACCCAGATAACCAAGACCAACCGCAAACCATACCGCCGCGTCGTCTTCCACGAGATAACCAAGGCCGCCATCAAGCGCGCCTTCGCCCACCCCCGCACCATAGATATGCAACTGGTCAACGCCCAGCAGGCGAGGCGCATCCTGGATAGGCTGGTCGGCTATAAGATTAGCCCCCTGCTCTGGCGAAAGGTGAGGCGGGGGCTATCCGCCGGCAGGGTGCAGTCGGTGGCGGTGAAGATTATCGTTGACCGTGAGCGGGAGATTGAGAATTTTGTCCCCGTAGAGTACTGGTCTATCGAAGCTGAGCTGACTAAAACTGCCGAGGCGCCAACCTTCAGAGCCACGCTGGTCGGCTTTAGCGACGGCGCCAAGCTGGATATTCACAACGAGAAGGAAGCAACCGAAATCGCCAGCGAGCTGAAAAAAGCCGCCTACAAGGTGCTCAAGGTCGGCACCAAGAAGGTGAACCGCCAGCCGGCGCCGCCATTCATCACCAGCACCATGCAACAGGAGGCGTGGCGCAAGCTACACTTCCCGGCAAAGCTGACCATGCAGGTGGCTCAGGAGCTTTACGAAGGCTTACCCATCGGCGACGAGGGAAATGTGGGGCTCATCACCTACATGCGCACCGACTCCACCAAGGTATCTCGCGCCGCCGTTGCTGAAGCCAGGGAGTTTATTACCAGCAAGTACGGCTCCCAGTACCTCCCCTCCCACGCCCGCTCCTTTGCCACCACGGTGAAGGGGGCGCAGGAAGCCCACGAAGCCATCCGCCCGACCAAAATCTGGCGGGAGCCAGCTCTGCTCAAGCCATATCTCAGCGACGTCCAATTCAAGCTCTACCAGCTCATCTGGAAACGGATGGTCGCCAGCCAGATGGCGGCCGCCGTCTTCGATAATACTACGGTTGATATAAACGCCAAATGCCGCTATGCCAAAGACTATCTATTCCGAGCTACCAGCTCGGTGAATGTATTTCCCGGCTTTATCACCCTCTATACTGAAAGTAAGGACGAAGCCGAAGAAGAAAAGCAAGCCCCTACCCTCCCCCCGCTGGAGAAGGGGGATAAGCTCAAGCTCGTAAAGCTCTTCCCCGAGCAGCACTTTACCCAACCCCCGCCCCGCTTTACCGAAGCCACGCTGGTCAAGATGCTGGAGCAATGGGGCATCGGCCGCCCCAGCACCTATGCCCCTATCATCTCAACTATTCAGGATCGGGGGTACGTCACCAGAAACGAGGGCAGATTCCAGCCGACGGAGCTCGGTATTGTGGTCAATGACCTGCTCAATAAATACTTCGCTGACATCGTTGATATTGAATTCACCGCCCAGATGGAGGACGAGCTGGACAAGATAGCCAACGAGAAAAAGGACTGGGTGATGGTCGTCCAGGAATTTTACCTTCCCTTTGAGAAGGACCTGAATAATGCCTCCGAGCTCATGGAAAAGGTAAAGCTGGAGGAAGCCACCGATGAAATCTGCCCCCAGTGCGGCAAGCCCATGGTGATTAAATACGGGCGCTACGGCAAGTTCATCGCCTGTAGCGGCTACCCTGAGTGCAAATTTACCAAACCCTTCCTGGTCAAAATCGGGGTTAAATGCCCCCAGTGCGGCGGCGATATCATCCAGAAGCTGAGCAAAAAGAAGCGTATCTTCTATGGCTGTAGCAATTACCCCAACTGCACGTTTGCCATAAATCTTAAGCCCATCTCCAAACCCTGCCCCAAGTGCGGGGGGCTTCTTACCATATATAGAAGGAACTGGACAAAGTGCACCAAGTGCGAGTATAAGGGCAGGTTTAAGCATGGCTAGCACTATGCAGGAAATCTTCGATAAATATATCCAGCAACTTGAGGCGGAGCAGAGCGTCTCGCCCTACACTATCCGCAACTACACCACGGATTTGTGCGGCTCGGAGAAGGTAAAGGGCTTCTTCGCCTTCCTCGAAGAGAAAGGCGTTGACTCTCTGGACAAGGTGGACAGGGTCGTTCTTCGCAACTACATGGCTTATCTGATGGGAAAAGGCATTGTCAAGGCAAGCATCGCCCGCAAGCTATCGGCTATCCGCTCCTTCTACCGCTACTTAGTACGGGAAGGGATCTTAGCCGCCAATCCCGTAGAAAAAACCTCCTCCCCCAAGCTGGACAAGCGCCTGCCTGAGTTTCTCACCATAGATGAAGTCGTGCGGCTTTTAAATGCCCCCGACCTCTCCACGCCACACGGACAGCGCGACCGGGCTCTGCTTGAGCTGCTATACGCCTCCGGTCTCAGGGTAAGCGAGCTGGTAAGGCTGGACCTGGGGGCGGTTGACCTCGACACCAACGAAATCCGAGTCTGGGGGAAGGGCTCAAAAGAAAGGATGGTGCTGATGGGCAAGCCCGCCAGCGAGGCAGTGCGTAACTACCTTGAGCAGGGCAGACCTAAGCTCCTGGGAGAAAAGAAGACCAATGCCCTGTTCATTAATCGCTACGGGCAGCGCATACCGGAGAGAAGGGTGCAAAAGATGCTGGAGGACTACACCAAAACAGCCGGCATAGAAAAGAGGGTACACCCCCATATGCTACGCCACACCTTTGCCACCCACCTCCTCGACGGCGGGGCTGACTTGAGGGTAGTCCAGGAGCTCCTGGGGCATGCCCAGCTATCCTCAACCCAGATTTATACCCATGTCACCAAGAGCCAGGCAAGAAAGGTCTATCTATCCGCCCACCCCCTGGCCAAAGAAAAAGAAGATGAACCTAAAAAATAGAGTCCAGAGGCTGCGCCAGGCGCTAACTGAAAGGGATATTGACGGCATCTTTATCTCGCAGGCGGAGAACCGGCGCTACCTTTCCGGCTTTGACGGCTCGGCTGGTTATCTTTTGGTTACGCCCAAAAATACAATCCTGGCCACCGATTTTCGCTATACGTCGCAGGCCAAAAACCAGGCTCCTGACTATGAGATTTTTACAATCACCGGTGATATGGATAGCTGGCTCCCCAAGCTGGTGGCTGAGCTAAAGATAAAAAGGCTGGGCTTTGAGGCGGGGGATATCAGCTACGCCCGGCACCGGCAGTTATGTGATATACTGAAGAAAGGCAAATCACCGCCCAAACTTATTCCGCTAGAGGGAGTGGTAGAATCCATCCGGGCGATAAAAGAACCTGAAGAGATTGAGCTTATCGCCAGAGCCGCCGAAATTGCCGATGCCTCCATCGAATACGTCAGGGATAACATTCAGGCGGGCATGACGGAAAAAGATGTCGCCTGGGAGATAGAGAAATTTATGCGGGAGAAGGGCAGCCAGAGCCTACCCTTTGATATTATTGTCGCCTCGGGGAAAAATTCGGCACTACCCCACGCCCAACCCTCAACGAAAAAAATCGATAACGGCGAGCCGATAATGATTGATATTGGCGCCAGAATTGAAGGTTACGGCAGCGACCTGAGCCGGACCATCTGCCTCGGCACCCCCGATGATAATTTCAAAAAAATCTATGACATCGTTCTTGGCGCCCAACTGGGGGCAATAGCGATAATCAAGGAGGGGATGACGGGGGCTGAGGCTGATAACCTGGCTAGGACGATTATTGAGGAAGCAGGCTACGGCCAAGCCTTCGGGCACAGCCTGGGGCATGGCGTCGGGCTTGCCCTCCATGAGCAACCCCGCCTCGGCCCAAACTCCGCTGACAAGCTGGCTGAGAGCATGGTCTTCACTATTGAGCCCGGCATTTATCTCGATGGGTGGGGAGGGGTGAGGATTGAGGACTTAGTAATAATGGAAAAGGGTAAGATAAGGGAAATCTCAAAAGCCAGAAAATAACGATACGGAGCCTAAGATGATAGATAGCGGTGAACTTAAAAAAGGGATTATCATTGAGCTTGAGGGGAAGCTCTATCAGGTTCTTGACTATCAGCATATTAAAATGGGGCGCGGCAGTGCCCAAATCAGGCTTAAACTCCGCGATATCCGCAGTGCCCATACCATAGAACGGTCTTTTCAAGCCAGTGAAAAGTTCACCCGGGTACGCCTGGACCAACGCACCATGCAATACCTTTATAATGACGGCGGGCTGTATTACTTCATGGACGAGAAAAACTTCGAGCAGACACCCCTCACCACCACCCAGCTCGGCAATGCCCTTGACTACCTGAAGGAGGGGATGTCGCTGGAGGTATTAAATCATAAGGGTGAGCTGGTGGGGGTGGAGATGCCCATTACCGTTGAGCTCCGGGTGGTTGAGACCGGACCCGGTTTCAAGGGGGATACGGCTACCGCCGGCAATAAACCGGCTAAGCTAGAGACCGGCATTACCATTCAGGTCCCCCTCTTTATCAATAATAATGATATTGTTAAGGTTGACACTCGTACTGGTGAGTACCTAGAAAGAGTTAGTTAAACTGAAATTGTTAAAAGCTGACCTGCATGTTCATACTGAATATTCCCTGGACTGCAATACACCACTGGAGAAGATAGTTAGTCGCTGCCTTGAGATTGGGATAAACTGTCTGGCTATCTGCGACCACGGCACCGCCGAAGGGGCATTAAAGATGCGAGAAATAGCCCCCTTCAAGATAATTGTCGCCGAGGAGATTTTGACCCCGGACGGCGAAATTATGGGTATGTTCCTTGAAGAAACCATACCCAGCCGACTGCCGGTAAAAGAGGTAATATCCCGCATCAGGGCTCAGGGGGGGCTGGTGTGCATACCCCACCCCTTTGATATTCTGCGCCGTTCCGCCCTGCGCAACAAGACGATAGAGAAAATAGTCGACCAGATTGATATTGTAGAGGTGTTCAATTCGCGGATTTTCTTTCCCCAAAATTCAGCTAAAGCCCTAGCCTTCGCCGAAAAACATGGCATCCTGAAGAGCGCCGGCAGCGATGCCCATACCCTCGGCGAGGTCGGTAATGCCTACGTTGAGATGCCCGAGTTCAAGGGCAGGGACGACTTCCTCGAGGCTCTGGAGAAGGGCAAGATTACCGGGCATGTAACCAATCCCTTCATTCATTTTGCCAGTGCCTGGACAAAGCTGAGGAATAGGGGGCGAGGATAGCGCCGATGTATAAACTTGGCTGGTTTTCCACCGGCAGGGATAAGGCAGCCAGGGACTTGCTGACCGTGGTGCAACGGAGTATCGCGCTGGGCGAGATTAAGGCTGAAATAGCCTTCGTCTTCTGCAACCGTGAGCCGGGGGAAACAAAAGAGAGCGACCTCTTCCTCAAACAGATAGAGAGCTACGGACTGCCCCTCGTCTGCTTTTCCTACCGCAAATTTAAAGCCGATAAAGGAGAAGCATCACGTCTTGAATACGACCGCGAGGTGATGAAACGGCTACAGAACTTCCACCCTGACCTCTGCGTCCTGGCGGGCTATATGCTCATCGTCGGCGAGGAGATGTGCAATAGGTATGATATGATTAACCTCCACCCCGCCGCCCCCGGCGGACCAAAGGGGACCTGGCAGGAGGTAATCTGGCAGTTAATTGATAACAGGGCTAATGAAACGGGAGTGATGATGCACCTGGTGACCCCGGAGCTGGACATGGGACCGCCAGCGACCTACTGCACCTTTCCCATCAGAGGGGAACCCTTTGATAAATACTGGCGGGAGTTAGAAAAGATCGAAAAGATTCGGGGCGAGAATAACCCGCTGTTTAAGCTCATCCGCAAGCACGGTCTAGCCAGGGAATTCCCGCTGATAATCGCCACCCTCAAGGCTTTCAGCCAGGGCAAGGTTAAAATAGAAGCCGGCAGGGTGGTTGATGCTGAAGGAAAACCGATAAAAGGGTATAATCTAACCGATGAAATCAACCAGCAAATTCATCTGCTTCGACCTTGAAGGGCCGCTGGCACCTCAAGACAACGCCTACGAGCTGATGAAGCTCTTCCCCAACGGCGATAAAATCTTTGAGGTTATCAGCCGCTATGATGACCTGCTGACGCTGGAGGAAAAGGAGGGCTATGAGCCGGGTGACACCCTGGCTCTTATCGTCCCTTTCCTTATCCTCCATAATATCTCGGAGGCCGATATCACCACCCTCGCCGCCGAGTCCAGCCTGACCGGCGGCGCCCCAAAGCTTATCTCCCACCTACAGAACAGTGGCTGGAAGATATTCTGTATCAGCACCAGCTATGAACAATACGCCTATCGCATTACCCAGAAACTGGGCATTTACGCCCATAATCTCGCCTGCACATCCTTCCCCCTGGATAAGCTCCGGGCAACCTTATGTCAAGAAGACGAGAAACTGCTGCGGCAGGCTGAGCAAGATATACTGAAGCTACACCCTATCACCGATGACAAGCGGATTAAGCAGAGCCTGGACAAATTCTTCTGGAAGCAAATGCCGGCTAGCAAGCTGGGGGCGGCAATAAGCCAGGTAAAGCCGGTTGGGGGAAGGCGCAAGGTAGCCGCCCTGACTAAATTCGCTGATAAATACGACCAGCCGTTATCCGACTGGGTGGTGGTGGGCGATAGCATCACCGACTTCAGAATGCTCCAGGCAGTGGAGGAGGCGGGGGGACTCGCCATTGTCTTTAACGGAAATGAGTACGCCCTACCCTACGCCACCATGAGCCTGGCTTCCACCCTTCTCAGCGACTTAATAGAGGTGCTGGAAGTATGGCAGAAGGCTCAGCGGGGCGGGGTGGAGAAGCTGGTAAAGAAAAGGGAGAAGGCTGGCGGTGCCGAGGATAAGGGCTATTTCCACTGGCTGGCGGGCAGAAAAAATATTAATGATATTATTAAGATTCATAAGAAAATGAGGCGAGTAGTCAGGGAGGAGGCAGGCAAGCTGGGGTGAATGCTATGGAAATAATCGGGCTGGGGGCACTGAATATAGACCACATCAAGATAGTGGAGCGCATCCTTGAGGATGGCGAGGCGGTGGCACTGGAGACCAAGTCATCCCCCGGCGGCTCGGCGGCTAACACCATCTACGGGCTGGCAAAGCTGGGGGTGAGCACCGCCTTCTGCGGCGCCGTCGGCGACGACGATTACGGCAAGACACTCCTTCAGGACTTTAGAAAAGTGGGGGTGGATACCACCGGCATAAGGGTTAAAAATGGTGCCAGAAGTGGCACGGTGTTATGCCTCAGTGACAAGCTGGGCAGGCGTTCCCTATATGTCGTACCCAGCGCCAACAGCCTGCTCACCATGGATGACCTTGACCTTGCCCATATCAACCAGACAGGGATGCTCCACCTCGCCTCCTTTGCCGATGAAGCGCAGTTCAAGGTAGTGCTGGAGCTGGTGGAGAGGCTAAATCCGTCAGTCAGGCTCAGTTTCGCCCCCGGAGCGCTATATGCCGCCAAGGGACTCAAAAACCTCGCCCCGATACTGAAAAGGACATACTTATTATTTATTAACCAGAGTGAGATGCGGCAACTGACGGGGAAGGATGTTACCGCCGGGGCTGAAAGCTGCCTCAGGCAGGGCTGCCAGAAGGTGGTGGTTACCCTGGGGACGGGGGGGAAACTGGGAAAAACGGCTGCCGTCGGCTATATCAGAGATTCTGAGAACGAATATCTAATCAAACCGCAAGACCTCGGGGGGCGGGTAGAGACTACCGGCGCTGGCGACGCCTTCGCTGCCGGCTTTCTTTATGGCATAGTCAATAACAAAAGCCTTGAGGAATGTGGTCGTCTGGGTAATATTGTCGCCTGGTTCTGCATTGCCAAAATAGGGGCCCGAGACGGCTTACCCACCCTGAATCAACTGGCTCAGCGCTACCAGGAGCTTTATAATCAAAGGCTATAGAGCCTATTTCTTAGCTCCTTCCGCCGGCTTGAGCAGTATTTCGTCGACAATGCCGTACTCCACCGCCTGCTCTGGGTTAAGGTAGAAGTCACGGTCGGTATCATGGGCTATCTTATCCAGCGGCTGACCGGTGTGTCCAACAAGAATGTCACGAATTATTTCCTGTTGGCGCATAATCTCCCGGGCGGCAATAGCTACATCGGCTGCCTGCCCCTGGGCACCGCCGAACGCCTGGTGCAGGTGTATGGTGGAGTGGGGCAGGGCGTAGCGTTTACCCTTAGCCCCGGCACAGAGCAGTACCGTTGCCATACTAGCCGTCATCCCAACGCAGATGGTTGAGACTGCGGGTTTTATAAGCTGCATGGTATCGTAGATGGCAAGACCGGAAGAGATAACACCACCGGGGCTCTGAATATACATGCTGATGTCTTTATCCGGGTCCTCGCGCTCCAGATAAAGTAGCTGGGCGATTATAGTATTAGCCACCGGGTCAGTAATCGGTGTGAATAACATAATTATGCGCTCTTTTAACAGTAGAGAGTATATATCCCAAAATCTTTCCCCCCTTGGCCCAGTCTCAACCACGCCGGGTATCACATTCATCGGTTGACCGTTCATTTCTCTCCTCCTGCTGTCATATAATTATAACTCATTCCTCAATTTTTCTCACCTTCTTTGAGCCACCGGCTATTTCTACCAGCCGCTGTATCGCCTTCCGCCGGATTAACAATTGCTCAACCGAGCTACGAGCCTGAGGAGAACTCAGCCATTTCTGCACCTCGTCCTTATTACCGGCAAGGGTTGGCGCCAATTTCTCCAGCTCAGTGCTTATCTCGGCATCGCTGACCTCAATCTTCTCCTCCTCAGCAACCTTCTCCAGAACCAGGGTGCGATTAACCCGCTTCGTTGCCAGGGGACGCATCTCCTCCCTCAGTTCCTCCCCGGTCTTGTTAATCTGACCGCCACTTGCCTGCATCCACCTTGCCTGCTGGTCAAGTAAGCGGGCAATCTCCATATCGAGCAAAAGTGGGGGGAATTCCACCTGGCTTTGCTCAACCACGCCGTCAATCACCCGCCCCTCAAACTCCTCCCTGGCTTTCTCCTCAGCCCCGAGGCGCAAGCTCTGCGAGACTTTTTCCCGGAGCGAGTCCAGGGTCTTTAGCCCAGAGTCAAGCAGGGTGGCAAAGGCATCGTCCAGCGGGGGAAGCCTCAACTGCTTCACCTCACTGACCTTCACCTTAAAGTGGGCTTCTTTTCCTGCCAGCTCAGCCCGGGGGTAATCCTCAGGGAGCTTTATGGTAAACTCCTTCTCCTCACCACCCTTCACCCCGACCAGCTGCTCGGCAAAGCCAGGCACAGGGAGGGGGTAGTCATGAATGACCTGGTATTGAACCCCCGGCTGGTTGACAAACGGCTTCCCCTCAATCTGGCTTTCAATGTCTATGATCACCAAATCATCAAGCTTTATCTCTCGTTCTGCCGGCTCCCAGGTGCCGTGCTGGCGGCGCAATTGCTCAATGGCGGCATTAACATTGTCCTCGGTTACCTCTACCGGTTCCGGGGTGAGCCGAATCTGATGGTAGTCGCCAAGCTTGATGGTAGGTTTTAGCGGGACGGTCGCCATAAATACCACCGGGTCGGTCTGCTTTATCTCAATAGAAGGGGTGGCAAAGGCTTCAATCCCCTGCTCCTTAATCGCCTGCTCATAAGCCTGGGGGAGCAAACGGTTCAGCGCCTCCTCAAAAAGACCCTCCTTGCCGATATGGCGTTCCAGTACCTCCCGTGATGCCTTCCCCTTACGAAAGCCGGGGATATTAGTTTTCTGAACCAAATGGTGGTAAGACTCCTCCAGATACCTCTCTACCTCCGCCGGCTCCATCTCCACTTTAAGAAATACCTGGCAATTTTCTTCTTTTTCTTTATTTACTTTCACTCTTCCTCCCGCAGACGCAGGTGCAATTCTCTTAGCTGTTCTTCGTTGACCGGTGAGGGGGCATCAAAGGTCAAGTCCATAGCGCTCTGGTTCTTGGGAAAGGCGATAACCTCCCTGATTGTCTCCTCGCCCGCCAGCAGCATCACAATGCGGTCAATGCCGGGGGCAACACCGCCGTGGGGAGGGGCGCCGTAGTCAAAAGCCTCAAGCAGGTGCCCGAAGCGCTCGTCAATCTCCTCATCACTATAGCCCAGTAACTTGAATATCTTTCTCTGAAGCTTGCTGGTGTGAATCCTGATGCTGCCGCCGGCAATCTCGTAGCCGTTGAGGACAAAGTCGTAATGCTTGCCCCTCACCTTCTCCGGGGCGCTGTCAAGCAGTGGTATATCCTCGTCCTTAGGGGCGGTGAAGGGATGATGCATCGGCTCCCATAGCCCGGTCTCTTCACTCTTGGTCAGCAAAGGAAAGTCAACGATGAAGGCAAAGGAAAGCCGGTTGGGGTCGGCGAGCTCGAGGCGATGCCCCATCTCCTGACGCAGCCCGCTCAGCGCCATATCGACCACCTCAGGCTTTCCCGCGACGATAAGCAGCAGGTCTCCCCTATTTGCCCCCAAACGCTCCCCCATCTGCTTGATCTGGTCTATAGTCAGAAACTTGGCGGCAACCGATTTGACCATCTCCATGGTCAGCCCGTCCAGCTTGCCGCCTTCGGTGCCCAGAGCTACGGTTACCAAGCCCCCGGCACCGAGACTCTGGGTGAATTTATTCAGTTCCTCAAGCTGATGGCGGCTGTAATCGCTGCCGCCGGGGACGCAAATGCCCCTCACCCTGCCCCCCTGGTCAATAGCCGAGCGAAAGACAGCGAAATCAGACTTAGCAGCAATATCGGTCAAATCCCTCAGCTCTAAGCCAAACCTAAGGTCGGGCTTATCCTCGCCGTAACGCTCCATTACCTCAGCGTAGCTGAGACGGGGGAAGGGTTTTATCAATTTCATCTCCGGCTTAATTGTCTCCACCAGCGAGGTAAAGAGCTCCTCCAACAACTTAAGGATATCCTCCTCCTCGACAAAGCTCATCTCTATATCAAGCTGGGTGAACTCAGGCTGGCGGTCAGCCCGGGTGTCCTCGTCACGAAAGCACTTGGCTATCTGAAAGTACTTCTCAATGCCGGCGACCATCAGTAGCTGCTTGAGCTGCTGGGGCGACTGGGGAAGGGCATAAAATTTCCCGGGATGAACTCGGCTGGGCACCAGGTAGTCACGAGCCCCCTCCGGGGTGCTCTTAATCAGAATGGGCGTCTCTACCTCAACGAACCCCCGTTCAGAGAGAAAATCGCGCATGAATTTAACTATCTGGTGGCGCAGAAGAAGATTTTCTTTCATCCTCCCCCGCCTCAGGTCAAGGTAGCGATACTTGAGCCTGAGGTTTTCTTCCACCTCAACCTCTTCATTGATATAAAACGGCGGCGTCTTTGACGGATTAAGTATGGCGACGCTATCGGCGATAATTTCAATCTCACCGGTGGGCAACTTAGGATTCACCGTCCCCTCAGGGCGGGGGGCAACCTTGCCGCTGACCCTGACTACGTATTCGCTGCGCATCTCGCTGGCTATCTTATGGCACGGTTTGGATAACTCCGGGTTGAATACCACCTGAACAACGCCCTCTCTATCGCGCAGGTCAATGAAAATCAACCCCCCATGGTCCCGGCGGCGGTCCACCCAGCCCGCCAGGGTTACCTCGGAGCCGACGTCCTTTTTGTTCAGCTCACCACAGCTATGAGTTTTGAGCAAGTCTGCCTCCAAATACTTACCCCCGATTATAGCTGATGACAGGGCGGGCTTCAACACAAGGGGTAAATTGACAAGCCTGCGGTTTAATACTATCATCTGAGGGATATGGCAAAAACAATTGCCGAGATAAACGAGAAGATAAAAAAGGGCAAGGCGGTGGTGGTCACTGCCGAGGAGATAATCGGCATTGCCCGGGAGAAGGGTGTCAAGAAGGCAGCCCAGGAGGTAGACGTGGTTACCACCGGCACCTTCGGTCCAATGTGCTCATCTGGCGCCTTCCTTAATATCGGGCACTCCAAGCCGAGAATCAAGCTCGGTGGCGGCAAGACCTACCTTAATGACGTCCCGGCTTACGCCGGCTTGGCGGCGGTAGACCTGTTTATCGGCGCCAACGCCCTTCCCGATGACGACCCCAGAAATAAGGTCCACCCCGGCGAGTTCAACTACGGGGGCGGGCATGTGATTGAGGAGCTGGTCGCCGGCAAGGATGTAAGGCTGGTGGCGACTGCCTACGGCACTGATTGCTACCCTAGAAAAAGGCTTGAGACCTGGCTTAATATAAAGGACATAAACGAGGCGGTACTGTTCAATATCAGGAATGCCTACCAGAACTATAATGTGGCGGCCAATACCTCGGATAAGACAATCTATACCTATATGGGTGTATTGCGGGCAAACCTGGGCAACATAAATTATGCCACTGCCGGGCAGCTCTCTCCCCTGCTCAACGACCCCTATTATAAGACCATCGGCATCGGCACCAGGATATTTCTGGGGGGTGGCACTGGCTTTGTCGCCTGGCATGGCACCCAACACAACCCGGACGTCCCCCGCACTGATAAGGGAGTACCAAAAAGGGGAGCAGGAGCACTGGCGGTAATCGGTGATTTAAAGCAGATGAGCCCGAGGTGGCTGGTGGGAACCAGTATGTTCGGCTATGGTTGCACCCTTACCGTCGGCATTGGCGTACCCATCCCCATCCTTTCCGAAGAAATCCTCGCCTACACCACCGTAACCGATGAGGAGATTTTGGCGGCTATCGTCGATTATTCCGGCGCCTACCCCATTCTGAAGGCGGATATATTGGGCGAGGTCAGCTACGCCCAGCTCAAGAGCGGCCAGATAAAGCTCAGGGGCAAAGAAATACCCACCGCTTCTCTGTCCAGCTATCCGAGGGCGGTGGAGATTGCCAACGTCTTAAAGGAGTGGATAAAGTCCGGCAAATTCTTGCTAACCGAGCCGGTAGCCCCCCTGCCCGGGGCAGAATCAGGGATAACCATTAAGCCGCTCAAAGAACGCCCACTAGAATAAAGGAGAAAAGATGGCCGTTTCCCGAAGAATAGTCCTGCACTTCCCCAAGCGAATTGTGGAGCGGGCGATAGTCTGCCGGCTGGCGAAGGACTACGACCTTGAATTTAATATCCTGAAGGCGCTGGTTACCCCGGAGGAGGAAGGGCTGCTGGTGCTGGAGCTTAGCGGCGAGCAGAAAGAGTACGATAAGGGCATCAAATATCTGACCGGGACCGGGGTGAGGATAGAATCGCTGAGCCAGAACTTTATCCGCAACGAGGAAAGGTGCACCCACTGCGGTGCCTGCGTCACTATCTGCCCCTCCGGTGCCTTTGAGGTTGACCCAAAAACCAGACTGGTCAACTTTCTTAATGAAAAGTGCGTCGCCTGCGGGCTTTGCATAAAGGCTTGCCCCCCGCGAGCCATGGAGGTACACTTTTAGCCAATGTATGAGCCTCGCGTCTATCGCCACTGGGTTAAGGATGAAGACCTGGTCTCCTTTAATGTGGTAGTAAAGGAGACGGATTTATATATCCGCGCCTCCTCTAACCTGGAGCAAGAAGCCCTCAAGCTGGTAACCAAGCATCGCCAAATGCTGGAGCGGTATATTGAGCGACACCCCTCATTCCTCACCTCCCTTGAGCCCATCGCCGCTGAGAATAACGCTCCGCCCATCATAACCCGGATGACAGAAGCGGCCGAAAAAGCCGGGGTCGGTCCTATGGCGGCAGTAGCCGGGGCTATCGCCGAGTCTGTAGGCAGTAAACTTCTCGCCTTATCACCGGAGGTTATAGTGGAAAACGGCGGTGATATCTACCTCAAGACTCTGAAGGAGAGGCTGATAGGAATTTTCGCCGGTCAGTCGCCGCTAAGCGGTAAGATTGCCCTGGGAATTAGCGGGGAGGAGACGCCGATGGGCATTTGCACCTCATCGGGAACGGTGGGGCATTCCCTGAGCTTCGGCAAGGCTGATGCCGTCATCGTCCTCGCCAAATCAGCTACCCTGGCTGACGCCGCCGCCACCGCCATCGGTAACCTCATTATTCAGCCTGGCGACATCCCCCTGGGAATTGAATTCGCCCAGAGTATTGATGGGGTGAGGGGGGTAATCATCATCAAGGACGATAAAATGGGGCTGTGGGGCGAGGTAAAAATTTGTCCCACGTCTGCATAGAAAGGGAGGATAAATGGCAAAACGACGAGTAATGTTCACCTTCCAACCGGAGGCAAGCTCCGAGCCAATTATCTATAAGCTTGGTCAGCAGTTCCATTTAGTGACCAATATCCATCGGGCAAATGCCGCCGAGGATAGAGGCTGGATAGAAGTGGAGCTTGAGGGCGAGGAGAAAAACATTGAAGCCGGGATTGGTTGGGCTGTCTCCAGGGGAATAAGGGTTGACAAGATTGATAACTTTGCCGGGGTCTAATTAACCGTTCAGGTTTCGTGATTCAAGCCATTTCTGTTTCTGGCTGAGCCTTGTCTTTTCATCGGTCGGCTGGTAATTCTTTAAAAAGCTATCCTTAAAAGCAACGAAGGTGCCATCTAAGATGGCACTTCTTATTTTATTCATTAGCTCGGTTATGAAACTTAGGTTATGAATGGTGGCTAATCTATAGGCAAGCAGTTCTTCACTGTTAAACAGGTGGTGAAGATAGGCGGCGGAGAAATTACGGCAGGTATAGCAATCGCAGCCAGGGACAATGGGCTGCTTCATACGACTGAAGGCGGCGTTGCGAACGTTCTTCCTCCCCTCCCCGGTAAAGAGACCGCCATTTCGGGCGACGCGGGTGGGCAGGGCGCTATCAAAGATGTCACACCCTTGAGCCACCGCCTCAACAATGTCCTCCGGGGAGCCCACCCCCATGAGATAACGCGGCTTATCCTCGGGCAGGAGGGCTACTGTTTCTTCAACCATGTTAAAAGTCACCTTCTTCGGCTCCCCCAGGCTCAAGCCGCCAATGGCATAACCGGGGAAATTTAACGAGGTCAGATACTCCGCCGACTGGCACCGCAGCTCGGCAAAGACGCCGCCCTGGACAATGGCATACAACGCCTGGTCACGGCGTTTCTGCGCCTTCTGACACCTCTCCGCCCAGCGGTGCGTCCTCTCCGTTGCCCGCTTTATCTTCTCAAAATCGTCATCATGCGGCGGACATTCGTCCAAGACCATAATAATGTCAGCGCCAAGGCTTTCCTGAAACTGGATAACTAACTCCGGGGTGAGGTGGTGCTCACTGCCGTCAATATGGGAACGGAAGGTAACCCCATCATCGCTCACCTGGCGCAGGCGGGCAAGGGAGAATATCTGATAGCCGCCGCTGTCGGTAAGAATAGCCCCCTCCCAGCCCATAAAGTTATGTAAACCACCTACCCTTTCAATGACGTCAATGCCCGGTCTCAGATATAGGTGGTAGGTGTTAGCCAGCACCATCGCCATGCCGATGTTCTTGACCTCTTCAGGGGTCAGCGTTTTAACTGTCCCCTGGCTCGCCACCGGCAGGAATGCCGGCGTCAGAACTGTTCCATGAGGTGTCAGCAGCTCTCCAGCACGAGCCTTGCTCCGGGGGCAGGTCTTTGCTAAACGAAAATCAGTCACTTTTGAATTAAATAACTAGAAATAATACTGCGCTGTATCTCTGAGATGCCAACGTATATCTCGGTCATCTTGGCATCGCGGTATAGCCGTTCCAGGGGCATGGTCTTCATCGTGCCGTATGAGCCGCAAACCTGCATCGCCATGCTGGTGACCTCAACTGCCAGCCGGGAGGCAAAGAGCTTGGCTACCGAGGATTCATATTTAATGTCTAATCCTTGGTCACGTAGGAAGGCAGTGCGGTACACCAGCCACCTCCCCGCCTCTATGCGGCTCGCCATCTCCGCCAGATGCCACTGGATAGTAGGCAGTTTGGCGAGCGGTCTGCCCATGGCTTTTCTCTGCTTAGCATAATCCAAGGAAATTTCCAGTGCCGCCTGAGCCAAAGCCAAGCCCTCCACCGCCACCCCCAGCCGCCCCAGGGACATCGCCTCAAGAAGAATGTCAAAGCCCTGCCCCTTCTCCCCGATGAGATTTTGCTCCGGTACATAGACCTCGTCAAGATACACCACCGAGGTGCCCAGCCCCTTCACCCCCATGGTCTCACATGGCTCGCGGACATTATAACCCGAAGAGGAGGTATCAACGATAAAGGCGTTTAACCCCTCCCCCGCCCGCCTGGCAAAGACCAGGGCTAAATTAGCCGCCGGGGCAAGGGCGACAAACTGTTTTTGCCCGGTGATGACATAGCCATCACCGCTTTTCCGGGCAACGGTGGTAATCGCCTGCGGGTCGGAGCCGGTCTCAGCCTCGGTAAAGGCGATACTGCCCAGCAACTTGCCCTGAGCCAGGGGGACAAGGAACGCCTTTTTCTGCTCCTCGCTGCCAAAGCGAAATATTGTCTCCTCGATGACGGTATTTACTGCCATGATGACGCCAACGGTCATTGATGCCTGGCAAATCTGTTCTAGAGCGAGGGCATAATTCAGGTAACCAGCCCCACCACCCCCGTATTTTGTCGGATAGGGCAAGCCCAGATACCCCCGCTCGCCCATTTCCTTGGCCAGGTCAAAGGGAAACTCGGCGCTTGAGTCAATTTCAGCGGCTCTGGGCTTGACCAGCTTGGCGGCAAAATCCCCGGCCGCCTTCTGCAGCATTTTCTCCTGTTCGCTAAGATCAAAGTCCATTTTCCCACCAACCCTTATCTACCATGATAACTCCCTCACTATTAAGGCTTGCGCCTTATCGCCCGACCATAGGCAACAACAACATCGTGGCGACGCAGGACTCCCAACAAGCGCTTGGGGTTATTCCTGTCCACCACGGGAATTCGACCTACATCAAGGCTGCCCAACTTCAGAAATACATCGTGTATATACTCGTCAGGATGAGCCACAACCACCGATTTAGAGGCAATATCGCCAACCGTCAAATCCGACAAAGCACCCCTTGACATTGCTGCCTCAACATCAGAGATGGTAACTAGC
>CAZDHX010000006.1:0-65213 GCA_964505425.1 uncultured Dehalococcoidales bacterium | reverse complement strand
CCTACCTCCATTAACTAAAACCTGAGGCTGCACCTCAATGCATTTCGGGGAGAACGAGCTATCACCGGGTTCGGTTGGCATTTCACCCCTACCCACAGCTCATCCTACAGCTTTGCAACGCTGAAAGGTTCGGGCCTCCACTCCGATTTTATCGGAGCTTCACCCTGGCCATGGGTAGCTCACCCGGCTTCGCGTCTGATCCGTGTAACTATAAATCGCCCTATTAAGACTCGCTTTCGCTACGGCTCCACAACTAAAGTTGCTTAACCAGCCACACAGATCAACTCACCGGCTCATTCTTCAATAGGCACGCCGTCATCCTTCACAAGTGAAAGACTCCGACCGCTTGACAGCACACGGTTTCAGGTTCTATTTCACTCCCCTCCTGGGGTGCTTTTCACCTTTCCCTCACGGTACTTGTCCACTATCGGTCATCAAGGGTATTTAGCCTTGGAAGGTGGTCCCACCAGCTTCCCACAGGATTTCTCGTGTCCCGTGGTACTCAAGTACAGACGAGGAGCCTACCCCTTTCACTTACGGGACTCTCACCCTCTATGGTTGCCCTTTCCAGAGACCTTCAACTAGGGTTGGGTTTGTAACTCCTTTGACCCATTCCGGGCTGGGTCATGCCTGCCTTACAACCCCCTATAAGCATAGGCCCCAGAGCCACTGAGCCTATAGGGTTTAGGCTATGTCCCCTTTCGTTCGCCACTACTCAGGGAATAATTATCCTTTCCTCGGGGTACTGAGATGTTTCACTTCCCCCGCTTACCTCCCCCAGCCTATGTGTTCAGCTGGGGGTGTCCTTCTTTAGGAAGGACGGGTTGCCCCATTCGGGAATCCCCGGCTAGGCTTGCTCGACAGCTCGCCGAGGCTTATCGCAGCCTTGCCACGCCCTTCTTCGGCCCTTGATGCCAAGGCATCCACCGTGTGCCTTATTCCGCTTGACCTGCTTCAGATTTGATATTAGTCCTCAGTATTCAATTGTTAAAGTACAGGACACAAAAAGGCGGCTTGGTGAAAGTCACCAAGCCGCTGCCTGGCATACGTCACCAAGTTACCCGATTCATGTCTCCAAATGCTTCATGCAGGTAGAGTATAGCCTACTTTCAGCGCTTTGTCAAGCATTTTTAGACCAGATTTGTTGACATCTAGCTATTAGTGTGCTAATATTACAGCCTAACGCTCAGTCAGTAGTTTGGCTGGTGGTTATCAGCCTTAAATGGATGAGCCAAAGCTCATCCATTTAAAATTGTAGGGGGCAAGGAGGAAGAGTTGCCTACGGTTAATCAGCTTATACGGAAAGGGCGCAAGGGGGTGCTCAAGAAGACCAAAGCACCAGCACTGCACCTTAGCTACAATGCGCTCAAGAACAGGCTTGTGCCGGGGAGAAGCTCCCCGCAGAAGAGGGGGGTCTGTGTCCAAGTTAAGACTACCACCCCCAAGAAGCCGAATTCGGCACTGCGCAAGATAGCCAGGGTGAGGCTGACCAGTGGCATTGAGGTAACCGCTTATATCCCCGGCGAGGGGCATGAGCTTCAGGAACACTCGGTGGTCTTAATCAGGGGCGGAAGGGTGAAGGACCTGCCTGGCGTCCGCTACCATATCGTCCGCGGCGCGCTGGATACCACCGGGGTGGTCAACCGCCGCCAGGGGCGAAGTAAATACGGAAGCAAAAAGGGTGGTCAACCGATGGTGGCTGCTCCCGTAGGTGGAGCAGCTCCAGAAGCCGAAGCAGCTCCAGCAGCTGAGGCGGCACCGGCGGCTGAGGCAGCCCCAGAGGCTGAAACTACCGAAAAAGCTGAAACATAAGAGATAAAAAATGCCAAGACGAGCGCGCGCAACAACAAGACAGATTCCTACTGATGCCAAATACGACAGTGAAATCGTCGCCGGCTTGATTAACAAGATAATGACCCGGGGCAAGAAGAGCTTGGCGGAGAGAATAGTCTATGGTGCCATGGGCATTATTGAGAAGCAAGGGGCAAAAGAGCCAGCCATCTTTTTGGAGCAGGCGTTAAGGAATGCTACCCCTCAGCTTGAGGTCAAGCCACGCCGCGTTGGGGGCGCCACCTATCAGGTGCCAGTAGAGGTTAGACCGGAGCGGGGGCGGTCCCTGGCCCTGCGCTGGCTGGTAAATTCAGCCCGCTCCAGGGCAGGCAAATCCATGGCGGAAAAGCTGGCGGCGGAACTTAGTGATGCCTTCCAGGGGCAAGGGACAACGATAAAGAAGCGTGAGGACACTCACAAGATGGCGGAGGCAAATAGAGCCTTCGCCCACTACCGATGGTGAGGAGGGGACTGTGCCCAGAAGTTTCCCATTAGAACATGTGCGTAATATTGCCATTATCGCCCATATTGATGCCGGTAAGACCACCACTACCGAAAGGGTCCTCTATTATACCGGCAGGACCTATAAGATTGGCGAGGTGGACGAGGGCACGGCAGTGATGGACTGGATGGACGAGGAGAAGAGGCGCGGCATTACCATCACCGCCGCCGCTACTACCTGCTACTGGCAGGAGCACCGCATCAATATCATTGACACCCCGGGGCATGTTGATTTTACCGCCGAGGTGGAGCGGAGCCTCCGCGTGCTGGATGGCGGGGTGGTGGTCTTTGACGCCGTGGCTGGGGTTGAAGCCCAGTCGGAGACGGTATGGCGGCAGGCGGATAGATACAACGTATCTAGAATCTGCTTCATCAATAAGATGGACCGGGTTGGCGCCAACTTTGAGCGCACCCTGTCTATGGTTAAAGACCGGCTACACGCCAATCTCCTGCCCGTGCAACTACCCCTGGGCAGCGAAGAGACGTTTGCCGGCATTATTGACCTTGTGGAGAACAAGGCATGGCAGTTTGACAATAAAGCTGACTCGCCACCGGTTGAAACGCCCATTCCTGAATCAGAAAAGGAGCGCTGCGAGCAGTTTCGCCATATGCTTATTGAGAGGCTGTCGGAGACTGATGACCAGATTATGGAAGCCTACCTCACGGGGAGTCCAGTTACCCCCGCTGAGCTAAAAGGGGCGATAATCAGGGTAACCCGGGCGGCAAAGGGGGTACCCATTCTCTGCGGCAGTGCCCTGAAGAACAAGGGTATCCAGCCGCTACTTGATGCCATCGTAGCTTATCTTCCCTCGCCGGCGGATATGCCGCCAGTAAGGGCTATTGATACCAGAGCCGGCGGCGAAGTCACCCGCCCACCGAAAGACGACGCCCCCTTCTCCGCCCTCGCCTTCAAGGCGGTCCCCGACCCCTTTGTCGGCAGGCTGGTCTATTTCAGGGTTTATTCCGGCAAGGTGAAGGTAGGAGCGCAGGTACTTAACACCACCCGGGGCAAGAGGGAGAGAATTGGAAGGTTACTGCGGATGCACGCCAACCACCGCGAGGAGATAACTGAGGCTGAGACCGGGGATATAGTGGCTACTCTAGGTCTCAAGGATACCTTCACCGGCGATACCCTGTGCCATTATTCCCAGCCGGTGCTTCTGGAAGCAATCCGCTTCCCGGAGCCGGTGCTCTCAGTCGCCGTTGAACCCACAAGCAGGGCTGACCAGGACAGACTTGGGATAGCCCTGAAGCGCCTGACCGAGGAAGACCCCACCTTCAAGGTAAACTACGACCAGGAGGCGGGGCAGACAATTATCTCGGGGATGGGCGAGCTTCACCTGGAGTATCTGATAGACAGACTGTTCACTGAATTCGGCGTCGGGGCAAAGGTGGGGAGGCCCAAGGTGGCCTATAAGGAGACCATTACCACCCCGGTGACAGCGGAGGGGAGGTTCATCCGGCAGAGCGGGGGGCGGGGGCAGTACGGCCACGTCTGGCTCCGGCTTGAGCCTATGGAGCGGGGCAGCGGCTTTGAATTTGTTGACCGCATTAAAGGGGCGACTATCCCCAAGGAATATATCCCGGCAGCGGAGATGGGCATTAAAGAAGCCATGGAGACCGGCGTAATGGCTGGCTATCCCGTAGTTGACATCAGGGCGACCATCTATGACGGCAGCTACCACGAGGTTGACTCCTCGGAGATGGCCTTCAAGATGGCGGCTTCGATGGCGCTACGGGACGGCGTGACGAAGGCTAAGCCCATCCTTCTTGAGCCGATTATGAGGCTGGAAATAGTTGCACCAGAGCAGTTTCTTGGTGATATAATGGGTGACCTGAATTCAAGGCGGGGACATGTTGAGTCTATCGACACCCGCCACGAAATGGTGGTTATTCGCGTGCTGGTACCCTTAGCCAGGACCTTCGGCTACACCACCAGTCTCAGGTCACTAACCCAGGGTAGGGCAACTCATACCCTGGAATTTTATCGTTATCAGGAGGTATCTGCCGAGCTGGCAGACGAAATAATGGGTAAGACCACGGTTAGATAGAGGTTTTTATATGCCGAAGCAGAAAATTCGGATTAAGCTAAAGGGTTACGACCACAAGATTCTTGACCAGTCTGCGGAGCAGATTGTCGCTGCCGTGGAGCGGACTGGGGCGGTGGTTGTTGGACCGGTGCCCTTGCCAACGCGCATCAAGAGGTTCAGCGTTATCCGCTCCCCGTTCATTGACAAGGACTCGCAGGAGCAGTTTGAGATTAGGACCCATAAGCGTCTGATTGATATCGTTGAGACCACGTCCAAGACGATAGACGCCCTGGGCAGCTTGAATCTACCGGCGGGGGTTGAGATAGACATCAAGCTATAAGGTCTAAGGATATGGTTCAAGGAATTATTGGCAAAAAGGTGGGCATGGAGCGGATATTCAGGGAAGATGGCGGGGTTGAGTCAGTTACCGCCATTGAGGCTGGCCCATGCATTATAACTCAGGTTAAGACCAAAGCTAAGGAAGGATATAACGCTGCCCGACTCGGCTTCGGTGAAGCCAAGAAGGGGCAGTCTAAATACCTACGAGAATTCAGGGTGGCTGACCCTGAAGCGATTAAAGTAGGAGATAAGATTGATGTTAGCCTTTTTAAAGAAGGCGACCTGGTTGATATCAGCGGGGTGTCAAAGGGGAAGGGCTTTGCCGGGGTGGTGAAACGTCACCATTTTGCCGGCGGGCCGAAGACCCACGGGCAGTCCGACCGCCACCGCGCCCCCGGTTCTATCGGCGCCACTACCTCCCCGGGCAGGGTGCTCAAGGGGATGCGGATGGCAGGGCATATGGGCAATAGCCGGGTGACGGCTCGTAACCTGGAGGTACGTAAGGCTGACCCGGAGCGTAACCTGTTGCTGGTCAAGGGAGCTGTTCCCGGGGCAAGGAATGGACTCCTGCTGATAAGAAAAGCGGTGGGGAGGAAATAAGGTGCAAGTCCCGGTCTATAGCCTTAGCGGCGAGGTGGTTAAACAAATTGAGGTAAGCGACCACGTCTTTGCCGTGCCCTTTAATGAGGCAGTGGTGCATCAGGCGGTGGTAGCACAAAAGGCAAACGCCCGCCAGGGAACAGCCAGCACCAAAACTCGCGGTGAGGTCGCCGGCAGCAGTAGAAAGCTATTCCGGCAGAAGCATACCGGGCTGGCCCGGGCTGGCAGCAAGAAGTCGCCAACGCGCCGGGGTGGCGGCGTCATCTTCGGTCCCAAGCCAAGAAACTACCGACAGGAAACGCTGAAGAAGATGAGGCAACTGGCACTGAGGTGCGCCCTATCAGCTAAGACAAGGGATAAGGAGCTAATGGTTCTGGAAAAGCTGGAGCTTAAGCAGCCCAAGACCAAAGAGATGGCGACGATTCTGGCGGCGCTGGGGGTGGATTCCTCAGCCCTTATCGTTACCGGTAAGCCGGAGGGAAACGTAGTTAAGTCGGCTCGTAATATGGCAGGGGTTAAGACCCTGCCCGCCAATATACTCAATGTGGCTGACGTCCTCTCCTGCAAGAGGTTGCTTATTACCGAGGCGGGGGTGCGCAAGGCAGAGGAACTATGGGGAGAAAAAAATGCATCTGTATGAGGTATTGCGCCGCCCCCTGGTAACGGAGAAGAACGCCGCCCTCCAGGCTCAGGGCAAGTATGCCTTTGAGGTCGCTGGAGAGGCCAATAAAGAGCAGGTTAAACAGGCAGTGCAAAAGGCTTTTAATGTCACGGTAACACAGGTTAATGTGATAACAGTGCCGGGCAAGGGGCGGAGGACGCGGGGGAGAGTGGTCATAAGCCCAGCGTGGAAGAAGGCGGTCGTTACCCTTAAGCCGGGGGACAAAATAGAAATTGTGGAGGGGGTCTAAATGCCATTAAAGGGATATCGCCCCACCTCCCCGGGTAGACGGGGCATGACCGGCGCCACCTTTGAGGAAATAACCAAAACCAAGCCGGAGAAATCACTAGTCCGACCCTTGAAGAAGAAGGCGGGGCGCAACGCTCAGGGGAAGGTAACCGTCCGTCACCGCGGTGGCGGGTCAAAACGCCGGCTACGCATACTGGACTTTAAGCGTGATAAGCCTGGTATCCCGGGCAAGGTGGTCTCAATTGAATACGACCCCAACCGCTCTGCCCGCATCGCCCTGATTAACTATGCCGATGGGGAGAAGAGATACATTCTCGCCCCCTCCGAGCTTAAGGTTGGCGATGCCATAAAATCAGGCACTGACGCCGAAGTTAAACCGGGCAATGCCCTGCCCTTAAAGCTAATCCCAACCGGGACGCTGATACACAATATCGAGCTGGAGGCAGGGGGAGGCGGGCAACTGGCGCGAAGCGCTGGAACCGCCGCCCAGCTAATGGCCAAGGAGGGCAAATATGCCCTGGTCAGGTTACCCTCCGGCGAGTTGCGGCGTATCCGCGGCGATTGTCTGGCTACTATCGGGCAGATAGGGAATGTTGACCATCGCAGTATCAGCCTGGGCAAGGCAGGTAGAAAGCGGCACTTGGGGGTGCGCCCCACGGTGAGGGGCACAGCGATGACCCCGCGTGACCATCCCCACGGTGGTGGGGAAGGTAGAGCCCCGATAGGCTTGCCCGGACCGAAGACGCCCTGGGGTAAGCCAGCCATGGGCTATAAGACGCGCAAGCCCAAGGCTTCAGATAAGTTGATTGTCAAACGGAGAGGGAAGTAATGTCACGCTCAATTAAGAAGGGTCCAGCCGTTGACGCCAAACTACTAAAGAAGGTTGAGAGAATGAGCCGCTCCGGTGAGAAGACGGTAATCAAGACCTGGTCGCGCTGGTCTACCATCGTGCCCGAGATGGTGGGGTTCACCATCGGCGTCCATGATGGCCGGAGGCATGTGCCAATCTATATCACCGAAAATATGGTCGGGCACAAGCTGGGCGAGTTCGCCGCAACGCGGACCTTCAGGGGACACATGACCAAGAGTGAGAAAACTACTACCACTACTACTACCTAAGGAAGTAAGGCGGAAATGGAAGTGAAGGCAGTAACTAAAGAGACCGGCATATCGCCGCGCAAGGTGCGGCCGGTGATAGACTTGGTGCGGGGAAAGAAGATAGACGAGGCGCTCACCTTACTTAAGTTTACCCCTACCCCCACGGCTAAGGTGGTGGCTAAGGTGGTGAAGGCAGCGGCGGCTAACGCCGAGAACAATTTTCAGCTCACCCCCTCCGAGCTGAAAATTGTCAAAATCTTTGCTGATGAGGGAAGAACCCTTAAGCGGTATCGGCCCGGGACGCGGGGGCGGGTAAACCCCGTCCTCAGGCGTTCCAGCCATATAACAGTTATCGTTGCTGAGGAGGAAGAGTAATTGGGACACAAGGTTCATCCTTTAGGCTTTAGACTCGGATTCATACGCGACTGGCAGTCCCGGTGGTATGCCGAGAAGAGCTATTCCGAATTTTTACACGAAGACCTAAAGATTCGCCAGGCTATTGACTCCATAGGTCCTGAAGCGGCTATCTCTGATGTGGAGATTGAGCGCCAGGCAAATAAGGTAACGGTAACCATTCACACCGCCCGACCCGGAGTGGTCATCGGGCGGGGAGGGCAGCGAGTTGACGAGCTGAGGCTCAAGCTTGAGGGCCTTATTGATAAGAGGATTCAACTTAATATCCTTGAGGTCCAGCAGCCGGAACTTGATGCCTATCTGGTAGCCAGGGCAATCGCTGACCAGATGGAGCATCGCGTTGCCTTCCGCAGGGCAATGAAACAATCAATATTCCGCACCACGCAGGCCGGGGCTAAGGGGATAAGACTAAGCTGTGCCGGCAGACTTGGTGGTGCCGAGATAGCTCGCCGCGAGGTTATGCATCAGGGGCAGGTGCCACTGCATACCCTGCGGGCTGATATTGATTATGGCTTCGCCGAAGCGCATACCACCCTGGGCAGAATCGGGGTGAAGGTCTGGATTTACCGGGGTGATATCCTGACCAAGCCAGGTAAGCTGGAGGCTGAGGAGACTCCGGTTGAGCCATAGTTAGAGGAAGAGAATGCTACAGCCGAAGCGGGTAAAATATCGCAAGAGTCACCGGGGGCGGCGTAAGGGTATAGCTACCTCCGGGAGCGAGGTCGAATTTGGCGACTTTGGTCTGCAGGCGCTGGAGCCGGCATGGATTACCAGCCAGCAGATTGAAGCCGCTCGGCGCGCCATCACCCACCACATCCGCCGTGGTGGCAATGTCTGGGTCCGCATCTTCCCCGATAAGCCGGCAACCAAGAAGCCGGCGGAAACACGCCAAGGCGGCGGTAAGGGCGCCCCAGACCACTGGGTGGCGGTGGTCAAGCCGGGGAGAATCATGTTTGAAATGGGCGGGGTTAGTGAGGCAACAGCCAAAGAGGCAATGCGCCTGGCGGCGCATAAGCTGCCAATAAACAGTAGATTTGTCGCTCGGGAAACCGGTGCCGCCGTTGGCGCTAAGGAAGCTACCGGGGGGTTAGCTAAGTGAAGGTTGAAGAGATTAGAGCGCTTAACACTGAAGAGCTCAAGAAGCAACTGGAGGAGGCTCACCAAGAGCTGTTTAACCTTCGCTTTCGCCTGGCAACCAAGCAACTGGTAAACCATCGTGAGCTCCCCAGGGTTAGAAAGAGGATTGCTCAGCTCAAGACAATAATAAGGGAAAGAGAGCTGACTAAAAGGTAGTATCTATGGAAACAAAGCAAAAAACCAGGCTTGGCCTGGTGGTAAGCGATAAGATGGATAAGACAGTGGTGGTGGCGGTGGAGACCCCCAAACGCCACCCGCTATATAAGAAGACCATCAGGAGGGTGGTCAAGTATAAAGCCCATGACGAGGAAAATAAGTGCCAGATAGGGGACAAGGTAAGAATTGTAGAAATGCGCCCCCGCTCCCAGGATAAGCGCTGGCGGGTAGCTGAGATAATAACCAAGGGAGAGGCGGTGGAGATTACGCCTGAGGAAATAAGCCAGGAGGATCTAGCCAAGGTCCAACTGGAGAAAAAAGCCAAGGAAAAGGAAGAGATAACCGAGGTTAAGGCTGAGGCTGAACCTGAGGAAGAGACCAAGGAAGAAACCAAGGAAGAAACTAAGAAAGAAACTAAGAAAGAGACTAAGGAGAAGAAGGAGACCGAGGGCTAAAGCGACATGATTCAAGCCTACAGCAGAGTTAAAGCCGCCGATAATACCGGTGCCAAAGAGCTTATGTGTATTAACGTCCTAGGTGGCAGTGGCCGGAAATATGCCCACATCGGCGACGTTATCGTAGCATCGGTGAAAAAGGCGACCCCCCGCGGACTGGTAAAGAAGGGGGAGGTGGTCAGGGCGGTCATTATTCGCTGTGCTAAGCAGCAGCGGCGCCCCGACGGCTCTTATATCAGGTTTGACGAGAATGCCGCCGTGATTCTAACCGATAAGAATAACCCTAAAGGGACAAGAATATTTGGGCCAGTAGCCAGGGAACTGAGAGAGAGGAATTTTACCAAGATTCTGTCTCTGGCACCTGAGGTGGTGTAACCAAGATGAAAATCAGAAAGAACGATACCGTGCTGATTATCGCCGGCAAGGACAGGGGGAAAAGTGGCAAGGTGCGCTTTGCCTACCCCAAAGATAAGCGGGTGCTGGTGGAAGGCATCAACTTTATCAAGAGGCATAGCCGGGCGACGGGAGCGGTGAGGCAGGCAGGCATAATTGAGCGTGAGGCGCCAATCAATGTCTCCAATGTTATGCTCCTGTGCAATAAGTGCAACCACCCGGCTCGGGTCGGCTTCCGCTTCCTGGCTGACGGTAAAAAGGTCCGCGTTTGTCGCTCCTGCGGCGAGGTGATTGACTAGATGACACAGCTCAAGGAAAAATATAAAAAAGAGGTTGTCCCCCGGATGATGGAGAGCTTCAGTTACAAGAATGTAATGCAGGTGCCGCGCCTGGAAAAGATTGCCCTCAATATCGGGCTGGGTGAGGCAATCCAGAACGCCAAGGCTATGGAAGCCGCCGAGGGAGATTTAGCCGCCATCTCGGGGCAACACCCGGTTACCACCCACTCCAAGAAGTCCATCGCCGCCTTCAGGCTGAGGGAGGGGATGCCTATCGGACTGAAGGTGACCCTGCGGGGAGAGCGAATGTACCAGTTCTTTGAGCGGCTGGTTAATGTTACCCTGCCCCGGATGCGTGAGTTTCACGGGGTTTCCCGCAACTCCTTTGACGGGCGGGGTAATTACACCATCGGCTTCAAGGAGCAGACCATCTTTCCCGAGATAGATTATGATAAGATAGACAAGGCGCGGGGGCTGGAGGTATCAATTATGACCTCAGCTAAGACCGACGAGGAAGGCAGGCAACTCCTGGAGCTATTAGGCGTGCCCTTTGCCCGGGAGTAAGAGGACAGTTATGGCTAAACTATCGCAAGTCTTAAGAGCAAAGCGACCGCCCAAATACCGGGTGCAGCAGCGTAACCGCTGCTACCTCTGCGGTCGGCCCAGAGCCTATATTCGCAAGTTCGGCTTGTGCCGGATTTGCTTCCGCAAGTTAGCCTTAGCCGGGCAAATTCCCGGAGTAAGGAAGGCAAGCTGGTGAGGTGGATATGAGCGTCTCTGACCCAATAGCCGATATGTTGACCAGAATACGCAATGCCGTTACCGCGAGGCATGACTTTGTGCTGGTACCACTATCAAGGACGAAGCTGGCGATTACCAAAATCCTCAAAGAGGAGGGGTTCATCGCTGATTACGAGGTACTCCGGGGCAAGCCGCACCGGGCAGTTAAGCTCCACCTCAAATATGATGAGAAAAAGCAGCCAATCATCTCCGGCCTGGAACGGGTTAGTAAGCCGGGGCTGAGGGTATATGTGGGGCAGAAGGAAATTCCCCGGGTCTATGGTGGCGTGGGGGTGGCTATCCTTTCCACAGCTAAGGGGGTAATGACCGGGCAGCAGGCCTGGCGTCAGAGGACTGGCGGTGAACTTCTATGCTATGTATGGTAAAGAGTTCAGGGGTGATATATGTCTAGAATAGGACAGATGCCAATACCGGTACCAGAGGGGGTAAAGGTGAACATTGAAAAGGACCTAGTCACGGTAACCGGTCCTAAGGGGGAGCTTCATCGCCGCCTCAACCCGGATATGGCTATTACCCTGGATAATAATAACCTGATAGTATCACGACCCAGTAACGGCAAGACGCACCGCTCACTACACGGGCTAACGCGAACTCTTTTGGCTAACATGGTGGAGGGGGTAACCAAAGGCTTTGACAAGAGCCTTGAGATTGTGGGAGTGGGCTATCGGGCGGAAAAGACCGGCGATAAGCTGGTACTCCGCATTGGCTTCTCCCAGCCGGTGGAGGTATCACCACTACCCGGCGTCTCCCTTGATGTAGAGGGGGGGACCCGTATCAAGGTCTCAGGCATTGATAAGGAGGTAGTGGGTGAGATGGCCGCCGAAATTCGGGCGATTCGTCCCCCCGATACCTATAAGGGCAAGGGAATCAGATACCTTGGCGAGCCAGTCCGTCTCAAGCCGGGCAAGGCAGGCAAGGCGATAGGCAAGAAGGAATAATGGCAACCGTTGAACCAAGGCTAGCACGCAAAAGGAGACACCAGCGGGTCAGGGCGAAGGTAAGGGGCACGGAATTGAAACCCCGGCTCTGCGTCTTTCGCAGCCTGAACCATATTTACGCTCAGGTGATTGATGATGCCAAGAGCCAGACCCTGACCTCGGCTTCAACCCTTGACGCTGAGATTGAAGCCGAGGGCAAGGCAAAGACAGCCCGCGCGGAGCTGGTTGGTTCACTGGTAGCCAAGCGGGCAATAGACAAAGGGATTAAGCAGGTAGTCTTTGACCGCGGTGGCTACAAATACCATGGCAGGGTTAAAGCCCTCGCCGAGGCAGCCCGACAGGCGGGACTAGAGTTTTAGGGGATAGAGCAGGTGAAAGTGCAGATAAGCAAAATAGACCCCACGGAACTGGCTCTGAACGACAAGCTGATCTATATCAACCGGGTGACCAAGGTGGTGAAAGGGGGCAAACGCCTCAGCTTCAGCGCCCTGGTGGTAACCGGCGATGGCAATGGACATGTTGGCATCGGCGTGGGTAAGGCTAACAGCGTCCCCGAGGCTATCAGTAAGGCTTCAGCCACCGCCAAAAAGAGCCTGATTAAGGTCCCCTTAATCCAGACGACCATCCCTCACGAGATAAAGGTCCGGTTCAGTGCAGCCAACGTTCTGTTAAAGCCGGCGGCACCGGGCACCGGTATTATTGCCGGTGGCAGTATTAGAGCCGTGGTTGAGGCTGCCGGCATCAAGGACATTCTGACCAAATCGCTGGGCAGTCCGAATCGGATTAATACGGCTAAGGCGACCATTATCGCCTTTAGCCAGCTCAAGGAGCCAGCGGAGGCAGTAGCCCGCCGCAAGCTAGACCTTACTGAGGCCAAGGAGGAAGCAAGTGGTGGCTAAGCTGCGTATCACCTGGGTCAAGAGCGGCATTGGTTATGCCAAGGCTCAGAAGAAGACGCTGAAGGCTCTGGGGCTTAATCGGCTGAACCAGAGTGTTACCCATGATGATTCCCTCCCCATCCGGGGCATGATTAACCGGGTGAGGCATCTAGTTAAGGTGGAGGAGACAGGCTGATGTTAGAAAAGCTCTCCCCAGCCCCGGGCGCTAAAAAGAAAAGGAAGCGGGTGGGGCGGGGGGATGGTAGCGGTCATGGCACCTATTCCGGGCGTGGTTGCAAAGGGCAAAAGTCCCGCTCCGGCAATAAGGTGCGCCCTGGCTTTGAAGGCGGACAGATGCCCCTAATCAAGCGCCTGCCGGAGAAGCGGGGCTTTACCAATATCTTCAAGACACAATATAGCACGGTCAATATTGGCCAGCTCGGCGTCTTTGAGCCGGGAAGCAAGGTAACGCCGGAGAAACTGGTTGCTTCGGGGATAGTGAAATCTCCAAAGCGCCCGATTAAGATTCTGGCGGCGGGTGATATGGCTCACCCCCTGACGATAAAGGCAAACAAGTTCTCGGCGGCAGCTAAAGCCAAGATAGAGGCCGCCGGAGGCAAAGCGGAGGAGATAAAGCGTGAGACCGAGACAGGCTAGACCGCGTCTGCTGCAGGCAATGATTGACGCCTTCAGTCTGCCCGATTTAAGGCGGCGGATTCTCATTACCTTTGCCATCCTGATAGCCTTCCGCTTCATCGCTCACATACCCCTCCCCGGGGTAGACCTAGCCGCCCTGCATGACCTGTTTGAGCGCAACGCCCTGCTCGGCATGCTTGACATGTTTAGTGGCGGTGCCATGAGGCAGTTCAGCATAGCGGCAATGGGGGTCTATCCCTATATAACGGCGTCAATTGTTATGCAGCTACTGGTGCCGGTCATCCCCCAGCTAAGAGCCCTCTCTCAGGAAGGGGAGTCAGGCAGGAACCAGATTAACCGCATTACCCACTGGCTGACTGTCCCCTTGGCTGGTCTTCAGGGCTATGGACAGCTCATCTACCTCCAGCGCGAAGGGGTCATCGGCGCGGCGGCAGCACTGCCCATGTTCACCATGGTTATGTCCCTAATCGCCGGCACCATGTTTCTGGTATGGCTGGGTGAGCGTATCACCGAGTATGGAATCGGTAACGGCATATCAATAATAATCTTTGGCGGTATCGTCGCTGGCTACTGGCAGACCGCAGGACAGGTCTTCCTGGCGGCAGGACAGGGGCAGTGGGTTGGTACCCTTGTTTACGTTATTATTGCCCTGGCTACCACCGTATTTATTGTCTATTTTACTGAGGCACACCGCCGTGTCCCCGTCCAGTATTCTCGCAGCATCTTCCGTGGCGGTCGTATGTACCGGCAGTCAGGCTCAACCCATATCCCGCTGCGGGTAAACACCGCCGGCATGATACCCCTCATCTTCGCCATGTCAATCGTTGTCTTCCCCGGCGTCGTTGCCAGCTACTTCGCTGCTCCCACCGGAGCCGACCCTAATCTGGCTAATCATATTATGAGTCTGTTCGACCCTAATGCGGCACTGCCCCTGGGCTTATTCTACTGGGGTCTTTACTTTCTGCTAACGGTCGGCTTTGCCTTCTTTTATACCATGATTATCTTTGAGCAGCAAGATTTGCCCAATACCCTGCAGCGGCAGGGAGGGTTTATCCCCGGTATCAGACCCGGAGCCCATACCAAGGAGTACTTAGATGGGGTGATAAAACGTATTACCTGGGCGGGAGCTTTGTTCCTGGCAGTAGTGGCGGTAATGCCCTTCCTTGCCCGAGAGGTTAGCAATGTCCAGATGATACAATTGTCCAGCATGGGCATGCTCATTGTGGTCGGTGTTGTTCTGGATACCATGAAACAGATGGAGGCGCAACTGGTAATGCGCCGCTATGAGGGTTTCATCAAATAGGAAAAAAGGTGTATATTATCTTTCTGGGTGCCCCCGGCGCCGGTAAGGGAACGCAGGCGGCCAAGGTGGCTGGGGAGCTAAATCTGGCTCATATCGCCACCGGCGACCTGTTCCGGCAGGCACTGGAAAAGGGGACTGAATTGGGCTTAAAGGCTAAGTCTTATATGGAAAGGGGTGAGCTAGTCCCTAACCAGCTCACCATAGCCATGGTCCTGGAGCGACTCTCTGCCCCGGAGGGCAAAGGGGGGGTAATCCTTGACGGTTTCCCCCGCAACCTGGAGCAGGCTGAGGCACTGGATAAGGCATTAGCCCAGCAGAGCGAAAAGGTGGACAAGGTAATATACATTAAGGTCTCGGAAGAGGAGCTGATAAATCGGCTTGGTGGGCGCTGGATTTGCCGCCAGTGCCAGAGCCCATGCCATGCTACCAGCTCCCCGCCCAAGGTCCGGGGCAGGTGTGATAAGTGCGGCGGCGAGCTTTATCAGCGCCCCGATGACAGGGAGGAGGCCATCAAAAAGCGGCTCGAGGTCTACTTTGCCGAGACCGCCCCACTAATCGATTACTACCGGCGGGCTGGTAAGCTTCTGGAGGTGGACGGGCAGGGAGAGGTGGCTGAGGTGGCCGGGAGAATAAGCGCCGCCGTTAAAGGAGCATCCATCGCGGGATAGATGGGCATAATTATTAAATCGGAGCGAGAGATTGATATAATGCGCCAGGCAGGCAGGATTGTAGCCGCCGTTCTGGAGACTCTGATGGAGCAGACAAGAGAGGGAATGAAAACCAAAGAACTGGACGCTATCGCGGCAAGAGAGGTGGAAAGGCTGGGAGCCAAACCTTCCTTCAAGGGATACCGTGGCTTCCCGGCTAACCTCTGCGTGTCCATAAACGACGAGGTGGTGCACGGCATTCCCGGCGAGCGCGTTTTAAGGAATGGTGATATAGTATCATTAGACATGGGAGTGTTATTTATGGGCTTTCAGGGCGACAGCGCGGTCACCATCGGCTTGGGGGAAATCTCCCCCCAGGCTCAAGAGCTGATTAAGGCTACCAAAGGTGCGCTAGCCGCCGGCATCGCTGCTGCCCGTGCCGGGGCAAGATTGGGAGATGTTTCGGCTGCCATACAAGGCTATGCCGAAGCAAGGGGATACTCCTTAGTGCGCGAGTATTCCGGTCACGGCATCGGGCGGGAGATGCACGAGGAGCCGCAGATACCAAACTTCGGGCCGGCGGGAACGGGACCGGTGCTGGAGAAAGGCATGACCCTTGCCCTCGAGCCGATGGTAAATGTGGGTGACTGGCAAGTCCGGGTTGGCGATGACCACTGGACGGTGCTCACCGCCGATGGCAGCCTATCCGCCCACTTTGAACACACCATCGCCATTACTGATGGTGAAGCCGAGGTGCTTACGGCAAGGGAAGGAACCTATGCCTAAGAAGGAGGCTATTGAGGTTGAGGGGACGGTCGTTGAGCCGTTGCCCAACGGCATGTTCCGTGTTGAGCTGGCTGACGGGCACAAGGTGCTGGCTCACATTTCAGGTAAAATAAGGTTGCACTATATTAGAATACTGTCCGGTGACCGGGTTCTGGTCGAGCTTTCTCCTTATGACCTGACCCGGGGGAGGATTACCTACCGGTTTAAGTAATAGGGGAGAAGGTTATGAAAGTAAAGGCTTCAGTTAAGGTTAGATGTGAAAAGTGTAAGATAATAAAGCGGCGCGGGGTGGTCAGGGTCATCTGTTCCAACCCGAAGCATAAGCAGAGGCAGGGATAAGGAGGATATAGATGGCGCGTATCGCCGGGGTAGATATACCCAAAAATAAGCAGATCTTCATCTCACTGCAGTATATCCACGGCATTGGCTCTACCTTAAGCCGGAAGATTCTGGCTGAGGCTGGTGTTGACCCATCAACGGTGGTCAGCAAACTGGCGGAAGAAGAGGTCAATCGCCTGCGGGAGATTATCGACCGGGAGCATAACGTTGAGGGTGAGCTGAGGAAGGAGATTGACCTTAATGTCAAGCGCCTGATTGAGATTGGCAGCTACCGGGGCTCAAGACACCGGCGTGGTCTGCCGGTCAGGGGACAGAGGACAAGGACAAATGCTCGTACCAAGCGTGGTCCCCGCAAGACAGTTGCCGGTAGAGGGCAAAGGCGAGGCGTAGCTAAAAAGTAAGTCTATAGGCTAAAAAACTCACAAGGAGGTTAAAAATGGTAGGTGCGGTACTCTTTATGATTGGCATAGTCCTTCTGGCCATAAACTTCACCTATTTCCCCATGGACGCACTCCTGCTCGCTGGCATCATCCTTGCCGGGTTAGGCGCAGCCTTTAGCAAAATATTCAGGGAATTTTGACACCATTTTAGGAGGATAAGTGCCAGAAAAGAAGAAAATCAGGAAAAGAAAGCGGGAACGCAAGTCTATCCCGGCGGGGAAGGCTTACATCCAGGCTACCTTTAATAATATCATCGTGACCCTAACCGACCCCCAGGGTAATGTTATTGCCTGGGGAAGCTCGGGTACTGCCGGGTTTAAGGGTTCGCGCAAGGGCACTCCCTATGCTGCTCAACTGGCCGCCCGCGATGCCGCCAGAAAAGGGATGGAGCATGGGCTGCGCCAGGTGGAGGTCTATGTCAAAGGGGCGGGGGGTGGACGGGAGGCAGCTATCCGCTCCCTCCAAGCTTCAGGGCTGGCTATTACCAGCATCAGGGATGTGACCCCCATCCCCCACGATGGTTGTCGTCCACGTAAAAGGAGGCGGGTGTAGGCAGATGGCAAGATACACGGCAGCGGTTTGTCGGCTATGCCGGCGCAGTGGCGATAAATTAATGCTCAAGGGTAGCCGGTGTTTCGGTCCCAAGTGCGCCATGGAGCGGCGGGGGAAGCCACCGGGGCGGCAGCCCAGCCGGCGTCGGCGGCTTTCCGACCGCGGAGTGCAACTCCGGGAGAAGCAGAAAGCCCGCTACAGCTATGGAATCCTGGAAAAACAGTTCCGGCGATTTTTTGGAGCGGCGGAGAAGCAGGCAGGCATCACCGGGGAAAATCTACTGGTGCTGCTGGAAAGACGGCTGGACAATATAGTCTATCGCCTGGGCTTTGCCGACTCCCGCTCGCAGGGTCGCCAGCTCGTTCTTCACGGGCATATTATGGTTAACGGGCACAAAGTGGATATTCCCTCCTATCTGGTCAAGGAGGGCGACACCATCGGCTGGAAGGAAACCAGCACCAAGACCGGCTATTATGAGCAAATGGTTCAAGGTATTGAGGGTAAGGTTATTCCCGACTGGCTGAGCCTGGACATAGAGAAGGGTGTTGGTCAGGTTATATCTCTGCCCACCCCGTCTGACATTGAGGCTAAATTTGAGTTGCAGAGCATCGTTGAGTACTACTCGCGATAAGTTGAGGAGGTGGCACCTTGTCCAATCTAGCCTTAGCTAAGATTGAGTGTATTGAAGGTGAAGATAACTTTGGACGCTTCAGGGCTGAGCCCCTGGAAAAGGGCTTTGGCGTTACCCTGGGCAACGCCCTGCGGCGAGCTCTCCTTGGCTACCTTCCCGGGGCAGCAGTGACCCGGGTTACCATTGAGGGAATTCAGCATGAATTCTCCACCATCCCCTATGTCAAGGAAGACGTCACCGAGTTTCTGCTCAATGTTAAGGCGCTGCGCTTAAAGCCCCTTTCCGGTCAACCGGGTAAGTTGATACTGAAGGTGGAGGGGGAGGGGCGAGTTACGGCGGCTGACATTGAGCCGTCAACCGACTTTGAAATTGCCAACCCTGAGCTTTATCTGGCTACCTTAGATTCACCCGAAGCCAAGCTCTATATTGAGTTTGATGTTGAACTGGGCGAAGGCTATCGTGAGGCTGAGCCCAGTGATAACCTGCCGATAGGGGCGATTCCGATAGATGCCCTCTTTGCCCCGATACGCAAGGTCAATTTTACCGTTGAGCCAACCCACGTCAGTCGGGAGACAAGCCATGAGCGGCTGGAGCTGGAGGTATGGACCGATGGCACCATCTCACCGGAAGAAGCCATCAGCCAGAGCGCCCGCATTCTGACCGAGCAGCTGGCTCCATTTATTGATTATGCCCGCGTTTCCCGCATTGAGGCAGAAAAACAGCTTGTTCGCGCCTCCATCCCCGATGAAAAATATAATATGCCGGTGGACCAACTGGAGCTTTCGGTGCGTACCATGAATTGCCTGAGACGGGGTAGCATCAACACCGTGGGCGAGCTCATAAGCAAGGGGGAGAGGGAGCTGCTCTCACTGCATAACTTCGGGCAGAAGTCCATGCGAGAGGTAATGGAGCGTCTGGAGGCGCTGGACTTATCCCTTACCCCCGTCGCTGAGGAAGAGGGCGAGGTGGAGGAGCCAGCGATATGAGACACAAGGTAGCGGGGAGAAAACTGGGGCGGTCTTCGGCTCACCGCAAGGCGCTTTACCGCAACCTGGTGACCGACCTGCTAAACTACGAGAAGATTACCACCAGCGAAGCCAAGGCTAAGGAAATACGCAGTCTGGCGGAGCAGATGATTACCCTGGGTAAGAAGGGGGGGCTCCCCTCCCGCCGCAAGGCACTCTCCTTTATCCTGGATGAGAAGGTAACGGAGAAGGTGTTCGCCGAGCTTGCTCCCAGGTATGCTGAGCGCCAGGGGGGATATACTCGCATCATCAAGTTAGGCCCAAGACCGGGCGATGGGGCGCCGATGATTAAAATTGAGCTGGTATGAAGACTAAAAAGATTGTATTGATTATAGAATATGATGGCACAAACTACCACGGCTTCCAGTGGCAGACTGGCTTGTCCTCCATTCAGCGGGAACTGGAAAAAGCCATAAAGAAGCTTACTGGGGAGAGGTGCCGGGTGATGGCCGCCAGCCGTACCGATGCTGGAGTCCACGCCAGGGGGCAGGTGGCAAGCTTCAGAACAGATTCCTCCCTCCCCACCCGAACATTCGTAAACGGGCTGAACTACTATTTGCCGCGGGATATTGCCGTAAAGGCAGCCTATAAAGTGGATGACTCGTTTAATGTCAGGCGTGATGCCACCAGCCGGGAATATAGCTACTACATATTAAATAGCCCCATCCGCTCGCCAATCAGAGAGGGCTCTTCTCACTTAGTTGCCAGCCCTATGGATATTGAAGCCGCCAATCGGGCAGCCCAGGCTCTCATTGGTGAGCACGACCTTACCTCATTTGCCAGCTCTAACGGGGTGGAGATAAGGAACACGGTGAAGCACGTCTTCAAAGCCAGTTTTGAAAGAGGAGGGGAAGCGGTTACCTTCAATATGGTGGCTAATTCCTTCCTGCCTCATCAGGTGCGCAACACGGTTGGCTGTCTCATCAGGGTTGCCCTTGGCAAGATGAACGCCGATGAATTTAATAGTATAATTGAGGCGAAAAAGCCGGGGATGGCAGGACCAACTGCCCCCGCCTGCGGACTATATCTTACCCGGATAAATTACCCCAATCACCTGGGGAGTAAAGCATGAAGACCTATAGCACTAAAGCCTCCGAGATTAAGCGCCAATGGCATACCATTGATGCCTCGGGCAAGATTCTGGGCAAGGTCGCCACCGAGGCGGCGGGCTTGCTCATGGGCAAGCACAAGCCGATATTCACCCGCCATCTGGACAGCGGCGATTTTGTTGTCATCACCAACGCCGAAAAGGTCAAGGTTACTGGCAATAAAACCAAGCAGAAGCTATACTATAGACATTCCGGATATCCCGGGGGACTTAAGAGCATCAGCCTGGAGAAATTATCACAGACTGACCCCACCCGGGTGATTGAATACGCCGTCAAGGGGATGTTGCCCAAAAATCGCCTCCGGGACGGCATGATGAAACGGCTCAGGGTCTATGTCGGTGAGGCTCATCCTCAACCGGCTCAGCCCAAGGCCAGGACAAAGGGGGCCGAGAACTAGGTGGTTCAAACCGAGAAGAAAAAATATTATTATGGCACCGGCCGGCGCAAGGAGGCGGTAGCCCGGGTAAAATTGATACCGGGGGCGGGTGAGATTATTGTCAATGGCACCCCCTACGAAAAGCTATTCCCTTACCCTGAGCACCGCCGAATAATACTGAAGCCGCTTTTGGTTACGGAAAACATGGGCAAGTACAATGCCGTGGTTAAGGTAGAGGGGGGTGGCATATCAGGGCAGGGTGGCGCCATCTCTCACGGTATTGCCCGAGCCCTGGTAGCGGCTGACGAGAGCCTCAGGCCGGTACTGCGCCAGCATAAGCTGCTGACCAGGGACTCACGGGTCAAAGAGAGAAAGAAGGCTGGTCTCAGGCGAGCGCGCAAGGCGCCTCAATACACCAAGCGATAGTATAGGGTTAACCTCATCCCCCCTATTTTGGGCTTGTCTCTTTCTTCCCGCTTTCCATTTTTAGCCTGCGTTTTGCTTCCCTTGACGCCCAATTAGTTAACTGGTTATAATCCTCTTGTCTTGACGCCGAGGTGGCGGAATGGCAGACGCGCTACGTTCAGGACGTAGTGTCCGTAAGGATGTGGGAGTTCAAATCTCCCCCTCGGCACATTTTTAGGCTTTTGAGCGCTTGTAGCTCAACAGGATAGAGCGCAGCCCTGCGGAGGCTGAGGTTGTGGGTTCGAGACCCGCCAAGCGCACCATGGGGCGGTTAGCTCAGTTGGTTAGAGCACCTGCTTTACACGCAGGGGGTCAGAGGTTCAAGTCCTCTACCGCCCACCATCTCTACCAGCTCTGTAGTTCCTTCTCCAGATAAGCCTCTTTATTGCATGACAGATTTTTTTGCAAACGACTACTTGACAAAAGATTGTTTATTCTATATACTTATTACTCCAAACTGAATATAGAATAAAGGCTGAGAACGAGACTAGTATGCCTCCAGCGAGGCGCAGAGAGCCGGGGTAGGTGGAAGCCGGTGCCAGCGCAGGGGTTGAATGGACTCGGGAGCTGCAAACCGAAAGGATAAGTAGGTTTCGTCGGAAAGGGCACCGTTATCAGAGCCCAGGGTATCGCCCTTCACTTATGAATGGCTGTACCTGAATGAGATAGTTGTCAATTGACAACTAATTAGGGTGGCACCGCGAAGGATTTAACCTCTCGCCCCTATAGGCGAGAGGTTAATTTTTTTACCCTATATTTTGGGGGAGATAAAACTTAATATGTATCAACCCACACTGGAAGAATTTAAGAAGCTAAAAAGCCAGGGAAATCTGGTCCCGATCTACCGCGAGATTGCGGCCGGTTCGGAGACGCCGCTTTCCGCCTTCTTGAAGATTAAACATGGCGATTACTCCTTCCTTCTGGAGAGCGTTGAAGGCGGTGAAAGGGCGGCACGCTACAGCTTCATCGGCACCGAGCCCTATCGGGTGGTGGGCACCAATGAGGGAGATAAGGCTGACCCCCTTCACCTCGTTGCTGAGGAGTTGGACAAACACAAGCTGGTACCGGTAAGCGGACTACCCGATTTTTGTGGTGGTGCCGTCGGCTACTTTGGCTACGAAATGATACGGCGCTCCGAAAAACTCCCTTCACCAAGCTCTGACCCTTTGACTTTGCCTGAGTCAGTGTTCATGTTCGTTGACCGCCTTCTCATCTTCGACCATGTTACCCACAAGATTAAAATTTTGAGTCTTGCTCGCCCCGATAGTGACATAGACAGCGCCTACCAGGCAGCGGTTAGAAAGATAGAAGAGCTGGTGCATAGACTGAAGCAACCCCTTGAGCACCGCCAGCCCATAACGACATCGGATACCCCATTGGAACCTGCCCAAATCTCTTCCAACTTCACCAGAGAAGAATTTGAAGCCAATGTGGAGAAGGCAAGGCAATATATCATCGCTGGCGAAGCCATCCAGATTGTGCTTTCCCAGCGCCTGAGCCGGCGCACCAACGCCTACCCCCTGAATATCTATCAGGCACTGCGGGACATCAACCCATCGCCCTATATGTTCTTCCTTGATTTGAAGGATTTTCAGATTATCGGCTCATCCCCCGAGATTTTGGTGAAGGCGGTAAACGGCACGGTGACCACCCGTCCTCTGGCAGGGACACGGCCACGGGGGAAGACCCCACTTGAGGATAAGCGACTGGAGAAAGAGCTCCGCAGTGACGAGAAGGAGCGAGCCGAGCATATAATGCTGGTTGACCTCGGGCGCAACGATATTGGACGGGTGAGTGCGGCGGGGACGGTAAAAGTGAGCGAGCTTATGGAGGTGGAGCGCTACTCCCATGTCATGCACCTGGTCACCAATGTAGAAGGCAAGCTGCGCCCCGACCTCACCCCCTTTGATGCTCTAGGCGCCTGTTTTCCCGCCGGTACTGTCTCCGGGGCACCCAAGATTAGGGCGATGGAGATTATCGCTGAGCTTGAGCCGGACAAGAGAGGACCATACGCCGGCTGCGTGGGCTACTTCAGCTTCTCCGGTAATATGGATACCGCTATAACCATAAGGACCATCGTCCTGAAAAATGGTGTAGCTCATGTCCAGGCCGGTGCCGGCATTGTTTATGACAGCGTGCCGGCACGCGAGTATGAGGAAACATTAAATAAAGCCCGGGCACAGCTTGACGCCATTGAGCAGGCCGAGACTATGGAGATGACCTATGCTGTTACTGATAGATAACTATGATAGCTTCACCTACAACCTGTTCCAGTACCTGAGCGAGCTGGGGGAAGAAGTAAAGGTAGTCCGTAACGACAGGATAACCCTTGAGGAGATTGAAAGGGTTAGCCCGGAGCGCATAGTAATCTCACCCGGTCCCTCCACGCCACAGAACGCTGGCATATCCAACGATGTCATCCGCTATTTCGGAGCCAAAGTGCCTATCCTCGGTGTTTGTTTGGGGCACCAGTGCATTGGCTATAGCTATGGCGGCACTGTTAGTCAAGCGGACAAGATTATGCACGGGAAGTCATCCCTTATCTACCATAACAATTCCGGTATTTTTTGCGGTCTCTCTAACCCCTTCCCCGCCATACGCTATCACTCGCTGGTGGTAATGCGCGAGGGGCTTCCCGACTGTCTGGAGATAACTGCCTGGACTGAGGATAACACCATTATGGGAGTGCGCCATCGCCAATACCCGGCGGAGGGGGTGCAGTTCCACCCTGAATCCTTTATGACTCAGATAGGGAAGGATATTTTAAAAAATTTTCTACAATTACATTGTAGTAAGGATGTTTAAGAAGGGTGAAACCCTTCTTCATAAAACCTCTCCCCCTCTCCTTTGAAGGAGAGGGGGATAAAGGGGGTGAGGTAGAAAAATGATTAAAGAAGCCATCGACTTGCTGGTCTCGGGGCAGTCCCTTGCCATGGAGCAAGCCGCTGAGGTTATGGAGGAGATGACCACGGGGCAGGTAACGCCCGCCCAGTTTGGCGCCTTTGTCACCGCCCTCAGAATCAAGGGGGAGACGGCTGATGAGATTGCCGGCTTAGCCAGCGTGATGCGGGCTAAGGCAATCCGCGTGGAGACGACTGAGCCGGTGATTGATATCGTCGGCACGGGAGGTGATAATTCCAAGAGCTTCAACATATCCACCACCGCCGCTTTTGTGGCTGCCGGTGCCGGGACAAGGGTAGCCAAGCACAATAACCGCGCCATGACCAGTCAATGCGGCAGTGCCGATGTCCTGGAGGCACTAGGAATGAAGATTGACCTTGATGCTGCTCAGGTGAAGGACTGCCTGGAAAAAATAGGCATCGGCTTCATGTTCGCCCCACTATTTCACCCATCAATGAAGTTTGCCGCCGTGCCCCGGCGTGAGATTGGCATACGCACCATATTCAATGTCCTTGGCCCACTGACCAACCCGGCACAAGTCGACTCTCAGGTTCTGGGTGTGCCCAGCGAGGAACTGGGCGAAAAGTTAGTACAGGTACTCCGCCGTCTCGGTTCAAAGCACTCTATGGTGGTCCATGGCTTGGACGGAATGGATGAAATCTCAGTCGCCGGCGAGTCTAAAGTATGGGAGTTAAAGGACGGTAAGATAACGGATTACCCCGTGGCACCCGAGGATTTTGGGCTGGTAGCGGCCGGGGTAGAGACGCTTGCGGGCGGCACACCCCAAGAGAATGCGGCAATACTGCGCTCGGTGCTGGAGGGGGAAAAGGGTCCGGGAAGGGACGCGGTGGTGATGAACGCCGCCGCTGGTATTGTGGTTGGCGGACGGACTAAAAACCCCGCCGGGCTTCCCGCCCTGAAGGAAGGGATAAAGATTGCCCAGGAAGCAATAGATAGCGGACGGGCATCGGAAAAACTACAGAGGTTAATCGAACTGAGCCGGAGTTTTGGGTAAAAGGTATGTTCTTAGATAAAATTGTCGCCGAAAAGCTGGAGGAACTGGAGCAGAGGCAGAAAATCGTCCCTCTTGCTGAACTCAAGGCAGCCGTCGAAGAAAAACCCCCGCCCCTGGACATGGCGGCGGCTCTTGCCGGAGATAGCCTCCGCCTAATTGCCGAGGTCAAGCGGGCATCACCCTCCAGAGGGGTATTACGGGCTGACCTCGATGCCGTCAGGCTAGCCGAAAGCTACACCCGATGCGGGGCGACGGCAATATCAGTTCTGACTGAGTCGCGCTATTTCGGGGGGAGCGGGGAAGACCTTAAAGCCATCAGGCACGAGTTACCCAAAATCTCCCTGCTGAGGAAGGACTTTATCCTGAAGCCCTATCAGGTTTTTGAATCGCGCGCCTGGGGAGCTGACGCCTTACTCTTGATAGTCGCCATACTGGATGCCAGCCGGCTTAAAGAACTGCTATCCCTAAGTCACGATTTGGGAATGCAGTGCCTGGTTGAGGTGCACAACGAAAACGAGCTGGAAAAAGCTCTGGTATGTAATGCCAGAATAATCGGTATTAATAATCGTGACCTTGATACTATGGCGGTAGACATAAATGTCACCAAGAGGCTACGCCCTCTTATCCCCCCAGGTCGAATAGCGGTCAGTGAAAGCGGCATAAAGGGGCGAGGGGATATACAAAGGCTTCGGGAATTAGGCGTCAACGCCGTATTAATCGGTGAGGCGCTGGTTACTGCCGATGACGTTGCCGCCAAGATAAAGGAGTTGCTTTGACCAAGATTAAGATTTGTGGCATTACTGAGGTCTTTCATGCCCGGGCGGCAATAGAAGCCGGGGCTGACCTTATCGGGGTGGTCTTCGCCCCCAGCCCCCGCCAGGTTACCTATGAGAAGGCAAAGGAGATAGCGGCGGCGGTCAAAAAGTACGTGCCGGTGGTAGGGGTATTCGTCAACATGCCCGCCGCCACGGTAAACAGCGTGGCTGCCTTCTGCGGGCTGGACTGGGTGCAACTCAGCGGTGACGAGGGCTGGGAGTACTGCCAGCAAATGGAGAAGCCACTGATAAAGGCAATACATATATCCCCTGAGTGGGACGAGGAAAAACTTCTCGCTCATCTAGAGGACGGGCAACGGCTGGATAGACCACCGGTCTATCTTCTTGATACCCTGGTGGAGAACAAATACGGAGGCAGCGGTCAGACATTCAGTTGGGAGGTAGCCAGCGGGGCGATGGCAAAATTCCCGGTTATTATTGCTGGCGGACTCAACCCGGAAAATGTGGGGCAGGTGGTAGCCGGCTTGAAACCGTGGGGGGTTGATGTTTCCAGCGGGGTTGAGAGTGAAGGGGTCAAAGATGTTGACAAAATTAAGGCTTTTATCCAAGCCGTCAGGTCGGCACGATAGCACTAAGGAGGAACAACGAGATGCTGGTGGTAATGAAAAATGACGCTACTGAAGAGCAGGTGCAGGCAGTCATCCGTACAATAGAGAGCATGGGTTTCCGTGGCGTGCCCATGCCCGGCGCCCTGCGCACGGCGGTCTGCATCATCGGCAACACCGGTCCGATTGACGATTCACGGCTGCTTGTCATGGATGGCGTAAAAGAAGCCATCCGTGTAACCAAACCCTATAAACTGGTAAGCCGGGAGGCTCGTCCCCAGCCTACGGTTATCGCCATTGGTGATATCAAGATTGGCGAAGGCAAACCGGTAGTAATGGCTGGTCCCTGCGCCGTAGAGAGCGAGGAGCAAGCCCTCACCATCGCCCGCCTGGTGAAGAAATACGGGGCACAGGTATTTCGGGGGGGTGCCTTCAAGCCCAGAACCTCACCCTATAGCTTCCAGGGGCTGGGTGAGGAAGGGCTGAAAATACTGAACAAGGTCCGCAGAGAAACCGGGTTGCTAATCGTAACCGAGGCCACTGACCATACCAATATTGAACTTGTGGAACAATACACCGATATCATTCAGATTGGCGCCAGGAACATGCAAAATTACTCCCTGCTCCGCCGGGCGGGGCATACCTCAAAGCCAGTCCTCCTCAAGCGCAGTTTTGCGGCAACCATTGAAGAATTACTGATGTCGGCGGAATATATCAGCTCTGAGGGGAATAACCAGGTTATCCTGTGCGAACGAGGAATACGCACCTTCACCGACAACACCAGGAATACCCTTGACCTGAGCGCCATCCCCTCAATCAAGGAGGTCAGCCATTTACCGATTATAGTTGACCCCAGCCATGCCGCCGGAAAACGGGACTATGTTATTTCTCTGTCAAGGGGCGCCATCGCCGTCGGTGCTGATGGTCTCCTGGTGGAGGTGCACCACGACCCGCCGCACGCCCTCTCCGACGGTATGCAGTCCCTCTACCCGGAACAGTTTGCCGAACTAATGCAGGAGATAAAGAGCCTTAAGAACTCACCTAGTTGACAGGTGATACGTTTTGTGCTATTGTTACCTACGCTTTAGATGAGCTGAATAAAGATGTTAAGTTACATTGTCTCTCAAGATTGGTTTTTTAGCTATTATTTTACTGCCGGTGGTGCCGAAACCACTTGGGAGGCTTTGCGTGAAGTATGACAAGAGCTAGTTAGAAATAAGCCAAAATTAGTCCAAGTCAAACAAGAACCCTCCTAAGTGGGAGGGTTCTCTTATTTTATCAGGATTAAACCGAAAGTCGAGAAAGAACCATTAAGGGTAATTTGGAGGAGTTAAAGCTATGAGTCATCAAAATACTATAAACAGGGAGCCCCCAGTACTGGCGGTAGCCAGACGGCATAAGTGCGCCAGTGGTAACACTGAGCAGGATACCACCATTATTGACATCGGCGATGGAGTAAAGATAGGTGGTAATCGAATTGTAATAATGGCCGGACCATGTTCAGTGGAAAATGAAGAGCAGATAATCTCTATAGCCAAAAAGCTCAAGAACATAGGGGTCAGTACGCTACGAGGTGGTGCCTACAAGCCCAGGACGTCGCCCCACGATTTCCAGGGGTTGGGGAGGGAAGGGCTAGAATACCTTAAACGTGCTTCCAAGCTAACCGGACTTAAGGTCATTACCGAGGTCCTTGACCCGAGGGATGTGGAACTAGTGGCTAATTTTGCCGATATTCTTCAGATTGGTGCCAGGAGCATGCAAAACTTTCCGCTTCTACGCGAAGTGGGTAAGAGTAGGACAGCGGTGGTCCTGAAGCGTGGCATGAGCGCAACTTACAGAGAGTTCTTGCTAGCCGCTGAGTATATTATGGTTGGGGGTAACGAAAAAGTTATTCTGTGTGAGCGGGGGATTAGAAGTTGGGTAGACGAGTTACGATTCACCCTTGACCTCAGTGCCGTGCCCTATCTGAGACAACAGACCCATCTCCCCATAATAGTTGACCCCAGCCATGGAACCGGCAACGCTAGTTTGGTTATCGATATGAGCAAAGCAGCCATTGCCTGTGGCACTGATGGTCTTCTCATCGAGGCTCACCTCCACCCACAAGAGTCAAAGAGCGACGCTGCTCAGACAATCTCGATTGGTGAACTCAAGAAATCCATGCCCGTTCTAGCCAGAGTTGCTAAAGCTGTGGGCAGGAAGATAGATGGTGATAACAATGGGGACTTGCCAAGATAATGATTTTAACCTCGAACATCTGAGAGCCAAGATTGACCAGTGTGATTACCAGATTATCGAACTTCTTGATCAAAGGTTCAAACTGGTACGAGAAATAGGCAGGCACAAGGCCAGGCACAACTTACCAGTTGAAGATATGGCCAGGGAGAAACAGGTCATGTCACAAGTAGCCCAGGCTTCCGTTATCAGCCGTCACTCCATTGAGAACATATTCAAGCTCATTATAAATGAGTCGCTCCAAATTCAGAAGGATATGTATAGAGGTGCTGACAAGTTGAGCTGGTTCGACGATAAGAAAATTGCGGTTATCGGGCTTGGGCTCATTGGAACCTCTATCTGTCTGGCTTTGAAGAAAGCCGGGGCCAATTGCGAAATCACCGGTTTTGATGCCAACCCTGCTAAGACCGAGTGGGTCTTAGCTAGGGGAGCTATTGACCAAATAGCCGACAATCCAGCTGATTGTGTCAGGCAGGCAGAGCTGGTAGTGATAGCCGTACCGGTTAGAGCGATGAAGCAAGTACTAGCGCAAATTGCACCACACGTCAAAAGTGGGGCCGTAATTATTGATGTCGGCGGCTCAAAAGAACAGGTCTGCCAATGGGCAGATAGCATCCTCCCCCAGCACGCCTTGTTTGTTGGTGGTCATCCTCTAGCCGGCAAAACGAACGCCTCACCAGAATCCGCCGATGAAAACCTGTTCCGGCAGCGCCTATTTGCGATAACACCGAACGGGAAGACAAATACCGCTGCCATCACCGCCGCCAGGCAACTTATCAACATTATTGGCGCTGAAGAGAAGGTTATACCTGCCTCTGAGCATGACCAGCATGTTGCCTGGGTCAGCCATCTTCCCTTCCTTATATCAGCTTGCCTGGTATTCACTGCCGCCAAGCACAGTTCGTGGCCGGAGGCAAAGAAATTGGCAGCAACCGGTTTTCGTGATATGAGTCGTCTTGCCAGTGGTGACCCCGGGATGTATACTGACATCTGTATTACTAATCGGGACAACATCCTGAAAGCTATGGCTTCACTCTGGGCAACACTAACCACAGTTGAAGAATTAATCTCGCAGGAAAACGCTGATGGTCTTCGGTCGTTTTTCTCGACGTCTAAACATGAGAGGGATGAGTGGCAAGACGATGTCTGGGAGAAGAGAGAGCTCGACAAAATATAACAGCCATATTATCAAGATACAGGCGGTTAAGCGCTGTCCAATTATCGTCGGTGACGGCATTATAAAGCAACTTGAGCGGTATTTTGACTTCAGCGGCTATTCCAACATCGTCCTGATAACCGATACCAACGTAAAAAGGCTCCACGGACAATATGTGCTCCAAATACTAAAGTCAGCAGGAAAGAGAGCACTCACGTTTACCCTGCCGGTGGGGGAAAAAGCCAAGTCCATGAGCACCATGGAACGAGGGTACAAATTTCTGCTGAAGAACAATGTAGACCGCAAAGGGATAATATGTGCTCTCGGGGGTGGTGTCGTTGGCGACACGAGCGGCTATATCGCCGCTACCTACCTTCGCGGGATTGATTATATTCAACTGCCCACCACCCTTCTTGCCCAGGTAGACAGCAGCATCGGCGGCAAGGTGGGGGTCAATTTTGGCGGCAAGAAGAACATGGTCGGCAGCTTCTACCAGCCGAGGGCGATTATCTGCGATGTTGCCCTTTTGAAATCTTTACCCCAAGCCGAGATACGAAACGGCATGGCTGAGGTGATAAAGTACGCCCTGGCTATGGACGAGGAGCTATTCCGCACCCTTGACCAGAAGGGAGAAAAGGAACTCGGCACTGCTGGACTAAAGGATATCGTTATGCGATGTAGCCGTTTGAAAGCCGGCATAGTAGAGGTGGACGAGACGGAGCGGAGTGGCGAGCGAGCCATACTTAACTTCGGCCATACCATCGGTCATGCCCTTGAGGCTGCCGCCAAGCTCCATGGACCGAGCCATGGTGAGGCAGTGGCTATCGGGATGCTGGCTGCCGCCAGGATAAGTGAGCAGGTCGGCATGTTCAGCCCAGGCAATGTCCCCAGAATCAAAAACCTGCTGCTGAAGTTCGGCTTGCCTACTAGTTGTCAGGGAATAAACCCAGACGAACTGCTTGAAGCCATCCGTTTTGATAAGAAAACAACCCTCGGTCAGACGGGCTGGGTATTATTGAAGGGCATTGGTAAGGGGGTGGTCGACCAGCCGGTGGCGGAGAGCTCGGTCAGAAAAGTTCTTACGGAGATATGCCGATGAGAATCCTGGTGATTAACGGTCCCAACCTGAATATGCTGGGCAGGAGAGAGGCCAAGCACTACGGCACGGATACCCTGGAATCAATAGAGAGAGCACTCATTGAGAAAGGAAAAGCACTGGGCTGCGAGCTGGCTTTCTTTCAGTCTAACCACGAGGGCAGTATTATCGACTTTATCCAGGAGAAAGCAGGCGGCGCTGACGGTATCCTGATTAACCCCGGTGCCCTGGCCCACTACGGCTACTCCCTACATGACGCCCTCCTTGACTGCGGATTACCGGTGGTTGAGGTGCACCTATCGGACATCCACGCCCGCGAGAAGTGGCGCCAGATATCAGTTATTTCAGACGTGGTTATCAAGCAGATTTCCGGCCTTAAAACCCAAAGCTATCTTCTGGGGCTCAAAACCTTGGTTGAGCATATCAGGAGCAAGAAAGGCAAGTGAAAGTAAGAATAACGCCATCTTCAGTGAGCGGAGAGGTCTCGGCACCGCCGTCAAAGAGCTATACCCACCGGGCGGTGATAGTGGCTTCGCTGGCGGCGGGCGAGAGCATAATCGAAAACCCGCTGCTGTCAGATGACACCCTCTATACCATCAATGCCTGCCGCTCCCTGGGAGCTGATATTGAACTCAGGGGCGACCGGCTAAAAATTATCGGCACCGGCGGTCAAATCAGGGTCGCCCCTGATAGACAAAGGATTTTTGTTGGCAACTCGGGGAGCACCATCCGGATGGTTGCCCCAATGGCAGCTCTAAGCCAGACCAAGGTTGTCCTTGATGGCAATAGTAGACTTCGCCAGCGCCCGATAGGTGATTTACTCTCAGCGCTAGAAAGCCTGAGGGTTCACGCCCGCTCACTGGAAAATAACGGCTACCCACCAATTGAAATCCAAGGGGGGAGGTTTAGCGGCGGCGAGGTCGAAATCTCCGGTCTGGTGAGTTCGCAGCATATCAGCTCACTGCTCATGATTGCCCCCTATACCGAGGAGGGGCTTAGCATCAAGATTGCTGGCGGGCTTCACTCCCGACCATACGTAGACATAACCATTGATGTTATGCAAGCCTTCGGCGTTGAGACAGAAAATAAAGACTATAAAGAATTTATAGTTAAGGGCGGGCAAAAATATCAAGCCAGGGACTACCAAATAGAGGGGGATTACTCCTCCGCCGCCTATTTTTTCGCCGCTGGCGCCATTGGCGGCAAGCCGGTAACGGTAAAAAATCTAAAAGCTGATTCCGTGCAGGGCGATAGGCATCTCTTGACCATCCTCTCCGAGATGGGGGGCTCCGTTGAACACCAAGAAGAGCAGGTGAGGATTTCTCGTAACAAGGAGCTTACTGGCATCACCGTAGATATGGGTGATTATCCTGATATTGTCCCGACGGTAGCGGTGGTGGCTGCTTATGCTCATGGCAAAACGAAGATAAACAATATCGGTCATCTAAAGTTTAAAGAGACAGACCGGCTCAGTGACGTCGCTGCTGAGTTGGTCAAGATGGGAATACGAACCGATGTTACCGAGAATACCATGACAGTCTATGGCGGTAAGCCAAAGGGAGCCGAAATTGAAGTCCACGCCGACCACCGCCTGGCGATGGGCTTTGCCATCGCCGCCCTCTTCGCCGAGGGTGGTTCTATTATTAGCGGCGCTGAGGCGGTCAGTAAATCCTATCCCCAATTCTTCACTGACCTGAAAAAGCTGGGGGCAAAAATCGAGGAGCTATCATGAACATCGTCCTTATCGGCATGAGGGGCTCGGGGAAAACAACAGTAGGTAAAATTTTAGCCCGGAAGCTGGGCAGGGAGCTCGTTGAGATGGACGAGCTAATCGCCCGGAGGGCGGGGCTCAGCATCGCCGAGATTGTGGAAAAACACGGCTGGGAAAAGTTCCGGGATATAGAGGAGGAGGTAACCAGTGAGGTGGCTGAGCAGGACAACATTATCAATGCCAGCGGCGGGGGGGTAATAACCAGAGAGAAAAACATCCAGAGGCTCAAGAAAAACAGTATATTGGTCTGGCTAAAAGCCGACGTTGATACCCTACTTGAGCGAATTGGGGAGGACAGCCAGAGACCGCTGCTGGTGGGCAAGACGCAGCGAGAAGATGTTGAAATAACGCTTAAAGAGCGAAAGGCGCTTTATCGGAAAGCCGCCGCTTTGGTGGTTGATACCGAAAACAAAACACCGGAAGAAGTGGCTGAAGCCATTATAAAATCGCTAAAGAAAATCTGTTGCCTTATCGGCGACCCGGTGGAACACTCCCTTTCCCCATTAATTCATAATGCCGGTTATCAGGCGCTGGGCATTGACTATGTGTACGTCCCATTCCAGGTCAAGGACTTTAAGCGGGCGATAGAGGGCATAAGGGGACTAAAAATTCGGGGGGCAAGCATTACCATGCCCTATAAAGCCAGGGCTATGGAATATGTCGACAAGTTTGACCGTGTCGCCATAGAGACCGGCGCCGTCAATACCATCGTCAATGATGAGGGTGTCCTAACCGGCTATAACACTGATTATCAGGGGGCACTGAAGGCGCTGGAGGAGGCGACTTCCCTCGAAGGCAAGAAGGCAGTCCTTGTCGGCGGCGGGGGAGCGGCCACCGCTATCGCCCTGGGCTTAAGGAGGAGCGGGGCTGAGCTGGTGATACTGAACCGCACCGAGGAGAAGGCAAAGAAGCTGGCGGAGATGCTTGGCACCGAGGATTTTGGGGGCTTAGAAAGGCTCGGCGAGATTTCCTCGGCGGATATCCTGATAAACGCCACCCCGGTGGGAATGTGGCCCAAAACGAACGAATCGCCTATACCCCAAGACCTCCTTCATAATAAGCTCACCGTCTTTGATATCGTTTACCACCCGAAGGAGACAAAATTACTATCTGAAGCCAGAGAGAGGGGATGTGCTGTTGTCTACGGCTATAAGATGTTTCTTTATCAGGCAGCGACGCAGTTTGAACTCTTTACCGGACACAAAGCCCCGCTAAGGGTTATGGAGTCTGCCCTGACCCAGGCTTTGGAAGGAGAAAAACATGCTACGCATTTTGACCGCCGGTGAATCTCACGGCCCGGCCTGTATTGCCATTATTGAGGGGGTGCCCGCCGGAGTCAGAGCCAATGTCGAGGATATTAATCAAGACCTGAAACGCCGGCACTCCGATTTTGGTCGCGGGGGCAGGGAGAAAATTGAGGAGGACAAGGCTGAAATCCTCTCCGGCGTCCGCTATGGTAAGACGCTGGGTAGCCCGATTACGCTTATCGTCAGAAATCTGGACTTTGCTAACTGGCAGGATGAGATGAGGATTGAGGAGACCAGAAAGCCAGCGGCTAAGGTAACCGCCCCCCGTCCCGGTCACGCCGACCTGGCCGGTGTCTTAAAATATGGCCAGGACGATATCAGGAATATCTCGGAAAGAGCCAGTGCCAGAGAGACGGTGGGGAGGGTTATGGCGGGGGCGGTCGTCAGACAACTGCTATTGGAATTTGGTATCAGGCTCGCCAGCCACACCGTGCAAATCGGAGCAGTGAAACTAACCCATCACCCCTCTGACTTTGAAGAAGTAGCCAGGGTCTTTGCCACCGACCCCGATATAAGGTGTATCGACCCCAAGACATCCGGGAAAATGAAACAGCTAATCCTTGAGGCTAGAGCCAGGAAGGATACCCTCGGCGGGGTGGTCGAGGTCATCGCCACCGGCGTGCCCGTCGGGCTGGGGAGTGTTATGCACTATGACCGCCGGCTTGACGGCAGGCTCACCCAAGCCCTGATGAGCATCCCCTCGGTGAAGGCGGTGGAAATAGGTGGTGGCATCGCCGGCGCGGCTATGTTTGGCTCCGAGTTCCAGGACAAAATTATATATAAAGGTCATCGTTTCGCGCGCCAGACCAATAACATGGGCGGGATAGAAGGCGGCATGAGCAACGGTGAGGACATCGTCTGCCGTGTTTACCATAAACCGCTCTCAACCCTTGGGGCGGCGGCAAAGACGATAGATATCGCCACCCACCGCCCCGCGCCGAGCAAAGTGGAGAGGTCGGACATCTGCGCCGTTCCCAGAAGCGGGGTTATCTCCGAGGCAATGCTGGCTCTGGTCTTGGCCGAGGCAATGGTTGAGAAATTTGGCGGCGACCATATAGACGAGATGAAACGCAATTTTAACTCTTATATTAAGTCACAGCAGGAGAAGGACGATGCTGCCTGATGAGAGGGGATACTTTGGCGATTATGGGGGACAGTTTGTCCCCGAGACCCTCATGCCCGTCCTGGATGAGCTGACCACAGCCTACAAGGAGGCAAAGGCGGATAAAACCTTCTGGGCTGAGTTTGAAACGCTTTCTCGTGATTATTCGGGGAGACCAACGCCACTCTACTTCGCCGAAAGGCTGACCGAAAATTGCGGTGGCGCCCGGATTTTCCTTAAGAGGGAAGACCTGACCCACACCGGAGCCCATAAGATTAATAATGCTCTAGGGCAGGGACTTCTCGCTCGGAGAATGGGGAAGCGGAGGGTAATCGCCGAGACCGGAGCCGGGCAACACGGCGTAGCCGCCGCCGCCGTCTGTGCTATGCTGGAGCTGGAGTGTATCGTCTACATGGGGGAGGAGGATATGCGCCGCCAGTCCCTCAATGTCTTCCGGATGAGGCTGATGGGCGCTGAGGTTAGGCCAGTCTCCTCAGGCAGCCGCACCCTGAAGGATGCTATTAATGAGGCGATAAGGGACTGGGTGACCAACCCCAGCGAAACCTATTACCTCCTTGGTTCAGTAGTCGGTCCCCATCCATATCCGGTGATGGTACGCGACTTTCAGTCGGTAATCGGCAAGGAGACGAGGCAGCAGATTCTAGATAAATCAGGTCGCCTGCCCGATTATATTATCGCCTGCGTTGGCGGCGGTAGCAATGCCATGGGCATTTTTTATCCCTTTTTAGATGACAAGAAGGTTAAGCTTATCGGGGTGGAGGCAGCAGGGAGGGGACTTAACACCGGCGAACATGCTGCCCCACTGGCTGTGGGGAGGGTGGGGGTGCTCCACGGGACAAAATCCTATGTTCTTCAAGGCAGCAATGGTCAGATTAGGGAAACGCACAGCATCTCTGCCGGGCTTGATTACCCCGGGGTCGGTCCTGAGCATAGTTACCTCAAGGGCAGCGGGCGTGCCACCTATGTGGCGGTAACTGATGAGGAAGCCCTTGAGGGCTTTCAGTTACTGTGCCAGACCGAAGGCATTGCCCCCGCTCTGGAACCGGCTCACGCCATATTCTATGCGGCTAAGATGGCCGGTTCGCTGGAGAAAGAGCAAATCATCGTGGTCAACCTTTCCGGGCGTGGTGATAAGGACATGGACATAGTAGCTCAAGCACTGGGGGTAAAGCCATGAGCAGAATTGCTTCTGTATTCAGCCTACCGGGTCACAAAGCCCTTATTGCTTATGTTACCGTCGGTTATCCCACTGTTGAAGCCACCCTGGAGGTAGTCCCTCTCCTTGCCGATAGCGGCTGTGATATTGTGGAGCTGGGGATACCCTTCTCTGACCCCTTAGCTGATGGGGTCACCATACAGAAGGCAAGCTTTCATGCCTTGCAGAATGGAGTTACCCCCCAGCTCTGCCTTGAGATAGCCAGCAAGTTAAGCCGCAAGGTCAATATACCACTGGTATTTATGACCTATTTTAATCCCGTCTTTAGCTATGGTCTCAAAGCATTTTGCGCTGCCTGCGCTGAGTCTGGTATTTCCGGGTTAATCATTCCTGACCTGCCCCCGGAGGAAGGCTCAGAACTGGAGGCTATTAGCCGAAGGCAGGGGCTTGACCTCATCTATCTCCTGGCTCCGACCAGCACTGAGGAGAGAATCAGGCTTGTTGCTGAGAGGTCGCGAGGGTTTATCTACATGGTTTCAGTAACCGGGGTTACCGGGGTTAGGCAGAGATTATCCGGGGACCTAGAGGCGTTTGTCGCCAGGGTGAGGAAGGCAGCCGCTCAGCCCCTCTGCGTTGGTTTCGGAATATCTACCCCGGAGCAGGCAAGGCAGGTGGCCCGGGTAGCTGACGGGATTATTGTCGGCAGTCGGATAATTCAGCTTATGGAGAAGAGAGACGGTTTTATTTCGCTGGCTAGATTGGTAAGAAATTTAAGGAGCTCTATTGATAGGTGACTCGAGTCATGGTGACTTGCTTTGTGGTATTGACAGAGCTATCATCTAATAACATGTTCGAACTTAAGAAAGAGCTACCAATATGCTTGCCGCTGAAGTCAGCCACATAGTCAAGTCCTTCGCCGATAAGCTCGCCGTCGACGACCTGTCTTTCTCGGTCGCTCAAGGTGAGATATTCGGTCTGATTGGTCCTAATGGTGCCGGCAAGACCACCACCATCAGGATGATGATGGACATCATCAAGCCTGACTCAGGCGAAGTGACCATCTTCGGCGAGAAGTTAGGCGAAGCTATTAAAAATAAGCTTGGCTACTTGCCTGAGGAAAGAGGACTGTACAAAAAGCTGAGGGTCCTCGACTCTATCATCTACCTTGCCTCGTTAAAGGGTATGGACCGGCACTCAGCCGAAGAAAAGGCTAACGAGCTGCTCAATCGAACCGACATGCTATCCCACAAAAGGAAGAGGATTGAGGAACTGAGCAAGGGCATGGGGCAGATTATCCAGTTCATCGTTACCATTATTCATGACCCAAAGTTGGTTATCCTGGACGAACCCTTCGCCGGACTCGACCCGGTTAACACCGAGCTATTAAAAGGAATGGTCGCTGAGCTGAGGAATCAGGGTAAAGCCGTAATCCTGAGCACACACCAGATGAATCAGGTAGAGGAACTTTGCGACCGCATATTGATGATAGACAAGGGACGCGCTGTACTTTATGGGAATCTCAAGGAAATAAAGTCAAGATATAGAAGTAACTCGGTTATTCTGGATTATGAAGGTGAGTTAGGACAAATACCGGGAATTACCGAAAAGCGTGCTAATAAAGGCTATGTTGAGCTGGTCCTTGATGACAACACGACTCCCAAGGAGGTCCTGGCTTATCTAGTAAACCATAATGTAGAGATTAACCGCTTTGAAGTAGCCACTCCTTCCTTGAACGAGATATTCTTGGAGGTGGCGGGGAACAAATCATGAGTAAGACGCTCTTGATATTCAGACATGAGTTCCTGCACACGATAAAAAGGACCGGGTTTATTATCCTGGCTCTCTCACTGCCGGTGATTGCTCTACTTGGTATAGGAATTCTCCATATCACATCAGGTATTGTGAAGCCTCCGGCAGAAGTGACCAAAATCGGCTACGTCGATGAAGTTGGAGGTTTTGAGCAGTTTACCACCCAAGGGAACATGACCTTCGTTCGTTTTGATACTCCGGAAGCCGCCACCCAGGCTTTGATAAATAAGAATATTACCGAATACTTCGTCATTCCGCCGGATTTTGTCTCGACGGGAATAATTAAACGTTATATTACACAGAGAGAGGTTACGCCGCCTGCTGCCACTACCGCCGCCATACAGAATTTCATTTCAAGTAATCTGTTGGCGGGCAAGGTGCCCACCAACGTTATTACCAGGGTTGAAACACCATTGAACCTGGTGACTACCGCGCTTACTGAAACCGGTGAAGTAGCCTCGGAGCAAGGTGGACTTACCAATCTTATTATCCCGGGGATTTTTAGCCTTCTACTAGCGCTCTCGCTCTCCTTCTCTTCCTCTTATGTATTGCAAGGACTTGGCGAGGAGAAAGAGAATCGCCTTATGGAGATTTTGTTATCCTCGGTTTCCACACGGCAGTTGATAATCAGCAAAGTCTTGGGTATTGGTGCTGCCGGGTTAGCTCAGATAGTCGTCTGGGTAATTTCAATTCCACTCCTGCTAAATCTAGCCTCCTCGTCTATCGGGGGCTTTATTAGTACGATACAAATACCGGCCAATTTTCTTATTCTGGGTGTAGCCTATTTCATCCTGGGTTACTTATTGTTTGCCGTGCTTTCGGCTGGCGTCGCTGCCATCAGTGGCACTGTTCGAGAAGCACAGGGATTAGCGGCTATATTTGGAATTTTCGCAATTGCCCCAATCTGGTTCTACTCTTTAATCATGCTATTCCCGAACAGTCCGATTTGGGTGGTTTTCAGTATTTTCCCCTTCTCTGCGCCGGTGCTGGTGATGTTGCGGCTGGGCATGACCGGTGTCCCGGCATGGCAGCTAGTAGTAAGCATAGCGGTGCTGGTTTTATGCATCGCTGGAGGGCTGTTGCTGGCAGCCAAGCTTCTCAGGACTTATTTACTGATGTACGGGAAAAGACCTAGTTGGGGAGAAATTATCCGGAACCTGAGGAGCGGATAGTTTATCTATACTGAGGTGAGCTTGTCGTAAAGAGACCAACGAGGCAGGTGGTCCACGACGTTAATCTGAGCGTGCGGCAACTACTCGTCTTCGCGTCCGTCCCAGGATTAGCATAGAGAGAGCAACCAAGAGTGAGAAGACCGCCATTAGAACATAACTTGCCAGGTAAGAGCCAGTAACATCCCTAACTAATCCGGCTACGGCGGGACCAACTACTATCCCCAGGCTAAGAAAGAAGCTAAGAATGCCAAAGCTAAGCCCCAGCCTCTTCGGACTGGTAACATCAGGAGGCAAGGCAAAGATTGGCGCCGGCATCATGGTCTGTACAACGCCGATAATGAGCATTATCGCCAGTATCCAGCCGGTAAGCGTGGGAACTAACAACACAAGAGCAGCCAAGACTATGCTGCTGATGGCAATAATAGCTAACTTGTGGTCTAGCTTATCTATCATATAGCCGACAAGGGGACTCACTACCAGCCCAGTCCACATGACGGCGCTAGTAACAAAGCCAGAGGAGGTAATACTGACCCCGGTAGTCTGCAAGAAGTCTGGGGTGAAGGCGAAGAGGGCAATCATGCAGCAATTAAACAACATCCAGGCAGCGCCAACAATCCAGATTGGTACTCCAACCAGTTTAATGCCTTTAAGCAAGCTTTCAGGTCGCCCTGTTTCCCCTCCTCCTGATATTTTCTGACCTCCCCCTGGCGCCGGAGCAAAGAATAAAGCGAATAATACCAACCCTAAGAGAGGTACACCGGCACTGAGCCAGATGGTAGCTCGCCAGCCCCAGCTCTCACCTGCCATTGCCAATAAGTAAAGGGAGAGGATACTACCTACCATGAATCCGGCATTAAACACCCCCATCGCTGTCCCCACTTCACGTCCCCTAAACCACTGAGCCAGCAACTGGGGGCCCAGCACCATGAGGGTCATAGCCCCCGCTCCGGTCAGTATCCTGCCCAAGATTAAGACGGACAAACAGGTGCCTGTAGCGACGATTACTGTGCCAGCAATCGACAGGGAGAAGGAGACCAAAGCTATTACCTTTTGCCCGTAGCGGTCGGCGAGCATGCCAGCCGGAATAGCGATAATTAATCCAGGTACTGCATAAAGGCTGGTTAGGAGCCCTCCCTGAGCATGCGATAGAGAGAAATTATCCATAATGAGGCTCAGGACCGGGGCAACCGCTTGCAGCGTGGCCCCATAGGTCAGCATGCACATAAAAGCAATACCGAGCATGACCCATCGTCGTCTTGACTGCGAAGCGCTCACACCGTATTCGGCATTCATAGATTTTATAGTGGTCCAGTTGTAGAGTCTAATAGTGGTTCAATCGTTTTCGGGCAAACCGATGATAGCAAAATAATACAAAATGATACAACCCCCCCTCAGCTGTTGTCAAGCCCTTGCCTCCGCTATTGCTTCGGTTCCTCGTTCACTCCGCTGAAGCACAACGCTTGACAACAGCTCAATCTGCGTGTATAGTTGTCGCTTGACAACAACTTAAGCTGAGTGTATAGTTTACGCCATGAGGCACCGGTAACATCCTCAGTTCTGGTTACAGATAATATTAAAGAAAATTTGGGGGTGATAGATGGAGTAATTCAGAGAGCATTGAACAGTCTGTAATCTGGAAATTCAGAAAGTATAGGGAGGTGTTTAATTGAAGAAATTATTAATACTATTTAGCGTATTAATAATCATCCCGCTAGCGGTAGTACCATTTATCAGTGGCTGCGCTCCAAAAGCAACGACAGAAGAGCCGGTAAGAATAGGAGCACTCGTTTCTCTTACCGGCGATATAGCATTTTGGGGACCAGACTCAAATGCTGGCGTCGCGATTGCACTTGATGAGTGGAACCATGAGGTTGCTGGCAGACCGATAGAATATTACTACGAGGATGACGGCTCAGTTGACGCGGTTATGGCTCTGGACCATGCCAAGAAACTGGTGGAGGTTGACAACGTAGACGTTATTCTCCAGCCTTCGTGCTCTGGCCCGTTTCTAGGGATGAGAGACTACTGTAATGGCCTGGGAGTGCTTACTATCGGACAGGGGTGGCGCGGTGAGTTCCTACCCTGGTCTATGAGCGAGGAGGAAATCGGCATCCCGGCGTCACAACGCTATGATATATGCAACACAGGCTCTGCCGCCCAGATAGACTATGCCGTGGGCAAGTATGCTTATGAAGAACTGGGCATGAGGACGGCGGCCACTCTATCTCATGACTACGAAACTGGATACCAGACTACCGGCGGTTTTGTCCATGGCTTTACCGATGCCGGAGGAACAATAGTTCAACAACAATGGGCGCCGTTTGGCACAGTAGATTTCGGCCCCTATCTTGCCGCCTTGAAAGATGCTGATATGACATTCTCATGGTTCACCGGTCCCATGATGCCGCTGATAGTAAAACAGTACCACGAATTCGGCCTCTGGGACAAGCAACCACTAATGTGTGGGCTTAACGACAGCTTCTATGAGCCAGATTTAGCCGAGCTCGGCGACTGGACTATGGGTATGTATGTGGTAACCGAATTCCCAAGCGGTTACGACACGACAGCAATGCACAACTACGTGTCCACGTTTAAAGAGGAGAATGGAAGGTACCCGAATCCCTGCACGGGTTTTGGCGCTTATGTTGCTACTAATATATATCTGGAGGCAGTAGACGCTCTCAATGGCAACACCGATGACACGGCAGTGCGCGACGAGATAATAGGGTCAACATATGATACTTTAAAGGGAAAAATGACCTTTGACCCCGAGGGATACCCCATCTGCGGCGCTTTCGTGACTCAGGTGGACAAGATGGACATGTTTGGTGAAACGAATGTTCTTACCTTCCGTGTCATCAAGGAATTTAGTAATCTTACATACCCCGGTTACTATACCAAACCATAATTTGTGGACAAAATAAAGGACAGAGTAAGGTGGTAGGCAAGCTGGGGCTGGGAAGCCCCAGCTTGCCCTTACGAAGCCTAGGTAGTTTGCAAAGAGAGGCGTTGTCTTGGAATTTGTAACGGTAAGTTTGCTGAATGGTATCTCCTTTGGCATGATACTGTTCCTTTTAACCATCGGTTTATCAATAACCCTTGGGCTCATGGGTATTATCAACCTAGCCCACGGCGCCTTGTTTATGGTTGCCAGCTTTGTTGGCTGGGTGATGGTAGTGCAACTGGGCTATAGCTACTGGTTGGCTTTAGTAGTAGGGACCCTCATTGCTGGGTTGATTGGCTTAGCTATTGAGCAGGGATTCCTATCCCGTTTATATGGACAAGTAGATGAGCAAGTACTGCTCACCATTGGCTTTATCTATATCCTGATGAACATAAGTCTATGGATTTTTGGGGGGAGGGCTCGCATGCCCTATCATCCAGATATTCTGTCCGGTACCTTCCCTATTGCCGGCGGGGAGTATCCTGTTCACCGCATATTCACCATCGGTGTCGGGATAATCTTGATTTTCGCTTTGTGGTGGCTACTGGAGAAGACCAAGATAGGCGCTATTGTTCGGGCAGGAATGGATGATAAAGACACGACAACAGCTTTGGGCATAAACCTGGGGCGGATTAATTACCTTGTCTTTTTCCTGGGCGCTGTTTTGGCCGGGTTTACCGGTGTAATTGGAGCCCAGATGATGGGGCCGCGCATTGGGATGGCATGGGATATTCTGCTTTATGCCTTAATTGTGCTCGTTGTCGGCGGTATGGGCTCGATACAGGGTGCTCTTATCGGGGCCATGCTGATAGGGCTAGTAGATGCTTTTGGTAGAGCACTGTTCCCAGACCTTTCTATGTTTTTCATGTATATAGTTATGATAATTATCTTGATGATCAAACCTTCCGGCATTCTGCCGCGAAAGTCTGGAGGTTGAAAATAGCCGAACTTAAATCTGTTGGACAGCCATGGCAGGGACAATTGATTCGTTTTGCCCCTTATACTCTAGTAGGTATAATCCTTCTTATAATACCCCTTCTCCTCCCTATGTATCTACAGAGCATGATGACCAAGATCCTTGTTTTTGCCATCTTTGCCATAAGTTTGGACCTTATCTGGGGCTATACCGGGCTTTCTTCCTTGGGTCATGCTTGCTTCTTTGGGGTGGCAGGTTATACTACTGCTATTTTAATGCACCATTTCGGTGCTACTACATTTTTACAAACCGCACCCTGGAGCATTTTGATGGCAACAGTATTTGCCGCCGCCTTTGGTGCTATTGCCCTCCGGGTATCTGGACTTTATTTTCTAATGGTCACACTTGCTCTGGGACAAGCACTTTTTAGTATTGCCTGGGAGTGGTATCACCTTACTGGCGGCGCATTTGGCCTGACGATACCAGCTCTAAACCTCGGTATTCCCGGGTTCACCTACTCTACTCTTTCACTTTACTATTTGGTTTTTGTGGCTTTTATTATCTCTTTTCTCCTGTTACGTTTGATTGTACGTTCTCCCTTTGGGCATGTCCTGCAAGGCATCCGTGAGAATGAACCCCGGATGCGTGCCCTGGGTTACAATACCTGGCTATATAAATATGTTGCCTTTATTATTGCCGGATTCTTCGCCGGGATAGGCGGTGTGTTCTTTATACACTGGAACATGCTCATATCCCCCTATCAGCTCGGCATGCTCGCTTCTACATATGCAGTACTTTGTGTAATTCTTGGTGGGGCTGGAACCCTTATTGGACCGGTTATTGGGGCTGCGGTTGTAATTGGCATAGAATACATTGCCAGTATATATTTCCCCGAGCGCTGGCCACTAATTTTAGGTATTATTTTTGTTATCAGTGTCATGTTTATTCGCGGCGGGATATACCCTCGTTTGAACAGCCTTTGGAAGAAACTTAAAAAGAGGTACAGCTATGGAAACACTGAGGGTTGAGGGGTTAACAAAAACCTTTGGTGGTGTTACGGCATTAAATAATGTCTCTTTCGCCATTGAAACTGGGGAGAGATTAGCCATTATTGGTCCTAATGGGGCAGGAAAGACCACCCTGTTTAACCTGCTCAATGGACAATTAAAAGCTACAGATGGCCGGATATATCTCTTCGGACAGGAAATTACCAATGCGCCGACACGCCACCGCACCTCTCTAGGACAGGGTCGCTCTTTCCAATTAAGCAGCCTTTTCTTCAAACTTACCGTCCTTCACAATATCCTGCTGGCTATTCAAGGCACCGGAGCGCCCCGTTATCAACTACTTCGTCCAATTTCTGCCTATAAACATATGTATAATAAAGCTCAGGAATTACTGGAATCAGTGGCTTTGTGGGATAAGAGGGAAGAGCTTGCGCAATCCTTAAGTTACGGTGAACAGCGAAGGTTGGAGATCAGTCTTAGTATAGCTTCGGAACCAAAGCTATTATTGCTCGACGAACCCAGTTCCGGGTTAACTGCTGCTGAAAGTGCTGATATTGTCACTATGATTGGTAACCTGGGACCTGATATTACCGTGGCTCTTGTCGCTCATGACATGGACCTGGTCTTCGGTATGGCCAAGCGTATCATGGTACTCCATTATGGAGAGATAATCGCTGACGGGACGCCTCAGGAAATCCAGGCTAATTCAAGGGTTAAGGAAATCTATATGGGAACAGAGGAGGAGGCAGGAAGTGCTTGAGCTAGCTAATGTTCACACATACTACGGGGAAAGTCATGTTCTCCAAGGCATTAAGCTAAAAGTTGAGCAGGGCTCAGTGGTAGCCCTTCTTGGTCGCAATGGAATGGGTAAAACAACTACTATTCGCTCAATCATTGGTCTCACTCCCCCTCGCAGTGGCACGATTCGTTTTAAGAAAAAAAACATCACTGGTCTACAGCCATTTAAGATTGCTCAGCTGGGTATTGGTTACATTCCCCAGGGACGGCACATTTTTCGCTCGTTAACTGTAAAAGAAAACCTTACCATGTCAGCACGACATACTGAAGGATCCAAAGCTTGGTCTTTAGACAGAGTATATGCCACTTTCCCGGTTCTAAAGGCACGGGAGAACATTACCGGTACCCTCCTCAGCGGCGGGGAGCAGCAGATGTTAACCATTGCCCGTGCGCTAATGACCAATCCCGATTTGCTTTTGATGGATGAGCCTTCAGAGGGTTTAGCTCCGATAATGGTCCAAGAGATTGGGAAAATCATAGGTCAGCTTAAGCAGAGCGGCTTTTCCATTCTATTGGTAGAGCAACACCTTTCCATGACGTTATCTGTGGCTGATTATGCCTACATAATAAGTAAAGGAACCATAGTACATGAGTCTACACCCGAGGAACTGAAAAAGAACGACGAGGTCAGGAATATATATCTAGGTGTCTCAAAAACTAGCTCTTAGCCTCTCAATCAATAATTATGATACCCCCACAGGGTATTGCTACCAAGTCACGCGTCGATAAAAATAGCTGATATTTGGAGATATTATGGGACCATTCGTTTATCTAGAACCAAAATCCATGGAGGAAGTGCTCTCTATACTAACTAAGTATGGAGAGAAGGTAAAAGTGCTGGCTGGTGGCACTGACCTTGTGCCACTGATGCGGGAGAAGTCACTTAAGCCCCAGTATGTTGTTAATATAGGTAACCTGGATAGTTATAAGTCCATCAATGCTGACCACAAAGCCGGGCTTTGCATTGGTGCCCTGACTACTATCCGTGAGATTGAGACATCGTCAGTACTAAAAACCGAGTATAAGATGATTCCGCAAGCAGCTGCCCAATTAGCCTCTATTCCGATTCGTAATGTAGCGACTATCGGAGGTAATTTATGCAATGCCTCACCTGCCGCAGATATGGCACCCATCCTTATGGCACTGTCGGCAAGGGTCAAGCTGGTCAGCACTGCTGGAGAGAGGCTGGTTGCTCTTACGGATTTCTTTACCGGACCCGCAGATACGGTGCGTAAACCTGATGAACTAATGACTGAAGTCCAGATAGCCCAATTACTACCCAATACACATGGAGCATACCTGAAATGTAGTATCAAGGGGGGTCAAGAACTAGCCTTAGTAGGAGTAGCTGTAGTAATCACCTTAGATTCAAGTGGCAAGACTTGTAACGATGTAAAAATCGCACTTGGTTCGGTAGCACCCACTCCAATTAGAGCTTATAAAGCAGAAGCGACAATAAAGGGAAAAGCTCTCAATAATGAGTTAATCCGGGAAGCAGCCCAGGTAGCATCAAGTGAAGCAAGCCCAATAGATGACATTCGTGGCTCTGCTGAGTATCGCAAGGAAATGCTGAAGGTATTTACCAGAGACGCCCTCAACCAAGTTGCTGATTTGGCTGGACTCTCTGTCTAACTATGAGCATGGATTAAATGGATATAAGAGAAGGAAGCAGGGTATGAAGCAAGCGCTGGAGCTAAAGGTTAATGGTCAACTCTACGAAGTATCTGTAGAACCATGGCAATCACTGGCAGAGGTACTACGCGAAGAACTCGGCTTGATAGGAGTGAAGGTGTCATGTAATGCTGGTGACTGTGGTTCGTGCGTTGTTATTATCGATGGCAAAGCGGTGAAGAGTTGCTTGATGCTAGCTCCCCAAGCCAAGGGGAAAGAGATTATCACTATTGAAGGTCTTGCCCATGATGACAAGCTGCACCCTCTGCAGGAAGCCTTCATTGAGCACTTTGCCTTTCAGTGTGGCTATTGCACTCCTGGGATGATACTGATGGCCAAAACATTACTCGAGGAGAATCCAGATGCCACCGAGGATGATATACGCACAGGTCTGAGTGGAAATCTGTGTCGTTGCACGGGCTATATCAAGATAGTTGAAGCTATCATGGCAGCTCGAGATAAGATGAAACAAACCAGATGATGGAGATGATTAAATGGCTACAAACCCAAAGGCGAGAGAGCTAGAGGAAAAAGGAAAGGTTGAATACGAATGGGGCACCCTGTGGCCTCACTACCACAAAGAAAAGATGAATTGGGCGACAGGGTTCAGAACCAAGGGAGATGTGGATATCATTTTCCTTTCAGGCTCAACCGGAAGAGACCCCTTTGAAGATGCGCCATGCCGAACTCCTGAGGAGGAACGAGCCGGAAAGGGTAAGGTGGTGGGTGGCATAAAAGAACAGACCCGCCAGGCATTGCTGGATATTAAAGATAACCTAGAAATGACGGGTGCCTCTCTGAAGAACATTGTTATGTTTCGTTATTTTCTGAGGAGGAGAGAGGACGTTTTCGATATGCGCGATGAGATGTACCGCTTCTTCAAGGAGTTTGAGCCTGATTTGTTCGAACATCCCAGACCGGCAACATTGCTCAGGGATGTAGGGATAGACCTGCCCGACATGCGTATTGAAATAGAAGCCTGGGCGGTAGTCCCCAGGAAAAAGGAATAATAAGTTTACGCGGTAGCTGAGAGGAGACATTTTAAATGGTTCCCGTAAATTCTGGAAAGCCAAAGGGAAAGATGCCAGAGTATACAATAATAGGCAAGAGTGTAACCAGGCTAGATGCCCTGGAGAAGGTAACCGGCCAGGCAAAGTACTGCACTGACATAAAGATACCTGGAATGCTCCATGCTAAGGTCTTGAGAAGTCCCCACCCCTCTGCCAAAATCATCGGTATTGATACCTCAAAAGCGGAGAAGTTGCCGGGAGTCGTGGCGGTAATAACTGGCAAGGATGTCCCTGAGAAAAGGTACGGAGCATCGGTATTTGACCAGCATGTGCTGGCGCGAAATGTCGTCCGCTATGTTGGAGACCCGGTAGCCGCCGTAGCGGCTATTAGCCTTGATGTTGCCGAGAGAGCATTAGAACTGATTGATGTCAAATATGAGGAAATGCCGGGAGTGTTTGATATAGAGGAAGCATGGCAAACGTCTCCGCCGGCAGTGGTCCATCCGGACCTTCCCCGGTATGATATGGGGAAGTTTCCCAGTCCAAAACTAGTGCCGGAAAGACCCAATGTTTGTAATCACCGACCGGTCCGCCACGGGGATGTAGAGAAAGGATTTAAAGAAGCTGATTTAATTATTGAGAACAAATTTATCACTGCCATGCAACAGCATGGTTGCTTTGAGCCTCAGATGTGCATTGCCCAGGCTGAAGCTGATGGGGGTATAACAATATGGGCTAGTCGGCAAAGCATCTTTCTAGCTAAGCAGTATTTGTGTAATTTATTTGGATTGCCACCATCCAAGATAAGGCTGATTACATCTCATTACGTGGGTGGAGGTTTTGGAGGCAAGGTAACATTATATGCAGAGCCAATAGCTATAGTACTCGCCAAAAAGACAAGAAGGCCGGTAAGGCTGCTCTATACGCGAGAAGAGATGTTTACCTCCGGAGGTAATAGAATTCCCTGCGTTATTAAACTCAAGGATGGGGTGAAGAAGGACGGCACTATAGTTGCCCGGGAAATCACCATCCTGCTTGGCATGGGGGCATACTCCACCTCAGGTCCACTCATAACGAGAAACTGCATCTATGGAGTAGTAGCCGGATACCGATTACCTAACCTGAAGGCTGACGCCTATGCAGTGTACACCAATGAGCCATTTGTTACCTCTTTTCGTGGGTTTGGCTCGCCACAGGCGATTTGGGCGATTGAATCTCAAATGGATATGATTGCCGAGAAACTGGGCATGGACGCTGCTGAGCTCAGACGAAAGAACATATTGAAAGAAGGAGAGATAAATGCTGTGGGAGAAGTTGTCCACAGCATAGGACTAAGGGAATGCCTGGACAAGGTAACTGACCTCATAGAGTGGGATAAGAAACCAAAGCAGGAAAAGGGTCCCTGGAGGAGAGGTAGGGGGGTGGCTCTTGGTAACAAGTATAGCATGGCACCAACTACCGCTCTAGCTATTGTCAAGGTATTAGAGGATGGAACGATTGAGGTACGCGAAAGCGCCGATGAAATAGGACAAGGTTCTATTACAGCAATGGCTCAGATTGCTGCCGAAGAATTCAGGACTTCTTTAGATAAAGTCAGGGTGGCGTGGGGAGATACTAACTTTATCCCGTATGCTTCCCGAGGCTCTACTTCCCAGCGTTCTACATTTAACGTCGGCAACGCGGTACGCTTAGCCGCTAAGGACGCCAAGCGGCAACTGTTTGAGATTGCCGCTCAGAAACTGCAGGCTCCGCCAGCGGACCTGGATATTAAAGACGGGAAGATATACGTACGTTCGAAGCCATCTAAAACCATAGAGATAAGAGAGCTTTTCTCTGCGGAGAGAGCGCTCATGCCCAACGAGTTTGGCAACTACTTGGAGAAACAAGCAGAGATATTAGGCAAGGGTATCTGGATTACACCGGTTGCTCCCTCAGACCCTGAAACCGCCCAGATTCCTCTCGATATAGCCAAGAAAGGGGGCAGGCTGACCGCTTTCTATGGTTACGGAGCCCAGGCCATTGAGGTCCTGGTTAATATAGAGACCGGCGAGGTTAAAGTAGACAAGATTGCCGCCGCTGCTGACGTAGGTTACCCCATAAATCCCAAGATGTGCGAGCAACAGATAGAGGGATGTATCGTTATGGGCGTGGGCACTGCCTTATGGGAAGAAATAATGCTGGACAAGGGGAAGGTGCTCAACCCCAATTTCAGGGACTATAAAATGGCTTCAGCATCAGATATGCCTCTGGTGGATGACCTCAAAATCTCGCTGGTTTCAGCTATACACAAGGACGGCCCGTATGGCGCTAAGGGTATGGGCGAAACCCAGATATCTCCCACCGCACCGGCGATTGGCAATGCCATCTATAATGCTGTTGGGATCAGGATAAAGGACTCACCCGTTACCCGTGAGAGCATTCTCAAGGCTTTACAGGAGAAGGCAAAAACTAAGTAGCTAGTATCGGCTGCTGACCTGGTTCTCTGCCACATTATTTAGAGCCTGCGAAAACTGCACCTATCCTGGCATTCATAGCCATATTCCCGTTTCTTGATTCCTTTGCCGGCACGTGGGCATTTAACTGCCGAGGCTTTCTGGTGAGGGCAATTGACCCAGCCGGGCATTTCCAAGTCATAACTGCCACACTGGCGGCACCTAACTCCCTGCTCTGTAGCTTCTAAATCGAATTTATACCTTATCCTCCCACATTTCTGACAATAGCAATACCCCCAATCTTCAATCTGGTCAAGATAAAATTCTTTTCCCACCATTGTTTTATTTAACTCAGCCATCTTTCCTCCTTATGGCAAGAAACGTATCCCGACTCAGGTATCAATAAGTCCTATCTGGTCCCAGCTAAGGCCATCGTTGGTGCTCACTGAGAAGGCGCTCTGGTCATTGCTGGCACCACCGATAGTGCTCGTGCCGCAGTAGGCTACAGTGCCATCGGGCGACCAGGCAACCTGAGCTTCATTCGGTCCGGTAGGCGGCTTGAGACTGGGCTGCCAAACGGGGGCCCCAGACTGCGGACTGGAGGTAAAGTAAACCTGCGTCTTCAGTTCACCGGGGATAGCCATCCTGGTGCCGGCCAGCAGCTTACCCTGGCTGCTGGTACCGTAATAGGCAATACTTGAGATGGCGCCGCCACCCACGTAGAGCTGGTGGCAAATGGTGTCATCGAGCCGATAGATGTCGCCACCGGACCAGTAGGCGTAGACATGCCGCGATGTCATGTGTGAGCCGCTATAGTCTGAAGGCAAGGTCAGCTCAGCGGAGATAAGGGGGGAACCGGGGGTATCGGCGCCTGCCTGACAGATTTCTACCGGATAACCTGGCGCCACGTCAGCGTTCCAGGTCATATTGCCGCCGCTACCTCTGCCGATATAGAGATAGGTGTCATCGGTATCGGGGGCAGGACCGCTTGAGACGATAGCCAGCTTAATATTGTCGGCGCCAAATGACGGCGAATATTCTAGGGCAAAAACGTCGGTGCCCAATATTGGCGGCACTCCGGGCAGCCAGCCGGGGACACCGCTACTTTCGTCCACCCAGCCCCCGAAAGGAATGTTACTGCTCCAGACTCTTCCCCCTCCGTTACCGGTGGAGGTACCAACGGCGATTTCCCTAAGCGACGCCCCGTAGGGCGGAGAAATGGTAAGGCACTGAACGCGCTCGCCGGCAGCCAGATTGCCCGCCAAACCCATTGCGGCAAAACTAACCCCGCCGTTAATTGATAGACAGACCTCCGTCCGGAAGTTAGTTACTACCGCCACTATCTCGGCGGTATCCGGGGCTATTGTCAGCTCATTCCAGGTTGCGCCACCGCTAACGCCAGCGGATATGTTCACCCAGCCGCGACCACCGTAGCCTGACTTGTAAAGCTGTGAATTTACCGCATCAAGGGCATAGATGCTCTTACCATCAGCACCGACGGCGATGCGGTTCACCTCGCTGTTAGGAAGTATCAGCAGACCGCCTGAAGGTCCAGTAGCTATGGTAAAAGGGGTGGTCGCCGGGGTTGGGTCAACATTGCCAGCCTCATCCTGCGCCTTGACATAGAAGACATATTGCCCGTCAGGTAAGCTAGTATAGGTCTTACCAGTCTCTGCAGTGAACGCAGAATAGTCAACATCATACCCTTCCAGCATGTATGAGTAAACCAGGTCAGCGCTCACCGTAATATCATCACTACCCGCCCACTCAAAACTCACATTACCATAACCTATAGCCTCACTGGGAGCACTGATTATCGTCGTCTCTGGTGGGGTGGTATCTGGAGGTGGTAATGGTTCTTCAGCCGCCGGTGTCGCACTTATCGTCGCCGGCAAACTCTCGTTGCCGCTGTTATCCACTGCCGTTACCGCAAAGTAATAAGTGGTCCCCACCTCCAGCCCGGTTGCTTCATAGCTGTTGATATCTGTTTGGGTGGGTGTCAGAGCGGTGACACTTAGTATTTCGGCATCGCTCCGGTATAAATTATAATGGTCAAAATCATCGGCGGTGCTCGGTTCCCAGCTCAAGTCCACTCTGTCATCATAGGCATCACCGACAGCCAGACCGATTACTGCTGGCGGGGGTGTGGTGTCAGGCGGGGATGACGGTGCGGGGCAGCCGAATAAGATAACGGCTATTAAGACCCAAGGAATTAGATAACCCCACTTCACTCCGCCCGGTAGGTCAACCATGATTATGACCCCCCTATAGCCCCCCTTGCTCCTTATAGAGCTTTACTATTCTGGCGTAGCTTTTAGAGGCATCCTCCACCCAGAACGACTGCTCCGGTGAAACCCGCCCCTTTACTTTCCCGGGAACGCCAACAACGAATGAGTTGTCTGGAATCTTCATCCCCTCGCTGACCAGGCAGCTAGCCCCGATGATACAGGAGTTGCCAATCTCAGCATCGTGAAGTATGGTGGCGTTCATGCCGATGAGAACGTTATTGCCAATCTTATGACCGTTGACTACCGCCCCATGGCCAATATGCACCTCATCGCCGATGGTCATATCCTCCATCTCAGGGCGGGGTGAACCGGCATGAATAACGCTGTTATCCTCTATGGCGGTGTTTCTGCCGATGGTTATCTTGCCAAAGTCAGCACGAATTACCGCCCCCGGCCAGACGCTGGAATTCTCCCCGATTTCAACATCGCCGACAATACATGCCGCCTCGCTGACCAGGGCTGATTCGGCTATCCTGGGCATCTTGCCGTTAAATGCCTTAATCATTTCTACCTCCCAGCTTTCTTATCCGGCAGAGGAGGGCTTTAAGCTCAGGGTAGCCGGTAACGGGGTCATGGGGCTCAAGCTCGGTGAGCAGGTTGGCATTAGCCTCCGCCCAGCCGTGGGGGATGCTGACAATGCCAGGTAATAGGTCCTCGGTTGTCCTGACCCTCATTTTTATCTCTCCCCCTTTGGTTTCTATAGCCGCCATATCGCCGTCAGCAATGCCGTATTCTTTGGCAGTATCGGGGTGAACCTCAGCCAGCGGTTCCGGGGCAGTCCGCCTGAGCGCCGGCACATGCCTTAGTTTGCTATGAGTGTAAGCCGGGATGCGGGCACCGGTGGTCAGGATTAAAGGATACTTACTTGCCAGCTCGGGGGTGAGCGGGCTCTGGCTGGGCTCAACATGATTTGGCAGGGGGTCATAGCCATGCTCAGCCAGGGTCTGGGAGTAAATCTCAATCTTCTTTGACGGTGTCCGAAACTCGCCCTTTTGCCCCATATCATACTTCTTTTGGGCAAAGAAGACGCCTTCGGGGTTTTCCTCACTTAGCTGCTTGATGGTCAGTCCGATGGGCTTCAGCCAATGCTCCACCACCTCCTCCTCGGTCTGCCAGGGGAAGAGGTCGCCGTAGCCCATCCTCCTCCCCAGCTCACACCAGAACTTCCAGTCAGGCAGGCTTTCCCCCAGCGGCTCTATCACCCTTTTACGAAGCAGCATATATGGCAGCCCGCTGGTCATACTGTAAACATAGCCGACGCCAGTCCGTTCCATAAATGAGCAGGCGGGGAGGACGATATCCGCCAGCTTGGCGGTCTCGGTCATGAAAAGGTCCATTACCACCAGAAGCTCCGGCTTTCCCAGGGCTTTCTTAACCTTGTCGGAGTCGGGCAGGGTGAGGGCGGGATTCCCGCCGCTGATAATCAGGGCTTTAATGGGGTATGGCTTCTCGTCAAGTATGGCGTCCGGCAGGTACAGCGCCTGACCATAGGGGGAGCGGTGACCCCAGAGGCTGTGGAACAAGGGGTGCTCGGCGGCACCGATGGGGTCTTCGTCAACCTTGATGCTGAGGCTGCCCAAACGGGCGAAGGGAACACCAGCCCAGCCCCCGGGGACATCAATATTTCCGGTAACTATCTGCAGAATAGCCAGGGCGCGGTGGGTCTGGAGACCATTTATACACTGGTCCAGGGAGCAGGTGCCGGGAACGATGCAGGCTGGCTTGGTGGTGGCGAATATTCGGGCAATCCTCTTTATCTCATCGGCGGGAACGCCGGTTATCTCCGCAACCCTTGGCGGCGGGTACTGCTTAACGTGCTCCGCCAGCTTATCAAAGCCAACTGTATTTTTGGCGATGAATTCTCTATCATAGAGGTCTTCAGCAATAATGACATTCAGCATACCCAGAGCCAGGGCGCAATCGGTTCCCGGTCTTATCGGGATATAAGTCCCCCTCTTCGCCAGCGAGGTGCGCTTGGGGTTGACAACAATCAGCTCAAGCCCCCTGTCCAGCGCCTTATAGAGCTTAGCCGCCAGAGGTAGCCTTGAGTTATCGGGGTCGTGCCCCCAGAGGATAACGCACCCCGCCTTTTCCGGCTCCTCAAGGAGGAGGGTGCCAAAGGTCAGCCGGTGAGCCAGAATGCGGCAAACATAGCAGATACTATCCATGGAGACGAGGTTGGGGGTGCCGTAGGCGCCGCCGAAGCGGCGGGCAAAGGTAGATATCTCGTTATTCTCCACCCCCACCGAGCCGCAAAAGATAGCCAGGGCGTGAGCGCCATATTTATCCTTAACCTGCCCCAGTTTCTGAGCTATCTCATCCAGAGCCTCATCCCAGGAGATTCTCTCCCAGCCCCCCTTTGCCTTCTTCATGGGGTATTTGAGCCTGTCCGGGGAATAGACATAGTCCACCAGATGCCTCCCCTTGGGGCACAACACCCCCTGGTTCATCGGATGTTCCGCCATGCCCTCCACCCTTACCAGCCTGCCATCCTCAACGTAGGCGTTTATGCCGCAGCCCCATACACAGAGTATACAGTCAGTCTTGATTAGCTCCAAGGGTAAACCTCAACCAAACTCAATCTTATATAAAATTCCCCTTGTCTAACTTTTCCTTAAGATAACCGATAAACTCATCCGCCTTTTTCTTGGGCGGTTTAGTTGCCAGGCTGACGCCAACAAAGAGAACAGCACAGACGATAAATCCCCACGTCCCCGGCCACCAGCCCAGAGGCTTCCAGCCGGTTACCTGGAAGAGGAGGACCACGATGGCGCCAACGACGCAGCTTGTGATAGCCCCGGCGGCCGTCGCCCGCTTCCAGAAAAAGGCGCCGAAGATAGTCGGCACCGCCATCAGCAGACCGGCTGAAGCCGCCGAGGAGAGGGGGGCAATCATAAAGGACAGACCGGTTTTCCCCGCCGCCCACCAGGCAAAGACGAAGGCAATTATAGCCATAATGGGGATGACCCACTGCCCAACCCTCAGCTCTCTCCTCTCCGAGACCCTGGGGTTGATAAGCCCCTTGTGGATATCGCGCGCCCACACCGAGGACAGGGTGAGCAGGATAGAATCAATGGTGGAGATGGCTGCCGCCGTGATGCCAATCATGACGATTATAGCCAGGCCCATGGGTATTATGGGCAGGGCGAGGAGGGTGGGCGTCGCCAGGTCGGCGTTCTCCAGCCCCGGCACCAGCAGGGTAGCGCCAAAACCCCATAATACCGATATTATGGTATAGATGAAGCCAAAGATGAGAAAACCGCCCAGCATCTGCTTCATGGCGGTGACCGATTTGGGAATAAAGAGCCGCTGGCTCACCTGAGGGTTTGATATTAAGAAGAAGAGCCAGGGGAGGGCAAGACCGATAAACATGTTGATGTTCCACGACCCCTTAGCCGTAGGCACGGTCAAAAGCCCCGGCGAGGCTGACTCCAGCCTGCTGAAAAAGGAGCCGAATCCACCCAGCGCCGCCACCACCACCCCCAGCACCGCCGCCGAGGTAACAATCATGACCAGCGCCTGGAAGGCATCAGTCCAGGCAACGGAGCGCATACCGGCAATGTTTGACCAAGCAATGGCACAGAGGACGGCGATTATAATGCCGGCTACCACCGATATTGCCCCCTGGCTGATACCGTTCATCAGGTAGCCAACGCCCATCAACTGGACTGCCCCGTAAGGGACTAGAAAGACCAGCGCCAGTATGGCGGCGGTAGCCCCAACCCACTTGCTCTGGTAGCGGTCGCTCAAAAGCTCCATCGGCGAGACATAACCGTATTTCCTGCCCACCAGCCAGAAGCGGGGCAGGAAGAAGACCATCATAAACATCCCGCAGAGGTAAGTCAGCTCAAAGCCCAGGGCACCGACCCCGCTGAGATAGGTCAAACCAGCCAGCCCAATCATCATAAAGGCGCTGTAGGTGGTGGCGCTATAGGTCAGGGCGGAAACAAAGCCGCCGACCTTGCGGTTAGCCAGGAAAAAATCGCTCATCCCCCTTCCCAGCCCCCGCCTCGCCACCAGGGCGATGGCTAGCCCGGCGGCGATATAGACGGCAATGCCAAACCATACCCAGAAAGCAGTACTCATCGCCTCGCCTCCTTCCACCTGAGGAAGATGACGAAGGCGCTGATAATAGCCAGCACCACCCAGAGCGTCCAGAAGAGGAAGGCGCCGCTCATCTTCTCAACATGGGTGAGGACGAACCAGGGAATGGCAATATCAAGCGCCAGCAGAAAGCCGAACCAGACCCACGCCCATCCCGTCTTACTCATGCTGCACTCCTTTACTTTGAAATATTCCTTACCTTATACTCCTTGCAGGATGTTGTGTCAAGGAGGAAATAATGTCTGATGTTACCGCCAGGGTAATATCCCAAAAGGGGACTTGCGCTGCCGGGCACAAGGTCGGCGATGAGTTTGTTATCGGGGAAAAGACCCCGCCAAAGGTGTGCTCATGGGCATTTTACTGCCTGTTTCCTTTCGCCAGTGTGCTCCAGTACGGCGGCTCGTTCCCCTGGGAGAAAGACCCGGACAAGGCCACCGTCGCCTGCCCCGACCCGGAAAACCCGGTGGTGTTTGAGCTAAGGCGCACCCTGCCTTAATCAAGCTGGTTCAGGATACTCTCTATCTCTGCCGCGCTCTGGAAGGCACCGACCTTCACCTTCTGAACTATGCCGTCTTTACCAATGAAGAAGGTGGCAGGGATGCCGGTGACGCCATATTGCCCGGCAAGTGCCCCGTTGCTGTCAAGCAGCACCGGAAGGGAAAGCCCCCGGCTCTGCATAAAACTTTCTATATCTGAGGAACTCTCGCCGATATTGACTGCCAATAAGAACAGCCCCTTTTCCTGCCACTCATCATAGATTTGCTGCAGGTAGGGCATTTCCTCACGGCAGGGGGGACAATAGGTTGCCCAGAAGTTGAGCAACACCGGAGCGCCCTGAAGGTCGCTGAGGGAGATGGGCTGCTCACCAACCTGAAACTGGAAGTCAGGCGCCAGCTCGCCAACCTGTGGACTTTTAGGTGTTCCCCCGCCACAGCCGGCGAATAATATCCCCAGGCCGATTACTATGGTCAGCATTGCCGTTAGCGTCTTGTTCATGGCTTCTTTCCCATTCTACCCTAAATTGCGCCCTGAAGCCAGCTTAGATTGCCGGTGAGGATGATTATGCCCACGGCGATGAGCAGTAAGCCGCTGATAATATAGCTCCACTTAGCGTAGCGCTGAATACGCCTCAAGAGGGGGCGGAGAGAATCAAAGGCGGCGCCAAGAATGAGGAAGGGGAGGCCTAGCCCCAGGGAATATACCGCCAGCAAATAGGCTCCCTGCCAGGCGGTTTCCGAGCTCCAGGCGAGGGTCAGGATGCCGCCCAGTATGGGGCCGACGCAAGGGGTCCAGGCGAGGGAGAAGATAGCGCCGATGAGCAGGGAGCGCAGGTAACCGGTGGTGGCGCCCACCGATGGCGCCAGCCGCCGCTCGTAGTTAAGCCAGGGTATTTTGATGGCGGCTAATAGAAATATGCCGAAGGCTATGAGCAAACCGCCGACTATGGCCCGGGTGAGCACCGTATTAGCGCTGAGGGTAAAGCCGACCAGCCCCACGCTGGCGCCGAGAATGGTAAAGACCAGGGTGAAACCGGCGACGAAGCTGAGCGAATGAAAAAGTATGGGCAGGCGTTTTCTGTCCGCCCCCGGCTCAAGTATCTCCGGGCCGCAGACGCTAGCCAGATATACCGGCACCAGAGGCAGCACGCAGGGGGAGAGGAAGGAGAGCAAGCCGGCACCGAAGGCAACTAAAAGCGAAGTCTGTTCCATGTTTTAAGTAGTTTACTCTAACCAATCTGAGCAAAAATATCAAGCCAGCCATCTTTAGCAACTTACAATCCAGGGCAAAAAATTATATAATAGCGGGAATAGCGATGTCAGAGCTTTTGTCCAATACCATCAAGCTGATAAAGCCCCTGGATAAGGAGGCAATGGACAGCGCCCGCTCCCGGCAGGACACCCTGACCAAGCCACAGGGCAGTCTGGGCAGGCTTGAGGAACTGTCTATCAAGCTGGCGGGCATTCAGGGCAAAACTATACCTCAAATCAGGCACAAGGTCATCTTCACCATGGCTGGCGACCATGGGGTGGTGGCTGAGGGGGTAAGCGCCTACCCCGCCGAGGTTACCGCCCAGATGATTTACAACTTTTTGCGGGGCGGGGCGGGGATAAACGTGCTGGCCCACCAGGTTGGGGCAAGGGTGGTCATCGTTGACATGGGGGTAGCCGCCGAGCTTGAGCCCCACCCCCAGCTTGTATCCAGGAAGATTGCCCCCGGCACCCAGGATATGCTCTCGCGCCCGGCGATGACCCCGGAGCAGGCAGTGAGGGCGATAGAGACCGGCATTGAGCTGGTGGGAAGTGAGGTGGCTAAGGGGCTTGATATCGTTGGCACCGGCGATATGGGCATCGGCAACACCACGGCAAGCAGTACCATCTGCGCCGTGATGACGGGGAGACCGGCGAGCGAGGTTACTGGGCGAGGCGCCGGCTTAAGCGATGAACAGCTCGCCCATAAAATAGAGGTAGTCCAGCGGGCGCTGGCAGTCAACCACCCCGACCCCAAACAGCCTCTAGACGTGCTGGCAAAGGTTGGGGGCTTTGAGATTGGGGGGCTGGTGGGGGTAATGCTGGCGGCGGCGGCTTACCGTATACCGGTAGTTTTAGACGGCTTTATCTCCGGGGCAGCCGCCCTTATCGCTACCGCGCTGGCACCGAGACTTAAGGACTTTCTTATCGCCGCCCACGTCTCGGTAGAAGCGGGGCATAAGGTGCTGCTCCGCCATCTAGGACTCAAGCCGCTACTGAATCTGGACATGCGCCTGGGCGAAGGCACCGGTGCCGCGCTGGGAATATTTCTGGCTGAGGCAGCCGCCAGGACTCTGGCTGAGATGTCAACCTTCGCCGAAGCCGGGGTATCGGAAAAGGAGAAATAATTGGGCTTTTTGACGGCGCTAAAATTTTTAACCATTATACCCCTCCCCGGGCGCAAGATCGGCCCCCGGGAAATCGGAGGCTCAATTGCTTACTTCCCCGCCGTGGGGGCTATTATCGGGCTTATTCTGCTTGCCCTGAACTGGCTGCTCGGTCTAATTCTGCCTCAGGCGGTGGTCAATATACTGCTCATCGTCTCCCTGGCGATAATCAGCGGCGGTCTGCACCTTGACGGCTTCGTTGATACCTGCGACGGCATGGTGGGGCATAAAACGGCACCTCAGAGGTGGCGGGTGATGAAGGATAGCCGGGCTGGCGCCTTTGGTATCATCGGCGTCAGCTTGCTCCTGCTGATGAAGTATGTCTCACTAAATAGCGTCCCCGCTGACTGGCTGGTGCCGACCCTCCTGCTCATGCCGGTGCTAAGCCGCTGGGCAATGGTCTACGCTGTTTTTGCCCACCCCTACGCCAAACCATCGGGGCTGGGGAAGGTATTCAAGCAGGAGGCTAGTCGGCTGGTATTCCTGGTGGCGACAATCATCGCCCTAGCTATAGCCGTGATTCCGGCACAATTTGCCGGGCTGATTATAATGTTCGGTGTCTGGATTATAGTAATGGCTATCGCCTTCTATCTCAAGGGCAGGTTTGGCGGGCTAACCGGTGATAACTACGGGGCAATAAACGAGATAGCTGAGGTCCTGGTCCCTATCCTGGTCTGCCTGCTGGCTCATATCGGCTGGCTCACTTAAAATATTAGAGGGGAGTTTAAGAGGGGCGAAGCCCCTCTTCTAAAACCTCTTCCCCCTCTCCTTGACAAGGAGAGGGGGATAAAGGGGGTGAGGTTAATAATCACTCTGCTGATTGGCGGTGCCGGTAGCGGCAAAAGCCACTTTGCCCAGGAGCTTGCCCTCAAACTTGGTGGGGCGGTGCTCTTCGTGGCGACCGCCGTCGCCGGCGATGAGGAGATGCGCCAGCGCATCGACAAACACCGAAGTAAAAGACCACCCACCTGGAGCACCCTGGAGGTCACCACCGAGGTGGGTAAAAATATCCTCCAGAAAATCGGGGATGCTCAGGTGGTGATCGTTGATTGCATCACCCTGCTGGCAAACAATATCTCCAGCCAGTATAGCGAGCAGGGTGAGCAGATTGATGCCCCCCTTATCGAGAAAAGGCTCAATGCGGAAATAGAAGAGCTGATTGAGTGCACCAGGCAACTTGATGCTCACTTTATTATCGTCACCAACGAGGTGGGGCTGGGGGTGGTGCCGCCGAGCCGGCTGGGGAGGTTATACCGCGACCTGCTGGCTGGGGCTAATCAAAAACTGGCAGAGGCGGCGGATGAGGTCTACCTTATGGTCGCTGGCTTAACCGTGCCGATAAAACCAGCCAGGAAGTAGAGCGGCTCATAGCGGCCAGCCCAGCCAGTCAAAGACACCGAGCATCTTTAGCCCCATGTAGAACAGCACCGCAACGAAGATATAGCCCAGCTGTCTGGCGGGCAGCTTGTGGGCGGTTATAGCGCCAACCTGCGCCATGCCCACGCTGGTAATTGCCAGCAGAAACCACGACGCTAGATTAACATAGCCTATAGAATAGGCTGGCAGGTCGGGGGTGCCCAGACCATTCACGATATAGCCGATAACACCACCGGTGCTGGTAAACATCATTATTGCCAGGGAGGTGGCTACGGCATTATGCATCTTGAACCTGAGTGCCAGCACCGTTACCGGAATTATCAATATACCACCGCCAATGCCGAGGATGCCGCTTACGAAGCCTATAGGGATAGCCCACCCCACCCATATCCAGGGATTGTCCTCGGCTTCCTCCCCGATTGTTGGCGGCTTGGCGGTGAGCATCCTGATGGCGGCGAGTAGAATTACGGCGCCAAAGGCTATCTTTAATGCTGTCCCGGGGAGGCGGGTAGCCAGGGTAGCCCCGCCAAAGGCGCAGACCAGACCGCAGCCGCCGATGACAATGGCTGCTTTCCACCACACCGCCCCCTTGGTACTGTGCCTCCAGGCTCCGCTGGCAGACAGGGGCAGAACAACCAGCAGGCTGGTGCCGAATGCCAGCTTGATGGCCATATCGGCTGGGATGCCCATAGCGGTGAAAATCAGGTACTGAACCGGCGTCATGATAAAAGCGCCGCCAAGACCGAGAAGACCACTGGCAAAGCCAACGGCAATGCCGGTTGCCAGAAGGGTAATGATATGAGCTATCGTCACCGCCTAAGCCTTACGCCCCAGCTTTTTCCTCACCGATTCTACCTTGCCGCCGATGGTGGAGGGCTTATCCCGGCGGTCATCAATCTCAATTACCGTTACCGCTCTTCTGGTTTCCCCGTCAAAGACCGCCTCGTGCATCCTGCGGGCTAAGGTGAGGACTCGGTCCAAATCGCCCTCAATAATCGTTCCCATTGCCGTTAGCTCGTACTTTATGTCCTTCTCCCCCTCCAGCACCTCTACCGCCCGAGCTATATACTGGCTAATTGAAGTGGCGGCAGTACCCACCGGAACAATGCTTATCTTAAGCAAAGCCATTTTTAACCCCCAACCAAGCGTCTCTCCCCCAATTCTACCACATCAACAAGGTACAATATGCTCTATTTGCCCAAGGCAGCCTCTTCCTTTTTCCTTACCGGGCGCCCGCCATGACCGTGCTTAACCTTCTTAAACGTTTCCTTGTACCGCCTTCTCTGCTCTGCTTTCTCTTGCTTTCGCCCCATCGTTTGCCTCCGTTAAAGTTTCCTTGCAATTGTCTCAAGCTCGTGCTATGTTGTCAATAGGCTTTCAGATATGAAGCGGTTAGTATTGCTCATAACCATTGGACTTTGCCTCCAACTGGGCTTCGGCAGTCCAGTGCAGTCATCGCCAGGAGAGCCAACCCCGGTCAAGGAACTGAATTTCGTTTTCCTTCACGGTGCTGGCGGCAACGCCTGTTCCATGCAGCTTCTGGCAGATTCTATCACGGAGCAACTACCGGAATATACCTTGCTCTATGAACAAGCCAATCCTGGGGTTAAGATTCAGGCTGACGAATTACTAAGATGTTATCCCAACGATGTGGATATTGAGACCTGGGCTAACAACATCGCTCTTAGCATCAACAGGTATCTGACTAACAAGAGGAATCTAATCTTAATCGGGCACAGTATGGGAGGCAAGGCAGCCCTCTACGCCGTAGCCCATGATATAGGCAATCTGGCCGATAGAGTGGCACTGGTGGTAACCATCAATAGCCCGATTAAGAGCCTGCAAGATTATTATTTTGCTGGCGGTACCTCAGCAATGGATTATTATCGAACCCTGGGGCTACTTTCCGAGAGCGGGGTCTCCGGGTCGGTAGTCGCCTATGATAGCTCCCAGGATGGCAGGCTGGTAGCCGCCACCACCCACTGGCTGACTTTCATAGGGGCTGAGTCGGCACCGCTCAGCCAACAGTTTAACGTTGGTGGGGTTGATGCCATGCCCAGGGATATGGACGACAACATCATACCAATCTCAGCTCAATACTCCTTCGGCGCTGACGTAGTCTACTATGGAGAGCATTCTCACAATGACTTTGCCAACCAGGAGGAGGTAGCCGATTTCATGAGCGAGCAAATCCTAAGCTATATCTTTGGTGGGTATATAGAATGCTCCGTTCCTGCCAGAAGCGGCAGCTTTGAGCACAAGGCTGGCTGGCTACCGGGGACAGACCTCTGGGAGGAAGTCATTGGTGAAACCCTCGCCAGCAGCGGTAGCGTGCAGCACTTCAACGAGTCCTATACCAGCTGGCAGGAGTGGGAGGATGTGGTTGGGGAATGCCCTTCCGGCAGCAGGCGGAGTAGCTACCAGATAAGCCAGGTGGGACATTTCCCGTTTCTAGCCAGCGTTGAGGAGGTGCACTGGTTGAGTGATAGCTCTTACGATTGCCAGCTTTACCTGAAAACCAGAGCCGCCCCGAGAAATCAGGTTGAGGTGAACTGGAGCATCTATGACCGTGGGCTACTGCCGGTGGGGACTGGGCGCAACCATTATGAGGTTGAAATAGTCACCGGTACGCCGCTGACCAATATTAAGCGTGTGTCATGGTTAAGCGATGACCACCGCGACCTCAGGTTAAAAATACACTCAGAAGCAGAAAGCCCCTTCCGCTGGTTCAAAGCGGAATGGAGGACTTACTCCACGGAAATCCGATATCGGAAGCTCATTGACGAAATGCCTTAAGCAGCGCTTTATCTGCCAAGCTCAGCCCGGGTCTTTACCAGACGCGCCAGACCATCCCGCACCACAATACCAATCACCCTATCCTCTTCCAGCACCGGCATGTAGTCAATCTGCCACTCATTCATTTGCTCAAGCAGGCGCGCTGCCGGCTGCCCCGCCCGAGCCGTCCTGAGCTCACTAGCCGGGGTCATAATTCCCCCAATAGTGGTTGAGCGCCGGCGCTTTTTGGGCACCTTCTTTATATCAGGCACGCTCACCACCCCCACCAGCCTAGCCCCACGAACGACAATGAAGTAACGCTGCCCGCCGACCAGTACGTAATCCCGAACCAGCCGACCAAGGCTGAGCCGCTGGCTGACAAGGGGACAATCCTGAGCCACCACATCCCTAGCCTTAAGCCCGCGAAGGACCCGGCGCAATACCACGGGGCGGCGGCTCTGCATGGCGGCGGTTTGCAGCACCCAGCCGACAAACACCAGCACCAACCCATTAAACCATTGCTGCGCCAAGACCAGCAGTAGAATGCCACCGGCAATAAGGAGTAAGCCAACCCCCAGTCCCGCCTCGCTGGTAATACGCGTCGCCAGGTTATAATCACCGGTCACCTTCCATAGCAGCACCCGCAAAAGCCTGCCTCCGTCCAGGGGAAAGACAGGGATAAAGTGGAACAAAGCCAGTATAAAATAGAGATAGGCTGACCAAAGGATTAGCCCGCTAACCGTAGAGCTGCCGGTGTTTACCAGTATAGAGTAAACCCCGTAAAGTATACCGGTTATCATCAGGTTGCATAGAAGCCCAGCCATCCCCAACAGCAGCTCAAGAACGGGGAGGGTGTCCTCCTCGGCTCTCTGAGACACCCCGCCGAAGACAAATAGGGTAATCTTCTTCTCCGGCATACCCCTACTAAGAGCCAGAAAATTGAGGATAACTTCACGAACACCCACCGCGGCGAAAAAGAGCAGGACGGCGGCAATCCCGAGGGCTGTCCTCAGCCATAAAGGATAAGCCTCGGGGAACTGGGTTACCACCATGGCAGTTATCAAGATAAAGGCAATAGCCCAACCACGATGTAACCTCAGGTAAATCCTAAAAAACTGACCCACATCAGGGACACCTCTCATTCTCCCCTCCAAAATATAACCGGTAATGGCATTTTGAGTAGATATCTCATTTTTGTCAAGCCATTAAACTAATAGGTTCTCATGCGCCTTAGTGTATTACTATGATTTATCTTGCAATCTTTCCGTGATGAGTTCCATAATAGCTTCTAGGGTTGCCTCTGCAACTATCTTGTTAAATTCCTCAGAAACCTGAGATAACATTGGTGCTGCTTCCTTTATCGCATCCTCAGCAGTCTGCTTAACTAAAGCACTTATTGCCATATAAGTCGCACCTTGTCTTGCTGCATCAGCTATCTCCTCAATCTTAGTCTCATCTAGGATTTTGCTTGCCACATTATCAGATGCATTCTGAATGAACCTGATAAGTTCTGCACTATGCTTTTCGAAGCTGTCTGCAACAGTTCCTTTTAATCTTGATTTTATAACCATTTTAAGTGCCTCCTTGAAAGTATCAGAATTTTCCATTTGTAGCCTCCTCAATAGAGTGGCTACAGTATAACATAGTCACTTACACCTTGATGCGTGAGAACCAACTAATATTCTTTATCAACCTCACCCCCATAATACCCCACTCCAATAGTGGGGAGGGGGGAAGTATTTATAAAAAAGGGGCTAAAGCCCCGGG
>CAZDHX010000005.1:0-69246 GCA_964505425.1 uncultured Dehalococcoidales bacterium | reverse complement strand
CGTAACAAGGTAGCCGTAGCGGAAGCTGCGGCTGGATCACCTCCTTTCTAGGGAGTTTTTTCTCCTAGGTCGGTACCCAATTTATTGGGTTTTTCCTTCCTTCCACTATCCAGGTGTTAAGGTTTTTTATTTAAACCCTACCAATTTACCATTTGGCATAATACTATTTACCTATGTTTACCTATTTACACACCACCTAGGCTACAATGTTATTATTAGCTGTGGTCTGTTTTGCCATATGGCGAAGTAGAATTATAGCGGGGGGATAAGAGTAGTGGGAGACAAAGAGGATATTATTGAGCGCTGGGGTCGGCTCTTTAAGCGGGCTAATTCCGGGATGGATGAGGAGCAGGTAACCGCTTTTGTCAATGAGCTTATCAGAGAGCGTGACATGCTCCTCAAGCAGCAGGAGCATTTCTTCTCCCTTATCAGGCTTGCCGAGAGGGCTATCGGCACTGATGGTATGGCTGGGCAGGTCTTGAAGGAGGCTGTGGTTGAGGCTAGGGAGCAGACTGAAGCCGTAGCCATGCCGACCAAGGGGACCGAGGTTGCCACGGCGAACGCTCAGCACCAGTTTCAGGAGCTAATCGGGGCTGTAGACCAGCCAAATGGTGACGAGCCGGAGCCGCAATGGGAGGTGCAAATACTCCCCCCCATAGACCTGATGCAGGCGCTGGGAATCATGACCTCTCTTGATAAGTTGCCCGAGATTGGCAAGACGGAGCTTATCCCTGATGTTAATAAGCCTACCATCGCCGTCTTCTTGAGTCAGCCGTTACACTTGATTGATAGACTGAGGATGCTTCCGCAGGTTGCTGAGATTAAAGAGAATGGCACTAACGGTTCTGGCAACGGCTCTGGTGCCAACGGCAAATCGAGGAAGATTCAAATTGTGCTTTCGGAAAAGGCGATATCGGAGAGGGGTTAACCGACCTTTCCGCTGGGACTAGTTTTGGGAGGGGGCTTTAGCCCCCTTTTTTGTTTCTCCCCACCTAACCCCACTCTCCGTACGTCTTTTTCCCACCCGCCCGCCCTCAAAGGCTTTGCCCTTAAACCCTGCTTCGTTGGAGAGGGATTGTATTACCCTCTCCCGTTTTAACTGGGGTGTTTAAGAGGGGCGTTAGCCCCTCTTCTAAAAAAATCTTCCCCCTCTCCTTTTAAGGAGAGGGGGATAAAGGGGGTGAGGTGTTACTAGCTTGACATGGAGTAAAGTTTTTGCCAAGCTATAGCAGGGATAAATAATCAATGGATAAACAAGAACTTATCAAGTTATTAGACATTGCGAATCAGCGTTTGAGACATAATCACGATGCTCTTTGGAAGGAAGAAACGCATTACACTTGGTTGTTGTACATATTAGTTGCTGGTGTTATTTTTATCATTGCTAGCAGTGAATTGTGTTGGACACTAAAGGCTATTATTAGTGTCCCCCTGAGCGTCATTGGGATTTGCGTATGCCTGATAGGTTATAAGGTTGTTCGTAAAGAGGGGCAGTATTTTCATGAAGCTATACAAATTCGGAATCGTCTGAACTGCGCAATCGGTCTTAACCAACGTATAGAAACTGAGTCTGGTTTCAATAAAATACTTATACCTAACTCAGATACAAAGGTCAAAGATTGGGCAAAAGCAAGGCGTGAAGCAAACCTGCGTATAGAAGAATTGCTGAAATACGTTTTTACAAAACCTTGCTGTTTGGGTATACGTGATTGGTTCCAAATAACTTTACTTTTACCTATATTAATATTTTCATTCATGATAGTCCTAGCCATTGTTAAAGCCTTTTGCGCATGATATTTAAGCGGTTGATTTATCAGGCCGCTCTATCGTAAAATAGAATGTCTTTTGGGCCATTAGCTCAGTTGGTTAGAGCACAGTCCTGATAAGACTGGGGTCTCTGGTTCGAGTCCAGAATGGCCCACCATAAGAAAGCTGAGGGAGAAGAGCGATATGGACGGCAAAAAGTCTGAACTGGCGGAAGCACGGGAGGCAGGAAAGATAGAGGCTAGAAAAGAGCTGGGGAAGTGGCTTGAAGCCAATATGCTAGAGGGTCCCTACCGCACCGTTTATTCGGATATCTTTCCGTCGATGATAGAGCGACTCAAGGCAGGCAAGAGCCTGTAGCACTATCCTCTTAGTCTGGGAGGTTAGGGTGGTGTATAACAAGTGTCCGGGTCAGGAATTCAGAAATCTGCGGGTGGAATTATATAAGTGCCCCCACTGCGGCGCCGAGGTTGAAATCTTCTCCGATGAAAATAGGGTCAAGTGCCCCAAGTGCGGTAAGAATGTCTTTAGGGAGAAGCTCCCCTCATGTATTGAGTGGTGTGCTTCCGCCCGTAAGTGCCTGGGGGAGGAGAGGTGGAAGCAGTTGCGGGGTGAGAAGTAGGCATTTAACCCCTCAAGCGGGCAAGCCAGGCAAATAAGCCGGTTCCGATAACGCCAACAATCGCCGCGAAGTAGAATACGGAATTAACGTTTATAAAGTCATATATCACCCCACCCAGCAGTGGTCCTATGGCTATGCCCATGCTTAATGACATAGCTATAATAGCCACCGTCGAGCCCATACCGAACCTTCTGCCCTCCTCCACAGTCAGGGCTGAGAGAGCTGGTGTCGAAATTGCGCCAGCAACACCACCGAGGGCACATATCCCTAATAGATACCAGAAGTTGCCCCCCAGGGGAATCAGAGCCAAGTAGCTGATATTAACAAGACCGCCAATGATTACCAAGGCTTTTCTATTGAACCTATCGGCAATATTACCACCATATATTTGGAGGAATGCCATCATCAAGATATTAACTGCCAATAGTATCCCGATGTGGGTCAGGTTCAAGCCAAAGTATATAGCGGCAAAGATGGGGAGAAAGGTAGCGAAGGTTCCCCTGCCGACGGAAAAGGCTAGCTGAAAACCAAAAAGACCCTTCACCATGTCACTGGTGCTCATCTCTTTAAATGATGGAGGGGCGCCGGCTGCACTCTTGCTCAGTCTAACCTCGGGAAGGTAAAAAACCACGGTCAAAAAGGCCAGCAGATTAAGAGCACCCATAGTACCGAAGGCAACGGCCATACCAAAATGGTCGGTTAATACCCCACCCATCAGGGGACCACAGCCAAAACCGGCGAAGAAGGCAGTGTTGAAGTAGCCCATCCATTTTCCCTCCTCGCCCTCCGGGGCGACATCGCCGATATAAGCCTGGGCGATGGGCTGAATCATGCCCGAGGCAGCACCGTGAAGAAAGCGGACTAAGATTAGCTGGGAGGGGCTATTTGCCCATATATAGCCCAGTGACATAATTGAGGTGATGATAAGACCGATGGCGATAAACAGCTTTCGTCCACTGCGGTCGGAAAGCCTGCCAGTCATAGGCATAATTATGCTTCGCGAGATAGAATAGCCAGCAAAGATTATACCTATCCATATTCCTGTGGCTCCCATATTCTCGGCGTAAATGGGCAGCAGGGGAGATATTATCCCTACCCCAAGCATTGAGGAGAAGATGGCTAGGGCGAGGATGGGGAAAATCCTCTTTATCATCTGGGTATCTTGAGCATTATAGAGGTTCGCCTTAAATCTAGCAACCCGAAAGCGGGGTGTTTAAGAGGGGCGCAAGCCCCTCTTTTTAATATCTTTCCCCCTCTCCAAGATTGGAGAGGGGGATAAAGGGGGTGAGGTTGATAAGCATTCTATCTGAATAAATTGCACAGGTAGCTGGTAGCTGATATAATCAAATTCACAGTAGAGAGAATTTTAAGTATGGCTTCTAAAGACAGTGAAAAATTGGAGATAATGCGCCATTCCGCAGCTCATGTTCTGGCGGAGGCGGTGCTATCTATCTTCCCCGAGGCTAAATTCGGCATCGGCCCGGCTATTCAAGACGGCTTCTACTATGACTTTGATTTGCCCCGCCCCCTGACCCCCGAGGACCTGCCGGTTATTGAGGCTAAGATGAGGGAGATAATCGCCGCCAATGTCCCCTTTAGCCGCCAGGAGGTTACCAAGAAGAAGGCGAAAGCCCTCTTTGCCCCTCAGCCCTATAAGCTGGAGCTGATTGATGAAATCCCCGATGAGAAGGTTAGCTTATATCAGGAGGGTGCGTTCCTTGATTTATGTCGCGGGCCCCATGTCGGTTCTACCGGCGAGATAGGGGCGTTTAAGCTCCTCAGCATTGCCGGTGCCTACTGGCGGGGGGACGAGAGGCGTCCCATGTTGCAACGGGTGTACGGCGTTGCCTTTGACACCGAGGAGGCTCTGGCTGAGCACCTGAAAAAGCTTGATGAGGCGGCAAAGCGCGACCACAGAAAATTGGGCAAAGAGCTTGACCTCTTCAGCCTCCATGAGGAGGCTGGTCCGGGGCTGGTTCACTGGCACCCCAAGGGAGCGGTGATACGGCGCATCATTGAGGACTTCTGGAAGGAGGAGCACATCAAGCGCGGCTATGACATCGTCTATACCCCCCACCTCGCCAAGCTGGACTTGTGGAAGACCAGCGGTCACTGGGAGTTTTACCGTGATTACCTTTATAGCCCGATGGAGGTGGAGGGGCAGGAGTATATCATCAAGCCGATGAACTGCCTGGGGCATATTTTGATTTATAAGACCTCCCACCACAGCTACCGTGAGCTACCGCTGCGTTATGCCGAGCTGGGCACGGTATATCGCTATGAGCGCTCCGGGGTGCTGCACGGGCTGTCCCGTGTCAGAGGTTTTACTCAGGACGACGCCCATATCTTCTGCCGCTTTGACCAGCTGGAGGACGAGGTGGCGGGGGTTCTGGATTTAGCCCGCTTTATGATGGATGCCTTTGGCTTTAGCGGCTATCAGATATTTCTCTCCACCCGACCCGAAAAATATGCCGGCGATGCCAAGGTCTGGGAGGAGGCGACCGAGACCTTGAGCCGGGCTCTTACCCGCCAGGGACTTGCCTATGAAATAGACCCGGGGGAGGGTGTGTTTTACGGACCCAAGATAGACATCAAGTTTGAGGGGTGGCAGGGCCCGACCATTCAGGTTGATTTTAACCTCCCCTCCCGCTTCAATGTTACCTATACCGGCGAGGACGGGCAGGAGCATCTGGTCGCCATGGTGCATCGCACCGTGCTGGGCAGTATGGAGCGCTTTCTTGCCTCGTTGATTGAGCACTACGGGGGCGCCTTCCCCGTCTGGCTGGCGCCAGTGCAGGCAATTATCATCCCGGTTGCCGACCGCCACCTGGACTATGCCCGCAAGCTGGAGGCGGAGCTTAAGAACGAGGGGGTGAGGGTGGAGGTTGACGAGCGCTCGGAAACGGTAAACCTCAAGATTCGCCGCGCCCAGCTTGATAAGATACCCTATATGCTGGTTGTCGGGGATAAAGAAGTTCAAGCCTCCACCGTCTCCGTCCGTCGGCGCAGGGAGGAAAAGCTTGAGGTGATGCCCTTTGCTAGCTTTAAAGAAGACCTCAAGGCGGCGATAGCGAGCCGGACAAGTGAGCTCTAACTTGACTACGCCTAATGGCTTATGTTATATTTTTTTGCTCGTAGCGGAGGTAAATAGGGAATAGCTAAACTACTTCGGATAAACGAGAGGATTTTCGCCAGAGAAGTCCGGCTGGTAGGGGAAAAGGGGGAGCAGTTGGGGATTATGCCCCGACTGCAAGCCCTGGAAACGGCGAGGAAGCATGGCTTTGACCTGGTTGAGGTAGCTCCCACCGCCGTCCCCCCGGTGTGCCGGCTTCTTGACTACGGGAAGTATAAGTACGAGCAGGCTAAGAAGGAGCGAGAGCTTAAGAAGAGCCAGCGGGTCTCGCTGCTGAGGGAGGTCAGGTTTCGCCCCAACATTGATGACCACGACTTTGAGGCGAAGATTAGAACAATTAGGAAGTTGCTGGATGAGGGGGACAAGGTTAAGGTAACGGTAAGGTTCAGGGGGCGTGAAATCACCCACCCTGAACTTGGCTGGAGGCTACTTCAGAGGGTGTCGGAGGCGTTGGAGGGGGCGGTGGCTATTGCCCGGCAGCCGGTGGTGGAGGGGAGGAGCATGACCGTAATCCTGGCGCCGATGGGGCAAAAGAGCACCCAGATTAAGACCGGGGAGGGGGTAAAAGAGTCTTAGAATGCCGAAAATCAAAACTCATAAGGGAGCCAAGAGCCGCTTCCATATCACCGGTAGCGGCAAGATTATGCGGCTCAAGATTGGTAAGAGCCATCTGCGCCGCCGAAAGGCTAAGCGGACGAGGCGGCTTTTTGATGAGACCATACCAGCAGCTCCTGCTGATAGGGCTCGGATAAAGAGGCTTGTACCCTACGGATAGGAGGCTATTTTGCCACGCGTAAAGAGGGGAATAACCGCCCACAGACGACATAAAAAGGTGCTCGCCCTGACCAAGGGTCACCGGGCAACGAGACATTCTCTTATCAAACGGGCGCGCGAGTCTATGCTGCATGCCTTGAGCTATGCCTATTTCCACCGCCGGGAGCGGAAGGGTGATATGAGAAGGCTTTGGATTTTGCGGGTCAGCGCCGCCAGCCGCTCCCAGGGTCTTACCTATGGCCAGTTTATGGACGGCTTGAAGAAGGCGGGGGTTGAGATTAACCGCAAGATGCTGGCTGATATGGCGGTTAAAGAGCCGGAGGCTTTTGCTAATCTGGTGACAATAGCTAAGGGCAAAATTCAGAGCTGAGATAGTTTAGGGGGATTTTCAAGGGGGCTTCGCCCCCTTTTTTGTTTTCCCCGCCTCGCCCCACTCCCCGTGCGTCTTTTTTCCCACCCGCCCGCCCTCATAAGCTGCGCTCTTGAGACTTTCTTCCCCACTCTAGATTGTTGGCAAATAAGGTGGTAGAATGGGGGTAAGATGAGCAGTCACTTGGTTGAACTATTTGAGGATGAAGCACTTAAACTTAAAATTAAAAAGCGCTTACCCCAACTTTTTAGAATTGCCGAGTTAGAGTGCTCAAGGGCTGGAAAGATAGGTATGCAAGTAGGCTCTGTTCGTGAAAACATTATAGTCTCCTTGCTTATCTACAAATTTGGCGAGAGCAATGTGCAGACAGATATTCCTATCACCGAGCCTGAGGTAGATGTTAAGTTATTTGGGCAGCCTGTTTCTATAAAAACAATTACTGGCAAAGGGTTCGGTGGGGTTAAATTAGTATGGACAGTTGATGCCCAAAACGCAAAAGAATTTCAGGAAAGTTATTATCCTTCAAGCGATATTATATTTGTACAGATTTTTTGGGGTGGTAAGGGTGGGCTTTATTTCATACCAGTGGAAACACAGCGTCATTTGCTTGAGAAGATGGGTAGTGAAAGATATATCAAATTACCCAAGCCAGGCACCAACCCTCGCGGTGCTGAGATTACAAAAGAAGCTCTGTTGTCCTTAATACAAAGCAAGGAAGCTAAAGTTATTGAAATAAGCTGGCAAAAGCCAGAGATAGACTATCATCCTTACCAGAGATGGGTAGACTACTGGAGGGAGGAATGAGGAGAAGAGGTACACAAACAAGTCCCTTTGGCTCCCCGGGGAGGATAAATCATGACTCAACCGCCTTTTATACCAGCAAGTTGTACGAAGGCTTGCCGGCAGAACAAAGGGCTGAATATGTTGAAGCTTCTGTCCCACCTCAATTTTTAGATAGAATCTTTTGTAGAACCAGTGAGAACATGCTGGAACTCCCAGACGATAGCGTTCATCTGATGGTTACCTCACCACCTTATAATGTGGGGAAAGAGTATGACGAGAACCTGACGCTGGAACAATATCGTGAATTTCTGAAGCGAGTATGGAAAGAAGTTTATAGAGTTCTTGTCCCTGGGGGGAGAGCTTGTGTAAATATTGCCAATTTAGGCAGAAAACCTTATATTCCCCTCCATGCTTTTATTGTGGAGGATATGTTAGAGTTGGGCTTTCTAATGAGAGGGGAAATTATCTGGAATAAGGCTTCTAGTTCTAGTCCTTCTACGGCTTGGGGAAGCTGGCTGAGTGCAGCCAATCCGACCTTAAGGGATATTCATGAGTATATTCTGATTTTTTCCAAGGGCATGTTCAGCAGAAGAAACGTCCATAAACGGCAGAACACCATATCACAGGAGGAGTTTTTGGAGTTCACTAAAAGCGTTTGGACTTTCTCTGCTGAGTCGGCACGCAAGGTAGGTCACCCGGCGCCTTTCCCCGTAGAACTACCTTATAGATTAATCCAGCTTTATACATTTGCTGAGGAAGTGATTCTAGACCCCTTTATAGGGAGTGGGCAAGCGGCAATAGCAGCCATAAAGACAAATCGTCACTATATTGGGTATGACATAAGTCAGGAATATGTAAAACTGGCAGAGAGGCGAATCAAAGACTTTTTGCTGGAATTCAAGTCTCCGAAGTTGTTCGAGCCTTAAGGAAAATGATCAAACCAGTAAGGGTGTCTAAGAGGGGCGTCAGCCCCTCTTTCTTTTTTCTTGACCCTTCTCCTTTGATAACCTATAATCCAAGACAACCATGTTAAAGCAGCTCGAGGAGTTAAAGCAAAAAGCCGCCCAAGAGTTAGAAGCCGTCGCTGATGTTAAGGAGCTGGAGGGGTGGCGGGTGCGCTATCTGGGGAAGAAGAGCGAGCTGACCAAAGCCCTGCGCAGTTTAGCTTCATTACCCGTTGACGAGAGGAAGCAGGTCGGCGCCCTGGCCAACGAAATTAAAGCCACGCTAGAGAACAGCCTTGAGCAAAAAAGAAAACTTCTGGGAGAGGAGAGGCTGGTAACCGCCGTCGGTAAGGAGCAGATTGATATCACTCTCCCCGGGCGTCCTCTCCCTCAAGGTCGTTTGCACCCCATAACCCAGACCATTGATGAAATCTGCGACATCTTTGTCTCCATGGGCTTTCAGGTGGTGGAGGGGCCGGAGGCGGAGTGGGACTATTACAACTTTGAGATGCTGAATGTTCCCGAGCACCACCCCGCCCGCGAAAGTATGTCAACCTTCTGGGTGGAGACCGCAAAGGGGGAAAGACCGCAGCTGCTGCGTACCCACTGTACCGCCATAAGTGCCCGCGTTATTGATACCATGGAACCGCCGATTAGAGCCATTGAGCCGGGGCGAGTCTACCGCTATGAAGCCACTGATGCCACCCACCTTTCCGTATTCCATATGATTGACGGCGTTGTCGTGGACAAGGGCATCACCATGGCCGAGCTTAAGGGCACGCTCTACGAGTTTGCCCGCCGTTTCTTCGGCGAAGACAGGAAGGTGCGCTTCCGCTGCGACTATTTCCCCTTCGTTGAGCCCGGCGTGGAGATGGCGATAGATTGCCTCGTCTGCGGCGGAAAGGGCTGCCGGCTCTGCGGTGGTAGCGGCTGGATTGAGATACTGGGGGCGGGCATGACCCACCCCGAGGTGCTGCGGCGAGGAGGGATTGACCCCGATGTCTATCCCAGCTTTGCCTTTGGCATGGGCGTGGAACGTCTCCCCATGTTGCGCTACGGGATTGATGATATGAGGTTGTTCTATGGCAGCGACCTTAGATTTTTGAGGCAGTTCTAAAGATGAAAGTCCCGCTTAATTGGCTTAAGGAGTATGTGGATGTCGGCCTGTCTCCGGCTGAGCTAGCCGGGAAATTGACCATGGCTGGCAGCGAGGTCAAGGGGTGGCAGGTCGTTGGGGGGAGCTGGGAGAACGTCGTTGTCGGGCAGATTGTAGCCATCGACCCCCACCCCAATGCTGACCGCCTCACCCTGCCCACCGTGGATTTAGGCACCGAGCAGCAGACCGTTGTCTGCGGGGCGCCAAATTTAAAACTTGGTGATAAGGTCGTCTTCGCCCATGTTGGCGCTCAGCTTGTAGACGGGCACACCGGCGAGGCGTTTCGCCTGAAGGCAGCCAAGATTCGCGGTGTTGCCTCCAGCGGCATGGTCTGTTCGGAGAAGGAGCTGGGCATCTCCGATAGCCACGAGGGAATCATGGTCTTACCCGCTGATGCCCCGCTTGGCACCCCCCTGGCTGATTATCTCGGCGACGTTATATTTGACCTTGATATCACCCCCAACCGCCCCGACTGCCTCTCGGTAATCGGGGTCGCCAGGGAGGCGGCTGCCCTTACCGGCAAAAAAATACGTCTCCCCGAAGCCAGCTATGCGGAAGTATCGCCGCCGATAGAGGAGCAAATATCAATAGAAATCAAAGCCCCCGACCTCTGCCCCCGGTATAGCGCCAGCCTGATTACCGGCATAAAGATAGGCGAGTCCCCGGCGTGGATGCAGCAGCGCCTTCTGGCTTGCGGCATGCGCCCGATAAACAACATCGTTGATGTTACCAACTATGTCATGCTGGAGTACGGCGAGCCCCTCCACGCCTTTGACTATAGTCAGGTCGGAGGTAAGAAGATTATCGTCCGCCGCGCTGGCGAGGGCGAGATTATGGTTACTTTAGACGGTGTGAAACGGACCCTTTCCGGGGAGACGCTGGTTATCGCCGATGAGGAGCGGGCGGTGGCTATCGCCGGGGTGATGGGCGGCGCCGACAGCGAGGTAACCGACGAGACGACGGCAATACTGCTTGAGGCGGCTAACTTTAACCCGGCGAGCATCTATCACACCGGCAATACCCTGGGCCTGCCCAGCGAGGCCAGGATGCGTTTTGAGCGGGGCATCAGCCCCGAGCTGACTATTCCCGCCCTCGAACGGGCTACCCAGCTCATCGGCGAGTTAGCTGGCGGCAAGGCGGCTAAGGGTATAGTTGACGCCTATCCGGGAAGAAAAAAGCCTGAGCCGATAGCGCTATCAACCGACAGGGTAAATGCTTTTCTGGGGGCTGACTTCACCCCTGAGCAGATGAAAGAGGCGTTAGTCTCTTTGGGCTTCGAGGTTAAGCCAACGGGTTCCGGCTTTCTGGTCACTTCTCCTTACTGGCGGAGCGATATAACGCTGGCGGAGGACCTTGTTGAGGAAGTAGCCCGTATCATCGGCTATGACCGGATTCCAACCACCATGCTCAGTGAGCCTTTGCCCCACCATACCCCCGACCCCGCCATCAACCTCAAGCGGGGGGTGAGGCGCAGCCTTACCGGCTATGGCTTCCAGGAGATAGTCACCTATTCATTGACCAGCCTGGAGCTGATAAATAAGCTGTTGCCCAAGCCCCACCCTCTTAAGCCTGAACCGCTGCGGGTGGCTAACCCCATGACCGCTGACCAGGAATATCTGCGCCCCAGCTTGCGGGCTAACCTGCTGGCTGCCCTGGCGGCCAATCGGAGGTATGAAGCCGGCGGTATCAGGCTGTTTGAGCTGGGCAGGGTATATCTGCCGCGCCCGAAAGACCTGCCCAATGAGCCAGAGGTGGTCTGCGGACTGCTGAGCGGTCCCAGATTTGATGAATCGTGGCACGGCGAGGGTGAGGCGCTTGATTTCTTTGATGCCAAGGGGGTGGTTGACGGCTTATTAAGTAATTTGGGGGTGGGAGCCAGCTTTGAAGCGGACGGGGATGAGAGCCTGCACCCCAGTAAGCAGGCAGCCATCGTTGTGGCGGGCAAGAAGCTGGGCGTTGTCGGTGAGCTGCACCCTAAGGTCGCCGATGCCTTCGAGCTTTCCGGGGCGGTCTATCTGTTTGAGATAAATATGGAGGCGCTCCTGCCCCTTACTTTAGGGCATAAACTATTTCAACCCATACCCCGCTTCCCCGCCATCGTCAGGGATATTGCCCTGGTGGTTGATGGGGGGGTAACCAATCGCCAGGTGCAGGATATTGTTAAGAGCTTTCCCCTGGTGAGCCAGGTTGCCCTGTTTGACCTGTATACCGGGGCAAAGCTGCCGTCGGGCAAGAAGTCCCTCGCCTACCGGATTACCTTCCAGTCGCCGTCCCATACCCTGACCGATGACGAGGTCAATAAGGTCCAGCAGAAGATTATAGATAAGCTATCTAAAGAGCTTGGGGCGACTCTACGCAGCTGACTTTAACCCCATAACAACCCTTGACACCAGCCTGTATAATGTGGGGGTAAGATAAAAAATTTGAGGGGGAGATATGAAAGTTAAAACTGTCGCCATCATTAACATAGTCCTGGGGGTGCTGGTCATTGCTGCCTTTATGTGCCCCTCGCTTTGGTCAAGCATCGTGTTGGGGGCTCTGGTCTTAGCTTTCGGCATAGTGCTTCTAGTAGCGCCGAAGAAGAAGTAACCTAGACAGTTTTCCCAATAAGTTCCTTGAGCTTCCCCGCTATCCCCTTAAGCGGCGCCAGCTCGGCTTCTTTCTCCGAGCGCCGCTTTATCTCCACGTTATCTTTTTCTAGAGTGCGCGGGCTTATGGTAACCCTGATTGGTATCCCCAGGAGGTCGGCGTCGTTGAACTTTACCCCCGCCGATTCTCTGCGGTCGTCATAGAGGACTTCTAAGCCCTGTGCCTCTAGCTCAGCGTAGAGGCTTTCGGCGGCATCAGTCACCTTTTGGTTTTCCATAGATATGGGGCAGAGATAGACCTGATAGGGGGCGATGGACGTTGGCCAGATAATGCCCTTATCATCGTGGTTCTGCTCTATGGCGGCGGCTAGCAGGCGGTCAAGCCCGATGCCGTAGCACCCCATGATGATGGGGTGAGTTGTGCCGCTGGGGTCAATAAAGAGGGCGCCCAGTTTTTGGCTGAGGAAGGTGCCCAGCTTGAAGATGTGCCCCACCTCAATGCCCCGCGTTGATAGCAGCTTGCCCTCACACCTCGGGCACTCCTCCCCGGCACTAGCCTGGGCGATATCGGTCACCATGTCAGCCTTAAAGTCCCTGGGGTAGTTGACATTTTTAAGGTGGGTCTCGGCTTTATTGGCGCCGGCGACGAAGTTTGCCCCCAGGGTTATGGAATCGTCAGCGACGATTTTAATGCCCTTTATGCCGATGGGCGAAGCCGCCCCGGCGACGATGCCGGCTTTGATAATCTCAGCCTCGGTGGCGAGGCTGAGGTCAGCGCCGCCAAGGGCGTTCTTTAGCTTGACCTCGTTCACCTCAATGTCCCCCCTGATAACGACGAAGACCAGCTTGCCGTCGGCGATGTAGAACACGGCTTTGAGGGTATGGCTTTTGGGTATCTTGAAGAACTCGGCGACCTGCTCAATGGTGGCGGTGCCGGGGGTAGCCACTTCTTCCACGGGCAACGGCTTCCCGGCTTCTATCTTGCTCTTTTTGCTCTCCGCCTTCTCCACATTAGCTGCGTATTTGCATTTGTCGCAGTAGATAATCTCGTCCTCCCCGCCCTCGGTGATGACCATGAACTCGTGGGACTCCTTGCCGCCGATGGCGCCGCTATCCGCCTCAACCAGCCGGCTGGGCAGCCCGCAGCGGTCATAGATATTTTTATACGCCTGGAGCATCTTACTATAGCTCTGGTCTAAGCCGTCTTCGCTGGTGTCAAAGCTATAGAGGTCTTTCATGGTGAACTCGCGGATTCTGATTAAGCCGCCGCGGGGGCGGGGCTCGTCGCGGAACTTGGACTGTATTTGATACAGGAGAAGGGGCAGGTCGCGGTAGCTCTGGACGTTATACTTGACCAGCTCGGTGATGACCTCTTCGTGGGTTGGTCCCAGAACCAAGTTTCTCTCCCGGCGGTCGGTGAGGGTAAAGAGCCCCTTGCCGAAGGCTTGGTCTCTCCCTGTTTCCTGCCACAGCTCTAATGGCTGGAGGACGGGCATGGATAGTTCCTGTCCCCCGGCTTTATCCATCTCGTCGCGGATTATACTGGCTATCTTTTTGAGCACCCGCCACCCCAGGGGCAGGTAGGAATAGACGCCCGCCGCCACCTGATGAATCATCCCCGCCCTCAGCAGTAGGCGGTGGCTGATTGTCTCCGCCTCAGCCGGCGTCTCCTTTTGTGTCTTGCCGAAGAGCTTTGATATGCGCATTTGTTTAGAGGTTTTATGTATTAAACCACATTGAGCAGGTTTATTCTACTCCCCTTAATTCCCTTACTGCGAGTTCTCCTCTATTATTCCGAGGCAATAATCCCATGCCGAGGGTTTGGCAGCGGCGCTGCCTTTCTGCATTGCCTCAATATAGTCGCTCAGCCTTGTGTCGCCTAAGTCCGTGGCTCTATTCTCCAGCTCTGCCAGCCACGCAAGCTCGTTCGCAAAATCAAAGCGGGGAATGATAGCGACCTTCTTGTAATCGGGGGACATAAGTACGTCAAGAAACTCAGCGTAAGCCAGCGTTTCAGCGGCGTTTGCCCCTGCAGTTGCCTGTAGAGACTGGACTTGTGCTTGCGCTGCCGCTAAATCACCCTGCAATGATTGGACTTCTGCCTGCGCTGTCGCTAAGTCAGCCTGCAATGATTGAATTTGCGTTTGAGCCGTGGCAAGGTCGCTACTTATCTTGTCATACTCTGCCTGAGATACCCCGCCACCAGCGCAAGCGGGTAATAGAAGAAGTCCCAGAACTAGTGCTATACCTATCACAATAACTTTTTTCATCGGTTTACGACCTCCTGATATATTTGATATGCGCGTTTTTTACTCCGTTTACATTTATCTACCTCACCCCCTTCAGATTTCCCCAGCGGATACAGTAACAAGTTTCTTCATTTTTCCTTCGCCTGGATATGAATAGGGAGGGTAGCTATTAGCTCCCGGTCATCAAGGTGCTTACCTACATAAATCTCGACCTCATAGTCGCCAGGGACTATATCCTCTGGAACGGGTATTACAGCATGAATCGTGCCCTCTTCATCGGGCTCACCGTAGACTGATACATCCTCTCCCCGGTCACTCGCTTTATAGTTGAACTCAGCCCATACCTTCTGATAAGGATCTAGGTTTGAGCCTGAGATCATGAAAGAAGAGCCGGCGTCAACGACATTGGACTCAACCATAATCGCCAAGCTGGGCGGCTCTTCTGGCTGAGGCTGCTGCTGACAGCTGGCTACCGAGGTTATGAGTAGCAGAGCCATTAGAGCTACAGCGCCTAAAACAATTAGCTTTTTCATTTTATTTATCTACCTCACCCCCTTTATCCCCCTCTCCTTCAAGGCTTCAAAGGAGAGGGGGAGGATATAGAAGAGGAGAAAGCGCCCCTCTTGGACACCCACTTCCTTTTTCTACCCAAGTAGTGTCCTTATTCCTTCCTCTATCACCTCATGTAAAAGCTTAATTCGTCCAGCTATTTTACTCCTATTATCGGTTTTATTAGTTTCGTTTAGGTTCCTTCGTTCAACTAGCTTGGCAAATCCGCTAATATCAGCAGACAAAAATATGGGGTTATGTAGTAGTTCTTCATGGCATTCGTAACAGAACTCTTTTGGGCTTTTTTGTTCCTCCGGCCACGGGCACTTCGGAAAAATAGGATTGTCACCGTTGAGAAAACGTTTGGCTATATTGTGATGTTTCGTGGCATGGGAGCGTCCTTTACTATTTGGTTTTGCGTAGTCGTCCCCTTTACGATGAATCCTGCAGCCGCAAATTGCGCATTTCTCCATTGAGACCTCCTCTTTATATCCCTTCTACTTCTCTCATCAGCGCAGTTATAAAATCCTTCTCTTCTATAGTCTTAACCTTCTTGCCCTTCTTGAACAAAACGGCTCTGCCCTTGCCGCAGGCGATGCCGATATCGGCGTCTTTGGCTTCCCCCGGCCCGTTGACCACACAGCCCATCACCGCCACCTTTATCGGCTTGGTAATTTTTAGCAGCTCCTTCTCCACCGCCTCGGCTAATCTTATTATATCAACCTCAGCCCGCCCGCAGGAGGGGCAGGAAACCAGTACCGGACCATGCTGGTGCAGATTCAGGCTCTTCAGAATTTCATAGCCGGCGATGACCTCCTCCCTGGGGTGGGCGGTGAGCGAGACCCGGATAGTATCGCCGATGCCCTGATATAAAAGGGTGCCTATGCCCACCGTACTGCGGATAATGCCGGTACGGGGGGGACCGGCTTCGGTAACGCCGATGTGCAATGGATAGGGTATCCTCTGAGCGATACTCTGGTAAGCCTCTATGGTGGTGGGGACATCAAAGGCTTTGAGCGAGACCTTTATGAGGTCAAAGTCCAGGCTTTCCAGTAGTCTTACCTGCTCCAGCGCCGCCTCAACCATCTGCTCGGCAACGGTCAGTTTTGGTTTTTTGGATTCGGGCAGGCTGCCGGCGTTTACCCCGATGCGGATGGGGACACCTCTTTCTTTGGCGGCTTGGACTATTTTTTTAACCTCCTCCGGCTGGCTGATATTGCCCGGATTTAGCCGCAGCCCGTCAGCCCCGGCTACCAGCGCCATCAGGGCAAGGCGATAGTCAAAGTGGATATCGGCGACTATGGGGATAGAAACGCCCTGTTTGATGGGCGAGATTGCCTCGGCGGCTTTCATATCGGGCACCGCCACCCGCACCAGCTCGCAGCCGCAGTCCTCAAGCTCCCTTATCTGGGCGATGGTCGCCTTTACGTCACGGGTGTCGGTCTTGGTCATGGACTGCACCACGATAGGGGCGTCACCGCCGACGGTCACCTTGCCAATCTCGATTGGTTTAGACCTTCGTCTTGGGTTCATACTCTCTCAACTTATAATACGTATTATATCCTGGTAGGTGATTACTAGAATCAGCGCCATCAGCATAGCGAAGCCGATAAGGTGCACCAGCCCCTCCTTCTTGGGCGATACCCGCTTGCCCCGCCGCGCCCACTCCAGGAGGACGAAGACAATCCTGCCACCGTCCAGGGCGGGGAGGGGGAGGAGGTTTATTATGCCCAGGTTTATGCTGATAAAGCCGGTAAGTTCCAGAAGCGGGCTAACCCCGGCTTTAGCCGCCTCGCCGGTTATCTGGGCGATGCCAACCGGACCGGTCACCTGGGGGGCGGTTGCCCCGCTGACCCACCTCAACACCTCATTCTTGATTACGGCGAAGACCTCCACGCATTCGCTGACTCCCATGGGTATTGCCTCCCAGAAGGGCTCATGCTGGCTAGCAGTAGTCCTGTTGGCCAGGGCAAACTCCATATCACGCTCAATGCCAATCGCCCCTTCATTCTCCGGCGGCTTCCACCTGGGTATCAGTTGGACCTCTTCTCTGGTTGAATCGCTGTGCTCAACCAATATGGTAATTTCCTGACCCAGGTTGAGCGCGGTATAACGTTGGAGTTCGCTGAAATTATTTATTGGTTCCCCATTTACCTCAAGAATGGTATCGCCAACTTCAATGCCGGCGCTGGCGGCGGGTGAACCAGGGTTCACTACTGCCACTACCGTCGGTTCCATTACCACCTGGTGGGGAATCATGAAGGCGATGGAAAATAAGAGTATGGGCAGCAGGAGGTTCATTATTGAGCCGGCGCTGAGCACGATTAGCCGGGCGCCAACACCCTTACCGGCGAAGCTCCCCTTAACCTTGGGGTCTTCCTCGCCCGCCATCTTGGTAAATCCGCCCAGTGGTATGGCGTTCAGTGAATATAGCGTTTCTCCCCTTTTTATGCCGAATAACCTCGGCGGGAAGCCCACCCCGAACTCCTCCACCTTTATTTTATAGGCTTTGGCAGTGGCAAAATGCCCCAGCTCATGGGCAATGATAAGCAGCGCCAGCACACCCAGAAAGGCTAATATGGTAATTATCATCGCTTATCTCCGCCAGCCAATCGTTTGACCTCTTCCCTCGCCCAGCTATCCGCCGCCAGAATCTCCTCCAGTGTGGGGGAGGGGATAGGGTGGTGCTTCTCCAGCACCGGCTCAACGAGCCGGGCAATATCGGTAAACTTGATGTGCCCGGATAAAAACAGATCAACGGCGACCTCATCGGCGCCGCAGAGGACGGCGGGATAGGTCCCTCCCTTCCTTCCCGCCTCAATGGCGAGCCTGAGGCAGGGGAAGCTATCGAAATCAGGCGGGGCAAAGTTCAGCTCTTTAATGTTCTCCCAGTCAAGCCTGGGGAGTTCGGGGTTGGGCAGGCGTTCAGGATAAGATAGGGCGTATTGAATGGGCAGGCGCATGTCGGGGCAGCCGAGCTGGGCTTTAACCGAGCCGTCGCTGAACTCAACCATGGAGTGAATTATGCTCTGGGGGTGGACAAGGACATCAATGCTGTCAATGGGAATATCAAAAAGCCAGTGGGCTTCAATTACCTCCAGCCCCTTGTTCATCAGGGTCGCCGAGTCAATGGTGACCTTTTTCCCCATCCGCCACGACGGGTGTTTCAGCGCCTGCTCCGCGGTAACCTTATCCAGCTTAGCCGGTGAATAACCATAAAACGGCCCGCCGGAGGCGGTGAGGATAATCTTAGTCGGCTTGTCCTGTTCACCCTCAAGGCACTGCCATATGGCGCTGTGTTCGCTGTCAACGGGCAGAACCCTTGCCTTGTTTCTCTTTGCCTCAGCAATAATAGTCTCCCCCGCCATGACCAGCGATTCCTTGTTGGCCAGGGCGATTCTCTTACCGGCTCTCGCTGCCGCCAGCGTCGGCTTTAGCCCCCACCTCCCCGAGGTGGCCATAACCACCATATCTACCTCGGGGTGGCTGGCCATTTCTTCCAGCGAGAGGAACTCGCCTTGGAGGTTAGCCTTTTTATCCTGGGAATAGACAAACCTCGGCTGGAACTGTTTGATTTGGCTGGTGAGCAAGGCAAGGTTCTTACCCGCCGCCAGCCCTATAATGCCGAAATTTTTGGGGTGGGCGCCGATTATTTCCAGGGTTTGACGACCGATGGAGCCGGTGGAACCGAGGACAGCTACCCGCTTTATATCGCCCATATAACGTAATAGTATACTACTACGCCGGTAAAGACAACGCTGTCTATCCTGTCCAGAAAACCGCCGTGCCCCGGAATCAGCCTGCCCGAGTCCTTTACCCCCATGTTGCGCTTGAGCAGGGACTCCGCCAGGTCGCCGAGCTGCCCGAAGATGCTGACTAATATGCCGAGGACTATCGCCTGCCAGTACGGGATTGGTATCAGCAGGGTGAAGGGCAGGCTGACGATAATAGCCCCCAAGACGCCGGCGATAGTCCCCTCCCAGGTCTTTCCTGGGCTGATGCGGGGGGCGAGCTTGTGCCTGCCCAGCGCCCTGCCGACGAAGAAGGCGGCGGTATCCGAGGCGAAGGTGGCGAACAGGGCGAAGAATACCCAGTTCCGGCCGTCCTCCAGACCCCTTAGCGCCACAAAGTAACTCAGCAGCCAGCCGAGGTAGAGGATTCCGCCCAATGTCCACGCCCAGTCGAGGAAAGCCCCCTCCTTTTTGGGACGCCCGAGGAGCCAGATGAGAGATATCACCACCCCTGAGGTTAAGAGGAGTGGCAGGGTGAAGTCATACTTAAAATGCGGGCTGATGATAAATAAAACCGTCCACGCCAGCCCGAAGTAGGTGAGAGGTTGTACCCCTTTCCCGGCGGCGAGCTTGTAGAATTCAAAGACCGCCAGCGCCCCCCAGATAGCCACCAGGACGGTGAGCCAGGGGAGGGGCTTATCAAACCAGACAGCCGCCACTAAGAGAGGGATGCCCCACAGCCCGGTTATAATCCTTTTCTTCAACATATAATTATAGCCCACCGAAGCGCCTCTGCCGCCGGCTGTAGGCGAGCAGCGCCTGGTCAACCTCTTTCTTATCGAAGTCAGGCCATAGAACCTTGGTGAAGTAGTATTCGCTGTAAGCCGTCTGCCAGAGCAAAAAGTTACTCAGGCGGAGTTCATTGGCGGTGCGAATTAACAGGTCAACATCAGGCAAATCGGCGATGTAAAGATAGCTAGCAAACAGTTTTTCATCCAGTTTTTCCGGGGGGATGCCATCGGCGATAATTCTGCCGACGGCGTCTAAAATCTCAGCCCGCCCCCCGTAGTTGAAGGCGAGGCTGAAGGTCATGCCGGTATTATTTTTGGTCAGCTCCACCCCTCTGTTTATTGCTCGCTGGAGCCCTGGCGGTAGCCCCTGGAGGCGACCGAGGTGAAGAAGTCTGATGCCCTTTTTATGAAGTTCGCGGGCCTCCTTGTCTATCAGCTCCTCCGCGAGGTGAAGTAAGCCAGCGACCTCATCTTCAGGGCGATTCCAGTTTTCGGTGGAGAAGGTATAAACGGTGACATACTTTATCTGGCAGTCGTTGAGGTACTCAATTACGGTGCTCAGGTTTTCGGCTCCTGCCTGGTGGCCTTCAAGGCGGGGTAGCCCACGCTGTTCTGCCCATCTACCATTGCCGTCGGGGACAATGGCTATGTGGGTGGGGAGAACAGCATTTCTTTCGCCTTTAGTTATACTAGACCTCCATCAGTTCGGCTTCTTTATCCCGGGCTATCTGCTCAGTATCGGCGATGAACTTATCGGTGAGCCTCTGCAACTGGTCTAGGGCACGCTTTTGCTCGTCCTGCGATATATCCTTTTTCTTCTCCAGCCCTTTAAGTTCGGTCATGACGTCACGCCTCAGGTTGCGTATCATAATCTTTCTTTCCTCAACCCTCTTGCGCACCACCTTGGTTAGCTCCTGTCGCCGCTCGACGCTCAAGGGGGGCAGGGCGAGGCGGATTACATTGCCGCTGACGGCAGGGTTTAGCCCCAGCTCGGACTTGAGGATAGCCTTCTCTATATTGGGTATGGTGGTTCGGTCCCAGGGCTGGATGACGAGGAGCCTTGCCTCAGGTGCGGAGATGCCCGCGATTTGATTAAGCGGCATTAAAGCGCCGGCGTATTCTACCTTGAGGTGTTCTACCAGGGCAGGTGTGGCGTGCCCGGTGCGGATGGAAGCCAGTTCCCGCTTTAAACCCTCAACCGAGGCTTGCATCTTGGCTTCAGTGTTCTGTAGGCTGGAGCTGGACATGTTACTCCTTGGCGTAGACTAGGGTGCCGATGGCTTCACCCGTTACCACCCGTTCTATGCTCCGCGGTGCCTGGAGGTCGAAGACAACTATCGGTAGCTTGTTTTCCAGGCACAGGGAGAGGGCGGTGACATCCATTACCTCCAGACGCAGGTTTAGCGCCTCAAGGTGGGTGAGTTTATCAAACTTCTTGGCCTTGGGGTCGGTGCGGGGGTCAGCCGTGTAGATGCCATCAACGTTATTCTTGGTCATAAGCAGGACTTCAGCTTCAATCTCTATGGCTCGCAGGGCGGAGGCGGTGTCGGTGGTCATATAGGGGTTGCCGGTGCCCCCGGCGAAGATAACCACCCGCCCCTTCTCCAGGTGACGGATGGCGCGGCGTCTGATATAAGGCTCAGCCACCTGCTGAATAACTATGGCTGACTGTGTCCTGGTGGTTACCCCTTCCCTCTCCAGGGCGTCCTGGAGGGCAAGGGCATTTATTACTGTCGCCAGCATGCCGGCGTAGTCAGCGGTAGCCCGGTCCATCCCCTCCTTCTCAGCCTTAGCCCCGCGCCAGATATTGCCGCCGCCCACCACAATGGCCACGCCAACGCCCATCTCTACCACCTGCTTAATTTGCCTGGCTATCTTGGTCAGGGTGGCGGTGTCAATGCCAGAAGTAGCTCCGCCGGCGAAGGCTTCGCCGCTGAGTTTGAGCAGGACACGCTTATATTTGACAGCACTCATTTTCCTGATTCTTGCTCGCCCAGCTCGAAACGGGCAAATCGGCTTACCCTGATATTCTCCCCTACCTTGGCGATAGTTTCGGCGATAATTTCCTTGACTGTCCTCTCCGGGTCTTTTATATCGGCTTGGAGCAGCAGACAGGCGGTTTGTGGTTCTATATCACTTCCCTTGGGGACTTCTTCTTCCGAGATAAATCTGGGGTTCATGGCGGCTACCTGCATTGCCAGGTGGTGGGCCAGCTCCTTGAACTCGTCGGTGCGGGCAACAAAGTCAGTTTCACAGTTCAACTCAACCATGGCGCCGATTCTCCCCCCGGCATGGATATAGGCTTCGATTAGCCCCTGGCCGGTAGCGCGGTTTGCCTTTTTCTCGGCCTGGAAAAGACTTTTTTGTTTTAGAATCTGGAGTGCCTTTTCTATATCCCCTTCTGCCTCAATGAGGGCGCTCTGGCACTGCATAACGGCGGCTCCAGACTGCTCTCTCAGCTCCTTTACTGTCTCTACACGGATTTTCACCCCTCGTCTCCTTCTTTGTCTTTATCTTCGTCGGCTTTATCTTCAGCGGGCACTTTATCTTCGTCAGGGGTGAAGGTAAAGGTCTCGGTGATTTCCAGACTCCCTGCCTCGCCAGCCTCAGCGGGGGCTGCTGCCTCGCCGGTCTTACCTTCAATGATGGCGTCGGCAATTTTAGTGCACACCAGCCTGATGGCTTTTATGGCATCGTCGTTGGCGGGGATGGGGTAGTCTATCTCATTGGGGTTGCAGTTGGTATCAACGATGGCGATAACCGGTATCCCCATGCGCTGGGCTTCAGCCAGGGCAATCTTTTCCTTGGTGGGGTCAATAATGAACAGGGCGTTGGGCAGGCTTGTCATCTCCTTAAAGCCGCCCATCTGCCGGTTGAGGCGCAAAATTCCATCCTCCAGCTTCAGTGCCTCCTTTTTCGGCAGGCGCTCAAAGTCCCCCCTGGATTTTTGGTCTTCCAGGCGGACTAGCTGGTCAATACGAGCCTGTATGGTGGCAAAATTGGTCAGCACCCCTCCCAGCCAGCGTTGATTGACATAATACATGCCACAGCGCGTTGCCTCTTGTTCTACGGCTTCCTGAGCCTGCTTTTTGGTGCCAACAAAGAGGATAATACCACCCTCTGCGGCTACCTCCTTGGCAAACTGGCACGCCCTTTCCAGCATGGCGGCCGTCTGTTCCAGGTCAATAATATGGATTCCCTCACGCTTGGTGAAGACGTATTTCTTCATTGCTGGGTGCCAGCGGCTGGTCTGGTGCCCGAAGTGGGCGCCGGCTTCTAATAGCTCCTTAATGGTGACTTGTTCCGGCAAGCTTGGACCCCTTTCTAATTTTCATCAGTAGCTTAACAGTATAGCATACTAGCCCTTGGGCGACAATAGAGATTATCAACCTCACCCCCTGTATCCCCCTCTCCATTCTTGGAGAGGGGGAAGATAAAATAAAAGAGGGGCTGGTGCTTCTCTTAAACACCCTATTAAGTTAGCTCACTATCAAAGGGGGATAAAGGGGGATGGGGTGACTAATATGCTATAATTTAGCTGTGGTCATAAAGACAGTCGCTACCAATCGTAAGGCGTACCACAATTATAATCTGAGCGAGGGCGTGGAAGCCGGCATTGCCCTTACCGGTACCGAGATAAAGTCAATCCGGGCGGGGAGGGTAAGCCTGTCTGATGCCTATGTTAGACCGGAGAAGGGTGAATTGTGGCTGGTTGGCGCCCATATCGCCCGCTACGAGGCGGGCAGCCACATGAGCCACCAGCCGACCCGACCCCGCAAGCTTTTGCTGCATCGCAAGCAGATTAACGAGCTTACCAGCCGGGTGGTGGAGCGGGGCTTTACTTTGGTGCCGGTTAAGTTATATATTAAAGATAGCCGGGCTAAGGTTGAGGTGGCGCTGGGCAGGGGTAAAAGGCTCTACGATAAGCGGGAGGCAATAACCCGCCGGGAGACGGAAAGGGAAATGGAGCGAGCCATGAAAAACCGCCGGCTGAGAAGGAGGTAGTTTACTTTTAATAGATGGGGACGCGTGGGTTCGACAGGGGAGGTAGGCTACAGGATTGCAGGCTGAGGTGCCGCTAACCTCATAAAACAAGTGGTAAAAATAACTGGCGAACCTGAATTCGCTTACGCAGCCTAATTAAATAGGCGGCGCGCCCACCCAAGCCTCTCCTCAACGGGCGGGGACCGGGTGCCGAAGAGTTGAGGTGCCACCACCCCAACGCCGATGAGGGTGGTGAAAGAAGAATCGGCTGGTCTGGCTAGACTCGGTCAGTTGAGGCTAGCCGGGTGAGATTAAAGAGCTGACTAAGCTTGTAGTATATTCTGGGCAGCTTCCTTTGGACGGGGAGTTCAACTCTCCCCCGTCTCCACCATCTCCAACATTCTCTCGGGTTTCTCTTCCCGAGGGTAGCAATAGCACCGGTGCGTTTGGGGCCACCTCTATCCCTGTACCAAACAGCACCCGGAATGCCGGTGCCGGCTTGAACGCGGCAACGCGCTTTGTCTCAAGATCTACGTAAACCAGCTCGACGAGTGGGTTCACCAACTGTCTTCTCTCATCCGGAGTTGCCTCTGCCCAGAGCATGGGGATATTCGTAAAGAGTTCTACAGCTGCTTCGACAGCGGGTGGTGTTACGGTGCACGCCTGATCAAGATGATGATTGATCTCCGCCAGTCGTCTTTGATACTCCTCATCGGTAAATGCCCCGTCGGCGTAAGCCCGGCCGAGGCGACGGCGCTTCTCTTTTAGCGCTTTTGGGTCTGGCCCGTCATAGTTTGCTGCGGCAAGCTCGGCCATCCTTTGCCTCCATTTCGGATGCAATCCCAGGGAATGGATAATCGTTGCCATCTGCTTATCAATGACCTCCGCCACAATAGACGAATTGTTCGTGGGACACTCGTGAGCATGCCGTTCCCGATAGAGGGGTACCAGCTGACGGTGGCGATCTGACTGAAGCCGATTACCGCAGTGCCAGCAAGCTATGATCCCCTGGAGTAAACCCTTCGGTCCGTGTACCGAGCGTACCTGCTGCCGCCGTTGCCTTCGGGCTTGTACACGCTGGAACAGGTCTTCCGAGATGATGACGGCGTGCTTACCGGGATACTCTTCGCCGTGGTACTTCACATACCCGCAGTAATAGCGATTATTCAGGATATCTTTCACCGCATGGGCTGTGAAGGCATGGCCCTCTCTGGTGCAAAAACCCTGGGCATTGAGCCAGGCAGCGATTTCGCCTGTGGACTGACTTCCCGCCCGACGTTGAAATACTTCTTTCACAGCTTCCGCTTCCCGCTCCTCCTTCACAGGCGGAAGCTGCTTTTCTTGGCGCCGATATCCGAAGGGTACCGGCCCGACTGTCAACCCCGACTCAGCCATGAATCGGAAGGTCTTGCTGACGTGGATGCCCAAGAGTTCGGAGAAGAACTCGTTGTAAGAGCCCATTTGGTTGAGCATCAGGCGGCCTTGAGGAGTGGTGGCGTCAAAAGGGTCGTTCACGCTCGCGAAACCAACGCCGGCCTTAGCTAAACGCGATAGGGCTTGCATCTGAATGCTTAGTTTCCGGGCCAATCGGTCGAGTGTGTGCACTACCACGATGTCGAACTCCCCTTGTTCCGCATCTTGGAGGAGCCGGAGGAGTTCCGGCCGCTTCTCGATCTCGTCGGTGTGGGCGGATACCCCAGCCTCGGTGTATTCCTTGAACAGAACGTATCCTCGTTGCTGACACCAGTGCTCAATTCCTAACCGTTGGGCTTCCAGTGAGTGTCCCTCCACCTGGCTCTCGTCCGATACCCTGATGATGGTCGCAGTCCGGTTACCTTTGCCAATCGTAGGCTTCTCTCTGCTAATCATCTTAACTGCTCCTCCTGAGAAGGATCGCCCGTCCCACCCCGGCCCAGACCCGACACAGGTGGTCAATATCGGCCTGGGCCAGTTCGGCATCGGCGTCAGAGTCACATATTGGCTCTGGCGGAACAGAATAGTCAACATTCTTCCGCGCCGGATCGTTGTTAGGAAGAGGTAATTGATTGCTGCTCATGTTCATGCCTGGAATCCTGCTTCCTCGGGGTTCCTCGGCGGCTTCTGCCCGGCAGCGGGATCTTTTTATTTCCACATAATAAGCTTATACTAAAATGAGAGGCTTGAAGTTGCGATGACAATTCGTATGACAGGAGTTTGATGATGCGTCTTCCGGTACAAGTCTGGACTTCGTATTTCTGGAAAAGCCCCTTTGACGAAGCCTATATCCGCGATCTAAAAAGAGCACAACAAGCTTGGTCGGGGGAAGACAGACTATGGCTAGACCCAAATGCAAAAGAAATAACAAGGTGGAAACCTGCCAAAGGAGGTATGGGATTTTCCGGGTGTATTATTCCTTCGGAGACGATAAATTGTTTCGTAATCGCTCATGTTAATGGCCAGGGCCAAGTCTATCCTTCTATTCCTCTTCCAGAAGATTGGCATGGCTCTGTTTCGGGTGCCTATGCTAAATGGATAAAGGAAGACCCGTTAATTTACTCCATTGATTCAGAATTCCGCAAAATGCCTAAGCCCGAAATCAAAGATGGGAATGTTCAGATAGCTGATGCTAACGTTAGGATCATGCCGATGCGTGGCGCTCCAATTAGTAACGTGGCAGATAACGGTAAATTTACCGTATCTTATAAGCGGACCGGAAATGCGGAAATGTTAGCTCCAAATCAAGAGCTGGAGTGTGTCAAGGGTAAGGCCCATTACGAGCGTCGCTTGCTCTTTACTCTCTATGCTGAGGCCAGAGAATTCCTGCCGGTGACTAACCCTACTTACTGGGGCACCTATAGCCTGCGGGCTTTAACACACGAGATAGCTGCGAAGGAGCCATTCGAGTCCCAGCTTAGCCCAACCACTACTATGTATTGGTCACGGCTTAGGGAGCTGTTCAACCTTATCAACAATGGCGACGATTTCCTGCATATTCCACCTTATAACGGCAGGCTCTTCGATGACCAGAAAGAACACCAGAAGCTTGCTGCATGGAAGATAGGTGACTCCTACCTGGCAGCAGCTATCGACCAACTAGCGCGGGCACGGGCTGCCGGACGCACTGGACGTGGCTTCGTAAGCTATAGAGATCTGGGCGTAAGGGAGCTGGGCTCCATATACGAGGGGCTTCTTGAGCACCAGCCTCACTACGCCGCTAAGGATATTGCGGTAATAAAAGATGCTAAGCGGGAGAAGTTCATCCCCATTACGGAACTGGGTGATCGCAAGGCACTTAAGACCTATCGTGCTGGCTCTGTTTATCTGGAAACTGACAAGGGAGAGCGTAAAGCTACCGGCTCCTATTACACCCCCGACTACATCGTCAAATACATAGTCAGTAATACTGTCGGGCCTCTTATTGAAGAGGCGAAGGCTTCCGATGGGAATTTGATTGATACCATCCTTTCCATGAGAGTCCTTGACCCGGCAATGGGGTCAGGGCATTTCTTGGTGGAGGCGACGGACTTTCTGGCACGAGCCCTTGTCGAGGCTTTAGGTGAAGACCCCAGGGAAATGGAGGAGGACGAGATACGATGGGCACGCCGCGAGGTAGTAGAGCGCTGCATTTACGGCGTTGATCTCAATCCCTTAGTGGTCGATCTTGCCAAGCTGTCCTTGTGGCTTTCCACTGTCTCAGTTGACAAACCACTAAGCTTCTTAGACCACCATTTGCGCTGTGGCAACTCTCTGATTGGAGCCAGGATTTCAGAGCTGGGTGCTTTGCCGGGTAAAGAGCTTAAGATGAAGGGCTTGGGAAAGAAACTGCCGGAAGTCCAGCCCACCACGATGTGGGAAGCTTGGTTTGTCCAGAATGTCGCTACGGCGGTAGACAATTACTTCCGCATCGCCGCCATATCCTCTGACAAAATTCAGGATATCCAGGAGAAGGAAAAACTTTATGGCATCGCCCGTGATATTTTGAAACGCTATAAGGAAGTGGCACACATCTGGACCAGCACCTACTTTGGGAATGAGGTGGAGTCTCAAGATTACGACAATCTCCTTACCAACATCCGTGCTCCAGAACCAGAGTGGGCAAAGATAGAAAAGCAACCCTGGTTTGCTAGTAGTATGAAGATAGGTGAGGAGCGACAATTTTTTCAGTGGGAGCTGGAGTTCCCTGAAGTGTTCTTTGACCGAAACGGACAGCGGCTGCCGAATCCAGGCTTTAGTGCCGTAGTAGGGAATCCGCCGTATGTGAATGCAATAGAATTGAATCGAATTTTGTCGCCATATGAGAAACCTTTTTGGAAAACTAAGTTTACCAGTGCCGCTGGTGCTTACGACATTTATCTTTTATTCTTCGAACTAGGCCTCTCACTGGTTGCCAGGGAAAGGATGACTGCTTTAATTACTCCAAATAAGTTCTTATCAGCTCCATATGCTGTTGCATTTCGGAATATGATTGTTTCGCAACATGAACTTGTGAGTCTCTATGATTGTTCGCAGGTAAAGGTCTTTGAAGATCCCTTCGTTTATCCTGTTGTCTCCGTCTTTAAGCGTGGGAGCGGAAAAGCAGGTGATTACTCGGTGAAGATTTTTACTGCTGAGAGTAACGAAAAGATGATTGGCAAGGTTGCCGTCCATGAGAGCGCGAATCTTACAGCCTTACCCGACTTGCTGTGGGGATTTCTTTTATCATCTAACTTCGAATTGGTAGTGAAAGTTGGTGCAAAATCTCAACCACTTTCAGCGATAGCAACAGTTCAGGCAACTAGCACAGCAGCTGAATCAGACGAGTTTACACCTGCTATCAGCGGAAAGCCGGGACCGCACAAACAAAAATTTATTAACACTGGCCTTATTGATAGATATTGCTCACTCTGGGGCGTCGAGCCTCTTGACCACAGAGGTTCACGCTACTTAGAACCTTATCTTGATACTGCTAACAGTGCAGTCTCGGAGTCTCGTCGTGAACTATACAAACAGCCTAAGATTATTTTTGCTAAAATGGCACTGCGTCTCGAAGGATTCACTGACTTTGCCAGAGAGTTTGCTTCAGCGAATACAAACTGCGCTTATGGTGGTAGATATAGCCTAGGATACCTAGGTGCAGTACTGAACTCATCCCTCATGAACATGATTTATTGCGAGTATTTTGGTGCCCTGCGAATGGGCGGCGGATATTTCCAATTCCAAGCTCCACAACTAGAGGTACTCCCTATTCGTCAGATAAAATTTTCAACACCAAAGCCAGAGCGCAAGCAGCTCATGGAAGACGAACAAAGGCTTTATCAGGAATACGTTAAAAGTGAAGATTGGGGCCAACTCATGTCCTTCGTCAGCCAGCGTCTACCCCACAAGCCCGATAGCTCCCCAGAGACAGAGAAGGAGCAGTCAGACGTTATCCATGACCTGCTCGCTTACCTAGCAGAAGAGATGACCAGGCTTCACAAGGAGAAGCAGGTGGAGATAAAGGGATTTCTTTCTTGGTTGGAGAGTTATCTTGCCGTTAATGTTGAGGATCTTAAAAATAAGACTAAGGTGAGGGAATACTGGAAAACAGACGTGGGGTGGGAGGGCTTCTTTGGCGCTCTGGAGCAAAACAGACGGGCAATCCAGGCAGCCAAAGACATTGATGTGACTCGCCGGGGGCCACAGGAGAACATCCGGGGTGAGTTTCAGGCATCCGTAACCAAGCTAAGGCCCCTGCTGGAGCGCATTGAACTGACCGACAAGCTCATCGACCAGATAGTCTACAAGTTGTACGGATTAACTGAGGCCGAAATAGCTGTAGTAGAAGGCCAAGACTAGGCTGCACGTAATAAGCTAGCGCTCCATGCGATGTGCTGAATTATCGTTGCACAAAACTGACTATTGTTGAGCTATGCTGTCTCATTCCCTATGGCATGCTGCTTGGGTTCTAGACGACGTGACCGGTTTCGCGATTGGCTGTTGGCATCTGATATAATCAGTTCCAAGATGGTTGCGGGTTAAGCTGATGAGAGCTACGATGACTCTGTTTGCAGTAGCTGGGCTTGCCCGCCCCCAGAGGGGACTGATTTGCCGCTTTCTAGGTCGCTGCGAGTTGACGGGGAGCAAGATTGGGATCAATCCTATTACGGGAATTAGATATGCTCCGGCGAGAAGCGTTAGTTAAAGAGGATTGAAACGGAGTCGGTCAAGGCGTAGAATGTTGAGTACTCGGGGGGTCTTAGGCGACACACCCTGTAGGATAAGCTGATAGGCTTCTAGGCACAAAAGTAGGGTAGACCTATGCGGACACAAAGGGTTGGGGGGTACAGGAGGGACAAAAATGTGGGAAACCGTAGCTGTGGCAGCGCAACTATTGCCCAGCGGTGTAATCACGGTTGTTGAGATAGTTGGTGGGACTATCGCAGTTGCTAAGGCAGTAAGAACCGCACTGGCAAAAAAGAAAGATTGGGATGCCGTAGACGGCTACAACCGAGAAATATTCTTGGACCGAAAAGAATTAAGTCAAGCAGTGATTGGATTTAGATACGGGATGGCGCCGTCCCCTATGGATACCTTCGCATGGAGCAACGCCTTTGTGCACCCCGTAGTAGCTGCTTTCCGCAAGACGCTCCGCACGAGGCTACGCAAGCTCCCAATTGCACTAGATACTGGGAAGCACCCATTGTTTGTGGGAGGATGGCGCCCCTTGCTGCCAGTAGAGCCCTTGCTGAGACAGGGGCGGTTCATTTTTGCCGAGTTCACTGAGCAGGGGCCTGTCGTTCCAGATTTGGCCAGACTAAACCTGATAAGACTAAATCCTTATGAAAGGGTTAACTGGGTGGTATTTGACGTGGTATCTCAACAGATGGTAGGTGAAAAGCCTAGCCCAGGGGGTAAGAGTGGCACTTGGGCCTTGGACCTAGCTATTATCACAAAAGCAGAAAGCCCGTTCGGATCGGGAAAAACTGCAGTCGCTCTTTCAGGATGCCACGGCGAAGGTACGGTCGGAGTAAGCTGGGTGACGACTAACTCAGAACCCTTGATCGAACTGTACAAAGAAGTCAGCAAAGCTCAATGCTTGGGCAAGAATTTTCAAGCGGTAGTTCGCTTCATCTTTCCGCCTCATTGAGAACATGAACCCATATTGCCGAGCGATTTTGAAGTTGTTAGAGTTGCACCTTGGCCCAGAGTCTAATGCGTTGCGTAGTGCAATTTGAAGACAGCTTTGTGAGGTGAAGTAAAGAGTTGAGCTACTCGGACGTCGAACTTAGTACAGTGGCGCGTTCCGTGGTTTTTGCCCCACATAAGGATGATGCGACATTTGGTTGTGGAGGAACGATAGCGCTAAGAACGAAAGCCGGGAAAGAAGTTTTTGTCGTATGCATGACCGATGGCAGAAATTCTCACCTGCTGACATTTGGAATCAAGCAAAATCCCACTCCGGACGAACTGGCAAAGCAAAGGAAACTTGAGGAAGAACGAGCTATGCATAAGTTAGGCCTTGACAAAGGTAGGCTCCTCTTTCTAGGCATAGAGGATGGCGCACTGTATAAGCACAGACGAGAAGCTATGTCGGACGTAATAAAAATTTTGGAGCAATTCGAGCCCTCGGAAGTCTTTCTTCCATATATTGGGGACAGACACCCTGACCATGTGGCAACTCACCTTATTGTGCGTAGTGCGCTTCGTAAATTGGGAAGAAAGACGTTGCTTTACCAATATTTTGTTTGGGCAATTCCCACCCCCAACGTTGCACCGAAATTACTTGTGGTTGATATTTCAGATGTGTTGAAAGCCAAGAAGGCTGCTATTTGGCAATATGAGAGCCAAGTAACCAATAAGCTGTATCCTGCTCAGCAAAGACCAGTCTTAAGAAAGGAATTTGTCGACCGCTTCTACAGTAATAGGGAGACATTCATTTTAGGCGACCCTCTGCCTTTGAGTCCTCTGAATAAAGTTCGGCTCCATCTTTGGTTGTCTTTGACCTCTGCGCTGATAACCTTTTTCAAGCACTTGCGACGTTGGCTGTGAATTACTACGTTTCTGCGATCTTCTGTTCTGTTGCACAAAAACTCATTTTGTTAAGCCGAGGCTCCACTAAATGCTACTCAATTTCTGGGTATACTTGCACCATGGGCAATCAGGGGAATGTTCCAGCGCTAGGGGCGATTCAAGTACATCCAATAACTCATCTATGAAGTTTAGGAAACTTGGCTCGTCCTTTTTGATTTCAACCCAAGTAATATCAGCTTCGTAGGAAAGCTGCTCAATACTTTGCTGATCAACTCTAGAGGGGTAGAAATACAACAATCCTAGCTTTGTAACAGGGTACAAAGCAAGTGCACCAGGGTCGGGGTGTTCCAAGGCATACGCATAGGCGTGTAGCTGCCGGCTGTAAAGATTGGCGGATTCCGTATTTGGATTACTGGTCTTGAAGTCTATGACGCCATAGGTTCCGTCTTCAAAACTAACAACAATGTCAAATCTCCCACTTATATAGCAGGTATCATTATGCTTTGGTAATTGGATAATCTGAGACCGGACGCTCTTCTCACCGTGACTCACCGTTCCCGGAGGAATGTCAACGTGTAATTCGCTCGTTTGTTTGCCATCATAATGGTTCTTTAAGAGCCCAGCGATTTGGGCAAAGATAGAGGGTAAAGGAATTGAAGGTTGAGCTATGTTGTGGACCATCTTTAGGTAGAAACACCGCTTGCAACCTTCATAAAGGAACGTAAGGTCTGATGGGCTTAATTTATAATTCATTTGTTACCGCTTTGAATTATCAGCAATTTGATTATATCATCAAGGGCGTCTTACCGCACGAAAGCTTGCTTTGTGCAGCCACAGAGGTTAAAAAGAGAGGGTCGAGACTTCGTCTCGACCCTCTTATACTTGGTTAACCACTAGAAGCTAATTTTGGGCATAGTTACCCTTTCAATTCCCGGCAGTTTTTAGATTAGCGATTGCTGTCTGCCATACTCCAAAGCCTTGCGCTCCTCCTCCAGTGTCTCTTTGGGTATGAGGTTGCGGATACGCTCAATGTAGCCCTTTATATAGGTGTTGAAGTTATCCACCTTAGAGGTCATCGTGACAGTGGGCTGGTCAATATACCCCGGTAGGTTGGGTTTCCGTCTCAGCTCTCCCGCCTTCTCACGCATCCGCCACAAGGTCGGTCTGATGGAGTTCATAAGCTCCTCAATCTCATCCACAGTCTCGCTCACCCTGACGGTGCTCCACTTGATAGGCATACTCTCCCTCCCTTTTTATTCTTTCGGCTCTAGCTACGGACAGGTAATCAGGGCACTTTGGAGAGCACCGGTGGCTGTGCCTTCCCTGGTAAGCCGTAATACAGGAAATCTCTCTACTTCATTTTTAACCATCTTGCCCTCCCTCCCGGAGATAGGCTAAATCTAGGATGTCTGCAGCCTTGATCCCCTCTTTTATATAGCCTAACTCCACCATATAGTCTATCGTATCTTGAACTACCTTTGGGTCAATACTCATGGTATATTCAATCCTATCCATGGAGCGGGATATAACTTGGGGGGTGATTTCTAGGCTTGCGGCAAGCCCTGCTTCCTCGATGGGAAAGATACTCTCCCCAGCAGCTTGTAATTGCCCAGCCATAATTTCCGCTGTCTCAGCGGGGTGCTCGTTTACCCAAGCTGTTGCCTGTTGGGTAACTCCCATTAATCGCTCTACCCGCTCAGGATTGTCCTCTATAACCTCAGCCCTAACTACCAAAACGTCCCCCTGCATCCCAGACCATAAGTCTTGGCTGTTAATGAGCATAGGAAATCCTTGGAGTTCAGCCATGGTGGCGTGTTGTTCAGGAAGGAATGCAGCATCTAGTCTCCCAGTAATTAAAGCAATGACCTCTTCGGTGGGATTCATGCGGAGAATGGTTACATTCTTAAGCTGATATTTGTCTATCATAAGGTTAAGCAGGAGGTCGGTCACAGTACCCTCCCTTAGACAGCCAATGGTCTTGCCGTGCAAATCTTCTATCTCTTTTATTTCTGGTTTTGCAACGAGACCATAACCGTACTTATGAATTCCGGCTATCACCTTTATTGGTACTCCTTGAGCATAGGTCATAATGGCTCCTGTCAACCCCATATAGCCAATTTGAATATCTCCCCGGGCTAAAGCGGCGGCAACAGCCGCCCCTGACTCGTAAATCTGGAAGACAGGCTCTAGCTCCAGCCCTTCCTCTTCGAACCAGCCCTTAGCGTCGGCTATATAAGCACAGGCAGCATGATTATTGAATTCAACAGCTATGCCAACCGGTTTTTCAGCGTTTTTATAATAACAGCCACCTACCATTAAGGTAATAATTACTAAAGCCCCGATCAGAAATGAAGCAAGTAATCTTTTTGCCATTTTATCTCTATCATTTTATTTTTATCGTGTTTCCAGCCCTAACCAATCCACCGCCGATTACCTTGGCGAATACCCCTTCTCTGGGCATGATGCATTTGCCTATCTGACGATAGATAGCACACCTGCTATGGCACTCCTTTCCGATCTGAGTAACCTCTAAGATAACTTCTTTTCCTATTAAGAGCCGCGTCCCCACCGGCAATGAGACCAGCTCTACCCCTTCACAGGTAATATTCTCGGCAAAATCCCCTGGGCCTATATCGAAGCCTAGACTTCGCATTTTATTAATACTCTCAATCGCCAGCAGGCTTACCTGACGATGCGTGCAGCAATCGGCATGGGCATCACCAATAAGACCAAAGTCCTCCCGAAGAAATCCTTCCGTCACAACTTCCTTTTTAGTGCCCTTTTTCTCACTCTTACAGACGGCAATTATTTTCGCCATGTCATCTCTTTATTCTTTATATCAGGGAAAAGAAATAGCCCAGAGCCAGAGCCATTACACAGATGATTGCCAAATAGATAAGCAATGTCCTGCCACCAAACTCCTTGCGTAAGACTAGAATTGTCCCCCAGCTAGTAACTGGGCCGACTATTAGCAATACCATTCCCGCCCCAATATTCATTCCCTGGGATAGGAAGGCGTGAACTAGAGGAACGCTAGCTGTAGAGCAGATATACATCATGAGACCGAAGACAAGGCTGAATAGATAGCCTAAACCCCCGCTAAAATAATCTCCTATGAACTCCCCGACCGGGGTAATGGTGGCCACCAGTGCTGCTAAAGCCAAGCCTAAAAGCAGCTCGGGGCCCATCTCCTTAACCATATCCACGAAGGCGTATTTGAAAACATGCTTCATCCGGTGAGCAATGTTCCTGGGATAAATCCCCAGATATTTTTGGGGTCTACTTTCAAACGCCTGCTGGCAGTGGGAACAGCAGAAATAATAAGCATCCCCTCGGTATTCTGTTTTCACTGCCTTGCCTGTCTCTACACTCATTCCGCATACGGGGTCAGTAGCTAGCTGTTTATCCCGGGAAAGGGAGGCTTTCGGCTTGACCCTGAGCAAATTCCCGATAAAACCCATGCTCAATCCCATCGCTATCACGGCAAAGAATATGAAGGCGGTGAACTTTATGCCGAGCAGAGCATAGCACACCAGGAGAGCAGTAATAGAGGTAGCTGGTGTTGCCACCAGAAAGGCCAAAACTGAACCCAATCTCGCCCCTTTCTGGTGGAGGCTCACCGCCACCGGGAGAGAGCCTAGGCAGCAGATAGGGAGGGCTGTCCCGATAAGGGTGGAGTAGATCAGGGGCTTTATCCCCTTCCCGCCAAGGTGTCTCTCAACCCAGCTAGTGGGGACAAACTCATAGATTAAACCACTCAGGAAAAACCCTGTTACCAGGAAGGGCAATACTGCAATGAGATAATCCTTAAATGTGATGAAGAACTGAGCTATCATCTATCTCCTCTGAGCATATATTTAGTTCACCGTTTACTCTCATGATTTGTATTTCTCAAGGGCATGGTAGAAAGCCTTCCAGAAGGGGTCAACGATAGGGTGCTCAAGTTTCTTTTCGTTTCCTCCTTCTACTAGAACCATTCCTTTATCTAGTCTAGTCAGCTCTCCGACAATAGAAGATTTAATACCCTTTTGAGACAAAGCCTCCACCACTTCCCTGGCTTTATGCTCACGGCAGGCAATGATTAGCGTCCCTTCGCTTATTGAGGCGTAGGGGTCAATGCCAAAAAAGCGGCATATTTCTTCAACACAGTCCTCAGCTACAATCTGCTCCTTTTCTATCCTCACCCCCAGACCAGCCGACTGAGCCAGTTCATAAAGTCCGCCCCATATCCCGCACTCGGTGGCATCATGCATGGCGGTAACGCCATTGTCTCTAATGCCAACGCCTACCGCTGTCATGGCGTCCTCCACCACTGACATCTTATAGAATATCTGCTGTGCCCTCTGGCTAAAGTCAAGCCCGAACTCCTTCTCAATAAGCTGGGGAAACATGGTAGCCAAGATGCCTGTCGCCTCAATAGCCGGCCCCTTGGTAATAATTATCCTATCGCCAGCTCCTGCCATTCTGGGGGTGACATATTCCTCTTTCTCCCCAACCCCGATTATGGTAGCCCCGCCCACCATGGGGTAATGGCAGTTCTCGTACCTGGCGGTGTGCCCGCAGATGACCGAGATTCCCAGCCGCTCGCACTCCCGGTGCATGGTATCCCAGACTATCTGCAGCTCGTCCTTGGTCATCTCCATGGACAGGTTCAGGTCTATGGACAGAAACTTGGGCTTAAGCCCGCAGGTCACGGCGTCAGAGGCAAGAATATGAATGGCAAACCAGGCAGCCCTCTCCCAGCCGTACTCAGGGACGATAAACACCGGGTCGCAGGTAAACGAGACCGCCTTGTCCCCGATTTCCACTATCCCCACGTCCACCCCGTGCTGCGGCCCGACCAGGATTTTTTCACTCTTAGCCCCCAGGCGGGGAAATATCAGCTCGCTGAAGATTGCCGGCGAGATTTTGCCAATCTCAGGTATTTGGTTTACTTCCACTGTCCCTCCTGCTAGAGTAGCCCATCAGATCCCATGACTCACGCTTAGCTCACTTGGATGCTCTTGCTAAGGCGAGCAGGGCTAGTCCAATCCCGCCAATGGCAGCCCCGGTGACCACCATAAAGACGCCACTACCAATGACCGATTGAGTAAGACCAAAGGCAACAACGGCAAGGTACAGGTAGTTCTCCAGGTTCAACGCCTGTGCGTAGGTCAAGTGCTCTGGCTTTGTTGGGTCAAAGTGCCCCTCGCCTAATAGGTCTTCATATGTCGCCGCTATTCCACGGCGATGCTCCCTCATGGTGTCACCAGCGTCTTTCGCTTCCTCCAAGGAATCAATTACCTGACCTTTGGTCACCACGTCTTCAATGCCAAGAGTTACATGTTCTACCCGCATTGCCTCCTTCAGTTCATTGTTCCTAGCCACACCCAAACCAATAAACACACTCCCCATGACTATACCCACCGCACCCAGAAGTAGCACCATTATGGCTAGCCTGCGTACCATTTTTACCTCCTTTCCTTACTCTTGCTTTTAGCAAGGTAGTCCTCAACGGCTGATTTAAGTGCTTCCTCAGCTAAAACCGAGCAGTGCATCTTAACCGGGGGCAGCCCGTCCAGGGCTTCAGCCACCGCCCGATTGGAGATTTCCAGCGCCTCACTTATGCTCTTTCCTTTTACCATCTCGGTGAGAATGGAGCTGGTGGCGATGGCAGCGCCACAGCCGAAGGTCTTGAACTTGGCGTCAGTAATGGTGCTGTCATCCACCTTGATGTAAAGCTCCATGACGTCGCCGCACACCGGGTTTCCCACATGGCCGATGCCATCAGGGTTTCCCATCTCCCCCACATTCCTCGGGTTCCTGAAGTGCTCCATCACCTTCTCACTATATAGCGACCAAACGTCACGCATGTTTTCCTCTCCTATCTCTGGCTCTTTAAGAGCGGTGACATAGCCCTGAGCTTGGTAACAACTCTGGGCAGAATGTCTAAAACTCGCTCTATCTCCTCCTCGGTGGTCCACTTACCCAGACTAAACCTGAGCGAACCGTGTGCCTGCTCAGGGGAAAGCCCCAGTGCCAGGAGCACGTGGGAGGGCTCAAGGCTTGATGAGCTGCAGGCAGAGCCGGTAGAAGCGCAAATGCCTTCCAGGTCTAGATTCAGAAGCATTGATTCTCCTTCGACATAATCAACGCTTATATTAACATTGTTGGGCAGCCTCATTGTGGGATGACCATTTAGGCGGGTATGGTCAATCCGTTCCAACAGACCACTGATGAGTTTGTCACGAAGATAGGTCAGCCGTTTTGCTTCTTCCCCCATTTCCTGTTGGGCAATTTCCGCCGCTTTGCCAAAGCCCACAATGGCGGGGGTATTCTCCGTACCCGCCCGCCGCCTTCTTTCCTGGTCACCGCCATGCATAAAGCGGGTTAGCCTGGTGCCTTTTCTGATATACAGCGCCCCCGTCCCCTTGGGACCGTATAACTTATGGGCTGACATAGATAGCAGGTTCACCCCAAGCTCGTTCACATCCACTGGAATGTGCCCCGCTGTTTGCACGGCGTCAGTGTGGAAATAGACGCCGGCTTCCCTGGCAACCTTGCCTATCTCGGCTATTGGCTGTATGGTGCCGACTTCATTGCTAGCGTGCATCACCGAAATTAGGATGGTCTTATCAGTGATAGCCTTTCTGACATCATCAGGGGCAACCAAGCCATACCCATCCACCGGGAGGTAGGTTATCTTAAACCCCCGTCTCTCCAGAAATTTACATGTTTCTACAACGGCGTGGTGCTCAATGGGGCTGGTAATTATATGGTTGCCCCTGCCCTCGTTGGCGAAAGCCACCCCCTTAAGGGCAAAGTTATCCGCCTCGGTGCCGCCGCTGGTGAAGACGATTTCCCCATCCCGGGCACCGATGAGGTCGGCAACCCTAGCCCTGGCTTCTTCAATAGCCCCCTTTGCCTCCTGCCCGTAGGAATGGATGCTTGAAGGGTTGCCGAAGACATCGCTAAAGTAGGGAAGCATTGCCTTTACCACCTCATGGTGGGTCGGCGTAGTGGCCGCATAATCAAGGTATATCCGTTTCATTGTTTATCCCTCCACAATATCGCCCATAACCGGGTCAACCCTTACCCCTTTGCTTCTCACCCAGGCGATGCCCTGCTCAATCTCCTTCTCCTCCCCCTCCAGCTCCAGCACCACCCAGCCTCTATTCTCCGAGACGTCGGCACGGCGGATATTAGTCACCACCTTAAACTTGTGCCCCAGGCTATAGATGACGGGCTCCTGGATTAGCTCCTGGGGAAAGGTAAACATTACCTGCTTCTTAGCCATTTCAGCCTCCTCTGGGTTATTACATTTCAGACAGGGACTTTGAGCACCTCCTCCACTGACTCCAGGGTGGGACGGACAGTAAGTGGTTGCACAATGTCCGCCACTACCTCCTGCGTCCTTGGTCCGGCTCCGGTAATGAAAGCCACCGTAAGCTCATTCCTCTTAATCAACCCCGAAGCTACCACCTTTCTTAATGCGCCAATCACCACCCCGCCGGCGGCTTCGGCAAAGATGCCCTCGGTCTGAGCCAGCAACTTCACCCCGGCAATGGCTTCTTCGTCACTTACAGCGCAGGCGCTACCACCCGACTGTCGGGCAACCATCAAGGCGTAATAGCCATCAGCCGGGTTACCAATGGCTATGGATTTGGCAATGGTCTCTGGCTCCACCGGGTGCACGTGGAGAGTGCCCGCCTGAAAGGCATTGACAATGGGCGAGCTGCCGGCAGCCTGGGCAACATACATATGGGTGTTAACCGGCTCAATTAAGCCCAGCATGGCTAGCTCATCCAGCCCCTTCCATATTCGGGTGAAGAGAAGCCCTGAAGCCGCCGGAGCCACCACACAATCAGGGGCACGCCATCCCAGCTGCTCAGCTACCTCGTAGCCCAGGGTCTTGCTCCCCTCGGCGTAGTACGGTCTGAGGTTGATGTTAATAAATCCCCATTTGTATCTTCGTGCCACCTCAGCACAGAGGCGGTTGACATCATCATAGTCCCCCTCAACAGTCATCAGAACCGACTTGTAGATTGCCGCCCCTATCAGCTTGCCGGACTCTACATCAGCAGGAACGAAAACATAGGCTTTCACATTCGCCTTGGCGGCGTGGGCGGCGACGCTAGCCGCCAGGTTACCGGTTGAGGCACAGGCTACGGCAGTAAAGCCGAATTCCCGTGCCTTGGTAATGGCTACCGAGACTACCCTGTCCTTGAAGGAGTAAGTTGGATTAAGGCAGTCGTTTTTGATATAGAGATGGTCCAGCCCCAGTTCACGCCCCAGGTTGTCGGCTCTGATGAGGGGGGTAAAGCCGGTGCCAATGTCTATCTCCTTACCCTCCACCGGCAGCATATCACGATAACGCCACATGCTTAGAGGACCACCGCTAATTTTCTCACGGCTTACCACCTTAGCCATGCCTTTATAGTCATAGCTGACCTCAAGCGGGCTGAGACAGAAATCGCACAGGTTAATGGGTTGCAGGGGATATTCCTGCCCGCATTTTCGGCATCGTAACGCTCTGGCATAAGACACGTCCCACTCCTTCAGCCAGGCTCAAGCGCCTGACGTAAATCTTCAATCAAATCGTCAATATTCTCTAAACCGACTGATAACCGGATTAATTGGTCAGTAATTCCCACCTTTTTTCTGTAGTTCTCGGGCATTGAGGCATGGCTCATTGTTGCTGGGTGTTCAACAAGTGAAGCAACTCCCCCCAGCGACTCTGCTAGGGGAAAGACCTTAATCCTTTTTAGAAAGCCGTTAACCGCTTCAATCCCGCCGTTTAGTTCAAGTGAGACCATTCCGCCAAATCCCTTCATCTGCCTCCTAGCGATTTCATGGCCGGGGTGAGACTTAAGCCCAGGATAGAATACCTTTTTTACCGCAGGATCTTGGCTAAGATAGTTCGCCACTGCAATGGCATTTTCTTCATGCTGCCTCATCCGCACCGGGAGGGTCTCAATTCCCCGAAGCACCAGCCAGCAATCAAATGGGGAGGCACAAGTCCCCATAGCATTGAGCAGAAACTGAATCCTCTCAGTTAGCTCGTCAGTAGTGGTTACTACAGCTCCACCAACCACATCACAGTGCCCATTTAGGTACTTAGTTGTGGAATGGACAACAAGGTCGACTCCATACTCAATTGGTCTTAAGAAATAAGGGGTGGCGAAGGTATTATCTATTACTGTCAGCAATTTATGCTTCTTAGCCACATCAACCGCCATCTCAATATCAACGATGTTTAGCAATGGATTGGACGGTGTCTCCAGCCATAACATTCTGGTATTGGGCTTTATCGCCTGCTCAATCGTCTCTCTGCTACCCATTCTTAAAAAGGTAAACTCCAGCCCAAAGTCACACATTACATTCTGAAATAGCCGGTAGGTTCCCCCGTAAACATCATCTCCTGATATTACGTGGTCTCCAGCCTTAAGCAGGTGCATAACCGTGGTCTCAGCAGCTATCCCGGTGGCAAAGGCAAACCCCGCCTTCCCGCCTTCAAGCTGGGCAATTGTATCCTCCAGAACCTTCCGTGTTGGGTTTGCCGTACGTGAGTAATCATAGCCCTTCGTCTTACCCACATCCTCAAAGACAAAAGTTGACGTCTGATAGATAGGTACTGATATAGCGCCAAAGGCTCTATCCGGTCTCTCTCCGGCGTGAATAGCTATGGTCTCAAACTGCATAGCTCTTCCCTCCAATTCTCTTAGCCTTGATTATCTCGGCAAGGATGCTTATAGCAATCTCTTCCGGGGTCTCAGCACCGATTTTTATTCCTATTGGGGCATTGACCCTGTCCAACTGCTGTTGGGACACCCCCTTTTGCACTAAGCGCTCCTTAACTTCCATAACCTTCTTTTTGCTGCCAATCATCCCGATATACTTTGCTTTGGTGTCAACAGCAAACCGCAGGCATTGTTCGTCAAGGATATGCCCTGTGGTATAGATGACGATGTAACCGTTTCCGTCCACTTCCAATTTAGAAAAGGCGTTATCATATTCTTCAACTACCAGTGAATCGGCATCAGGGAATCGGTCAATGTTGTTATATTCGGGGCGCGGGTCTATAACTACCACCCGGAACCCCAACATCTTGCCCATGGCGGCTGTGCTCTGGGAGATATGCCCCGCGCCAAAGAGATAAAGTGTTTCCGGGGGCAGGATTGGCTCCAGGAAGACGTCCATCTGCCCGCCGCAAATCATGGCTGCATTTTCCCCAGAGCCAGAAAGGTCAAGGTGCACTATTTGCGGCTCACCTGAATCCATTACCTCACTAGCTTTTCCCCTCACCTGCTGTTCAACGCCCCCGCCGCCTACGGTGCCGATAAAACTGCCGTCTCTCCTAATGAGCATCTTTGCCCCCGCTTTCCTCGGCGCAGAGCCGCGACTGGAGATGACCGTGGCTAATACTGCCTGCTCCCCTTTTGAAGTTATATTGGCTAACTCCTGATAAATCTCTAACATTCCTTTTCCCCTACTTTGAATTTCAGTATTATGGCTTCAAGAGCTCCCCAAGCTATAACTCTCATCTTGTCCCTGATGGCATAGCAGACAGCCTTATCATTTACCGGGTCAACCTCAATAAGCTTGGTACCCTTGGATACCTTTACCCCGCTCCTTAGTAGCCCGCGCAGTATGCCGCCTATCGGCGCCTGCAGCCTTAGGTTCCCAACCTGCCCCACAACCCCCTTAGCAGTTACCGAGTCGCCAATCTCCCTATCTGTGGTAAAGACGCCTGCCTTGGGTGCCCAGACCACCCTCTCCCTAGTAAGTCTGCCTATGGCTACCGGGGTTCCCGTATTCTTCTCAGCCTCTCCTTTAAGTATCACCTTGCCCAGGTTATTGCTGTGGTTGGTCTCTACTACGATATGCACATCCCTGCCAGCGTGAAAGCCGGGCCCCATGCCAATTACCAGTGGGGCATCAGTAATCCTGGTGCCGGTATTTCGTTTGGCCATGATGGCATCAACCAGCACATCGGGCTGTAACCCCTCCTTCGCTGATGCCTGAGGGTCTATTACTACGGGTATCTTTCCTTGCCCCCAGAGCCGGTAGATTTCCTCTGGCGAGGCGAGAGCAAGCTCGGCTGTCACTCCTTCAATGGTCTTTACCCCGCCAAAAACCGCCTCCGAGAAGCTAGTGCTGCGGCTGACGGCCAGGGGGTTGGCTATCTCCGTGAGGCAAACCCGGAAATGGCTGCGGTGTAACCGGTGAGCTATGGCGCTGGCTACCTCTCCGCCACCCCTGATTAACACTGTAAGCTCAGATAGCTTCCTCGGCATTTATATTCCCTCGCCCTGGCTGAATTCGCGCTCGATTTCCTTCTTCATCTCCGCCAACTCATCCTTAGAGACCGCTACCCCGCCCAAGCTCTCAAGCTTCCTCAATCGCTCCTCTAACCTATCCTGCTCCTTTAAGACCAGCCTTATCGCCTCTGCCACCGGGTCGGGTAATTTGCCGTGCTCTAAGTCCATGAGGGGCTTCTTATCCTCCACTATCCTCCCCGGTATTCCCACCACCGTAGCCCCTGGCGGCACTGACTTTACCACCACCGAGCCGGAGCCAATTCTGGCTCCCTCACCTATGGTGATGGCACCCAGGGCTACCGCCCCGGTTCCAATTACCACACTATTACCCACCGTGGGGTGACGCTTTTCTTTCTTTAGGCTGGTTCCACCCAGAACCACCCCTTGATAGAGCAGTACGTCATCGCCTACCTCTGCCGTCTCCCCAATGACCACCCCAGCGCCGTGGTCAATAAAGAAGCGCTTGCCAATTTTGGCTCCGGGGTGGATTTCAATGGCGGTTAGAAAGCGGCTGACATGGGAGAGGAAGCGAGCCAGAAAGCGGAGCTTGTGCCGCCAGAGATAGTGAGCCAGGCGGTGAAGCCAGAGGGCGTGCAATCCAGGATAGCAGAAGATGACCTCCAGCGAGTTCCTCGCCGCCGGATCCTTGGCAAATATTGCTTGAATGTCCTCTTTTAAGGTCTTAAACAAGATAGTACCTCTCCCTTTTATTTAATCCTGTTTTTGTTCCTGAAATAGCCAGGTAGAAAGATAGCGCTCGCCGGTGTCAGGCAGGACTACCACGATAAGCTTGCCTTTATTTTTCTGTCTTTTAGCCACCTCCAGGGCTGCCCAGGTGGCTGCCCCCGAGGATATGCCCGCCAGGATTCCTTCTTCCTTGGCTAATCTTCTTGCCATTATGCCGGCATCCTCATTAGTGACCTTGATAATTTCGTCAATCAGGTCAGTTATCAGGACATCGGGAATAAAACCCGCCCCGATGCCCTGAATCTTGTGCGAGCCCGGTTTCCCCCCGGAAAGCACCGGAGAATCAACCGGCTCAACAGCGATAGCCTTAAATTCGGGCTTCCGAGACTTTATTACCTCAGCAACTCCGGTAATCGTTCCACCAGTGCCTATGCCAGCAACCAGAATATCCACCCTGCCGTCAGTATCCCTCCATATCTCCTCGGCGGTGGTCAGCCGGTGTATCTCTGGATTTGACGGGTTCTTGAACTGTTGGGGCATAAAGTATCCAGGGTTTTCCGCAACTAGCTGTTCCGCCTTTCTTACTGCCCCTGACATCCCCTCTGCCCCGGGGGTAAGTACCAGCTCAGCGCCCAAGATGGAGAGGAGTTGCCGGCGCTCCAGGGACATGGTATCGGGCATGGTGAGAATAAGCTGATACCCCCGGGCGGCGCAGACGAAGGCAAGGGCAATACCGGTGTTGCCACTGGTGGGCTCGACGATAACCGTATCTTTTTTAATAAGTCCCCTTTCTTCAGCCTCCACAATCATGGCGACCCCAATCCTGTCCTTCACACTGCCTACGGGATTAAAGGACTCAAGCTTGGCGACCACCTCTGCCCTTGCGCCCCTGGTTATTCGGTTCAGTCTGACCAAAGGTGTATTCCCGATGAGCTCAGCAGAGTCCCTGGCTATGCCCCTGGTTAACTTGGGTATCTCTATCGTCTTGTATTGAAGGGTGTCTACTTTTTGGCTCTTGACCATCTTGAATTTATCCTCCTCCCAGCAGCATGAAACGGGGGGCTTCGTAAACATCTAGCTGCCGATGGCCTTTCTTGGCTTTGAAGCGTACGATCTCAACCAGATTATCCCAGCTGGTGACTTGCAGGTCACCGATTACTCTCATAATCGTTGGGTCGCTCCAGTCCCAAGCCTTGGCTTCCTCAAGGTCAAAAAATCTGCTTGTTTCATCTTCCACATCTATGAGCCTCAGCTTAATCTTGGTCTCAGCCTCCGGCTGGGGGGCAGCTCCAGCCCACGGCTGCACCATCTTCCACATAGCCTGGAAGTCAACCGAATTGTGGTCAGCACCAGCTTTAGTTTTCTCCTGTGACTTGCCAATGTGACCCCGGTATTGCTGGCACAAACTGAGGTAGTAATGCCTGCCTCTGTAGAGGGGGCACTCACTGCATAACCTATTACTAAACGGGCAGAGCATATTTGTCTTCGCCATTCCGATTCTCCTTTAGTGAAGGACAGCGGCTTTAGTAGCCGCCGTCCTCGCGATCCTGTCTAGTGCCTGAAGCGTTACCTCAATCTCCTCGGCAGTATTAAAATATCCCGGACTTAGGCGGACAGTGCCCAAGGGATAGCTACCCAGCGTCTTATGGGCTGCCGGGGCGCAGTGAAGCCCCGTCCTTACCTTGATGTCAAACGCCTGGTCAAGGATGGTTCCCACCTCCCCTGGCTCATAGCCGTTGATGTTAAGGGAGATGACAGGTGCTTGCTTGGAGCTATCCTTAGCCGTATAAAGAGTTACTCCCGGGATAGGTGATAAACCTTCGGTTAGCCTATCGGTCAGGGATTTCTCATGTGCTAAGATTTTTCCCATTCCTTCTTTAAAAATAAACTTCAGCCCGGCACCCAGCCCAGCGATGCCGACGCTATTTAGTGTCCCGGCCTCATATCTATAGGGCAGGTCAAGTGGCTGTTCTTCCCGTTCCGAGTGTGAGCCGGTGCCGCCCTCGCGCAGCGAATCAAGGTTAACACGCTCTCCAATATAGAGCACCCCCGTACCCGGCGGACCGAACAAGCCTTTATGCCCGGAAAAGGCAAGCAGGTCAATATGATTTGCCTGGACATCAAGAGGGTACTTGCCGGCGGTCTGGGCAGCGTCTACCATGAAAACCAGGTTATGCCGCCTGGCGATTGCCCCATATTCATCAATTGGCTGCATGACCCCGCTCACGTTGGAAGCATGGGTCATCACCACCAGCCTTGTTTTCCTGATTATCGCCTTTTCCACATCTTGGGGAGAGACAAATCCATCCCCCGCATGAGGGGAAAGCCATGTTAGTTTGACCCCCTGCTGTTCAAGTTTCCTCAAGGGACGAACCACAGAATTATGCTCAATGCTGCTGGTGATGACGTGGTCACCGGGCTTGAGCAGTCCCTTGAGTCCTATGTTCAGCGAATCGGTGCAGTTGAAGGTAAATATAACCCGCTCTTTGTCCGGGGCGTTAATCAGCCGTGCCAGGAGCAGCCTTGTCTCTTCAACTGTTCCGCTGGCAGCCGTTGCCATGCTATGGCTACCACGACCGGGATTGCCCGCCTTCGTTCTCAGGAACTCATCCATGGTCTGGTAGACGCTTTCTGGCTTGGGCCACGATGTGGCTGCATTATCTAAGTAAATCATAAAACCACCTTAAACACCGATGTATTTGGCGTAAAGCCCTCGTGCTAATGACTCATCAGTGGTGTTCTTAATAATTGCCCGTCCGTCAGGAAAAAAGAACATTTCATGACCGTCAACGTTGGCTTGTAGCATGAACTCGTTGTAACTGGCTTTGCCTATCAGCCTGAGTTGTTTCGCCAGCCTCTCAAAGGAGACCTCCTTTACGTCGGGATTTATGACCTGAACCGCATTTTGCCCGCAAAGTGAGGTGGTTCTCGTGCCAAACTTTCCCTCCAGAGCCTCATATTCGCCCCCACAGGCTGGACAATCGGCACGAAAGCCAACCTTCAGGCGGCTGAATTTGCCCTTCCAAACATCTATTATTATCAGGTCCCGATTGACTTCCTCAGCGCCGATTAATATCTTCATTGCCTCAGCAGACTGCAGAGAGCCAACAATAAAAGGGGCAGGATTGATTACCCCCGCCGTTTCACAGGTGCGAATCCTCGCTTCACGGGGTACTTCAGGATGAAAACACCGCAAGCAAGGCGTTTGCCCCGGAATTATGTTCATGGTCATCCCCGATGCCGCTATGGCTCCGCCATATACCCACGGAATCTTATGCTTCAGGGAAACATCGTTTATAAGGAGGCGGGTCTCAAAGTTGTCCAGCCCGTCCAGGATTACATCGGCACCGGCGACAAGCCGTTCAATATTCGTATGGTTCACATCGGTCACTATCCCTTCAATTTCAATTGAAGAGTTGACCTTCTTTAGATGGCGCTCGGCGGCTATCGCCTTGGGCAGTTGAGCCTTTACATCCTCTTCATCAAAGAGGACCTGCCGCTGCAGGTTGTGGTACTCAATAAAATCCCTGTCTATGACCTTAATCCTGCCCACGCCAGCACGCACCAACGATGTGGCAATGACAGTCCCCAGGGCTCCACAGCCAATAAGCACCACACTGCTGCTGCCCAGTTTCCTCTGCCCTTCTTCACCTATGCCTGGGAAAAGAACCTGTCTGGAATACCTGTCAACCATGGAAATACTCTCTCCTCTTACGTATGACGTTGGAGTTATTAGCGGCAAGCTTAGATGTGGTAGATAGTCTCTTCGGGCTGCTCTTTTCTCTTGTGCCGTTCCACCAAGTCCTGCAGGGTGGTGGACTCCAAAATCCCATCCATTGCCTGCTTCAGTTCACTCCATATATCGCGGGTGACGCATAATTTAGAGCGACTGCATATTCCCGGACTGCTAACACACTCCACAGGGGCAATGGAACCTTCAAGAAGTCGCACGATTTCGCTCAGCTTTATCTCCTTAGGAGATTTAGCCAGCGAAACCCCACCTCTGGCGCCTCGGGTAGTCCGCACTATGCCTCCAGCTATAAGGGGGGTGATCAGATGGTCTAGATAACGTACTGAAATCTGCTCCCTGCCGGCAATGTCTTTTAACAGTACCGGTTCCTCCCCCTGATGGAGAGCTAGGTCCAGGAGTGCTCTGGTTCCGTAACGCCCTCTAGTTGAAAGCTTCATTATAGTGTACTCCTTTGTTGACTAATACTATCAACTTAGTATACAATACCACAAAGTGGAAAGGTTGTCAATAGCCTTTCTAGCTTCTAGGGATCAAACTTGGTTTGTTCAACCAGCTAGGTTATCAGATATCACAAAAGAGGCTTTTGTGCAATAGTAGCTCGTTTTGCTCGGTGAGCCCATGTTGCACCTTCTAGCGGATCGATACTCTTGCCCCCCAACAGCCAAATCCCTTCTCCAAAGTTGTCCTGATTAGCGAGGACAGTCGGGGCACTTACCTATGAAGTCCATTTGATTTGCCTTCAGTTTAAGTTTCAAGATTAGGTCTCCGGTAATCGTAGCGCTTGGTGTTTGCTTCTCCCGCTTCATATCACCGAGGGCAAACCACTGCTCACAAGCTTTTGGGTATTCACCAATAGGTACCAGCTCAGGTATCTCACCGCCCAAGTGAGCGATAAGATTTGAAAGCTCCCGCTCATTCAACATCGGCGACTCCGGCGTGTGCGTTGTATAAGGGAAGTCTGATGATATTAACGGGTCAATAGTTAAACAACGATTTTTATAATACCAGTCCAATATTTCTGCTAGTTTTAGAGCAGTAGCTGAAAGCTCAGCAAAATGAGCCGGTTTTGCCCTCTCCTGCCTGAGAATTTTGTAGATTTCGCTCTTACTCAGGTTAAAGTGACTCGTCAAGTAATTGACGCCGTATTGCTTGCTTAACTTCAGGACTTCTTTCTTTGTCTTATCGCTAACTTTTTTGCCTCGTTTTCCCATCGAGCCCTCTTGACAGCTTTGTTTGTGCTTTGCCCTGCTCAGGTTTGGCGAATTTGTGTAATGCCACTAGAGACTTTGTGCACAATCGTTCTGTTATAGTTCCAGTATAAGCAGGAAAATCGTGGGAAGGCAAGCATGCTGAGTTTGGAAATGCAAAAAATTATAGCTCTGGGCTACAGCCTCGCCATCTCATTGCCGAAAACTTGGACTTGGTTTCATAGGATCAGGCGCGGGGACGTGCTTAAGGTGGTATGCAGCAGGGTGTTGACGGTTTGGCCCAAGAGGGAGAGGTGGTTAACCCCACCTAGTAGTGAGGCTGAAGTTGGGGAAGACAAGAGTTGAGCCACAGGTCAAAGCGGTTATTAAGCTAGGGCCAGCTTCACCGGCGCAAAAGCAGGCGTGGCACAAATTCTGGTGGAAACTAATAATAGAGGTGAGGAATGACCAACAATGATACCTTTGTTATCGCCTATAAATACCATACACAATGCCCAATTTTAGGCAAAAATCACTCAAGAGGTATTGACAATTATATGTTTATACGTATATAATCAGTGTATGAACAAGAGCTTTGAACTGCCGATACTTAAATGCCTACGTTGCGGGCATATTTGGGTACCGCGCCAGCCAAAAGAACCTAAGACCTGTCCTAAGTGCCGGTCTCCCTACTGGAATAAGCCAAAGTGGAAGGGGGTAAAGAAGAAATGAAAACCGCAGCTACCTATTGTAGAGTAAGCACCGAAGACCAAGAACAGGAAGGAACTAGTCTACACACACAGCTTGAGGCTTGCCTTGCATATTGCCAAGATAAGGGCTATAACGTAGCCTACCGCTTTTCTGAGGCATACTCAGGGCTAACACTTGAACGTCCCAAGCTAAACGAGCTACGGGAATTGATACGAATCGGGGATATTGACATTGTAGTGGTTTACTGCTTGGATCGGCTATCACGTGACCCTACTCACGGCGTCATACTTACTCAGGAACTTGAAAAGCACAGCGTCAGACTTGAGGCTGTTACTGAGACGGTAGATAGTTCAGAGCTTGGCAAGTTGATTAGTTACATTCGGGGCTTTGCCTCAAAGCTGGAAGCGGAAAAAATACGAGAACGCACCATGCGAGGGAAACGTGCAAAGCTGAATGGCGGCATAATGCCCCAGGGTACCGGTGTCGGCATGTACGGTTATGACTGGAATAAAGAGACAAAAAGGCGTGAGGTAAACCAGGTTGAAGCCGTTATAGTACGAGAGATTTTCAACCGGGTAGCAATCGGGGAAAGCTTGGTATCAATAGCACGTAGACTGAACCAGAGCGGAGTGCACACCAAAGCCACCAAAAACGATGAAAGCAAGCGTAAATTATGGCATAGCCTCACTATCAGGCGAATTGTCCGCAATTCCGGCTATATCGGTAATACCTACTTCAAGAATACCCTATTGCCGAACGTGACCCCAGCTATAGTAAGCGAAGATATATTCCAAGCCGCCAATGAACAGCTCAATAGGCCGAGGGTAAGAATGGGACGGCCAAAACATGAATACCTGCTTACAGGTCATGCCTACTGTGCGATTTGCGGAAAGCCACTTGTTGGACACTGTCTGAATAAAAAATACCGTTATTACCAGTGCAGTAGTGCCAGACCCCATGAGAATACCAGTAAGAAATGCCAAGCCCGGTACGTACGAGCTGGAGAACTTGAAGAAATAGTCTGGAGTAAGACTAAAACGGTATTAGCGAACCCTGAAATCATACTGAGTCAACTTGCCGAAGCAAGCGACATTGGAAACTTGGATGCAATAGAGGCTGAGATTAAGGAACTAGAAAAGAACTTGCGGAACTATGAGCAACGTCGAACCAATTTACTTCAAGCTCTAGAGTTGGGAGAGTTTGGAAAGGACGAAGTCTTAGACCGCTTGAATAATCTCAAACGCCTGCGCCATGAAGATGAAGCCAAACTGAATGACTTTCTCAATACTAGGGACAATATTGCGAACCTTGCGGAGGCCAAAATTAGGTTAGGTCAGCTTTATGACCGAGTATTGAAGAACCTACAAGATAGCACGCCGGAGATTATAAAGCTGGCTCTGGATGCGCTAGACATCAAAGTTTATGCCAGCACTGAGAGAGTAGAGATTCAAGGCGTGATTCCCCTAGAATTACCTACCACTGCACAAACATGGGCATGACGACGTGGATATAGTTATCCACCCCCACCGGGCGGACAACGCCAGGGCTTGACGGGTTGGTAGCCTCCAGGGCTACCTGGGCTTCACCAAGGACGCCCAGGACATCGGTGAGGTACTTGCCGTTGAAGGCAATCTTCGCCTCCTCCCCCTCAACCTCGGCATCAATCTCGCCAACATCATCGCCAATCTCCTCCGAGCGGGCGGAAACTACCAGCTTGCCCGGGGCTATCATCAGGCGGACGATACCGCTGCCGTCGCGGGCAAATATGGAGGCGGTCTTGGTCGCCCTCAGGAAATCACCGACACTGACCACGGCTCGGGTGGTGTAGCCCTGGGGGATAAGCTGAGCATAATTGGGGAAGGTGCCCTGAACCAGCTGGGAAACCAGCTCAATATTCTTCAGGCGAAATAGAGCCTGACCCTTACTCGGGTTCACCGTTATCTCCACCGCCTCCTCGTCCGCTATAAGCCGACTTAGCTCAGAGAGGGCGCGGGCGGGAATAATAGCCTCGGTCTCTTTACTGACCGGGGAGGCAAGGGGTAGCTTATAGACGGCTAACCTAAAGCCATCAGCCGCCGCCAGCGTCAATGAATCACCCTCAAACTTGGCGTCAACGCCGGTGAGCACGGGGCGGGACTCCTCAGTGGCAGCGGCAAAGGCGACCCGAGTAATCCCCTGACGCAGTTCCTCTACCTCAACCTTGGTAGTGATACCATCAGCCACCTTGGGTATCGGTGGAAAGTCCTTGGCATCAATGCCGCTGATTCGCGCCTCAAAGCGGGCACACTTCAGCCCCAGGGTCTTGGTCTGAGGGGAAAGGGCGATGTCAACCTTCTCGCTGGGGAGGGAGCTGACAAACTCGGTTAGAAGGCGGGCGGGAACGGTGATTGCCCCCTCCTCCTCCACCTTGGCCCCAATCCAGCAGCTGATAGCCATCTCAAGATTGGTGGCAACTAACTTCAGGCGGGACTTTTCAGTAGCTAAGAGGACGTTATTGGTTATGGGAAGGGTGGTTCGGGTAGCCACCGCCTTCCCCACCACACCAAGTCCTCGATTCAGGTTCTCCTGAAGACATGAGAGCTTCATGGCACACCCCCAACATGTTTAGTGGTAGTGAAGGTAGTATATACCAATAACTATCTTTACTCAAGACTAATTGTGCCGCTTTTGCCACCACTTTTTTTGACCAGACGGATATTCTCTATCCTCATACCCCGGTCTATCGCCTTGCACATATCATAGATGGTGAGGGCGGTAACGGCGGTGGCGGTGAGCGCCTCCATCTCCACCCCGGTCTTACCCAAACTCTTCACCGTGGTGGTAATCTCCACCACGCTATTTGCCTCATCAAGGCTGAACTCAACCTTGATATCCCCGATAAGAATCGGGTGGCAGAGGGGTATTAAACTAGGCGTCTGCTTGGCAGCCATAACGCCGGCGAGCTGGGCTGCCGTCAGCACGTCCCCCTTGGCCATCATACCCTTCTTCAGCCGGGCAAGGGTTGAGGGCTGCATCCTGACCACCCCCTTAGCCACCGCCTCACGCTGGGTATCAGGTTTCCCCGAAATATCCACCATGCGCGGGTGACCGGCAGCATCTACATGGGTCAATTCTTTGGCTGCGGTCTTGGCGGCTCCCTTTTTCACTGCCCCACCCTGGCTGGCCGAACTGTTCGCCAGGTCATGGGCTTCCTTATGGAAGGCATTCCTTGAATCCTCATCAATCCACTCCCACCTCACCTGACGCTGGTTGGCCGCCTTGTCCAGCTGCTGCCACAGGTCGCGGTTGGCTTTTCTCTGCCACCCCGAAGCCATGCAGCCGAAGAGGTACTGGCTATCGGTATATAGGGTTATCTCGGCGCCGGGCTTGGTCTTGAGAATGCCCTCAAGGGCAGCGGCAATCTCCATGCGGTTAGAGGTCGTTTTCTGCGCCGTGCCGGAGAAGACCCGCTTCTGCTTGCCCTCAACGATAACCGCCCCCCACCCCCCTTGACCAGGAACCGGGTTGTAAGCACCGTCAGTGTATATTTTAATCATTTTTTATCCCCCAACCTGAGAGAACGGGCGCCGTTTAGGGACGGAACCTTCGGCTAGCTGATGGCGCTGCGGCTTATTAGCTACCGCCTGCTTAATCAGCTTCCTCAGCCCGCCTAAAGATATACCGCCGCGCAAAGGCTGCTTGAGGTCAACCTCGTAGTCGCTTAATAGGCAGGGGCGGAGCTTGCCGTCAGCCGTCAGCCGCATCCGGTTGCACTGAAAGCAGAAATGTTCGCTGATAGGGGTAATAAAGCCGATATCGCCCTTGGTCCGGGGAAGGCGGAAATACTTGGCTGGCCCATTACCCACGCTGGGCAGGCAGGGGGTAAGCTCCCCCAACGGCTCAAGCCGCCGCTTCATCTCGCTTGCAGGGACAAAACGCGGGGTAGTATCCTTGCCGACCAGGGGCATAAGCTCAATAAAGCGGACATGCCACCCCTCGGCGACGGTCTTACTGGCGAAATCAAGGAGCTCATCATCGTTGATGCCCGCCATGACCACCGTATTAAGCTTGACCGGCTCAAGCCCCACCTTCTTGGCGACCTCAATGCCTTCCAGCACTTCGTCAAGGTTATCGCCGAGGCGGGTAATCAGCTTAAACCTCTCCGGTTTAAGGGTATCCAGACTAACGTTAATTCGCCGCAAGCCGGCATCTTTCAGCTCGGCGGCATAGCGGCTGAGCAAGACGCCGTTTGTCGTCAGGGAAATATCATCTATGCCCTCTATCTGAGCCAGCATCTTTACCAGCTCGGGCAAGCCCAGCCTTACCAGGGGCTCGCCGCCGGTGAGCCTGAGCTTATTTATCCCCAGCCCGGCAGCCGCCCGGGCTACGGTGTAAATCTCCTCGTAGCTGAGAATATCCTCATGCGACATCAGGTTGATGCCCTCCGCCGGCATACAGTAAACACAGCGCAGGTTACAGCGGTCGGTCACCGATATGCGCAGATAGTTTATCGGGCGCTGATATGAATCAGATAGTCCGGTCATAGATATTTGCTCCTGAGCAGCTCGATTGCCTCCCTGGCCGCCCGCCCCCGGTGGCTGACCCGATTCTTTTCTTCCAGGGTTAGCTCCGCCATCGTCTTTCCAAGCTCAGGGAGGTAGAATATGGGGTCATAGCCAAAGCCCTCTTCTCCCCTCGGCTCAAGGGTGATAACACCAGGGCATTCCCCAGAACAAAACTCTACCTCGCCGTCAGGGGTGGCGATGGCAATAACGCACCGGAAGCGAGCCGAGCGCTTCTCCTCGGGCACATCCTTGAGCCGGGACAGGAGGTAGTCAACCCTGTCCCTATCGGAAGCACCCTCACCGGCATAACGAGCCGAAAGCCTGCCCGGCTCACCACCCAGCACATCAACCTCAAGCCCGGAGTCATCAGCCAGCGTCAGCAACCGGCTCTGCCGAGCCGAAGTGGTCGCCTTAAGTCTGGCATTCTCCTCAAGGCTCTCCCCTACTTCATCAACCTCGGTATTGATACCCACCTCCGCCGGAGAGACCAATTCAAAGGGTAAGTCCTTGAGCATATGCTTATATTCACGCACCTTGCCTTTATTATTCGTTGCCAGGAGGAGTTCACTCAAGCTTGCTAAACCTTCCCTCCAGCTTCTTTAAAATCTGGGGCATGGTGGTATATTCCATCTCCTCAAGGGGGAGGCGATGCGGCTCAAAGGGACCGTGGCGGCGCATAAAATCGGCAGCCTCATTTGCCTGCCGACGGGCGTCGTCAAATGACTTATCGGCAAACATATCCCTGGGTCCCACCAGCCTGCCTTCGGCGAGCTGGAAACCAAGTGCTATCACCCGTGGCGGCCCGTCAAAGCGGGTGGGGGTGCTATCCTCAACCGACACCGGCATAAGGGGACCATTATGCGAGCCCCGCATCCACCCCTCCACCAACAAAGGCAGGGTGAACGGCTCCATCACCTCACCCACTGCCGGGAACTCACCCTGGGCACGGACGATACACACCGGGTCATCCTTGCCCACATATCGTCCGGCAATTAACGCCAGACGCTGGGTAGAGGATACGGCGGCTATATTTTTGGTCTCCTGGTGGTAGACCGCCTTCACCATATAGCGTGACGGCGCGCCGATAAAAACAAGCAAGTCGTAAATCTCCTCAGGGGCGTTAAAGGTTATCTTCTTGTGTTCCTTTATGTCATGTACCTCAAAGGTAAAACCGGCGTGCATATTGGGGGCAATAACCAGCCCGATGGTATTAAACGGGTCGGCAAACATCTTATATAGCGGCAGATTCCACGCCCCAGATGACGTTTTATCTGCCATAAACACAATTACAGGCTCAGACCCCCGCTCCTCAAATTCCATCTCGGCTACCCCCGGACCCATCCCCCTGACGTTGCCCGAGAAAGCATCGGAGAGTAAGTCCTGCCCAGCGCCATGAAGTTTCAGTTCCCTGGCTACGTTGGTGCAGTCAACAAAGGTATCCCAGGCAAGCTTGTGGATTTTTTCATTCTCCGTGCCGTGCTGGTGGGTCATAATCAGTTGCAGGTCATCTCCGCACTTGGTTACATGAAAATCAACCAGCAACCCCTGTTTCTTAGCCTTGGCCATAAGCTCCCCCGCCCTGGCTAAAATATCAGGATGAGACTCAGAATGCCCGACATAACCGCCAATATCCGCCTTGATGACACTTAATGTGACCTTCATAATTCCTCCTTGCAGTTAATATTCAATCCCCTCCCGCGCCCTCACCCCCTCATCGTAGGGGTGCTTAATCTTCAACATCTCGGTAACTAGGTCAGCCGATTTAACCAGCTGGCTATCAGCCTGGCGACCGGTAAGGATAAGTTCCACCCCCTCGGGCTTTTCATCAATAAGCCTGAGCACCTCATCCAGCTCAACCAGCTTCCAGGCTAGGGCAAGGTTAAGCTCGTCAAGGACCACCAGGTCATAGTTGCCGCTGAGCATCGCCTTGCGAGCCGCGACCAGGCCTCTTTTTGCCTGCTCCCTTTCCCCTGACTTAATATTCGCCGGGTCAACAAATCCGCCAGCGCCAAAGCTCTCCATGGTGACATTCGGTAGCCGGGAGAGGATATCGCGCTCACCGGAGGGACGGTCGCCCTTCATGAAGAAGCCAATATAGACCCTGAGACCGTGACCCAGGGCTCGGACGACGGCCCCGATGGCTGCCGAGGTCTTCCCCTTACCATCGCCGGTGAAGACCTGAACCAGACCCCGGCGCGGCGGTTGTGGTGACGAGGGACTAAATGATACCTCTTTAACCAATGAAACACCTAAGCGAGAGCTGGCTGTAGTAAGATAAGTTTAACAACCTGACCTAGTAGTGTCAAGAAACAACGGCGTTGTTGTCCCCGCAATAATAATGCTATAATAAACCCGAAAGGAGAAAGGCTTAGATGGCAACGACCAAAAAGCTGATTGAGGAATATAAAAAGAAGAGAAAAAAAATATTGCAGATGGCGCCCCCCGAGACTATTGAAAAGCGCCACCAGAGGGGACAGTGGACAGCCAGGGAAAGGATAGACTACCTATTTGACCCCGGCACCTTCACCGAGATAGGGCTGTTCGTTAAGCACCGAACGGTGCATTTTGGCATGGACAAGAGAGAAGTGCCCGCCGAAGGAGTGGTAACCGGTTACGGTCTGGTCAATGGCAGACCGGTTGTTGCCTTTGCCGAGGATTTTATGGCGATGGCGGGGACTTTCGGCGAGTATCACGGCTTGAAGGAAATCCGGGCTATCAATCTGGCCAAGGAAATGGGGTGGCCGCTTATCGGCATGAATGACTCCGGCGGCGCCCGCCTCCAGGAAGGAATGGATACCCTGGAAGCCTACGGCTGGCTATTCCGCTCCCAAATCCTGGCTTCAGGCATAGTCCCCCAGATAGCCCTGCTCATGGGTCCCTGCCTTGGCGGGCAGGCTTACCACCCCATAATGCAGGACTTCCTTATTCAATGTCGGAATACCGGCTTCATGGGAATTGCCGGTCCGGCCTTTGTTAAGACCCAGCTCGGGGAGGAAATCTCCCTTGAGGAGCTCTCGGGGTGGAAGGCTCATGCCGTTAAATCAGGACAGACCCATATTGTCGCCGAGGACGACAAAGATGCCATAGACAAGGCTAAGGAGCTCCTGTCCTTCTTCCCGTTAAACAACCGGGAGATGCCGCCCCGTATTGAGTGCCAGGATGACCCACACCGCACCTGCCCCGAGCTTGACAGTATAATACCCGACAACCCAACCCAACCCTATGACATGTACAAGCTAATCAAAGCCATCGTTGATGATGGCTATTTCCTTGAGACACTGAAAGACCATGCCAAGAGTGTCATCACCGGCTTTGCCCGCTTTAACGGGCGCCCGGTTGGCATCTGGACAAACCAGCCAATGTGGGCCGCCGGGGTTATTGATGTTGATGCCTCAGACAAGGGAGCGAGGTTCGTCAGGTTCTGCGACCTGTTCAACATCCCGGTGGTCACCCTTCAGGACTGCCCCGGCTATATGATTGGCTCGGAGCAGGACTGGAAGGGCATCCTGCGCCACGGCGCCAAGATGCTCTTTGCCTGGGCTGACGCCACCGTGCCCCTAATCTCAGTCATTCTCCGCAAGTCCTACGCCGGCGCCCATTACGGCATGCTGGACAAGGGCATTGGTGCCGACCTTGTCTTTGCCTGGCCCACGGCTCGCATCACCATCGTTGGTGCCGAGACTGCCGCCAGCGTCATCTTCGCCAAGGAGATAAAGGAATCGGAAAACCCGAAAGAGACACAAGCCAAGAGAATACAAGAATACGATGAAATCTACGAGAACCCATATTGCAGTGCCGAGCGAGGCTACACCGACGATATAATAATGCCCAGCGATACCAGGAAGGTCATAAATCAGGCGCTGGACTTCCTGGAGAACAAGAATAAGGACAACAAGGCATTCCTCGCCCGCCCGTGGCGAAAGTATTCCAATATCAACCTATAAGGTGGGTTAATATAGAAATCATCCCCGCCATAGATATCAGAGACGGCCGGTGCGTCCGCCTCTATCAGGGTGACTTTGACCAGGAAACGGTCTTCTCCGACGACCCGGTAGAGGTGGCACTGGAGTGGCAATCGCTGGGGGCGCCAAGACTGCATATCGTTGACCTTGATGGTGCCTTTGGCGGCGAGGTCTATAATCTGGATATTATCACCGAGATAGCCAGCGCCGCCCTGGTGCCGACTCAACTGGGTGGCGGCATCCGCCAGCTTGAGACCATTGAGCAACTGCTAAAGGCGGGCGTAGAGCGGGTCATTCTGGGCACCGCCGCCGTTGAGGACCAGGGGCTGGTTAAGCGGGCATGCCAGCGCTTCCGGGAATCTATTATCGTCGGCATTGACGCCAGAGACGGCTATATCTCTACCCACGGCTGGCGCCAGGAGACGCAACTTGAGGCGGTGGAACTTGCCCAGTCTATGGTAGAGCTGGGGGTGAGTCGCTTTATCTATACCGATATTAACCGCGACGGCACCCTCACCGAGCCAAATTTTTCCGCTATCGCCGAGCTTATTAATGCCGTCAGAACGCCGGTCATTGCCTCCGGCGGAATATCGTCGCTGAACCATTTAAACATGCTCAAAGCACTGGGCGCCGAGGGCGCCATAATCGGCAAGGCGCTCTATACCGGGGACATAGATTTAAAGCAGGCGCTAGCTACTAGCTAAATGGGGTAGTTTGAAGGGGCTTCGCCCCTTCAAAACCCTCACTTCCCCCTCTCCAAGAGTGGAGAGGGGGACAAAGGGGGTGAGGTTGATGAAAGATATAAAATTCAACGAAAAGGGTCTTGTCCCGGCTATCGCTCAGGATGCTGATACCGGCGAGGTATTGATGCTCGCCTACATGAACGAGGAGGCGCTGCGCCGGACACTGAATAGCGGGGAGGCGTGGTTCTACAGCCGCAGCCGCCAGGAGCTGTGGCACAAGGGCGAGACCTCGGGCAGTATCATCAAGGTCAAATCAATATGGAAGGACTGCGATAGCGATACCATTCTGATTAAAGGTAAAGCCTCCGGTCCGGTGTGCCACACCGGCAACAAGACCTGCTTCTTCCAAGAGCTAACCAAAGAGGACACGTAAAATTAAGCCGTCTCCTCAGCCTGGTCAATCTCCACCACCCTCCGCAAAGCCGATAGGGCTACTTCTAGCTGAGCATCATCTGGCTCCCTCGTCGTCAGCGACTGTAACCACAGCCCCGGGGCGAGAACCGCCCTGACCATCCAGTTATCAGTATGTCTATTGCCAAAATAGATGACCTCATAACTGAGGGCGGCAATGAGCGGCATGAGCACGATTCGCGACAGGACCATGAGCCAAAGCGAGGGCAAGCCAACAAGGGCAAAAACGATGATGGCGATAATCAAGACGACAAAGAGAAAGCTGGTGCCACAGCGAACATGGGCGGTATTGTATTTTCTGACCTCTGCCACCTCCAGCGGCACACCGGCTTCGTAGGCATGCACCGCCTTATGCTCAGCACCGTGATAGGCAAATACCCGCTTGATGTCAGGCATGAGGGTGATTAGCTTAAGGTAAGCAACGAAGATAGCCACCCGAATAACGCCCTCTATCAGGTTAAACACCAGGGACGAAGTGACATGCGGGGCAAGCAATTTGGTAAGGAAAAGGGGAGCCATAAAGAAAAGAGCCACCCCCGAACCCAGTGAAACAGCTAACAGGAGCCAGACAAACCATCCGGAAATTTGCGCCTCTTCCTCCTCCAGGGAGACGTTAGCCGAGTAGAGCAGGCTCTTGATACCCAGCACCAGGACCTCAAGAAAAACAATAATGCCTCGCAGTAGCGGGGTCCGCCTCACCCAGCCGGAATAGATACCGGTCAGGGGCTGGGCATCTACCGCCACCCCACCGCCGGGGCGACGCACGGCGGTAACCATCGCCTTCCGCCCCCGCATCATCACCCCATCAATAACCGCCTGCCCGCCATAATAAAACCTATCGCCCATCAGCAAACAAAAAGGAGCGGTACTCGCCCGCTCCTTCCCCATTAACCCTGTCTATTTAACCTTCCACCTTCTTATAGCGCCGCTTAAAGCGCTCCACCCGCCCCATGGTATCCACCACCCTCTGCTCACCGGTGTAAAAGGGGTGGCACTTACTGCAAAGCTCGACCTTCATCATCTTCTTGGTCGAGCCGATGGTAAAGGTATTGCCACAGGCACAGACTACCTGGGCATCGTTATAATACTCGGGATGAATCTTAGGCTTCATAATAATTAGCTAGCGCGAACGCTAACCTTCCTCCGGTTGTTAGTTGTCGGCTCAAACTTGACCACGCCGTCAATCAGGGCGTAAATGGTATAGTCCTTGCCCACGCCGACGTTGCTGCCGGGGTGGATGCGGGTGCCGCGCTGGCGGACGATAATCGTGCCGGCATTTACACGCTGACCGTCAAATCTTTTAACGCCGAGCCGCTTTGACTTGCTATCGCGACCGCAACGAGTGCTGCCGCCTCCCTTTTTATGCGCCACTTTCCTTCACCTCTTTTTTGCGCCGGGCTTTCTTGACCGGCTTGACCTCAGCCGCTCCCGGCTCAACTATCTTATCTATAACCAGCCTGGTGTAAAGCTGGCGATGCCCGGTCTTCTTGCGGTAACGGACCTTGGGCTTGTACTTAAAGACGATAACCTTCTTGCCCTTGCCCTCCCCCTGCGCGGTGGCAACCACCTTTGCCCCGTCAACAGTGGGCGTACCGACAATTACCCGCTCGCCATCGGCGATAAGCAACACCCTATCCAGCTCGACGGTCTTGCCCTCAGCCACGTCCAGGCGTTCTACATCTATGGTCTCACCGGGGTTTACCTTATACTGCTTGCCCCCGGTCTCAATAATAGCGTAAATCTTAAAACCTCCGTAAACAGATTATTGTAGCAATTGCTCTAGCTAGGTGTCAAGCAAGCCTCTGCCATAGCTTCTTTACCTTAGCCTTGAGCTCATTAAGACGGCAATCGGTATCTATGACTACATCGGCGTGCTTGTTTCTCTCCTCGGAAGACAGCTGGGAGCGGATGCGAGCCAGCGCCTGCTCTTCGGGCATGCCGCTCTTTTTCTTCAGGCGTTTGAGCACCACCGGCTCCGGGGCTAAAGTTACCCAGACCTCGTCCACTTCGTCCAGCAATGAAGGCGTACCTTTTTTCAAACGAAGAGGCATATCAATGAGGAGGGGGGCTTCCAGCACCACCACCCCTACCCCCTGCCGCCGATATTCATCAAGCTGATCCTTCACCGTGTCATACATCCACGGGTGCATTATATTATTCAGGCGGGCCAGGGCATCGGGATTGGCAAAGACTATCTTCCCCAGCCTCTTGCGGTCAATCTCGCCCTCCGGAGTGACAATCACCTTGCCGAAGGCAGCCGCCACCACCCGCCCCACCTCGGTATCAGGCTTGAGCGCCTCATGCCACACCTTGTCCAAGTCAATAACCGTCGCCCCCAGCTCCGCTAAGAAGCCGGAGACGGTGCTCTTGCCGCTGCCAATGCCGCCGGTAAGACCGATAACCTTCATCTAACTCAAGTCTAGCCTTTGGTAGCTATGTAGTCAAGGAAAACCCTCCCCCTTTATCCCCCTCCCCTTGAGCAAGTTCCATTACTTGCCGATTTTCCCACTGAGAGCGGACTGCAATTCTTCACGGAATTTAACAGTATCAAGAAAGTAATTAGGATATGCGCTTCGCAACGCTGCCATTGAGTCAACAGACACAAGAACGGCTTCCCCACCAGGTTTCTTCCGAATACCCTGTTCTGTTGGCGTATAGTCTCGAAGTGCCCTACTTAACTCTCCTTTTTTATACTCTCGAACCCTAATAGTCTTTGCGACTGGGTTTAGTGCTAGAAGATAAAAGTGCGCTTTGTGCCTTTCCCTTGTTAGTTCATGCAATGCAGCCCCATAAGCAGACAATTTAGTCTCCACTTGCAAGCTAGTTGCACAATCCCGTAACTCTCGCAGTAGACTATTATTGTCTGTTGGTGTATTAGGAACAGGGGCGGTACCCTCTTTCAGGGCAATAACCGTCCCCATTAGCTGGAAAAAACGTAACCACTCTCTTGCGCCAATGCTTGACTTTAGTGCTTGCCCCGTGAATGTACCGACTGTTTCTACTGCTGTAGCCCAAACATGTTGGAGTTTGGAGCGTAACTGCATTTCAATTTTTCTATCATTATAGGTAGACTTTTTATCGCTATAGTAGCGATATATGAGATGATAACTACGGTATCCACTTAGCTTTGGCTCTTTAATGTAATCATCCCAATCATCAAGTTTATGCTTAATATCACTATCATGATAAGCTTTTACTAACTTTTTAACTGCTGCTACCGATCTAACCACAGCCCTACAACCACCAATATCCTGCATTTCTGAGAGTTTTAACTCAGGCATATGTCGCAACTTTAATTCTATTGAAGTAAGTCGTTTGATGCGTTGAGCCACAATAGCATTATGGTCTATAATGCTGGCCTTTTTTCGTAAGTACACCTGCATGGTATTCAATGGGAAAGCATGCACGGCACGCCAATTATCAATGACTTTAAGGGCAAGAGTATACTCTTGTTCATCTCGGTGTTTATGAACAAGAAGTTCCCCTGCATTATCTACATCTGCAAGAGTGTATTTCGGTATTTCCCACGCCATATTATACATAATTATAACATATACATTGTTGAGACAATATGTGGTGAGTTGGTATGCTCACCTCTTTTTTATTGTCCTCCCCCTCTCCCTCAAGGGAGAGGGGGACACAGGGGGTGAGGGTGTAACTCGCACTAGCCGAGTGTTATAATGGGGTGAAGGAGCATCATGCGCGAGGCAATGCTCTATGAAAAACTGCCCAACTCCAGGGTAAAATGTGCTACCTGCCAGTGGCGCTGTAATATCGCCCCCGGCAAGTACGGCGTCTGCCGCGTCTATTACAATAAAGACGGCGTCCTCTACAACATGAACTACGCCAAGGCGTCCTCGGTAGCCCCCGACCCCATTGAAAAGAAACCCCTCTTCCACTTCTACCCCGCCACCCTGGCTTTTTCTATAGGGGGGTGGGGATGCAACTTTCACTGCCAGGACTGCCAGAACTGGGAAATCTCCTGCCCCACGGAGGACGAACCATGGGCTAACTCCCAGGAAATCCAGCCCAAGACCGCCGTGGAACTGGCAAGGCACTATCATTGTGACGGCATTGCCTGGACATATAATGAACCCAGCATCTGGTTTGAATATACCTTTGACTCCGCCCGGCTGGCGAAGAAGAATAACCTCTATACCGTTTATGTGACCAACGGCTTTCTCACCCCCGAAGCCCTGGACACCATCGGGCCCTACCTTGATGCCTGGCGGGTTGATATCAAGGGCTTTAGCGACGCCCTCTACCGCAACCTGGCAAAGGTAACCCAGTGGCGGGGGATACTTGAGGTTGCCAAGCGGGCTAAGGAGAGATGGAACATGCATGTTGAGGTCGTCACCAACATTATACCAACCATGAACGACGACGACGAGCAACTGGGGGGCATCGCCCGCTGGATAAGGGACGAACTCGGCGAGCTAACGCCGTGGCATGTGACCCGCTTTTATCCCCACCACCATATGGCGCACCTGCCCCCGACCCCGGTATCCACCATAGAGCATGCCTATGACATCGGGAAGGAGGCCGGGCTCAAGTTCGTCTATGCCGGTAATGTCCCCGGGCATAAAACCGAATCTACCATCTGCTTTTCCTGCGGGCGGCTTGTTGTGCAGAGGTCAGGCTACCAGGCTAACGTAATCGGGCTTGCCGGCCCAAGGTGCAAGTTCTGCGGGACAGAGCTTAATTTCAGAACGCGGGGGACGGAGGGGAGGTAAAGATGATCAGGAACCCGGTGGTCGCGGGGCAGTTCTATCCGGCATCAGCCTCGGAGCTTAAGCGGATGCTCAAGGGGATGGTGGCGGAGAAAGCAAAAAAACAAGAGGTAATCGGGCTGATTTCTCCTCACGCCGGCTATATATATTCGGGGGCGGTGGCGGGGGCAACCATCTCTCGGATTAAATTTAAGGACACCTTTATCATCATGGGGCCGAACCATACCGGGAGGGGAAGACCGTTCAGCATCATGACCGAAGGCAGCTGGCAAACACCGCTAGGCGAGGTAGAAATTGACTCCGAGATGGCAAAGAAAATCCTAGCCAACTCCAGATACCTGGAGGAGGACTATTCAGCCCACCTCGGCGAGCACTCCATTGAGGTCCAGCTCCCCTTTCTGCAATACTTCAACACGGAGTTTAAGCTGGTACCAATCGTGCTTGCCTACGCCGGCGGCGCCATCTATAAGGAAATCGGCAAGGCGCTCGCCAGGGCGGTTAAAGAATCGGGCGGGAAGGCGGTAATTATCGCCTCCAGCGACATGACCCACTATGAGCCGCAAGCCTCAGCCCAGAAGAAGGACAATCAAGCCATAGAAGCGGTACTCGCCTTAGATGAGGACGAGCTATTAAGGCGGGTTGATAAATTTGATATCACCATGTGCGGCTTTGCCCCGGCGGTGAGCCTTATCGTTGCCGCCAAGGAACTGGGGGCGAAGGGGGCGGAGCTGGTTAAATACCAGACCAGCGGAGATACCACCGGCGATTACTCAAGCGTGGTGGGCTATGCCGGCATAATAATAAAGGGGGGATGAGGTGCACTCGCTGGTGAAATTAGCCAAGAAAACAGTGGAGGCTTATATCAAAGAGGGCAGGGTCTTCAAGCCGCAAAAGCTCACCCTCCAGATGAAGGAGAGGGCTGGAACCTTTGTCTCCATCCACAAGCTCGGCGAACTGAGAGGTTGCATCGGCACCATTGAGCCGCGAAAGAGCAACGTTGCTGAGGAGATTATCCTCAATGCCATCAGCTCGGCGACCAGAGACCCCCGCTTCCTCCCCATCACCCCCGATGAGCTCAAAGACCTTGAAAACAGCGTGGACGTCCTCACCACCCCCCAGCCGGTAAAGAGCAAGAAACAGCTAGACCCGAAGAGGTACGGAGTTATTGTTGAGGCGGGGTGGCGGAAGGGTTTACTCCTCCCCGACCTTGGGGGGGTGGACACGGTGAATGAGCAGCTTGATATTTGCCGCCAGAAGGCAGGCATTGGTGCCAAGGAGCCGGTAAAACTGTACCGATTTGAGGTGAGGAGGTATAAGTAAAGGGGAAGATGATTAAGGATCTCAAGGAAACGGCTGAAAATATAAGATACATATTTAACGCACCAACAGTTAATATTCTGGTCATCTGCGGTTTAGTCCTTATTTTCCTCTCATTTTGCAGTTTTGATGGTCTAAAAAACTTTACACTGACCGCAAGCCCCAAGTGGATAATGTTTATAGTTGGATGTGTGCTAACCTTGGGCGGTGTAGCAATCTATGTATTAATTGAAAAAGGGAAAAAGAAAGTAAAGAAAGTAAAAGTTATAGATGGTCTGTCTGTTAAATTGGGGGGGGCTTCAGTCAATTTAAGAGTCGGTAAAATTCAAGAAATATCGGGGATGGATGAAACTGCGGCTGTGGTGCTTCCTGCAAATACGGCATTTATTGATGATTGTATAACAGATAAAAATAGCGCCCTTGGCGCATTTATGTTGGACAGATACCCCGCTAAAATTCCAGAAATTGGGAAAGTCATTGGGAAGACATTGGAAACATCGCGAGCTTTAAAAAATAGCGACGGTACATACCTTCCGGGGACTACCATAGCTTTACCTTCACCTTGGAACATTCCTGTTAACGTTTTGATCACGGCAGCTACTATAAGGAGGGAAACTACTGGTATCAGAGCAGAGCCGAGTAGCATTTGCGAATGCATCCGGCATATATTTATGATTACTTCAGATAAAAAGATTTCGAAGATCCGGATGCCAATATTGGGTAGCGGACACGGGGGACTAGAAATAAACGCAGCATTACTTTTCTTGATGCTGAGTATTAGACACTATGCCAGTCAATATCACCATATAAAGACTATTGATATCATAGTTACAGAAAATGACGCGAAGAGGTTGAAGGACATTCCCAAATTGCAGTATTTGCTCTTCTTAGGTGAGGTGGCAGAATGATCGTATATCATTACACAACAGAAATGGGTTTTAATGAGATTGGAAGAACTGGGCAGTTTAGAGTATCCACCCCATGGACAACTATGGACGCAACATACGGTACTGGCTGGTATTTTACTGATTTAGGTCCTGACACCTGTGATGTAGCGGTAGCATACCATTGTTGGAGAAACACAAGTAGCTCTGCCTTGGTAAGAATTACATACTACTTAAAATTTGATATAGAACCCAAACTATTACAAAAAACTCGTGAACATGTATATATGGTTAGAAGTTGGGACAAAGAATTGATTAAATACCTCGGAGGCGATAAGAATAAGGATTGCCCATCGAAGCCGTGTGAGACTTGTGACAAAGCTAAAAAGTATAGGAATCCGTCAACTCGTGGTTGGCAACAAAATAGTGATTGTGAAGATGTAGCACAGAGCAATAAGCTAATTGTTGAGATACCAGCAAAGGAAAAATACCGACCAAGTAAGCAGTATCGCCCACGACTCTTAAAGCGTACATCAAAGGGTAAGCGTAGCAAAAAAATAAGGCGGCGGGAACCTCCACCGCCCACTTTGAGTGCTATCTCCCTCTCCTTGGGAAGGAGAAAGAAGGGATTAAGAGGGTGAGGTAGATAAGATGACAGCAGATTTATTTGATTACCAGTCCGGGAAGCAGAAGGAAAAAGAAGCGCCACTGGCAACCAGGATGAGACCGAAAGCCCTGCACCAGTTTGTCGGGCAGGAGCACCTGGTGGGGCAGGGGCGGGTTTTGAGAAAGGCGATTGAGTCCGGGCAGGTGCCCTCTGTTATACTGTGGGGTCCGCCGGGGTGCGGCAAGACCACCCTGGCTTATGTCATCGCCAGGGCTACCAAAGCCCGCTTCAGCCCCATAAGCGCCGTCAGTGCCAGCGTGGCTGACCTGCGGCGGCTCGTTGGGGAGGCAAAGGAGCGCTATAAGCTATACCAGGAGAGGACTATCCTCTTTATCGACGAGATTCACCGCTTCAACAAGGCACAGCAGGACGCGATTCTACCCTACGTTGAGGACGGAACGGTTACCCTTATCGGAGCCACCACGGAAAACCCATCCTTTGAGGTCATCTCGCCACTACTTTCCCGCTGCCAGGTCCTCACCCTCAACCCCCTCGCCGAGGACGAAATACAGGCGATAATCAGCCGGGCGATAATGGACGAACTCAACGGTCTGGGCAAACTAAACGTCAAACTTGCTGAGGACGCCCTGATACACCTTATCCTGATGTCAAACCGGGACGCCCGAGTCGCCCTCAACACCCTGGAGATAGCCGCCCAGACCACCCTGCCCGACGCCCACGGAGAGCGGCACATCTCGCTATCAACCATTGAGGACGCCATCCAGCATAAGGCGCCCCGCTATGACAAGGAGGGAGAACTGCACTACGACCTCATCTCCGCCCTGCACAAGTCAATGCGAGGCTCAGACCCCGATGCCTCCCTCTACTGGCTGGGGCGGATGCTGGAGGCGGGGGAAGACCCCCTCTATATTGCCCGCCGGCTGGTCCGCTTCGCCTCGGAGGATGTCGGTATGGCTGACCCCCAGGCGCTGGTGGTCGCTATGGCGGCACAGCAAGCCGTCCACTTCATCGGCATGCCCGAGGGCAACCTGGCTCTAGCCGAGGCAGCCGTCTACCTGGCGACCGCCCCCAAGAGCAACTCGCTCTATAAGGCTTACTCCAAGGTCCAGGAGGAGGTGCAGGAAACCCCTGATGAGCCGGTGCCACTGCACCTTCGCAACCCGGCGACCGCCTTAATGAAAAAACTCAACTACGGCAAGGGGTATAAGTACCCCCACAACTACCGCCAGCACTTCGTTCGGCAGGAGCACCTGCCCGACCCCCTTCAGGGTAAACGTTTCTATACCCCAAGCGACCAGGGATACGAGCAGGAGATTGCCCAGCGACTGCAAGGGTGGTGGCCCTCTGGGAAAAAAGAGAGAAAAGAGAAAGTAGAGAAACCAGTTACACCGGAGAAGCCGCGGCAGGCAAAGAAACCAGCGAAGCCGAAGGAAGTGAAAAAGCCGAAGCAAGCGAAGAAGCCAGCCAAACCGAAGAAAGCTGAGAAGCCAAAAAAGGGAAGAGCAAGGGCTAAACGGGGCTAGGCAAATTACCTTGACATATTATACCCCGCCCTTTATACTGAAAAGTCGGCGCGGGGTGGAGCAGTGGAAGCTCGTTGGGCTCATAACCCAAAGGTCGCTGGTTCGAATCCAGCCCCCGCTACCAAGAAAACAGAGGGGAGCAACAGCGCTTCCCTTTTTTATTAAGTAAATACCGGCGAGGGGCGTTCCTGGAAGGGATGCGTCCTCAGAACCAACGAGAAAAGGAAGGGGTATTTTGCTTTCAGGTGTTCCACGTAGCCCAACCATTCGCTGGCCAGATGGTCATACATCCGCTGGATATCACCGGCAAGATGCTCCAGGTCAGCATCGGGAAGGTCAGCCAGTGACGGTCTGGCTTCAAGCTCCTCGTCAAGATGGGTAACCGCCCACAGCAAATCGGTGAAACGGTCGTGCTCAAGCAGATTGGGATTTTCCAGCAGGGTCACTAGAAATGACCGCTTGCTCGCCAGAAAGCTCCTGAGCTTTTTCAGGTCTACCTTGCGGCAATCAAACTCAACATTGAGGTGATAGGCATATTTAGCCGCCCGGCGAAAGTCCCGCTTGGTCCACTCAGGGGCAACATTCATATGCTTGGTGATTTCGGAGCGGTTATCAAAGTATTTGAGGAGGTCATTGAGCAGATGATTGCCCACCTCAGTGAAAAAAGCGCCCACCACCATGTTGAGCTTTTCCAGTTTATCCTGTTTCTCCCGGTGGCTAAGGACACGCTCGATGATAAGCACTACCAGCAGCACCTCAAGCGGCAGAAAGGCAAGGTCGCCGACCATATAGATGAAGATATGATGAATGTCACGGAAAATGAGGTAATGAACAAAGTAGACGACAGCGGATAGCACCAGAAAGGCAAGAGCCAGATAAATAATAAAGGAGAAACGCCTGAACATTTTTTACCCCTGACCCGGATAGTCGCTAAGCCTAATATAGCATATTTCGGCTTCAGGGGGGTAGCTGGAATCCAGCGCCCGCTACCAAATCCTAGTCAAAATGTCCTGATGTGGAGTAATTATCAGTCGAATAACCGCCTAACGCCCTCTCTCGTGCGGTTCAATTGAAAGCAAAACACTCCCCGGAGAACTAGCCCGATGCCTTTTCCCTGCTTCAATGACCAAGAGGTCCCCTTTTTTCAAACTATAGTCAGTATCTTCAATAGAGAAATCAGCTGTTCCCGCTAAAACGATAAAGAACTCATCGCGGTCTTCATAATGCCAATCTACTTCCTTGGCAAAATACTGCAGCTTGAGGTAATCCTCATTTACCATCTGTAATGTTAGGTCTTCCTTTTTATCAATTACCTGCTTGACTTTCTCATCCAAGGCATAGTACATGTCTTCACCCCTTTCTTCGGCTATAATATTTAATTAATCAGGCCTGATATTAGCCAGTATAGGATACAAAATATCGAGCCCTTTATCGACCTCCTCCTTTGTGATTACCAATGGAG
>CAZDHX010000004.1:0-97095 GCA_964505425.1 uncultured Dehalococcoidales bacterium | reverse complement strand
TGTGCTGATTTACTCCGGAGCCAAGTTCCTCTGCCCGTGCGCCGGTGCTATCAGCCTCATGCCCGGGACTTCGTCCAACCCCGCTTACCGAAAGGTTGACGTAGATACCAAGACCGGTAAAGTACAGGGGCTGTTTTAGTCACTGTGTTACCTTAGAAATAAAATTTAATAACAGAAGTATAGACTGCTAAGATAGAAGCAGAGCAAAGGATGTTAGTTTGAGTTTTAATATTGCGGTAGCGGGAAAGGGTGGTAGTGGTAAGACCTCTATTACCAGCATTATCATTCGTTATTTAAAGAATGCTGGTCTGGGACCTATCTTAGCCGTTGACGCTGACCCCAATGCCAATCTGGGAGAGAGTTTAGGACTTGATGTAAAGCAAACGGTGGGCATGATGCTTGACGATTTCCAGAAGGACAAGATAAAAATTCCCCCCGGGATGACCAAGGAGGCTTACCTGGATTATAAGCTGAATGAGGTTATAGTTGAGGGCAAAGATATTGACCTGGTGACCATGGGCAGGGGAGAGGGTCCGGAGTGCTATTGCTACCCTAATGTTATGTTGAAAAAGTTTGCCGATACCCTTTCCGGGAACTATCCCTATATGGTTATGGACAATGAGGCGGGGATGGAGCACCTCTCGCGGAGAACCACCCAGGGGATTGACGAACTGCTCATCATTTCCGACCATTCGGTGAAGGGCGTCAGGACGGTGGTACGGATAAAGGATTTAGTCGCTGACCTAAAACTATCGGTGAAGAGGCAATCGGTAATAATTAATTATGTTCCGTCGAAGCTAGACCAGCTTGTCGTCGGGGAACTGGAGAGGCTGGGAATTAAGCCCACCGCCCTTATACCCCTTGATGAAGAGGTATATCAGTATGACCTCAAGCTGAAGCCGCTTCTTGAACTGCCCGATACGGCAAAGGCAGTGAAGGCGGTTGGTGATTTAATGGGTAAACTGCTCGAAACCGGGAAAATCCGGATGAAAAGGGGATAAAAATGACCGCACAACTGATTAAAGGCGCTGAAGTCGCCGCCCAGATTCGCGAGGAATTGAAACAGGAGCTCGTTGAGCTTAAGACAAAGCATAACGTCGTGCCTGGTTTAGCCACTGTTCTCGTCGGTGCTGACCCGGCTTCACAGGTCTACGTCGGTGCCAAGGAGAAGACCTGCCAGGCGCTCGGTATCTACTCGGAGAGGCATGACCTTCCCGAGAATACTACCCAGCAGGAGCTCATCGCTTTGGTGCAGAAGCTCAACAAGGACCCCAAGATTAACGGCATTTTGGTCCAGCTGCCCCTGCCCAAGCACCTGAACGAGGAGGAAGTCCTCTATGCTATCGACCCCAGGAAGGACGTTGACGGCTTCCACCCGGTGAACGTGGGCCGGCTGATGATTGGCGAGCCGGACTATATGCCCTGCACCCCGGCTGGTATCCAGCAGCTTCTGATTCGCTCCGGCACCAAGATTGACGGGGCAGAGGTCGTCGTCGTTGGCAGGAGCAATATCGTGGGTAAGCCAATAGCCAATATCCTGCTGCAGAAGAGACCGGGGGCTAATGCCACGGTAACTATCTGCCACACCGGCACCAGAGACCTGGCTTTTCACACCAGGAGGGCGGATATATTAATCGTTGCCGCTGGCAAGCCCAAGGCTATTACCGCCGATATGGTCAAGGATGGGGTGGTTGTCATTGATGTCGGCGTCAACGAGATTGGCAAGACGCCGGAGGGGAAGAGAATTCTCGCCGGTGACGTTGATTTTGACGCCGTCAAGGAGAAGGCTAAAGCCATCACCCCCGTCCCCGGTGGGGTGGGACCGATGACGATAACCATGCTCATGATGAATACCGTAAGGGCGGCGAAAATAGCCGCCGGCATAGACTAGGAGGCAAGGGATGAAGTACGAGGTTGAGAAAAAGAAGGCACCGGGTAGGGAGGAAGTAGAGGTGCTGGGGGCTACCTTTGAAGAAGGCAAACCGGAGGGGGAGGACTTGGGGAAGTGGCGGCAGAAGCTGGAAAACAGGGAGGAGAGACTTAAATACCTGCAAAGCGGCGAGCGCTACTGGTATGGCAAAGACTGGTACGGCAGTGAGAAACGAAAGAACCCGGCTTGAGTGAGGAGGTTTTAAAATGGCGTTTGAAGTTCCGAAAACACCTTACAGTGGTAAGATTAAGGAAATAAAGCTGGGTGGTGGCGACAAGGCGGTAACGGTTGGCGGCGAGACCTGCTATCCATTCTATCTCTTTGAGGGGGAGATGCCCCATCCGCCCCGGATAGCCATGGAGGTATGGGATATGCCCCCGGAAGGCTGGGCGGCGGCTGCCCTGGAGCCCTTTGCCGGGGTAACCGATAACCCGGTAGCCTGGGCAAATAAGTGTATCGAAGACTACGGGGCGGAGATGATCTGCCTGCAACTGTTAAGCACTGACCCCAACGGGCTTGACCGGGGGGCGGATGAAGCTACCGAGGTGGTAAAAAAGGTAGCTGATGCGATTAGCGTTCCCCTGATTGTCTGGGGAACGGCTAATCATGACAAGGATTCTGAGGTTCTGAGAAAGGTAGGCGAGGTCTGCCAGGGTAAAGACCTGATTATCGGACCAGTTGAGGAAGGAGACCACAAAAAGATTGGCGCCGCCGCTATCGGTTATCACCACACCGTAGTTGCCTCATCGCCGATAGACATAAATCTGGCTAAGCAGCTTAATATCCTCCTGGGCAACCTTGGTGTCCCCGACGAACTGATTATAGTTGACCCCACCGTCAGTTGCATCGGCTACGGCATTGAGTATGCCTACTCGGTGATGGAGAGAATGAGGATGGCGGGGCTGACCCAGCAGGATGAAAAGCTACAGTTCCCGCTTGTTTGCAATATATCCAAAGAGGCGTGGAAGACCAAGGAGGTACACCTTGCCGATGGCGAGCTTAATATGGGGGATGCCAAGAAGCGGGGAATCCTGCTGGAGGCGATGTCAGCTATGGTCCTGCTTCTGGCGGGGGGAGATGTGCTCGTTATGAGGCACCCCGAGGCGATAAAGCTGGTCCGGGAGATGATAGCTGAATTGAGCGCTTCATAGAAAGGGGATAAGACGATGGCAGAAGAAAAGGCTAAGAGTATTGATAGCGCCAGTATTAAGATGATTGAAAAGGCGGCTAAGGATGGGGCGAATACCGTCTTTGATAGAGCTGAGACGATGAAGCCCTGTCCCATAGGCTCGGTGGGCAGTTGTTGCAGCAATTGTGGTCAGGGACCCTGCCGGGTGCCCTTACCCAAGGGTAAGGAGGAGACGCCAGAGGAGAAGCGGAAGAGAAGGGGCGTCTGCGGGGCTACTGCGGAGACGATTGCTGCCCGTAATTTCATTCGCATGGTGGCTGGTGGAGCGGCGGCCCACTCCGACCACGGTCGGGGGGTGGCTGAGCTATTTCTGGCTGTAGCCAAGGGAGAGGCTCCGGGATATGAGATAAAGGATGAGCAGAAATTACTCCAGGTAGCCCTGGATTTGGGTGTTAAAATCGGCGACCGCAGTAACCAGGAGATAGCTGTTGATATTGGCGAGATAGCATTAGCCGAGTTTGGCCGGCAGGAGGGAGAGCTTCTCTTCCTGAAGAGAGCGCCGCTAAAGCGCCAGGAATTGTGGCGGCGTGAGGGGGTTGCCCCCCGGGGCATAGACCGAGAAATCGTTGAGATAATGCACCGCACCCATATCGGGGTTGACCAGGATTATCGCAACCTGCTCAAGCAGGGGGTTAGAGCATCTATAGCTGATGGCTGGGGTGGCAGTATGATTGCCACCGAGCTTCAGGATATTCTGTTTGGCACCCCGGTACCAGTCATGGGTAGGATAAACCTGGGCGTGCTCAAGAAGGATGAGGTAAATATCGTCATTCATGGTCACGAGCCACTACTTTCCGAGATGATTGTCGCTGTGTCCCATGAGCCAGAGATGATAGAATTGGCTAAGTCCAAGGGGGCTAAGGGGATAAATTTAGCCGGGATGTGCTGCACGGCCAACGAGATACTGATGCGCCACGGTGTGCCTTTAGCTGGTAATTTTCTGCAACAGGAGCTGGCTCTGGTTACCGGGGCGGTGGATGCCATGGTGGTGGATGTGCAGTGTATTATGCAGTCCTTGCCCGATATCGCCCAGTGCTACCATACCAAGATTATCACCACCTCGCCCAAGGCTAAAATCACGGGTGCGGTGCACATTGAGTTTGATGAACACAAAGCTATAGAATCAGCCCGGGCGATAGTCAAGACCGCCATTGAGAATTTCCCCAAACGGGGGAGTAATATTGACATCCCTGAAGAGCAGACTGAGCTGGTGGCTGGATTCAGCCATGAGACCATAAACTATCTGCTGGGGGGTCTGTTTAGGGCTTCTTATAGGCCTCTGAATGACAACATCATTAACGGCAGAATCAGGGGGGTAGCTGGCGTTGTTGGCTGCAATAACGCCCGGGTTACCCACGATGAGGGTCACACCGCAATGATTAAAGAACTGATAAAGAACGATGTCCTGGTGATTCAGACCGGCTGTAGCGCCATGGCGGCGGCTAAGGCGGAGCTGATGACCCCTGAGGCGGCATCAAAATATGCTGGCGAAGGTCTGGCTTCAGTATGCGAAGCCGTCGGCATTCCGCCGGTATTGCACCTCGGCTCCTGTGTTGATAACAGCCGAATACTGATAGCGGCGACTGCCATGGTTAAAGACGGCGGTCTGGGCGATGACATCAGTGACCTGCCGGTAGCCGGGGCGGCTCCGGAGTGGATGAGCGAGAAGGCAATATCCATCGGTCAGTACTTCGTCGCCTCCGGGGTATTCACCGTCTTCGGGGTTAACTGGCCAACCTTGGGTAGCAAGGAGGTAACCAACTTCCTCTTCAAGGACTTTGAGGAGATGTATGGCGGGATGTGGGCTTTTGAGCCTGACCCGGTTAAGGCTGCCCAGCTTATGATTGAGCATATTGACAAGAAGCGTAAGGCTCTGGGCATTGACCAGGCAAGAGAGCGAATACTCTATGACATGGAGATGAGACGGGAGCTTGACGCCGTCTAAGCATCTATAAGAAGGGATTGGAGGCTAAGATGTCAAAGATTATTGCCTCAGCAGCGATTAACGGAGCTTACAAGATTATAGAGAGGGCGGAGAAGAAGTGGCAGGAGGCGATGGACAAGTGGGGGGCAAAGGAACCGGTGGGCTTCCCCAATACCGCCTACTATCTGCCGGTGATTTATGGAATATTGGGAATCAAGGTGGAGAAGCTGGGTGATATGGAGCCGGTACTGAAGAGATGCCGAGCGCTCCTCCCCCCACCGGTGAGGGAAACATGCCCCTTGCCCTATCTGGCGCCAGCCCTTGACGCCGGTATGGCAACCTTCTTCGCCGAGGAGATAATAGAAGCCATAAGATACCTGGAGACGCCCGATTTCTACACCAAGCAGGAGGAACCTACCGATAGTAACATCTGGCTAGGGGCGGCTGATGATGTCATCCTGAGGAAGAGGGGAATTGAGTTTGTTGATGGCACTGCCCCCGGTTTTGCCGCTATTGTCGGTGCTGCTCCGACCAATGAGATGGCAGTGAACATCGCCCGCGAGCTGCAGAAGGTAAACCAGTACGTCTTTATGTGCGCTGAGTATGACGGGAAGAGGTTTTCGGAGCAGCTGGTGGAGGCGGAGGTACAGATTGGCTGGCCTACACGATTGGTCTCCTTCGGTCCCGATATTAGCGCTGCCGCCTTCGCTATGGGCTTTGCCACCAGGGCGGCGATGTCCTTCGGTGGCATTGAGCCCGGTGATTACCGAAAAATTCTTATCTATAATAAGGACCGCGTCTTTGCCTTCGTCCTGCCCCTGGGCTATGTTACCGATGAGTGGTATGCTAACGCCGCCGGGGCAGTCAATTGGGGATTCCCCACCATCGCCGATACCCCGATACCCGAGGTTCTGCCTACCGGCATCTGCACCTACGAGCATGTTGTCTCCAATATCCCCCATGACAAGATAGTCGCTAAGGCGATAGAGGTAAGGGGATTGAAGGTTGCCGTAGCTGAGGTGCCAGTCCCGGTAGACTATGGCCCCGCCTTTGAGGGTGAGCGGGTGCGGGGTGAGGAGATATATCTTGAATGTGGCGGTGGCAGAACGCCTATGGTGGAATGGGTTACCAGCAAGCGGATGGAGGAGGTTGAGGACGGCAAAGTTGAGGTTATCGGTCCGGAGATAACCGATGTCCCGGCTGGTTCCAGATTGCCCATGGCGATAGTAGTTGAGGTTGCTGGCAGAGAGATGCAGGAGGACTTTGAGCCTATTTTAGAGAGGCAAATTCACCACCTGATAAACTATGCCCAGGGGCTGATGCACATCGGGCAGAGGGATATTGCCTGGATACGAATAGCCAAACAGGCGGTGGAGAAGGGTTTTAGGCTGCACCACATCGGCGATATCCTTCATGCCAAGCTGCACCAGGACTTTGGCCGGATATTTGATAAGATACAGGTAAAGATTTATACCGAGGAAGATAAGGTAAAGGAGGTAGTGGAAAAGGCGAGGGCGGTATACGGCAAGCGTGATGCCCGCATTGAGGGCATGACTGATGAAACTACTGACACCTACTACTCATGCACCCTGTGTCAATCCTTTGCCCCGAACCACGTTTGCGTCATTACCCCGGAGAAAACTGGACTTTGTGGTTCCTATAACTGGATGGACTGCAAGGCTTCCTTTGAGATTAACCCCACTGGACCCAATCAACCGGTTCCCAAGGGGGATATCGTAGATGCCAAACTCGGGCAGTGGAGGGGGGTAAACGAGTTCATCTCTAAGGCTTCCCGGGGCAACCTGGACCATTACAATATGTACAGCATAGTCTATGACCCCTGGACTACCTGCGGCTGCTGTGAGTGCATTGCCGCTGTCCTTCCCCTGTGTAATGGGATAATGACGGTCAACCGGGAGTATGCTGGAGAGACCCCCTGCGGGATGAAGTTCACCACTCTGGCGGGGACTGTCGGCGGTGGCATTAGCACCCCCGGCTTTGTTGGGCATGGCAAGTATAATATCTGCCAGCGGAAATTCGTCTTGGCCGATGGTGGTATCAAGAGAATGGCTTGGATGCCCAAGATGCTCAAGGAGGAAATTGCCGACCGTCTTAAGGCGAGGGCTGAGGAGATTGGCATCCCTAACTTGCCGGATATGATTGCCGATGAGACGGTTGGTGTAACCGAGGAGGAGATTCTGCCCTTCCTGCAGGAGAAGGGGCACCCCGCCCTAAGCATGGACCCGATACTGGGCTAGGAAAGGAGCCGAACACCTGACGTTACCGCGATGACGGCTCAGATGCCGTTCTTGCTACTGATATGATATAGTCTGGGAAAGGAGCGTACGAAATATGGCGCTTACCGGGATTGAGATTTTTAAGCTACTGCCTAAGACTAACTGTAAGGAATGTGGAGACCCTACCTGCCTTGCCTTCGCCATGAAGCTGGCGGCGGGTAAGGCGGAGCTTTCTGCCTGTCCCTATGTCTCTGAGGAGGCAAAAGCCAAGCTCTCTGAGGCATCCGCCCCGCCCATCATGCCGGTTACTATTGGCGTGGGTGATAGGGCATTAAAGATTGGCGGGGAGACGGTCATGTTCCGCCATGAGAAAAGGTTTGACAACAAGCCTGGTTTTGCCATTCTCATCAGCGACACCATGGCTGACGCCGAGATTGATAGCCGGCTGGAAAAATTCAAGAATCTTAAGTACGAGAGGATAGGTCTCACTCTTCAAGCTGATCTGGTGGCAGTAAAGGCTGATTCCAATGATGCCTCAAAATTTGCCGCCGTGGTCGGCAAGGTAAAGGATGGCACCGATGCTGGTATTATCCTGATGAGCACTGACCCTGATGTCCTGGCAGCAGGGCTCAAGGTCTGCGCTGAGCGCAAGCCGTTGCTCTATGCGGCTACCGAGGAGAACCTGGATAAGGTGGCGGAGCTGGCTAAGGGGACTTGCCCGGTGGCGGTGAAAGCTGACGGATTGGAGAAGCTGGCGGAACTGACGGATAAGTTAACTAAAGCCGGGGTCAAGGATTTGGTCATGGATTCCGGCTCAAGGAAGCTGCGCCAGGCGTTTAATGACCAGATAATTATCAGGAGTGCCGCCCTGGCCAAGAAATTCCGCCCCTTGGGCTTTCCCACTATCGTTTTCCCCGGTGAGATGACCGATGACCCGATGAAGGAGGCGGTGATTGCCTCTGTTTTTGTCGCCAAGTACGGCGGCATTATCGTCCTTTCTGATTTTTACGGAGAGAGCCTCTTTCCCCTTCTGGTGGAGAGGCTGAATATCTATACTGACCCCCAGCGACCTCTAGCAACCACCGAGGGAATCTACCCCATCGGCGAACCCAAGGAAGACTCGCCGGTGCTTATCACCACTAACTTCTCCCTCACCTATTTCATCGTCTCCGGGGAGATAGAGTCGAGCCGGGTTCCCAGCTGGCTCCTGGTGAAGGATACCGAGGGGCTTTCCGTGGTGACCGCCTGGGCGGCGGGGAAGTTTGTGGCTGATGCTATTGCCCCCTTTGTTAAGAAGTGCGGCATTGCCGATAAGGTCAAGCACCACAAGCTGGTGATACCGGGGCATGCCGCCTCTGAGAGCGGTGGTCTTGAGGAGGAGCTGGCGGACTGGGAGATTCTGGTCGGTCCCAGGGAGGGGTCAAATATCCCCGCCTATCTTAAGACGTGGAAGCCATAGGAGAGAAAGAGATGATTCTTATTGGCGAAAACCTGAATATAATGTCCCAGACCATCGGTCCGGCGCTGAGGGAGAGAAATCCTAAGCCGATTCAGGAACTGGCTAAGGCTGAGGCCGATGTTGATTATATTGACCTTAATATTGGCCCTGCCCGGAAGGCGGGGGACGAATTGATGGACTGGGTGGTCAAGACAGTACAGGAGGTTACCGATAAGCCGTTATCGCTGGATACCACCAACCCCATAGCCATGGAGGCAGGGCTGAAGGCGTGCCAGAGCAAAGCGTTGATTAACTCCATCTCTCTGCAACCGGAGCGATTGGAGCAAGAGTTACCCCTTGTCGGGAAGTACAACGCCTCTATGATTGGACTGTTGTGGGGGGTGGAGGGGATGCCCCGCGACGCCGCCGAGAGAGGGGTGCTTGCCGCTGAGCTTTTATATAAGACCGGTGAGGCAAATATCCCCAACGAGGACATCTGGATAGACCCCATTCTTACCCCGGTGTCGGTGGAGATAAACCAAGTGAAGTCCTGTTTTGAGTTCATGGGCATGCTCAAGGACATCGCCCCGGAATGCAAGTCCACCGTAGGCTTGTCCAATATCTCCAACGGCACCCCGCAAAACCTGAGACCCTATCTTAACCGCACCTGCCTGATGATACTGATGAAGTACGGGCTTTACTCGGCAATCGTTGATGCCTTTGATGCCGAGCTAATCGCCATCGCTAGGGGCAAGAAGCCGGAACTGGTCAAGCTGGTGCATGGGATGCTTGACGGCGAAAGGCCGGAACCTTCCTCTTTATCTGAAGAAGAGCTAAAATACGTAAAAACATTCCGGGTTCTTATGGGAGAGACCCTTTACTCTCACTCCTGGCTTGAGCTATAAAGGGGGAAAACATGAGCCTGCAGCCTCTCTTTGAGGCAGGAAAGTTCGTTATCACCGCAGAGGTCGGGCCGCTGAAGGGGACCGACGTCACCGAGATTGGGGAGGTGGCTGAACTCCTGCGGGGTAAGGTGGATGGCACCAATGTTACCGACCAGCAGAGCTCGGTGATGAGATTAGGCTCGCTGGCAGTCTGCCATCTGCTTAAAGAAAAGGGGCTTGACCCCATATTCCAGCTGACCTGCCGGGATAGAAACCGCCTGGCGTTGCAGTCTGACCTGTTGAGCGCCCATGTCCTTGGCATTGAAAACGTCCTGGCTATCACTGGGGATTTACCGGCGCTTGGCGACCATCCTCAGGCAAAGCCGGTCTATGACCTGGATGCGGTACAGCTCCTTGAGGCGATAAAGAAGCTCAACGAAGGCTACGATATGGCGGGTAATGAGCTTAAGGGGAAGCCGAATTTCTTCCCCGGGGCGGTGGTCAACCCCGGCTCGAGTACCCGGGCAGGCTTTGAGCTCCAGCTGATAAAGATGGAGAAGAAGATCGAGGCTGGAGCCAGGTTCTTTCAGACGCAGGCTATCTATGAGCCTGAAGTCTTCGCCAAGTTCATGAAGCGGGTAAAGGGATTCGGTGTCCCTGTCCTGGCGGGAGTAATACCCCTGAAATCAGTCGGTATGGCCCGGTTTATGAATAAGAACGTGGCTGGGGTTTTTGTCCCCGAAGAGCTGATCGATAAGATGGCGGCCGCTGAGGATAAAGTGGGGACGGGGATGGAAATTGCGGCAAGCCTGATTAAGGAACTTAAAGATATGTGCCAGGGGGCGCATATTATGGCTATCGGTTGGGAGAAAAGGGTGCCGGCAATTCTGGAGGCTGCCGGGCTTTAGGGTGACAGGATGAAAACTAGCCCATTATCACTGCCAGAGCAGAGGAATTATGAGTACGGCTACAAACTTGCCCTTAAGCTCGCTGGTGAGCAGCTGGGCAGGGGTAATATAGAAGAGCAGTGCCGCAAAAGCGGTGCCAGATACGTGGTTATAGATTCACAGGAGCTAGCCATTGTTGAGTATCTGGGGCAGTCCTATCAGGTCACCTTTCCTGATATTGAGATTGCGCTGGTGAAAGGCAAGGCGGAGGTACCAATACAGGATAAGATTTTGATTCTTCATTATTTAACCCTGGCTAAAGGCACACCCATAGCCAATAAATTTATCGCCTTCCCGGAGCTTCCTGAGGGGGCGAGCTACTTCCCGACATTCTCCAAGAGGTCAATAGAGCCTATTACGAAGCATTTTGGCAGGGAGCCTCATAAGTTGATAGAGGCGGCAGAAAGATTGGATGGTCATAAGGTTGATTATGGCGACGTGGCGGTGACGATTAACGGCTTCAGTCGGGTGCCCGTGACCCTGGTCCTGTGGCGGGGGGATGAGGAGTTTCCCCCACGAAGCAATATACTGTTTGATGCCAGCATTTCTGGCTACCTCTCTACCTATGATATAACTGTGCTTTGTGAGACCATCACCTGGAAGCTGGTAAAATTCCTGAGGGAAGGAAGGGTGAAGTAAATTGGGAGACGGCAGCGAGCAGTTAGAGGAGATATTATCCCGATATGGCGGGGATAAGGGCGACCTTATTCCCATCCTTCAGGAAGCCCAGGAGAGCTTTGGCTACCTGCCGGCGGAGGTAATGCAAAAAATCGCTAAATTTCTCCGCTTACCGGAGAGCGTCGTTTACGGGGTGGGTACCTTTTATGCTCAGTTTACCTTTATCCCCACTGGCAGGAAGAGGGTTAAGGTATGTCGGGGGACTGCCTGCCATGTCCGGGGGGGGGCACGCATCCTGCGTGAGGTGGAAAAGCGACTGGGCATTAAACCGGGGGAGACCTCCGATGACATGGAGTATAGTCTGGAAACAATTGCTTGCTTTGGCTCATGTGCCTTAGCCCCAGTGGTGGTAATTAATAAGGATGTCTATGGGCGAATGACAACTGCTAAGGTGGGGCAAATCCTGGCTGAGGCTGAATAGCGGCTACGGTGAAGTGTAATAATGACCTTTGACAAGATTAAGGCTCAGGCAGTGTCAGAGTGGGAAGCCCTGGAGCGCAGCAAAAAACCTCGTATCCTCGTCGGGGCGGCAACCTGCGGTCGAGCCGCCGGCGCCATGGCGGTGCTTGAGGCTATCAACCGTGAGCTGAAACGGCATAAGATTAAGGCTAATGTCATTCAGGTTGGCTGCATCGGCTTTTGCTATGCTGAGCCGATAATCGATATCATCAAGCCCGGTCGCCCCCATATTTTGTATGCCGATATCACCCCTGAGCTGGCGGCGGAGCTTATCAATGACTATCTGATTAAGGATAACCCCCGCCCTGACCTGGCTCTGGGCACCGTCGGTGACGATAGCGTCGGTGGTATCCCCAAGCTCTTTGAGCTGCCGATGCTTAAGCCCCAGGTACGCATCGCCCTGCGCAACTGCGGCTTTATTGACCCGGAGAATATCAACGACTATATCGCCAAAGATGGCTATAGCGGTCTGGTTAAGGCGCTGGGGATGAAGTCGGAGGCGGTGATTGAGGAGATAAAGAAGTCGGGGTTGCGTGGCAGGGGTGGCGCTGGCTTCCCCACCGGTCTGAAGTGGGAGTTCTGCCGGAAGTCTCCGGGTACGCCAAAGTATGTCATTTGCAATGCCGATGAGGGTGACCCCGGCGCTTTTATGGATAGGTCGCTTCTTGAAGGTGACCCCCATGCCGTTCTTGAGGGGATACTTATTGGCGCCTACGCGATGGGAGCAAGCGAGGGCTATATCTACATCCGGGCGGAATACCCCCTGGCTATCGAGCGCCTGAAGGTGGCTATTGCCCAGATGGAAGAACTTGGCCTGCTTGGTGATAATATTCTGGGCTCCGATTTCAGCTTTCACCTGAAGATTAAGCAGGGGGCGGGGGCTTTTGTCTGTGGCGAAGAGACGGCGCTGATGGCGTCTATTGAGGGCAAGCGGGGCATGCCCCGTTCTCGTCCTCCCTTCCCCGCTCAATCCGGCTTATGGGGCAAGCCGACTAATATTAATAATGTAGAGACCTGGGGGAATGTGTCGGCAATCTTACAGAAGGGTGCTGACTGGTATGCCAGCTATGGCTCGGAAGGGAGCAAGGGGACCAAGACCTTTGCCTTAGCCGGCAAGGTAGTCCGCACCGGTCTTATTGAGGTGCCGATGGGCATATCCCTTCAGGAGATTATCTACGGGATTGGCGGCGGCATTCCCGACGGCAAGCGGTTTAAGGCGGTCCAGACCGGTGGTCCCTCCGGCGGCTGCCTGCCGGCAAGCATGTTGAATTCCCCGGTTGACTATGAGACGCTGGCCAAGGCTGGTTCCATTATGGGGTCGGGGGGGATGGTGGTCATGGACGAGGACAACTGTATGGTTGACGTCGCCCGTTACTTTCTCTCTTTTACCCAGTCTGAGTCCTGTGGTAAATGCGTTCCCTGCCGTCTGGGGACAAAGCAGATGCTGGCTATCCTTGAGGACATTACCAATGGCAGGGGCAAGCTGGAGGACATTGACTTGCTGCTGAGCCTAGGTGAGCAGGTCAAAGCCGGCTCGCTTTGCGGGCTGGGACAGACAACGCCCAATCCCATCCTGACCACCATTCGCTACTTCCACGACGAGTATGAGGAACATATCAAGAAGCACCACTGCCGGGCGGCGGTGTGTGAGGGGCTGGTGGCGGCACCGTGCAGCCATACCTGCCCCGCCGGGGTTGACGCCCCCCGCTATATCCGCTTTATTGCTCAGGGCAAGCCGGCTGAGGCTTTAGCCGTAATTAGGGAGAAGATTCCCTTCCCCTCAGTCTGCGGCTATGTCTGTATTCATCCCTGCGAGGCTAAGTGCCGGCGTGGTCTGCTTGACGAGGCTATTGGCATCCGGGTGCTGAAGAGGTTCGCCGCTGACCATGGCAATGGGCTATGGAAGGAAGGTTCCAGGGTTGCCCCCGCCACCGGTAAGCGGGTGGCTATCGTTGGCTCAGGACCGGCGGGGCTTACCGCCGCCTATTACCTGGCTAAGCTCGGTCATGCGGTAACCGTCTTTGAAGCCCTGCCTGAGGCGGGGGGGATGATGCGGGTCGGTATCCCTGATTATCGACTACCCAAGGATATACTTAAGGCTGAAATCAAGGAGATAGAGAGTATCGGGGTTGACATAAAGACAAACACCCGGGTTGATTCGCTGGATGAGCTCTTCACCGATGGTTATAACGCCGCCTTTCTAGCTACTGGAGCCCACCAGGGCATCAAGATTGGGGTTAAGGGAGAAGACAGCCCCGGGGTGATGGACTGCGTATCGTTCCTGCGAGAGGTGAGCCTGGGCAAGAAGGTGGAAATCGGGAATAGCGTGGCCGTTATCGGTGGCGGGAATGCCGCTATAGACTCGGCACGGACGGCGCTCCGCCTTGGTGCTAAAGAGGTAACTATCCTCTACCGGCGGACTCAAAGTGAGATGCCCGCCAGCGCTGAGGAGATTGAGGGGGCTATCGCCGAAGGGGTGAAGATTGAGTTTCTGGTAGCACCGACGAGGATAAGCAAAAAGAACGGAAGGGTGGAACTGGTTGGCATAAGCATGAGGCTGGGGGCAATAGACGCCAGTGGCAGACCACGCCCCGAGCCGATTGAGGGCAGTGAGTTTGCCCTTAGCTTTGACAATATTATCGCCGCCGTCGGCCAGCGTCCGGAGATTCCGGCTCAGTTCGATCTGACCCTCGGGCGAGGGAATACCATCCAGGTTGACCCTGAGACCCTGGCTACCAGCCGGGAGGGTGTTTTTGCCGGCGGCGATGCCAAGCATGGACCGGCTTCGGTGATTGAAGCCATTGCCGACGGAAGGCAGGCGGCAATCTCAATAGATAAATATTTGGGTGGCAAGGGCGAGATTGATGAGGTGCTGGCGCCGCCTGAGAAAATAACAGCCGAGGAACCCCTGGAGGAGAGGAGAACCGAGGTGCCTGCCCTTCCCGTTGCTGAGCGGCTTAAAAGTTTTAGGCTGGTTGAGCTCGGGCTGGATGAAAGGGCGGCGATTAGAGAGGCAAAGCGTTGCTTGAGGTGTGACCTTGAAGAAAGGGAGTAATGTAATTAGGCTGACCATTGATGGCAAGGAGGTCAAGGCGAGGCGGGGGATGACCGTGCTTGAAGCCGCTCAGGCGGCTGACGTTTATATCCCCACCCTCTGTGCCGACCCTGACCTGAAACCGTATGGAGCATGCCGCCTTTGCCTTGTTGAGATTGAGAAGATGCGCGGCTTGCCTACCGCCTGCACCACCCCGGCCACCGATGGCATGGTAGTGCATACCAATACGCCGGCAGTGAACGAGGTCCGCCGCACCATCGTTGAGCTGCTCCTGGCTGACCACCCCAGCGAGTGTCTGATATGTGATAGAAGGGAGCGGTGCCAGCCTTCTGATATCTGTTTGCGCAATGTGGCGGTAACCGAGCGCTGCGTAACCTGTCCTAAGAATGAGCATTGTGAGCTGCAGGCAATCGTTGACTACCTTGGCATTAAGGAGCTGCCCTTTCACAGGACAGACAGGTCGCTCCCTGTTGATGAAAGCAACCCCTTCTTCTACCGCGACCTGAATAAGTGCATCCTTTGCGGGAAGTGCGTGCGGGTATGCGATGAAATCCTTGGGGTTGGTGCTATTGACCTAATCTACCGCGGTTATTCAAGCAAGGTCGCCGCCTTTGGCGATAAGCCGATAATAGAGTCAAATTGCGTCTCCTGCGGGGAGTGCGTTGCCCATTGCCCGGTGGCTGCCCTTATGCCTAAAAAAGCTGAGCGACCGGTAGAAGAAGTGGCATCCACCTGTCCCTATTGTGGGGTTGGCTGTGGAATTTATCTGGGCACCCGTCACGGGCAGTTAGTAGGTGTCCGCGGCAAGAGAGATGGCACCGTTAATAACGGCTGGCTATGTGTCAAGGGGAGGTATGGCTTTGACTTTGTTCACCACCCCGACCGCCTGAAATCCCCCCTTATCAAGAAAGACGGTGAGTTTACCGAGGCAGGCTGGGATGAGGCTTTGGAGCTTGTTGCCCAGAGGCTTGGCGGTTATAAACCAGAAGAGGTAGCGGTGATTACCTCAGCCAAGGGCACCAATGAAGAAAACTATATTGCCCAGAAGTTCGCCCGGGCTGTTCTGGGGACAAACAATGTTGACCACTGCGCCCGCCTCTGCCACGCCCCAACTGTCGCCGGTCTGGCGCAGAGTTTTGGTAGCGGGGCGATGACCAACTCCATAAACGAGATAAGAGACGCCGGGTGCATCCTGGCTATCGGCACCAACACCACCGAAGCCCACCCCATAATCGGGCTTGAGGTAAAGCGGGCGGTAAACAACGGAGCAAAGCTAATTGTTGCCAACCCCAGGGAGATTGACCTGGTGCGCTTCAGCCATACCTGGCTCCGGCACAAGCCGGGGAGCGATGTCGCCCTGCTCATGGGGATGGCGAAGGTCATCGTTGATGAAAAGCTCCTTGACCTCGGCTTTATCAAGGAGAGGTGTGAAAATTTTGAGGCCTTTAAGCGCTTGCTGAAGGGCTTTGACCTTGACTTTGTGGAGCGTACTACCGGTGTGCCCAAAGAGAAGCTCGTTGAAGCCGCCAGAGTATATGCTACCAGCAAGCCGTCCTCTATTCTATATTCTATGGGCATCACTCAGCACTCCCACGGCACCGACAACGTCATTGCTACCGCTAATTTAGCCATGCTCACCGGCAATGTCGGCAAGCCGTCAACCGGGGTAAACCCCCTCCGCGGTCAGAACAATGTCCAGGGTGCCTGTGACGTGGGCGCCCTGCCTAGCGTCTATCCCGGCTATCAGGCGGTCGGTGACCCTGATGTCAGGAAGAAGTTTGAGCAAGCCTGGGGCGGCAAGCTAAATCCGACCCCTGGGCTGACCATAACCGAGATATTTGATGCCGCCTACCGTGGCAAGATAAAGGCGCTCTACATTATCGGCGAAAACCCCTCGCTCAGTGAGCCTGACATTAGCCACGCCCGTGAGGCGCTGGCAAAACTTGAATTTCTTGTCGTCCAGGACATATTTCCCTCCGAGACTGCCCAGCTGGCTGATGTCGTCTTAGCCGGGGCGAGCTTTGCCGAAAAAGATGGCACCTTCACCAATACCGAAAGAAGGGTGCAGAGGGTAAGAAAGGCGATAGAGCCGATAGGCAGCTCCAAGCCCGATTGGTGGATTACCTGTCAGCTTGGGAAGAGGATGGGGAAGGGCTTTGATTTTAGAAATCCCTCCCAGATAATGGATGAGATAGCCTCACTCACCCCCAGCTACGGCGGTATCGGCTATAAACGTCTGGAAAAAGGCGGACTGCAGTGGCCATGCCCGACCAGAGACCACCCCGGGACGCCCATCCTTCATAGCAGGCAGTTCACCCGGGGTAAGGGCAAGTTTATCCCCCTTGAGTATAAGCCGCCGGCGGAGCTGCCGGATAAAGAATATCCCCTGGTGCTGACCACGGGGCGGAGCCTGTATCATTTTCATACCGGCACTATGACACGGAGGGTAGAGGGACTTAATATGCTGAAAGGGGAGGGGATAGAGGTAAACCCGGCTGATGCTAAGGCTTTAGGGGTAAAGGATGGTGAGACGGTTAAGGTCGTCTCCAGACGGGGAGAGGTAAAAACCAAAGCCAGAGTAACTGAGACCTCGCCGGTGGGGGTGGTATTTATGACCTTCCACTTTGCCGAGAGCCCGGCAAACATGTTGACCAACCCGGTAGTTGACCCGGTAGCCAAGATACCGGAGTATAAAGTCTGTGCGGTTAGGGTGGAGAGAGCGTAGGTCCTCTGGCTTGTTAGCCGCGCCCCGAAGTAGTATAATTTCCTCTGCCTATGCGGGCTCGTAGCTCAGTGGCAGAGCGGGCGGCTCATAACCGCTTGGTCGTAGGTTCGAGTCCTACCGAGCCCACCATAAAATACCAAGTGGCTACAGTTGGACCTTTTTTACGTTATCTACCCGTTTGTATTTTATCGCTTCCTTGAAGGTCGTCAGCGATACCTGCTCTGCCATCTTGGCCAGTCTGACCACATCAGCCAGGTAGTCCTGTCTGGAGGTGTGCACCTTGGTCCCTAAATATACCTCAACAATCTGGTAGTCCTTCATGGCAGACTCTACTAATAGCCAGATATCTATGCCCCAGCCATCGGGCCAGTCTCGGCTATCAAGCAGGCTCTTGAACAGTTCAGTGGTGGCACATATTTCGCCGGAGAGCGGCTGTTCAAAGTGAGAAATCTCAGGGAAGAAGACCCAGGAAAGCGGCCTGGCTACCAGCTTGGTAACGGCACCGTCATATTCGGCTCTTCGGTAATAGCCCCGTGACATATCAAAGTCTTTTTCAATCACGGGCTCAGCTAATTTGTTGACCCATTCCGGCGTCAGATTGACAATATCGGCATCCAGAAACAGGATGTAATCCGCCCCCCTCCTAATTACCTCCCTTATACCGTCCTTAAGGGCTCTACCCTTACCCGGGTAGACGCCTTCGCTCTGGTCTATGACTATGGCACCAGCATTAGTAGCCTCTTTCTTGGTGGTATCTGATGAGAAACCGTCAACCACCAGTACCTCCGGCTCATATTTGCTTTTCTTGGCGGTTTCAATGCACTGAGCTATAGTCTTGCTCTCATTCCGAGCAGGAAAGATGACAAATAGCTTCATTTTGGTACCTCTATTTGTTGAAGGCATATGACTTGAACGGCATAGAAATCATTCGTATTCCAAATATAATAGCACCAAGGCGTTAAAGATGCAATAGTCACCCGAGCTCACTTAACCACATCTAATCTCACTTAAGTTACCCAAAGAGTATTGACAATGCCATCTTAATATGGTAAAATTTTTTATGGCGTAAAAAATACGCCATAAAGATAAAGTGACATATGGAGGCAAGCACTTGTTAGGAGTTACATTTACATTTCGCCCCCAGGCGGCTATTCTCACCCTTTATGGCGATTATCTCCTTAAACGTGGAGGTGAGATTGGAATCGGTAGCCTGATAGAGCTGCTTGGTAATCTTGGTCTGTCCCAGCAGGCAGTACGCTCGGCAGTATCCAGGATGTGCCGTGCCGGGCTGTTGAAGGTGAGGCGGGTAGGGCGGAGGAGCTACTACTCCTTGACTGAGGATGGCCACCAGCTGCTGACCAAGGGCGCCAAGCGCATCTTTGAGCGGAAGAACTCCCACTGGGACGGCAGCTGGAATATTGTTACTTACTCTATTCCCGAGCAAAAACGCGAGGCGAGGGACAGGTTGCGCCTTGAGCTGAGTTGGATGGGTTACGGCGCTCTTACTGAGGCTACCTGGATTTCACCCTATGACTTAACCAAGGAAGTGGAGGAGCTGGGGGAAAGGCTTAATATCAGGGATTATATTCAGGTATTTCAGGCTAGAGACCAGGGCTTTACCGACCCGAAAAAGATGGTATCCCTTGTTTGGGACTTAAGCCGGATACACCAGAAATATGCCAGTTTCACCCAGAAATATGAGCCCAAGCTTGATGATCACCTGAGACGCACTCGTGCCGGTGAGACCATTGAACCCAGCGAGTGCTTTGTCGAGAGGTTTGGGTTAATCCATGAATACCGCAAGCTACCCTTCTTTGACCCTGACCTGCCGGTGGAGCTTTTGCCTGAGTACTGGCTGCGACCCAGGGCGGCAGCCTTATTCCGCGAATATCATGACCTGCTCGCTGATAAAGCTAATAAGTATTTTGACTCGGTATTCAGTGAGTATTAAGAACCCAGAGCACAGTTAATTAAGGGGGGAAGATATGGAAGCATCTGAAATCCTAAAGCAGTTCGGTGATGTCTGGGAATTACGGCATGAATATGCTAAGGATTGGAAGCGGAGAACAGGGGGCAAGGTAGTAGGTTACTTCTGTACCTATGAGCCGGAGGAGGTCCTGTATGCCGCTAATGTCCTTCCCGTCCGCATACTGGGTGGTCATGAGGCACCTACCCTGGCTACGCCACACATGTTTGACATGTGGTGTCCTTTCTCCCGCGACTGCCTGAATCAGGGGCTGCAGGGGAAATATGACTACCTGGATGGGATAATGGCGACTAACTGTTGTCTCCACCCACGCCAGGCTTTTGGTGCCTGGACAATTCATGTGCCAACCCCGTGGAATTACTGGTTTGCTATGCCCAATGCCGTGCGCAGCCCTAGAGCCAAGAAGTTCTTGAGAGGGGAGTTGGAAGATTTTAAGAAGGCGATAGAGGAATGGACAGGAGCAAAAATCACCGATAAAGAGCTGGACGAGGGCATAGACATTATGAATACCAACCGGCGCTTGATGAAGCAGGTCTACGAACTGCGTAAAGCGGACAATCCGCCGCTTACCGGCACCGAAGCCATGACCATGGTCTGGGCAAGCCAGCTTATGGATAAGAGAGAGCAGAATGACCTGCTAAAGCAGCTAGTCGCCACCTTGCCCCAGCGGAAGCTTGAGCGCGATACCGGTGTCCGCCTGATGATTGTTGGCAGCGAGAATGATGACCGTCCCTTTATGGAGATGGTGGAGTCAATAGGGGGCACCTTTGTTATTGAGGACCACTGTACCGGCTCAAGGTATTTCTGGGATGAGGTCGTCCCGGATAAGAACCGGCTTCAGGCTATTGCCAACCGCTACTGCGACCGGGTGCCCTGTCCCAATAAGGACTGGGGGATGGAGGATATCTCAAGGAAGCGCTTCGGACATATCCTGCAGCTGGCTAAGGACTACCGCGTTCAGGGGGTAATCCTGATTCAGCAGAAGTTCTGTGACCCCCATGAGCTTGATATCCCAAGCCTGAGGCGGTTTCTGGAGAGCAACGGCATCCCTTGTTACTTCCTTGAATTTGAGGTTACTGTTCCCGTAGGTCAGTTCCGTATCCGTGTGGAAGCGTTCCTGGAGCAGATACAGGCTGAGGAACTATTTGTCTAAAAAGATTAGGGGGGAAAGATGGCAAAGTATAAAACAAAGGGCCTAGATTGCTGGAACAGGGCTAAGGAACTGAGGGCAAATTATTATAAGGACTATAAGGAGGCGCATGACCGGGGGGCTTTGCGTTGGGAGGGGGGAGCCTGGAGTTTTGATGCCATTCCCCAGGCGCTTGAGGGTGAGGTGCATGGGCTTACTGAAGAGCCCTATGGAGCCAGCGTGGGGGCTAACCCCGAGCTACAGGTCAAGTATCAGGAGGCGGCTGAAGGTAAGTGGGGCTGTGCTCGAGACCTGTGCGCCTACCTGCGCAACTACTGGGGCTCTATAGTCCTCAATGAATTCGCCTTCGGTGGGGAGTGGCCCAAGGTGGACTTCATCTTTCAGAACCATATCTGCTGCTCCCACGCAAAGTGGCTTCAGGTAGCCGATGAGATTGAAGGCGGCGATATTCCCTTCTTCTGCTTTGACGTCGGGGCTGGCGCCTACGACAAGATAGGGGAGCGCCAGATAAACTATGTGGTGGAGCAGCTTCACGATGGTATTGACTTCCTGGAGAAGGTCACCAAGAGGAAGATTGTTGACGAGAAGCTGATTCAGAATGTCAAAAATACCTATGATTCTGCCTGCTACTGGGCAAAGGCATGCGAGCTTAACCAGGCTGTCCCGGCGCCTCTTGATGAGAAGACGATGTTCTCCTTATACGTTCTTGGAACCCTGGAAAAGTCAAACAAGGACATCGCTGACTTTTATAAGAACCTGCTCTATCCTGAGGTGAAGGACCGGGTGGCTAATAAGATTGCGGCGGTAGCTGACGAGCAATGCCGTGTGCTGGGTGATAGCCAGCCACCCTGGGGCTTTCTCCGCATCTTCCGCTATCTGGAGAAGTATGGCATCGTCTCGGTAGCCAGCCTTTACACCTTCTCCCTCATCGGCTGGTGGAAGATAAACAAGGCGGGGAAGCTCGTGCCCTATCCCACCCTTGAGGAACAGGGCATAACCATCAAGGACCGTGACCATGCCCTGAAACTTTTAGCTGAAGGTGAGCTTAAGGGCAAGCTGATGTGGGCGCCGTTTTATGGAGCCAAGTACAAGAACGATATTATAACCAAGATTGCCCAGCAGTGGAAATGCGATGCGTCAATAATACACCTTAACCGCGGTTGCGAAGGCACTGCCCAGCACCAGATGGAGATGAAGATAGCGGTGCAAAAGCTGGGGTTGCCGGTAATGACCTTTGAAGGCAACATGGCTGACGAGAGAGAGTTTGACGAGGGTCGGACGAAGCGATTTATTGACCTCTTCGTTACTGAGACCCTGGGGCTCAAGAAAGTAGCCGATTAACAAGGCCTAGAAAGGGGGACAGCATGATATCTGCCGGAATAGACGTTGGTGGTAAGAATGTACATATTATTATCACCAAGAATGGCACCATATTAGCTAAGGTTGGAGGACCCACCGGGATTAGTAAGGCGGAGGCGGCGGAGAAACTGTATGCGGAGGCACTCGAGCAGGCTGGACTCAAGCGCGAGGATATTAGCCGGGTGGTAGCTACCGGTAGCTCCGGGGCAAGGGTTACCTTCGCTGACGGTGTCATCCCTGATGCTGCTGCTGATGCCAGAGGGGTGATTAAGCTTATCCCCTCAGCCAGAACCATCATTGACGTTGGGGGTGAGGAAGGTCGGGCAATGAAGATCAGCCCCGAGGGCAAGGTTTTGGACTTTGCCATCAATGAGAGGTGTGCTGCCGGTACCGGCACCTTTGTTGATACTATGTCCCGGGCACTGGAGGTGCCAATAGAGGAAATGGCAAAGCTGTCACTCAAGTCCACACAATCTATCCCCATGAATGCCCAGTGCGCCGTCTTTGGCGAGTCTGAGGTGGTCTCCTTGATTCATCAGAAGACGCCAAAGCACGATATCGCCCGTGCTGTCCACGACGCCATCGCCGGCAGGATTGGCTCTGTAGCCCGCATCGTCGGGCTGGAGAAGGATGTGGTCATGATTGGCGGAGTGGCTAAGAACCCGGGGTTTATCGAGTCTCTGAAGAGGGACCTTGGCATGGAGGTGAAGGTGCCCGACGACCCCGATTTCGTTAGCGCCCTAGGGGCAGCTACTGCCGCCGCTGCCGGCGTGCTTGAGGAGAAGGTAGAGGCTAAGGTCGTGGAAAAAGAGCAGATTGAAGAGGGGAAGGCTTAATAAAAGGAGGGATGAGCAATGGTTGAGGCCAAGAAGGTAGAATTCTGGAGGTGGCCCGAGACCTCGTGGGTGAACCCCGACGTAGACTGGAAAAAGGGTAAGTTTGTTACTGCCGGGGTTGACGTTGGTTCCGTTAGCTCACAGGCAGTAATCATGGTTGATGGTCAGCTCTATGCCTATAGCAATACCCGCACCGGCTCCAATAGCCCTGACAGCGCTTTGAAGTGCGTGAACATGGCATTGAAGGAAAGCGACCTGAAGGTCGATACCATTGACTATTGCATCGGGACGGGCTACGGTAGGGTAAATGTCCCTATGGCTCAGCAAACAATAACCGAAATCGCCTGCCATGCCCGGGGAGCTAACTTCATGTACGGTCCGGAGATACGGACGGTGCTGGATATGGGTGGTCAGGACTGTAAGGCTATCCGCTGCGACGAGCGGGGTAAGGTGATGAAGTTCATGATGAATGATAAGTGCGCCGCCGGCACCGGGCGGGGTATGGAGGTATTTGCTGACCTCATCCGGGTCCCGGTCTGGGAGATTGGCCCTCGCTCCTTCCAGATTGAAAAGGAACCGCCGATGATAAGTAGCACCTGCGTGGTATTTGCCAAGACCGAGGTCGTTGGCTTGCTCCAGGAGGGGGTGCCCGAGAACGATATTATGGCGGCTTATTGCGCGGCTATGGCTCATCGCATAACCGAGCTATTAAACCGCCTGGGTATGGAGGAGAAATTTGCCATCACCGGCGGCATCGCCAAGAATGAGGGGGTAGTGAAGCGGCTGGAGAAGGAATTGGGCGTCAAATCTATGGAGAAGGCCTGGCATGACCCCAAGATGAAGGACAAGGGTCTCCCCTTTGACACCCAGATTGCTGGCGGAATTGGCGCTGCCCTCTTTGCCTTTGCCATGCTGGAGAGAGGCAAGGCGCAAAGCGCCAGAAAAGCGTGAAGCGAGGCGAAGTTGTTAGCTAATTACGGTTTCAAAGACGGGTCGGGGGACTGGTTTCTGAGCGTTGACACCGACAAGTGCAACGGCTGCGGCAAGTGCGTGGAGGTCTGCCCAATGAAGGCACTTGAGGTCGGTGAGGATGAATATGACCCCTTCCGCGAAGAGCCGGTGGTCAAGGTAGTTGCCGGGGAGCGCAAGAAGCTGAGGTACACCTGCGCCCCCTGCAAGCCTGGTTTTGGAGAGAACCCCGCACCCTGTGCTGCCGCCTGCGAGTTTGGCGCTATCTCCCACTCCGATGGCTGGAAGCTCCTCTATGGGCAGAACTCCCTAAATGGCTAAGCTAACTATTGACAACGCTGAAGTCACCGTACCAGAAGGGACAACGATACTGGATGCTGCCCAGCAGGCGGAGATTTATATCCCCCACCTCTGTTCCCACCCCGACCTTCCCCCCATAGAAAAGCTTAAACCAACTCAGGCTGTCTATCGTGAAGGCAAACGCATAGATAATAAAAAGCCTGAGCTTGCCTATGAGGGCTGCCAGCTCTGCGTGGTGGCGATTGAGGGGAGGGAAGGGTTTCACCGGGCCTGCTCCACAAAGGTAGCTGAGGGTATGGTGGTTAGCACCAATACCCCTGAGCTTGAGGAGTACCGCCGTGATAAGCTTATGTTCCTTCTCGCCAAGCACCCCCATGCCTGCCTGACCTGTGCCCAGAAGGAGGGCTGCGCCCGCTTTCCCTGCTCGATGAACATCCCAGAGAACGAGCGGTGCTGCCCCAAGTTCGGCAACTGCGAGTTCCAGAGGCTGGTGGAGTACATCGGCATTAAGCAGGAGACCCCACGCTATGTCTTTGAAGACCTGCCGGTTATCAAAGAGCCTCTATTTGAGCGCGATTACAACCTCTGTATCGGCTGCACGCGCTGCATTCGTGCCTGCCGGGATTTACGGGGGGTGGAGGCTATTGATTTCGTCTTTGACGAGGCGGGCAGGGTGATAGTGGGCAGTGTCAGCCCGACGCTTAGAGAATCAGCCTGCCGCTTCTGTACCGCCTGCGTCGAGGTCTGCCCCACGGGTGCCCTGGCGGATACAGAGCCGTTTAAGGAAGTTCCCTGTACAGGCGCCTGTCCGGCGGGGATAGACGTGCCCCGCTATATACGCCTCATAAAAGAGGGGAAATACCCTGAGGCGGTAGCTGTAATCCGGGAGAAGGCCCCTTTCCCCGCCGTCCTGGGGTATATCTGCCTTCACTTCTGTGAGGAGGAATGCCGGCGCCGCGATGTGAACGAAGCGATAGCCATAAGAGCTCTTAAACGCTTTGCCGCCGAGAATGATACCGGTCTCTGGAGGCAGAAGGTCAAGAAGATGCCGGCTACTGGTAAACGGGTGGCTATCGTCGGCTCAGGACCGGCGGGGCTGACCGCCGCCTACTATCTAGCTAAGCTGGGGCATGGCGTGGTCGTTTTCGAAGCCCTGCCCGTAGTCGGCGGCATGATGCGAGTCGGCATCCCCAGACACCGCCTGCCCTCAGAGGTGCTGGACAAAGAAATAGATGACATAAAGAGCGTCGGTGTTGAGATTAAGACCGATACCAGGGTTGAATCGGTGGCTAAACTCCTGGAGGAGGGCTACGATGTGGTATTGATAGCCGTCGGCGCCCACCGGGGGCAGACGCTGCCCATCCCCGGCGCTGAGCTTGACGGCGTTCTGCTCAACACTGAGTTTCTCCGGGAGGTTAATCTGGGCGAAGAGGTCAAGGTGGGCAGTAGGGTGGTCGTTCTCGGCGGTGGTAATGTCGCCTTTGACTGCGCCCGCACCGCGCTGAGGCTGGGGGCCGAGGATGTCCATATAGCCTGCCTTGAAGAGGCTAGTGGTATGTTAGCTACCCCCGAAGAGTGCAGCTGGGGTGGTGAGGAGGGGATTACCTTACATAACTCGCAGAGCTTTAGCCGCATTGTGGGCGATAACGGGCATGTCAGCGGCGTTGAGTGCCTTGATGTCAAGAGCTTTAGCTTTGATAAAGAAGGCAAGCTCAGCGTTGAGTGTATTGAGGCTTCGGAGCACGTTTTACCGGCAGATACCGTTATCTTTGCCATAGGTCAGCTGCCCGAACTGGAGCTGGTTGAGGGAATCAGCGCTATTAAGACCGGCAAGAGGCGTACCCTTGAGGTTGATGAGGCTACACTGGCTACCGGCAGGGCGGGGGTCTTCGCCGCCGGTGACGCTGTGAGCGGGACGGCTTCGGTCGTTGAGGCTATTGCTGCCGGCAGAAAGGCGGCTGGCTCTATTGATAGCTACCTGGGAGGGGAGGGGAAGATAGAGGAGACGCTGGTTGATGCCGAGCCAGCCAGTCCCTGCCTGGGGCGTGAGGAGGGGTTTGCCGACAAGCCCAGGGTTCCCGTGCCGTGTATACCCGTTAAGGAGCGCGTGGCTAACTTCAACACCGTGGAGCTGGGCTTTGGCAAGGAAGAAGCTACCGGTGAAGCCGGGCGCTGCCTCCGGTGCGACCTCAGGCTTCTCATCTCAAAGCCCATTATGGTGCCGAAAGAGGAACTCTGGCTGGAATTCACCGCTGAAAACGTGGGGCAAGCCCCCGAAACAGAGGGCGTCTACCAGTTGCTGGACGCCGATAAGAACGTTATTTATATTAAGGGGGCAATGAACCTGTGCCGGGAGCTAGGGGAGCAGCTAAAAACGCAGCAGAAAGCTCGTTACTTTATGTATGAAGAGGAGCCGATGTATACCAAGCGGGAGAGTGAGCTCCTCCAGCAGTATAGTGCCCGGCACGGCCAGATGCCCGAGGGCAATCGGGAGTTAGAAGACCTGTTCTAAGAGGGGGAACTCTGTAAATTGTACTGGATCATATTTGCTGTAGGTGTAGCCCTGGGGCTTTTCGGGCTGGTCCGGATTTTCCGTTATCTGGCTTGGATGAGAATGGTCTGGATGAGTGATGGAGCTCGAGGCGCTATACATTATGCAATGCATGATTTTGAGGCTGGCCCAGTGGCAATAACAGATGGCAAAAAGTGCAAGATTGCAGAAAGGGCTAAAACGCTGCAAGCGGGGATGCAGAAGAGAATAGAGCGCTTCCAGAAAGCGGCCAGGTGGCTGTGGCCTCAGCACGTTAGGGATATTTCAAGCTGGGCGTCACTCCCACTTGAGGAAGCTATAAAATGCGTTGAGAAGGACGCCAAGAAGCTAGCTAGGGAGACCCTAAACCTGAAGGAGTTTCAGACATCCATGAACGAGCTCATGGAGAGATATGAAGACTACGCCCGGCATTTCCGGGATATGGCGACTATCGAGGTGGTGTGGGCAACAGCCTCATTTGCTCTGGGCGCGTTAACAATCAGTTTATTTACTTTATGGCTACAGTTCAGCTGAGCCAGTAGGGGATTTTAGCTAAAATCCCTCTTTATTGCCCGCCAAAATAGTGCAGTTGACATAATATAGCCCGTTCTTAACATAAGTCCTCTTCTCATTGCCCCAACAAGCACCAATAGCAATTATGTTACCTATTGACTTCCATTTATTTAGCGATACAATAGCCTTGAATGGAGGTGGAAGTATGGCAGAGCAACCTAAACCACCGCAGGGGATAAAAATCAGGCTAACTGACGAAATTAGACGTGGCGCTTATTGCAATATGATGGTCGTTACCCATACTAAGGAAGAGTTCATTATGGACTTTATACTGGCGGCGGCGCCAGAACCGACCGTTACGGCTCGTGTAATAATGAGCCCGGGCCATACGAAAAGGACCGTATCTGCCCTCCAGGATAACATGAAGAAATACGAGCAGCAGTTTGGCAAGATTGTGGAAGCGCCGGAGCCAGTTACTAAGAGCAGAATGGGATTCGTAAAACCTTAGGCTATGAGTTGGGGGAGTGGGAAAAGACCTCAAAGCCTAGCTAATTCTACATAACATATATAGTGCGCCCCAACATTTAGCTTCGGGGGGTGGGGGCACTCTCCTCGATTCACTGATACACAGTTTCCACGAGAATATCGGAGTGACCTGAACCCGGGCACGGCAGGTAGACGCTAAAATCTGTTTTCTTAGCTTCAACGGGATGCTCCGGTACCGGCGACGCTACACCGGGCACGGTGAAGACCTTCCCGCAGCTACGGCATCTAACCCTGTACATTTTACCCCTTATCGCCATGGTTCCTTCGCCTAGTTTAAGTATAGCACAAAAAGGGGTATTAGCCATCTGAAACGCCTATCCAGAGGCGCTCAGGCTAGGGGTTAGATACTCGTAGGAACGCTTAGACGCCTAGATTTTGACTACAGAGCGTCATATTAGACTGCCTGTGTCGTTTGGCTCAGCGTGTGGCTGATTGCCGCTAGAAGCCTTCTCAGTCCCCAGCCCCTGGTTGCCGAAACCAGCACCGTGTTCTCCTCTGCCGGCCCAAACTGGTGGGAAAGATACCCTAGCGCCGTGTCTTCATCCCAGTCCTGGCTTTCACCATTACCGCTGAGTAACAGGTCAATCTTATTCAGCGCCGTAATCCGGGGCTTGTCCTCGAGCCCGAGGTCCGCCAGAATGCCCTCTACTATCTGGCACTGCTCTGAAGCGGTGTGAGATGTTATGTCAACTACGTGCAGGAGCATACTGGCTTCGTCCAGTTCTTCAAGGGTTGCCTTGAATGCGGAGACGATGGTGGGCGGCAGCTTGCGGATGAAGCCGACGGTATCGCTCAGTAAGACTCCCCTCCCGTCAGGAAGGGTTAGCCGTCTGGTGGTGGGGTCCAGGGTGGAAAACAGCTTATTCTCAGCGAAGATGCCGGCATGGGTGAGGGCATTCATCAGGGTGCTCTTGCCGGCGTTGGTATAGCCGACCAGGGTGACTATTGGGATGCCGCTCTTGCGGCGCTGTTGCCAGTACAACTGGCGGCGCTTTCTTATATCCTCAATCTGCGTCTCAAGCCGTTTTATCCTCCGCTGAATAAGGCGCTTATCGGTCTCAAGCTGAGTTTCGCCGGGACCCCTGGTGCCGATGCCACCGCCTAATCTTTCCAGGTGGCTCCACTGTCCGGCAAGGCGCGGAAAAAGGTATTGGTGCTGGGCAAGCTCGACCTGCAACTGCCCCTCCCTGGTCCTAGCCCTTCTGCCGAAGATATCCAGAATCAAGGCTACGCGGTCAATCACCTTTACCTGGAGGGCTTCTTCCAGATTTCGCTGCTGTAGTGGTGAGAGCTCATCGTCAAAGATGACGACATTGTACCCGGTGCTATCCTTTAGCGACAGCAACTCAGTCAGCTTGCCCTTGCCCAGGTAGTGAGTTTTTGATGCCACCGGCAAGCGCTGGGTGAGCCTCCCCACCACCTCCGCCCCCGCCGTATTGGCTAACTGAGCCAACTCCGCCAGCGAGTCCTCTGCCGACCAGCTGCCGGCATCCCGCTTGCTGACTACCGCCGCCAAGAGTGCCCGTTCCGGTACTCGGGTGGCAACTGTCGCTTTAGTAATAGCCCCTCCTACTTAGTAAACTTAGTCCCCATTCTCACGTTTCTCTTGGTATCCCGCCACGATGATAGCTTTGATAGCCCCTTCACTATGGTGGCGTCGGGGACGGTTAGCGACAGGCGCACATAACCCTCGCCATGCTTGCCATAGGCTACCCCGGGAGTAACTGCTACCCCGACCTGCTCCAGTAAATCGGTGGCAAATTCCACCGAGGTATAGCCCGTGGGAACCTTAGCCCATATATACAGACTTGCTTTGGGGGGACTAGCTTTTAGCCCGATATTATTCAGCACGTCGATAATCAAATCGCGGCGTCTTTGATAGACGGCGTTATGCTCCTTGACACAGTCCTGAGGACCGGTCAGAGCGGCAATAGCCGCCAGTTGAATAGCCTGCGGAATCCCTGAATCTACGTTTGACTTAAGCCTTTCCAGGGCATCTATCATTATCCCATTACCCACCGCCATCCCTATCCGCCATCCGGTCATATTGTAGGTCTTAGACAGGGAGTGAAACTCCATCCCTACTTCCTTGGCTCCATCCGCCTGCATAAAGCTAACCGGCTGGTAGCCGTCAAAGGCAACCTCTGAATATGGTCCGTCATGGCAGACAGCTAGCTTATGCTTCCGGGCGAATTCAACTACCCGGTTGAAGAAATCAAGTTCAGCCACCGCGCTGGTGGGGTTATTAGGATAGTTTATCCACAATAACTTAGCCCTCTTCAGGATATAAGCCGGTATGGCGTTTAAATCGGGCAGGAAATTATTTTCCTCAGTAAGTGGTAGATAGTAAGGATTGCCACTGGCTAACATGGTGCTTACTGAATAAACGGGATACGCCGGGTCAGTTACCAGAGCAACATCCCGGTAGTCAATAAGGCAAAAGGCAATGTGAGCAATGCCATCCTTTGAGCCAATGAGGGGTAAAACCTCTTTGTCAGCATCCAGGGAAACACCAAAGCGCTTTTTATACCACTCGGCTATCGCCTGGTGCAATTCAGGTAGCCCCTCCGTCTCTGGGTAACGATGATTAACCGGGTCTTTTGCTGCCTGGCACAGCCTCTCAATTATATGAGGGGGTGTGGGAATATCAGGGTCACCTATGGCAAAACTAACTATCTCCTCGCCTCTAGCCCTCTTTTCAGCAATCGTTCTGTTTATCTCCACGAAGAGATAAGGGGGTAAATGTTCAATCCGTCTTGACAGTTTCATCGGGCCATTCTCCCTCAAAGATTATTTCGGCGGGACCGCTGAGGAACACCTCTCCTGCTCCATACCAGGTCACCTGCAGTACACCGCCGGGTAATTTTATATCAGCCTTATTGCTGATATAGCCGTATAGCTGGGCAGCGACAGTTATCGCGCAGGCACCACTGCCGCAAGCCAATGTCTCCCCTACTCCCCTCTCCCAGACGCGGGCTTCTATCTGATTCTGGTTCACTACCCTGGCGACCTCAAAATTTACCCGGTCGGGAAATATTGACAGGTGTTCTACCTTTGGCCCCAGCTGGGATAATGGGAAATCAGATACCGGGCGTTGCCAGAAATAAACGGCATGTGGATTTCCCATTGAGACAAGGTTGAGCAGGAGTTCGGTACCTTCCACAGTAACAGGATAGCCCAGCATTGACTTTATGTCAACTAAGTCCCTACCCGACTCTACTACTACCGGGATATCACTGGCTTCGAATTTTGGCTCTCCCATGTCGACCTTAATATTAGCGGCATTATCACCTATCCCCTGAAGCTCAACCTTTCTTATGCCTGATATTGTTTCCACTGACATCCTGGGGGCTGCCTTAACCAGCCCCTTTTGCAGAGCATATTTGACCAGGCATCTCAGTCCGTTGCCGCAGGCTCTAGCCTCAGAGCCATCAGGGTCAAAGATTCGCATCTTAAAGTCGGCGACCTTTGAGGGTGAGACCAATAACAGGCCGTCAGCGCCGATGCCGAAGTGGCGGTCGCACATCGCTACCGCCAGCCGCGACCAGTCGCGCCGGGCTTCATCAGCTTCAACTAGTACGAAATCATTTCCTGAGCCCTGTAGCTTGGTGAACTTCATAGCGATCACCTGTAGACCTAGTCACCAGTGACTTGATTTCAGAATCTGCCTCTTTCTCTATATCAAACCACCTTATTCTATCATCTTTCAACCTGAACCAGCTATATTGGTGGCGGACGAGCCGGTGCGTTTCGAACTTTATCTGCTGGATGGCATCAGCCAGGCTTAGTTCTCCCTTGAGATACATAGCAATTTGCTTATAGCCTATGCCCGACATGGCCGGCAGAGCCAAATCATAGCCCTTATCCAGCAGTCCCTTGACCTCATCAACCAGCCCCCGCTCTATCATCTCCTCCACCCTCTGGTCAATGCGGCGGTATAGCTCCGCCCTATCAGCCGTCAGACCTATTATCAGGATATTGGGTAGTGGTTTTGCCTTAAGCTGGAGCTGAGAGAAGGGAACCTCGTTGTCTCTATAGACCTCAAGCGCTCTTATTATGCGGCGGACGTTGCGGGGGTCAATCCTCTGTGCCGCCACCGGGTCAACTTTCGCCAGCTCCCGATAAAGCTCGCTACTCTCCACCTTCTCCAGCTCACGCCTCAACTTGAGGTCAGGGGCTGCCTTAGGTATCCTCCAGCCATCCAGCACCGCCCAGACGTATAGCCCGCTGCCGCCGACCAGTATTGCCAGCTTGCCTCTCTTTTGGATATCTTCGATAGCCTCGTAGGCAAGCTGCTGATATTGAGCCAGACCAAAATCTTCATCAGGGCTCAAGATATCAACGAGGTGATGGCGAATAAGGGATAACTCTTGCCGACCTGGTTTAGCCGTGCCGATATCCATATAACGGTAAACCTGTCGGCTGTCGGCACTCACTATCTCCCCGTCAAAAGCCCGGGCCAAATCAAGAGCAAGCCGGCTCTTACCAGCACCGGTTGGTCCAACTATAGCTACTAGACGATTCATTTCAATCGCTTAATCTCTGAGGTCTGCCTCACTATGTCCAGAAACTCGTCTGGCTTTAAACTGGCACCACCGACAAGGGCACCGTCAATCTCAGGCTGGTTTATAAATTCGGCAATATTACCCGCATTGACACTGCCCCCGTAGAGGATACGCGCCTCTTGGGCAATCTCCTTGCCGCATTGCTTGGAGACGAGCTGGCGGATAAAACCGATGGTATCATTTGCCTGCTCGCCGCTAGCCGCCCGCCCGGTGCCGATAGCCCAGACCGGCTCGTAGGCTAAGACCAAGCCGCCGAGATAATATATCCGACTTGAAGACGAGCTTAGCTGCTTACTCAAGACCTCCTTTGTCTTCCCCGCCTCGTTTTCCTCAGGGGTTTCGCCGATACACAGAATCGGTGTTAGACCGACCTTTAGCGCCACCTTGACCTTTTTATCTATAAGCTCCTCGGTCTCATTAAAATAGTGCCGGCGCTCGGAGTGCCCAATAATAACAAAATCACAGAGCTCAGCCAGCATCAGTGGTGAAATCTCACCGGTGTATGCCCCCTTTTCCTCAAAGTACATATTCTGCGCCCCCAGTTTTATCGAGCTTTCCTCGGTCAGCCCTTTTATCAGGACTAGGGAGGTAAAGGGGGGGCATATTACCTTTTCCACGTCTTTTATCCCGTCAAGTTCATGACGCATCTTCTTGACTAATTCTACTGCCTCGCTTAGCGTGGTATTCATCTTCCAGTTACCAGCAATTAATGGGATACGCATCTCGGTCTCCTAAGCACCAAATTTGGCGAGTTTCAGGGCATTAGCCATTGCCAGTGGCATAATCTCGGTCGCTGAGAATCTTCCCAGCCCACCCGGAATGCAGGCTGACTCCGAAAGTTCCTCTACCCTATCGGGGCGGCACCACGGGGAATATAAAAGTATTGGCACCGGGTGCCAGCTATGCCCCTTGAGCAAGGCGGGGGTGGAGTGGTCACCGGTGACCACAATGACATCGGGGGCAAGGTCGAGCAGGGTGGGCAGAGACTTGTCAAGCTCCTCTATAATCCCTACCTTGCGCTCAAAATCGCCGTCCTCACCGGCGGAATCGGTCTCCTTTATATGCACGAAGAAGAAGTCATATGACTTATAGTTCTGCTTGAGGGTATTAAACTCCTCTTTGATGCCGGCGGCGGTCTCCAGAACCTGCATCCCGACCAGTTTAGCCAGCCCCCGATACATCGGGTAGCTGGCAACGGCGGCTGGCTTTAATTTATAGACCTCGGGCATGGTGGGAATATTGGGTCGGCTGGAGAAGCCGCGCAGGAGCAACATATTGGCCGGGCGATGCTTGGCTAAGACCTTTCTGGCTTGAGCGACGAACTCGTTGGCGGTTTCGGCCGTCTTAGCAGCCTTCGCCTTTTGAGCCTTAACCGCCTTTGGCGCTATCCCCACCTGCTGGGGGTCGGAGTCGCTGACCTCGGGCGATAACCCCTCACCACGAAAGACAGCGATAAAGCGGTGCCCCTTGACCGGGCGAACAACGAGCTTAACCCCGTCTATTACCAGACCGTCAAGCAGCTGGCATAGCTCGGCGCATTTCTCGGTAGAGATACGCCCCGCCCGGCGGTCAGTGACCAGCCCCCTTTCATCCACGGTACAAAAATTGCCCCGGGCGGCGATGTCCGCCGGTTTCAGCTCAAAATCTATCCCTATTGCCTCCACCACCCCCCGCCCGACGTTAAATTTAAGAGGGTCATAACCAAACAGGGCAAGGTGACCCGGGGTACTGCCGGGGGTTATTCCAGGGCTAACCGGGTCAACAAGACCGCATATACCTTTACCTGCCAGCCGGTCAAGGTTGGGCGTCTTCGCCGTCTCCAGCTCAGTCTTGCCCGTTTTGGGATGGGGCAGTCCACCCAGACCATCAATGACCAGTAGCACGATCTTGCTCGGTGAAGCTATTGAGAGTTCCTTTATTAAATCCAGCTTATCTATCATAGTCAGCCTCCCCGCTCGAGTAGAACCTCCACACCAGGCAACTTCTCACCACCCAAAAACCTTAGCGAAGCACCACCGCCGGTAGAGACAAAGCTCATCTTATCCGCCAGCTTCATGGCGGTGACAACCTCAGCGGTAGAACCGCCGCCGACAACGGTGGTCGCCTTGAGGCTAGCCAGAAGCTTAGCCATAGCCTGTGTCCCCTGAGCAAATTCGGCTATCTCATATACACCCATGGGCCCGTTCCAGAAGACTGTCTGGCAGCGGCGCAGTTCCTCAGAAAAATTACTTATAGTCTGAGGCCCTATATCAACAATCCCCCAGCCCGGCAGTATCCCTTCCACCGGTACTACCTTAACCTCGGCTTCAGTGCTGATTTTATCGGCGATGACCACATCAACCGGCAACAGCAAGTGTACCCCTCGCTCAGCAGCGTTCTTTATCAACCCAGCGGCAAAGCCCAGCTTATCATCCTCTACCAGTGACGAGCCTACTTCGTAGGATTTAGCCTTCAGAAAGGTAGCCGCCATGCCGCCACCAATGAGAAGGCAGTCCACCTTGTCCAGGGTATTTTCAAATACGGCAATCTTGTCGCTTACCTTGGCACCGCCGGCAAGCAAAGCGAAGGGGTGAGCCGGCTTAGCCAGAATATCCTCTAGGACGTTGATTTCTTTCTCCAGCAAAAGACCAGCCACCGCCGGCAGATAGTTGGCCACGCCTACTATCGAAGCATGAGCCCGATGACTGGCGCCAAAGGCATCGTTTACATAGATATCAGCCAGCCCGGCTAAGGCTTGAGCAAAGGAGGCAGTGTTCTCGGTCTCCCCGGGCTGAAAACGGAGGTTCTCCAGGAGCAGCACGTCACCCCCCTTCAGGCTTTCTACCTCCTTCTTCACCTCGGGTCCAAGGCTAGCGTGGGGAGCAACCTCCACCCTCTGCCCCAGGAGCTCTGAGAGACGCCGGGCAACCGGAGCCAGCCGCAGCGTTTCCACAACTTTTCCCCCTGGCCTGCCGAGATGGGAGCATAGAATAACCCTGGCTTTCCGCTCGATAAGGTATTTGATGGTGGGCAGCGTAGCCCGGATGCGGCTGTCATCGGTAATGACCCCGCTGGTTTCATTCAAGGGGACGTTAAAGTCAGCCCTGACCAGAACCCTTTTCCCGGTAACGTCTATATCTCTGACCGTCAGCTTATTCATTTTTCCCTAATTAACGAGTGACTGGGGAATAGTTTCAGGACCTGGCTGGCTATTCCCGGGGCATCAAGCCCGTAACCGGAACGGAGGATGGCTTGGCTGCCCTGGTCAACAAACTCATCAGGGATGCCAATGCTTTTTACCTGAATATTACTGACGCTGGCTTCCTTAAGAAGGCTGACTACGCTGCTACCAAAGCCACCGCTGAGGGCATTCTCCTCAACCGTGACCAGGCGCTTAATATCTTCAGCCAGAGCTAATATAAGTTCAGCGTCCAGTGGCTTGGCAAAGCGAGCATTAACCACTGTAGCCTCAATTCCGCTTGAGGCTAGCTCTTCGGCGGCTTCAAGGGCTGGAGCCACCATAGTCCCCATGGCTAATATGACTACGTCTTTGCCATGCCTTAGTATCTCTCCCTTACCGATGGGAATCTTGTGAAGCTCGGCGTCTAATTTCACACCCAGCCCCGAGCCCCGGGGGTAGCGTACTGCCATAGGGTGTTTTGACCTCACCGCAGTGTGGAGCAAATGCTGGAGCTCATTCTCGTCCTTGGGTGCCGCTACTATCAAATTAGGGATTAATGTCAGGTAAGAGATGTCAAAGGTCCCCTGGTGTGTCTTACCATCATCACCGACAATGCCGCTGCGGTCAATGGCAAAGACAACGGGCAAATCCTGGAGACAGACATCGTGTATTACTTGGTCAAAGGCACGCTGCAAAAAGGTGGAATATATGGCCACAACAGGCTTAAAACCCTGTGTCGCCAGCCCGGCGGCAAAGGTAACCGCATGCTGCTCGCAGATTCCCACGTCAAAAACCCGCTCTGGAAATTCGGCGGCAACTATGCTCAAATAGTTTCCCTCGGGCATTGCCGGGGTAATTGCCACCAGCTTCGGATTTTCCCGAGCCAGACGAAGCACCGTTTGAGCGAAAACCTCGCTATAAGCGGGCGCCTTCTCGGTGTCAGCGCCCTTAGGCGGTACGCCGTGAAAGTAAACGGCATCACCCTCAGCAGGACGATAGCCCTTACCCTTGGTGGTGATAACGTGGACAAAGGCTGGTTTTGGGCAGTAGTCACGTGCCTGGGTAAGCGCTATCTCAAGCTCACTAATGTTATGCCCATCAATAGGACCGATATAGGTAAAGCCAAGCTCCTCCCAGAGCACGGTGGGCATAATCAGCCCCTTGAATACGTTACTAATCCGCCGTCCTATTTGCTGCATCTGCTTACCTAAGGGGAAAGAGTCCAGGAGCCGCTTGCCCTCCGCCTCTGCCCAGCGGTAGCGGTAGTCAAACCGCACCCGGCTCAGGAGCTTGGCAAAGGCGCCAACGGTGGGCGAGATTGACATCCCGTTATCATTCAAAACGAGGCAAATCTTTGAGCCCAGATGCCCCGCCTGGTTCAGCGCCTCAAGTGCCATCCCACCGGTTATCGCCCCGTCGCCGATAACGGCAATCACGTTGTAGTCATCGCCGGAAAGGTCACGGGCAATAGCCATACCAAGCGCTGCCGAGACTGAGGTGCTGGCGTGACCAGTGCCAAAGGGGTCATGCTCACTCTCACTGCGGGAGGTAAAGCCTGATAGTCCCCTATACTGGCGGAGAGAGGCAAAGGCTTTTCTCCGGCCGGTGAGCAGTTTATGGACGTAGCTTTGATGCCCCACGTCCCAGATAATCTTGTCCCGGGGGCTATCAAACGTCCGATGCAAAGCTATGGTCAGCTCAACTACACCCAGATTAGAAGCCAGATGACCGCCATTAGCACTTACCCTGGTCACCAGCTCCTGCCTGAGTTCGGATGCCAGTTGCTCAAGCTGCGGCTTTGTCAGTCTCTTCAAGTCGGCGGGGCTATCTACTTTATCTAATAACCTAGGCATTAAAATCAACCTCATACTAGCAATGCGGCAAAGCTATTGTCAAGCTAAAAAACCATCTTGACCTATCCTCGGCTCTCGTGTTACATTGGAATGACAGCTCGTCCCTGTAGCTCAGCTGGATAGAGCGGCTGCCTTCTAAGCAGCGGGTCGTGGGTTCGAATCCCTCCAGGGACGCCAGTCTAACCAAGCACCTCTTCCACAGTTTTACCACCCCAACCATGTTCAGCAAATTGCGAAGGGAGACCCCTTGTTGCTATAATATCGTATGATTTGGGGCCGTAGTTCAGTTGGGAGAACGCCTGATTTGCATTCAGGAGGTAAGGGGTTCGAATCCCCTCGGCTCCACTTTTTTGTTTATCTCAATCCGCCCTGTGAACGAGCGGAGGAGAGTGAGATATGAAGCCAGCCAGGGGTAATAAGCCAGTCGGTATATTTACTACAAGTCGCCTTGAAGCCTTATCTGACGGTGTGTTTGCCATCGTGATGACCATCCTCGTGCTGGAGCTCGGTGTCCCCTTGATAACCGGAACCTCAGCCAATACCGAGCTACTCCACAAGCTGCTTGAGATGTGGCTCAAATTCCTCGCCTATGGGGTGAGTTTTCTGGTACTGGGCGTCATCTGGATTAACCATCACCTCATGTCTCATCACATCAGGCGGGCTGACAACAAGCTGGTGTGGATAAATATCATTATGCTGATGTTTGTGGCGCTGGTACCCTTTTCCACATCCCTCCTTGGGGAATATGGAGAGACGCAGACGGCGATTGTCGCCTACGGAGCCAATATCCTCCTCTGCCTTATCATGGGCTTTACCCTCTGGGCATACGCCACCGGCAGATACCGCCTGGTGGATAGGGACATTGACCCCAAGCTGGTGAGGCGTACCAAGTTTATGTTTCTCATTAGCGCCTTCTTTTTTCTGCTTGCCATGGGCGTTTCCTTTATCAGCCCCATTGCTTCTTTTTGCATTTATGGCTTAATGGCGCTAGCCTCTATCATCGGCAGTTGGCTGGGTGAACAGGGATTTCTGAGCAAGGTGCTGGTGAGGATGGGAGAACAAAAAAAGGAAAGGAGGAGGTAAAATGACCTACTCGGCAAAGGACTATACTAGTCTTATCGGAATGGAGGGCTTCAGCCAGACCTTACTCACCAATCACTTTACCCTCTACCAGGGCTACGTGACCAATACTAACAAGCTCTCTGACTTGCTCACCGGTATGCTTAAAGAGGGCAAGACAGGCACCCCGGAATACTCTGAGCTTAAACGCCGCTTTGGTTTTGAGTTCAACGGTATGCGCCTCCACGAATACTACTTTGAAAACCTGGGGGGTAAGACGCCCCTGGATAAGTCCGGGGCTTCGGCCAAAAAGCTGGCTGATGCCTGTGGCAGCTACGACGCCTGGGAGCAGGATTTCAGGGCTACCGGAGCGATGCGCGGCATCGGTTGGGTGATACTCTACCAGGATAATGTGAGCGGCTGGCTTTTTAACCAGTGGATTAACGAGCACGAGGTTGGGCATCTGGCTGGCTGTCGCCCCATCCTGGTAATGGATGTCTTTGAGCATGCCTTCATGACTGATTACGGGCTGAAGCGAGCTGACTACATCGCTGCCTTTTTCAAGAACGTAAACTGGAAGGTGGTGGAGAGTCGGGTGAAGTAGTGAGGATAAAGGAGCTTATTGCGCAGCCGGGAAGGCACGTCTCCTTTGAGTTCTTCCCGCCTAAGACCAGCGAGGACGAAGGTCGGCTCTTTGAGACGATAGCCAAGCTGGAGGCGCTAAAGCCCACCTTTGTCTCGGTAACCTACGGCGCTGGTGGCGGCACCCTGAAAAATACCAGCAATGTGGTGGCGCGTCTGAAGAGGGAGACCTCCCTCACCCCCCTGCCCCACCTCACCTGTGTTGACCAGAGCGCGGGCGAGCTAAAAGATATTTTGGAGGGCTATAAGGGGCAGGGCGTTGAGAATATCCTCGCCCTCAGGGGGGACCCGCCCAAGGGCGCCGAAAAATTCATTACCCCTAAGGATGGCTTCTGCTATGCCATTGACCTGGTAAAATTAGCCGTCTCCGTCGGCGGCTACTCTATCGGGGTGGCGGTATATCCCGAAGGGCATAAGGAGTCGCCAAGCCTGGGAAGGGATATGTTCTACACCAAGCAGAAAATTGACGCCGGGGCTGACTTTGCCATCACCCAGATGTTCTTTGACACCCACTTCTTCTACGATTTCCTGGAGCGGGCGGAAAAGGCGGGCATCAACATTCCCATAATACCGGGCATTATGCCCGTCACTGACATTGAGAAGATAAAGCGCTTCAGCCAGATGTCTGGCGCCACCCTACCGCCGTCCCTTGTCGGGCCAATGGAGAAGGCAGCTTCGGCTGATGAAGCCCAGCGGATTGGCGTGGACTTTGCCGTCAATCAGTGCCAGGACCTATGGCAGAACGGCGTCCGCTACTTCCACTTTTATACCCTAAACCGCAGCAAAACGGTAACCGAGATACTGCGCGATCTCGGCTGGAAGTGACTAGTAGCCAGTAGCCAGTGCTTAGCGCTAGATTACAGTTTGTTCAGCTTAGTAGTAATAGCGTCCCCTCCTTCGGAAGAAAAAGCCCATAATCAGCCCAAAGACGAGGCCGCCAAGATGAGCCTGCCAGGCGACGCCAGGTATAAAAGACCAGAGAACAAAAAAGACCAAAATCACCATCCACAGGCGCATCGGGACGATAAAGTACACCAGGACTCTTAAATTGGGCATCATCACCACCAATGCCCCCGCCAGGGCATAAACAGCCCCCGAAGCGCCTACGGCCACGGTATAGGGATTGCCAAGAAGGAGATACAAAATACCCCCCAGTATCCCCCCGCCAAAGTAGGTGATAAGGAAATTTTTTGACCCGATCAAACGGCAGAGGAAACTCCCGAAGAAGAACAGGGTTATCATGTTGGCTAAGATATGCCATATACCAGCGTGGACAAACATGTTGGTCACCAGAGTCCACGGTCTACCTAAAAAGCCTGCCGGGTAGAGTCCAAGGAGGAAGAGAAGGTCTCTATTAACAGAGGTAGCGACAAACAGTAGCAGGTTTATGCCGATTAAAATCCAGACCGCAGTCAGACCAAAGCCTCTATATCTCATATAACCCCCTTAATAACTTACAGGCTTATTATTTCCCCCCTGACCTCTTCACCAATGGTTAAAACGCCGAAGGAGTCTCTCGCCCGGCCGGGATTAAAGAAAAGGGTACCATTCTTTACCTCATTCTTTGCCTCATGAGAGTGCCCGAAGATAATAATATCAACGTCTTCAAACATTCCCCCTACCCTATCCTCTATGCCGTAGGGAGCGCCCCAGCCATGGATAATGCCGATTCTTTTTCCCTCTATCTCAAGCAGTTCCTTTTCCGGGAGAATACGCTTAAGCTCCTCGGAATCCATGTTACCCCGCACCGCTTTTACCTCTCCAAGCCGCTTTAGTCCTTCGAGTACACCCTTAGCCACAAAATCTCCGGTATGGACTATCAAGTCCACCTTGGCTAGCACCGCCAGTATCCGCTCCGGAATTTCGGCGAGCGAGGTTACATGAGTGTCAGAGATTACCCCTATCCTCATGCCACTTCCCCAAGGGCGGAGGAGTAAGCCTCATAGGTCCTGGAGTCAAAGAGGACAAAGACCACCTCCCTTACCGAGGTGACCTCTCCGAGAAATGAGACTACGGCTTTAAGTGCCACCCCTGCCGCCTCAGCTAGCGGATAGCCATAGGCACCGGTGCTTATTGAGGGAAAGGAGACACTGGTCAGGTTATGGGTGGCTGCCAGCTTCAGGCTCTCTTTATAGGCGCTCGCCAGCAGAGCTACTTCACCCTTATTCCCTCCCTGCCAGACAGGCCCAACGGTGTGAATAACATGTTTTGCCCTCAGGTTTCCTCCGGTGGTGATGACCGCCTTACCGGTAGGCAGGCGTCCCTGACTGGCCACAATCTGCTGGCACTCCTCCAGGATAGCCGGACCTCCAGCGCGGTGGATGGCGCCGTCAACACCGCCCCCGCCCATCAGCCCGGAATTAGCCGCATTAACTATGGCATCGGTAGCCTGCTTGGTAATATCCCCCTGGACTATGGCTAACCTTGCCTGGTTAATGGTAACTTCCCTGGCTTGTCTCTCCATCATATTCCCCATTATATAGTGGACATGGGGGGAGAGTCTAGCCTTGTCTTGGTTGCACGGGGGGCTTAGATTTGCTAAACTAATTAAATCTAGGGGCCGTTAGCTCAGTTGGCAGAGCACCTGACTTTTAATCAGGGTGTCACAGGTTCGAGACCTGTACGGCCTACCAGCTAACTCCTCAGATTAAGAGATACCCAATGCCTGAGAAGCTTTGTCGATGTCGCCTGGCTTAACCCAGAGGATAGCTCCATAACGCCAGTCGCCGGTTTCGATGGCTTGCATGGCGGTGACGTTGACCCCGGCTTGTCCTAGTTCGTTAAGTATATCGGCGACAGCACCTATGTGCTCCCACTCCGAGATTAGGAAAGCAACCTTTGGACCCACCAGCTTGATTCCTGCCTTTTTTGCTGCTGCCACGAGGGCAGCTCCGCTGGACGGCACGAGGTCAAGCTGACTACGCTGCTCGCTCAACGGGAAACCATTGAAAGCAAGCAGGTTGACATGTTGTGCCTTAAGCTCATTGAAAACCTTAGCACCCGCCCCAGCCTTGTCGGGAACCACAGTATAGTAGTATTCAACACGCTCAATACGCTGTATGGGGCCTTCCATGGCATGTACCTCCTATTAAGAAATTCCGCTTGATTTATCTTAGCTTATCATAGGAGGGTCGGGTTGTGTAGTCAAGTAAAAGCTACCGCTGGTTAAAAAACCAGCGGTAGCTTAGAGTGGGGGCGATGCATAATTTCTTACGTTAAGTCTTTTGTCCGGGGAGAACACGCCGGTACCGCATGAAGGCGGGAATCCCCAGCTCCTCCTCGCTTTTCACTCCCTTAAGGGTCCTCATCATCCGACTCTCCCAGGATACGCCAGAAAGAGAATCCTTGGAAGCAAAGCCGGTAGCGACGAGGGTCAGCCTGATATCATTGCCCATGTGCTGGTCAAGGACAACCCCAAAGATGACAATCGCATCCGGGTCAACCGCTTGCCGGATAACCTCAGCGGCATCGTTAACCTCATACAGGGAGAGATCGCTACCACCGGCGACATTGAATAAGACCCCCTTTGCCCCTTCCATAGATACATCCAGGAGTGGGCTAGACAGGGCATCTTTGGCGGCATCTATTGCCCGGTTCGTCCCTGAACCCCGACCGATAGACATCCATGCCGGACCAGCGTTTTTCATCACCGTTCTGATATCGGCAAAGTCAAGGTTAATGAGCCCGGGGACAGTGACCACCTCGGCGATTGCCTGCACCGCATGGCAGAGGATATCATCAGCCATCCTGAAGGCGCCATCAACACCCAACCTCTGATCGCAGAGGTCGAACAGACGGTCGTTAGGGATAATAACCAGGGTGTCCACCTTCTCCATCAGCTCCATAACCCCTTTCTCAGCAACCTCGTTGCGGTGGTTTCCCTCAAAATCAAAGGGGCAGGTGACCACGGCAATATTGAGGGCACCAGTTAGCTTGACAGCCTCAGCCACCACTGGCGCTGAGCCGGTGCCGGTACCGCCTCCCATGCCGGCGGTGATGAACGTCATATCTGCTCCGGCAACAGCCTGCTTAATCTGCTCAATGCTCTCCTCAGCAGCCTTCTTGCCTACCAGATGGTCACCACCGGCACCCAGACCACGGGTAGACTGCTCACCAAGCTGGATGCGTACCGCAGCTTCGGTAACTGCCAGATGCTGGGCGTCAGTATTCATGGCAATGAACTCGACGCCGCGTATCTGCTCCCGGACCATCCGGGTGATGGCATTACAACCAGCACCACCCAACCCGATAACCTTGATATTTGCCCCACTGGGGACATAACTTGATCTTGACATTTTCCCTTTCTCCTTTTACTGGTTTCTAGTCAAAGATCCGGAAAACTCCGGAAAGAACACGGCCAACACCCTTAGGTCGCCAGCTCTTTATGCCTCCACTCCTCCCCCTCCACAGAAGAAGACCAACACTGGTGGCATAGGCCGGGTCGTGCAGCATGTCGGTAACACCACTCAGGTGGTTCGGCACGCCAATCCTCACCGGAAGGCGGGTTATCCTGCTTCCCAGCTCGGCAATGCCAAGAAGGTTAGCGCTGCCCCCAGTGAGTACCAGGCCGGAGGGGAGAGTCTTGAGATAGTCGCTTTGTTGCAACTGCAGTACGATAAGCCGCAGAAGCTCCTCAACGCGAACGCGGATAATCTCGGAAAGGTCGGCGTAGGAAATATTATGCCCGTTTTGGGTGATGTTCTTATCGGGCATTCTCCTGCCTTTCTCCGGGGATGGTGTCACATTGCCATACCTCTTCTTCATCTGCTCGGCAAGCTCGAGGGGAAGTCCCAGACCAATGGAAATATCCCGGCTGATCTGGAAACCGGCTACGGGCAGGACAGAGGTAAAGCAGACACTATTGTCCTTGTACATAGCAAGGTCAGTGGTGCCACCACCAATATCAGCGACGAGGACACCATTTTGCCTTTCCTCGTCCACGAGGACAGCTTCAGCGCTGGCCAGCGGTTCCAGGATAACATCCTCAATCTCAACACCAATGCCACGAATGCACCTGGTCAGGGTCTGTATTGAAGTTGCGGCGGCAGTAATAATATGTGCTTCAACATCAAGGCGAAAGCCGTGCATGCCGACGGGGTTTTTTACTCCTTCTTGACCATCAACGGTGTAACCACGAGGAATAATATGAAGCAGCTCTCGGTCACTCGGAACCTTGATATTACGAACTACTTCATGGACGCGTTTTAGGTCATCGGGGTGCACTATCTTGTCATTGCGGCTAATGCTAACGACCCCTCGGTTATTTACCGAGGTGATATGCCTACCGGTAACGCCGATGATGGCTGTTTCCAGCTTGTGTCCGGCAGTCTGTTCCGCTTCTCTCACCGAGTCCAGGATTGACTGCTTGGCTTCATTGAAATTAACCACCAGGCCATTCTGCAGCCCCTGGGTGGTGCTTACACCTACGCCGAGAATGCGGGGCAGCTCATCACCATTAATATCAGCCATAACCGTACATACTTTAGTTGAACCAACATCTATTGCTGCAAACTTAGTCCTTTTCATTGTTTCCTCCTTTCTAACTTAGGCCGACTCACTGTCCCCGGTGGTCTCGGTAGCGGATGTTCCACTTGTTGCACAAGGCATTAACGCAGCTCCTTATCTCAGGGTTGGTCGGACGATGAAGGTCTGCCAAGAAACCATGCAGTAGCTCTCCGCCACTCATTCCCGGGGTCGGCTCTTCGGGTCCAGGCAGGTTGACGTAGATTATCTCCGTCAACAGCTTCTGGAACTCGATTGATGTGCCCATAAAATACCCCTCCTTTTTAACGATATGCCGTATATCCTACTTGCCGTTGAAAGCATGCGTCAACTTTTGTCTCTTGCAATCCGTGCCTGTCCTTTAAAATTCCAAAAAGTTCCACTTCAAATTAGTGTAAATTCCATACCAAATTTAGTGCATAAATTATGGTGAAAAAATGGCTGAAAAATTAGTGCCGCTTGAAATTCCAGTTCCATTCCATTATAATTAGTGAATGAGGTAGCCGAAATGGTTGACGAGAGAGGGCGAAAGCGCCTGCCACCCTATGTCTCTTACCGCACCTTCCTGAACTTCGCTGAGCGATTGGAACGGGAAATGCCAGCCCGGATTGACCGTAGTTACTGGAGTGATAGGCTAGCCGGTTCTACTGGCACTCAGCTTATGGGAGCCCTGCGCTTTCTCAGTCTTGTTGATGCCAACGGCGTACCAACCAGCCAATTAAGGCAGCTTGTTTCCGCCAAGGGTGAAAAGAGGGCAGAGCTCCTCCGACAGATAGCCAGTGAATCGTATGGATTTGTCCTGGGCGGGTCATTTGACTTCCACATTGCCACCTATGCCCAGCTGGAAGAGGTCTTTCATCGTAACTTTGAGTTAGCCGATGATGTCAACCGCAAGTGCATCAAGTTTTTTGTCGCCCTCGCCAACGACGCCGGAATTCCACTGTCAACGTTCATAACTAAGCGGGTAAGAACACTGACCGCTAGTTCCGGAACTAAAGCCAAAAGAAAGAGTACCAAGCTAAATCGGAATTTAGTAATTCCACATGAAGTCGTAGATGAGCTGACAGCGAAATTCCCCACCTTTGACCCAAGCTGGTCCGATGAAGTCAAGCTAAAATGGTTTGAGGCCTTTGACAAATTGCTGGCGCGGAGCCTGGTTAAAGGCAAGCGATAAACCAGCTTAAGCGAGCTTTGGCAGGTATTCCATTACCTCAGCAACAACAAAGATTGAGCCAGTGGCACAAATGAGGTCTTCAGGTCTTGCCCTGGCCAGTGCCAGGTTCACGGCTGAGGTAACATCTCCTACCACTTCAGGGGTTATCCCCCGCCTGGAGAATTTAGCAGCAAGTTTGGCTGGCTCCAGGGCGCGGGGGTGCTGGGTAGAAGTAACAATAACCGTACCGGCAAGAGGCATAAGCTCAGCAACCATGCCATCTATGTCCTTGTCTGAGGAAACACCGAGGATAAGAACCGCCTGCTCAAAATCAAAATATTGCCTGAGCGCCTCAGCCAGCCTCTTTGCCGAGTAGGCGTTATGGGCGCAATCGACGATAAACCACGGCTCCTGTCTCAGGACCTGCAGTCGCCCCAGCCAGTGCACCTGCATCAGCCCCGAAGCAATGTTTTCGGCACCAACCACCACTCCCCTTTCCCCCAAGACCTCCACCGCGGTCACCGCCGTAGCCGCATTTTCCAATTGATACTCACCAAGTAAAGTAAGGCTGAGGCTATAGTCGCCTTTTAGCCCCTTTAGTTGAAACGACTGCCCTTCATTGCTAAAGGCTCTCCGTTCCCAGGTGACATCACCGCCCACCTTGACTAGTCTTGCCACCTGCTCCCGGCATACCCTTTCTATCACTGCCATTGCCTCGGGGGGCTGGGGGGAGGATACCACGGTACGCCCCGGCTTGATAATCCCCGCCTTCTCCCTGGCTATCTGGGCAAGGGTGTTGCCCAGAACCTCAGTATGGTCAAAGCTTATGGAGGTGATAACGCAGACTCCTGGTTTGACCACATTGGTGGCATCAAGACGCCCTCCCAACCCCGTCTCCAGCACCTGAAAATCCACTCCCCTCCCCTTGAAATAGGCAAAGGCTAATGCGGTCAGCAATTCAAAGGTGGTGAGCTGTCCGAAGGCACCGAACTCATTTACCGCCTCAACCTCAGGTTTTAGAACTTCCACCAAATGGGCGAATTCACCTTCGGCGATTGGCACCCTGTCCACCTGTATCCTCTCGGTGAAAGAATGGAGGTGAGGTGAAGTATAAAGCCCAGTTTTATAGCCAGCCCTGGTCAGGATGGAGGCAATCATGGCGGAGGTGCTCCCCTTGCCCTTCGTGCCCGCTACGTGAATCGGTATTGCCCCTACATCAGGACTGCCCAATCTTTCCAGCAGCATCTCCATGCGCCTTAAGTCAAAGACAACCGCTGAGCGTGAGGCTCGCTCATAATCAGCGAAGCTTAAGACGTAATCCAATGCCGCCTGGTAGTTCATAAGGGTTACCAGTGAAGATATTGACCATTAGAGGATAGGCAAGAAAAACTTTATGTCAACTTTATCCCCTATTATGTTAACGCCCCTTGTTCTGCTCAGGTTTTGGTCGGCGCAGGGTCTTAGCCAACCAGACATGCTGACTGCTATTGGAGAAGTCCAACCCCTTAAAGAAGGCGATTGCCTTCTCATTTTCAGCCTCAGTGTCAGCTATGACCATCCTTACCCCGTCCTCCAACAACCTCTTCTCCAGCTCTCTATAGAGGCGGTGACCCAGCTTGGTCCCTTGAAAAGCCTCATCCACCCCTATCCAGCTCAGGTAGCCGTATTTCTTCCACGCCGTGCCTTCCTTCTCAACGGTGGTTGCCAGTACGAAGCCGGCGATTTTGCCCGTCTCGGTCTCCGCCACCAGGCAGTAATCCGGCTCGGAGCTAAAATACTCAGTTACCTCATAAGGGTCCCAGGTCCGATAGAGTATGGGAAACTCCTCGCTGCTAAAGAGTTTCTCGCCCAGGCGGTACACCGCACTGACGTCATCTATCTCCATCTGCCGGATAATCGCCTTGATTTTCCTGTTGCTATCCAAGCTCGCCCTCCATCAATGTCCTCTATTATAGCTGGTTTATCGCTGCCTGTCATCGGGATTGTGGAACAACTTTCCCCTACTCTATAAGCTTGAACATCTTTCTTGTCGCCCCGCAGATGGGACATTTTTCCGGTGCCTCACCCACCACGGTATTGCCGCAGACCTGGCAGACGTAAATCGGGTGCTCGGCAACAGTCTCACCCTTCCCCAGCTTACCGAGGACGGTCTCAAAGAGGCGGTGGTGAATCCGTTCCACCTTATTAGCCAGCGCAAAGCTGTCCCTGGCTTTATCAGCGCCCTCCGCCTCAGCCTGCTTGATAAAGGCAGGGTACATCTCTTCAAATTCGTAGTTCTCACCGTCTTTGGCCGCCATCAGGTTTTCCCTGGTTGATTTCACCCCCTGCATAACCTTAAAGTGATTTCGGGCATGCACCGTCTCGGCATCAGCGGTGGCGCGGAACAAGCGGGCTACCTGTTTATACCCCTCCTCCACCGCCTTCTCGGCAAAGAATAGGTACTTGCGGTTAGCCTGGCTTTCTCCAGCGAAGGCAGCCTGCAAATTGTCATTAGTTGTGCCCATAATCTACCTCCTTCTATCCTAATAATAGCATACATCAATTGAGATGGCGTATAATCCGAGAAAGGAGGAGATTTTGCCATGCTAAAAAGGGTTATCACCCTGCCTGATGCTCCTAAGCTCCCCTTCTCCGCAGCAATAAGGGCTGGTGATTACATCTTTGTCTCGGGTCAGATTGGGCATACTGATGCGGGGGGCAAAGAGGTCAAGGGGATAGAGAGGCAGGTAAGGCAGTGCCTGGAGAACATGAAGAAGGTGCTGGCGGCGGCTGGGTCGTCCCTGGACGAGGTGGTAAAGGTGACCATCTTTCTGCGCAACGAGGCTGATTTTGCCAGGATGAACGAGATTTATCAGAGCTATTTTACTGAAGACCGCCCCGCCCGCTCAACGGTAATAGCCGACCTCGCCCTACCGAGCATGCTTATTGAGATAGACTGTATTGCCTACTCCCCGCCGAAAACCTAATAAACGTCCAGGTATTTATCTATCTCCCAGGGTGTGACCTGCGTCTTAAACTCGTCCCACTCCTTTGTTTTTATGGTGATATACCTCTCCAGCAGATGCCCCCCGAGGACTTCCTGGACAAGCTTACTCTTCTTCAGCTTGTTCAGTGCTTCCCATAATGACGCCGGTAGGACATCAACCTTCTTGCTTAGCAGGCTTTCCTTTTCAAGCTGATACACGTTTTCTTCCACCGGCGGGGGCGGCACTAGCTTATTCTTAACCCCATCCAGACCGGCTTTTAGCATAACCGCAAATGCCAGATATGGATTGCAGGTTGGGTCGGGGCATCTCAGCTCAATCCTCGCCGACTCTTGCCTCTGCTTAAACCATTTGGGCACTCTAATAAGGGCGGAGCGGTTCATACCCGCCCAGGTGATATAGACCGGAGCCTCAAACCCGGAAACCAGCCTCTTGTAAGAGTTTACCGTGGGGCAAAGAATAACACACATCGCCTTAATATGCTTCATCTGACCGGCGATAAAGCTGTAGGCAGTCTTGGATAACCCGTATTTATCGTTTTTATCGTAAAAGGCGTTTCTTTTTGCCTTGATATCAAACAGGCTCTGGTGAATATGCATACCGGAGCCAGCGATACCCATTGCCGGCTTGGGCATGAAGGTTGCCTCCAGGTCATACATCTGGGCGATTTTCTTGGCGGTATATTTCAGGGTAAGCAGCTCGTCAGCCATCGCTAGGCAGTGCCCGTAATTAAGGTCTATCTCATATTGACCCTGCCCTACCTCGTGATGTGATGCCTCAACATTGATGCCAAAGGTCTTAAGGGCGGCAATTATTCCCTTCATAACCTGGTAGCCCTCAAATGAGGAAAGCTCAAAATAGCTGCCATAATCTATCGGCGTCTCGGCGGCTAGCTCATCCTTCCTGAACAGGTAAAACTCCGGTTCCGGTCCAACGTCATAGCGGAAGCCCGCCTCAGCTGCCTCGGCAATCATCTTGCTAAGAATAAATCTAGGGTCTCCTTCGTAAGGTTGCCCATTTGCCCCGTAGATATTGCAGATTAGCCGTGCTGTCTTACCGTTTTCGGTTAGCCAGGGAACGACCGAGTAGGTTGACAGGTCTGGCTTTAAAAAGAGGTCACTTTCCTGGATTCGGGCAAAGCCTTCGATTGAGGAGCCATCAAACCATACCCCGTTAGCCAGTGCCTCCCCCAGCTTCTCAACTGGTATGACGACCTCCTTCAGCACCCCCAGTAAATCGGTGAACTGCAGGCTTATAAAGCCCACACCGTCTTTTTGGGCTCGTTCCAAAATCTCCTGAGCTTCCATAGGACTCCCTCCGCAAGTTTAAGGCAATGAATTGAATTTCACTCATTTTACACCGATGTTTCGCTGGTAGCAATACTTTTATTTGAAAAATATGAAATCGGCAGTGTATAATAACTATCTGGTGGGCATAAGATATAAAAGCTACGGAGGTTAGAATGGAGACCATAGAAGTACTGAGAAGGTCTGATGTCTTCCACTACCTGGAAGAGAATGAACTCAAGGCAGTGGAAAAGATGTGCACCCCCATGACATTTGAAGCTGGAACATTTATATGCCGGCAGGATGTGGAGCAGGAGAACATATATGTTATTGAAGAGGGGCTGGTGTCCATTATCATCGAGCTAGGGCCCACGGATAAGCGCCAAATCCAGACCGCCACCAACTTTGAGTGTTTTGGCTGGTCAGCGACGATACCGCCCTTCCGCTGCACTTCTACGGCAAAAGCCTTGGAGAAGACAAAGGTATTGGCATTCAATGGGAAGGAACTGCGCAATCTAGTCTCCACCAACCCCAAGCTTTGCGCCGAGATCGCCGGCGGCGTAGCCTATGTGATTTCACAAAGGCTGCGGGCGGCGTTTACCCAACTGATGGGTGTTGCCTACCAGGATTGACTCTGGTTGCCTCTAACGGCAGGCCTCTCTACGATTCGATTTCAGGCTTAATCGATTAGCGCTATATCACTACGGAATTAGAAAGGGAGTTTAGAGTGAAAAAAGGGTCCAACCAAAAAACAAAGGTGAAGACGGGAGAGATAAAAACAATTACCTCCATGATGGAGGAAAAGCGGGTATTGAAGCCCAGTAAAGAGAGTCAGCAAGGGGCATATATAAAAAGCCTTAGCGAATATAAGCGGATTTATGAACGCTCTATCAAAGACCCCAAGGGCTTCTGGGGAGAGATGGCAAAGCAAATTGACTGGTATAAGAAGTGGGACAAGGTGCTGGTGGAGGATTTCAAAGAAGCCAAGCACGAGTGGTTTGTTGGCGGTAAGCTCAATGTCAGCTATAACTGCCTGGACCGCCACCTCAAGACATGGAGAAAGAATAAAGCGGCACTAATCTGGGAGGGGGACGGTGGTGAGAGCAAGACCCTGACCTACCAGGAGCTTTACCACCTGGTGTGTAAGTTTGCCAATGTCCTGAAGAAACACGGAATTAAGAAAGGTGACCGTGTTGCTATCTACCTGCCGATGATTCTTGAACTGCCAATCGCCATGCTTGCCTGCGCCCGGATTGGTGCTATCCACAGCGTCGTCTTCGGCGGCTTCAGCGCTGAGGCACTGAGGGACAGGATACTGGGCTGCGGGGCTAAAATGCTTATCTGCGCCGATGGCTACTACCGCGGCGGCAGAATTATCAGGAGCAAGGATAATCCTGATGTTGCCCTCCAAGAATGCCGTGGGGTAAAAGACGTGATTGTGGTCAAGAGAGCCAATATTGGAATAAATATGCAGCGTGGTCGTGACTACTGGTGGCATGAGGAGATGGCGGCTGAAGATATAAAGCCGTACTGCGAACCAAAGGTTATGGATGCCGAAGACCCGTTGTTTATCCTCTATACTAGCGGCAGCACCGGGAAACCAAAGGGAGTCTTGCATACCCAGGCTGGCTACCTCCTCTTTGTCTACCAGACATTCAAGTGGATATTTGATGTCAAGGAGGAGGATACCTTCTGGTGCACCGCCGACATCGGCTGGGTAACCGGGCATAGCTATATTGTCTATGGACCGCTAGCCTTTGGGGCGACCAGTCTTATGTTCGAAGGGGTGCCCACCTACCCCCACCCCGATAGGTTCTGGAACATTGTGGAAAAGTACCGCGTCAATATCTTCTATACTGCCCCCACCGCCCTCCGCGCCCTGATGAAGGAGGGGGAGACATGGGCTGATAAGCATGACTTGAGCAGCTTGCGCATCCTTGGTTCAGTTGGTGAGCCAATTAACCCTGAAGCCTGGATGTGGTATTACAACGTAATTGGTAAGGGTAACTGTCCCATCGTTGACACCTGGTGGCAGACCGAGACCGGGGGCATTCTGATTACCCCCCTGCCCGGAGCAACCCCGCTTAAACCGGCCTCAGCGACATTCCCCTTCCCCGGTATTGAGCCGGCGGTGCTAAGGGAAGATGGTTCTCCAGTCGATATTAACGAGGGTGGCTACCTGGTAATTAAAAGACCGTGGCCCGGGCTAATGCGCGGGGTCTACAAGGAGCCAAAGAGGTTTAAGAATACCTACTTTGTTCGCTTCCCTGGGGTATACAATAGCGGGGACGGGGCAAGGGTGGATAAGGACGGCTACTACTGGCTAATGGGGCGAATAGACGATGTCATCAATGTCTCCGGTCACCGTATCGGTACTGCCGAGGTGGAAAGCGCCCTGGTATCCAACAAATCAGTGGCTGAGGCGGCAGTCGTTGGTATGCCCCATGATATTAAGGGGCAGGGGATATACGCCTTTGTTACCCTGAAAGCGGGATTAAAAAAGTCCGACGAGCTGAAGAAGGAGCTTATAGCTCATGTCCGTCAGGAGATTGGCCCTATAGCCACCCCGGATAAGATTCAGTTTGCTGACGGTCTGCCCAAAACAAGGAGCGGCAAGATTATGAGGCGCATACTGACCAAGATTGCCGCCGGTGACGTTAAAAACTTGGGTGATACCAGTACCCTGGCTGACCCATCAGTGGTTAACACCCTGGTTAAGGAGAGGCAGGGGGATTAAGCCCCCCAAAGCTAAGCTTCTTTATTGCCGCTTTCCCCAAGCAAAGTCCACCAGCTTGAGCGCCATGGTCTTTGCTTCCCTCTCGCCATCTTCGTCTGGTGGGAAAGCGTGAATAATGTATTCAATGCCATTGGAGGCATGGAATAAGACAACCCAGTTACCCCCCTCCCTCCTCACCAGCCAACGCCCTGGCACCGAATCACCGGGCGGGGTACTGCCGGCATCCCATTCGTAGCCGACCTCTGGCTCTTCAAAACCTAACTCTCGCGCTGTCTTGGCCTGCTCCATACTATGTTGGCAACTACCTCTTCGGCACCGTTATTACTTCACATTATAAACCATCTTTTCAATTTTTTAACGCTTTTTTATGTTAACTTTTCCGCCGAAATTTTCACTCTACTCATGCAGCGGCAATACCCAGCCACGATAACAAAAAGGGCTAAACATTCCTTGGGCCAAGGAATGTTTAGCCCTGCCCCCAATTCTCAAAGTTATAAAAGTTATAATAGTATAGCTACAGGCCTAGCTTTTACCTATTCGGAACATCTTGGTGCCGCAGACCGGGCATACTCCCTTTGTTGCCGGCCTACCGTTTTTCATCTTTATCGTCTGAGCGTCCTTCATTTCCCTTTTGGCTCGACATTTGACACAATAGGCTTGCATCATACACCCCCTTTTTGAGTATGATAATAAACCACCTTTTACACAATGTCAATACGTTGACAGAGGTAAATTTGGGGGATTACGGAAAAAACCACCGCTCATTTACAGCCGGGGAACATTTATGTAGAATAAGGGGTAAATGACGGTAGCAGTAACCGGCGCCGCCGGACACGTTGGGGCCAATCTGGTACGTGCCCTGCTTGACAAAGGTCGGCGGACGCGTGTCCTGGTCCATGAAGACCAAAGAGCCATCAAGGGGCTAGACGTTGAGGTTATCAAAGGCGATATCCGTGACCCAGAGTCCTTAGCTAACGCCTTTGATGGTGCCGAGGCGGTCTACCACCTGGCGGCTCATATCTCCATCTTCAAGGACGAATGGCCCCTGCTTGAATCGGTCAATGTTATCGGCACCCGAAACGTGGTTGAGGCTTGCCTGCGTTGCAGAGTACGCCGCCTCGTTCACTTCAGCACCATCTACACCATGGCATCAGAGCCTGCCGTCATCATGCGCAGCGAATCCCGGAATTACCCATCCTACGACCGCTCCAAAGCAGCCGCCGAGAGAGAAATACTACAGGGGATAAAAAGGGGGCTGGGCGCTATTATCGTCAGCCCAACGGCGGTTATCGGTCCCCATGACTACAAGCCGTCACACCTCGGCGAGGCACTGTTGAGAATGGCGAACGGTAAATTGCCTGCCCTGGTTGCTGGCGGATTCGACTGGGTGGATGTCCGCGATGTTGCCCAAGCAGCAATACGAGCCGAAGAACGAGCGCCAAGCGGTGCCAAGTATATCCTTTCCGGCCACTGGGTATCGCTACCTGACCTAGCCAGGCTGGTTGCAGAGATAAGCGGTGTGCCCGCACCCAGTTTTGTCTGCCCTATGTGGCTGGCTCGCGTTGGCGCCCCGTTCATCACTGGCTTTGACCGCCTAGCCGGCAGACGACCACTCTATACCAGCGTTTCTCTCAGGGCACTGCGCGGCCACCGGAACGTAAGCCACCAGAGGGCCAGTCGGGAACTTGACTATCATCCGCGTCCGTTTCAGGAAACCCTGGTGGATACACTGCGGTGGTTCGAGGAAAATGGGCAGATTCTATCTATCACCCAACCAGAAAATCTGGTGATATAAGTTTTTTATTATACGTTGCCAGCACGTCTATTGATTTATCCCGTATCTTCTTTAATATTGGCCTTATTTGCTGGCGCTCTTTTTCAGTTACTACAGACATTACCTGGTGGACTACCTCTCTCGTTGCCAACTTAGGGTACAGTTCTAGTCCCTTTTTCGTGATAAAGACTCTTAACACATTCTTTTTATGCGGATCACACTCTCTTCTCACCAAGCCTTTCTTTTCCATTCTCTTCAAGATAGTGCTGATTGCGTGTGGTTCGCGCAAGAGCCATCGCGATATCTCAGTCGGCGTTGGCGCGTGGCCCAGACCTTTAATAACCCATAAAACCTGAGACTCTTGGGGCGTAACCCTATATTGAAACAGTTCCTTGGTTCTGGCTTTATACATAATTTCCCTTGTCTGTAGTATTAACCACCACACCATCAAATCGTCATCTGCATCAAATACAGTTTTTACCATATACATTTCCCACCATTTATTGTAATATTTCATTTTAGCACTTCATAGAAGCATTTTCCACTGGTTCATAAAATTCTTTATAAAAATCTTAATCTTTTGTCAAATAAGAATATACTCGTGAGTATTAACCTCCCCCACTGTTCCGGCATATCTTGGTGAGTATTCCGCAAAGTAGGGAGAGTATTGCTATCCGCTATGCCTATGCTATTATGTATATTAGCAAAGGTCTGATCGATGCGTATGCCGATAACTTCGGCTGCAACGACAACGACTTCACCGGGAAGACATGTTGTCCCCTCAAAAGAATTCCCTACTCCCCAGGAACTCGTCTCTTTGTTAAGTAAGTGATTAGATTCGATACGCTAGGGGCTTGACAATGCCCGATAGTGTGGTAGAATGGATGCTAAGCATTTGTGATATTCTTATCTGATTATCATTATGATACAGCAAAAGAACATGAACGGATATACCCTATGGTGAATAGAGCCAATTATGCAATTGGCTCTATTCTTTTTCGGAAGGTGAGGTGCAGTTAAAAGTAGAATTGAGGAGAAAATGGACGACAAAGTACTGACTGACGAAGTTAAAGACAGAATAAGTTATTGGACCCAACGCAAAGACACTTATAGCGTGATTGGTACAAGAGTCAGTAGGATTGACGCCAAGAGCAAAACGACTGGGAAAGCCAGATACACTGATGATGTGTTGTCACCAAGTATGCTGTATGCTAAAGTGCTGAGGTCGCCGTACGCTCATGCCAGAATCCTCTCCATCGACACCAGTCAGGCAGAGCAACTGTCTGGCGTCAAGGCGGTTATAACGGGCAAGGATGTCCATGGAATGTATAACCCAGGCATTGATGTCAAGGACGAACCGATATTAGCCTGGGACGGCAAAGTGAGATTTGTTGGTCAGGAGGTCGCTGCTGTAGCTGCGACGGACGAAGCGATAGCCGAGCAAGCACTGGAGTTGATAAAGGTCAAATACGAAGAACTGCCCGGCGTATTCAATGTAGACGATGCCATGAAACCAGGGGCGCCGCAGGTACATGACGAGATATTTGAACTCAACAAAGACCAGATAACCTACCAGCCGGTCAAAATCAAGAACAACATCGCATGGGGGGTCACTTATGACCGGGGCAATGTAGAACAAGGCTTAAAAGAAGCGGACATTGTTGTCGAAGATGAGTTCAAATATACCAATGTGGTGGCGGCCTACATGGAGCCGCAAGGGTGTGTTGCTGACTATGACATCGGGACAGGGAAGTTGACTCTCTGGGTAGGCAACCAGTGGCCATCTAACATACGGGATGTGATTGCTCATAACCTCAGGCTCCCTCTCTCCAAGCTCAGAGTTATCCAGGAGGCGGTGGGTGGGGCTTTTGGCTCCAAATTCACCGCACTTCAGTTACACCATATTGCCGCTCTGCTCTCGATGAAGACGGCAAGACCGGTAAAACTAATCAGGACACGCACTGAAGATTTCATGCTGATTCGCTCGCGTGGCGATATGACGATACGGATGAAGCTCAGCGCTAAGAAAGATGGTACCTTAACCACCGAGATTACCGATATTTTGGTGGACAATGGCGCCTTTCAGTACCTGATGCACCGCCGGTCACTTCACATGCTTGAACGCAATGATGCTCTTTACAGGTTTAAGAATGTAAGACACACCTTCAAGAATATTTATACCAATAAGACACCTCCCGGTACGTATCGGAGCTTCGGGGATGCTCAGATGTCCTGGGCACGTGAATCGCTCATGGACATATTGGCTGAAAAGCTGGGGATGGACCCAGCAGAGTTGAGGCTCAAGAACGCTACGCAAACCGGTGACATTACGCCCGCCGGGTGGTTTATCAGGAGCTGCGGATTTACTGACTGCATCAAGAAGGCGACCGAGGCGGCAGGATGGAAGGAAAAGAGGGCAAATAAGCAGGCTAACATAGGTATAGGCATCGGCTGCATGTGCCACGAAACTGATGACCGGGCGTCGGACGGTTTCTACGGAAGTGTCGCTCATGTCAAGCTGCTTGAGGATGGCGGAGTACAGTTGCTGGTTGGTGAGGCCGAGTATGGCCAGGGAGTGCATAACGCCTTTGCCATGGTGGTTGCTGAAGAGCTTGGCGTACCATTGGAAAATATCGAGTTAGTACCGCAGGACACGGACCGGGTCCCCTGGGGATGGGGTGCTCACGGCTCAAGAATCATGTCACAGGGGGTAAATGCGACATATTTAGCCTGTCAGGACACCAAGAAACAGATAATTGAGACCGCCTCGCTAATGTTGGGCATAGCACCGGATAAGCTAGAGTTCAAAAAGGGTAAAGTGAGTGTTGTTGGCGAGCCGAAGAAATCACTTACTTTAGCTGAAATTGGGAACTACGCTGTTCATAGGCGGGAAGGCTCGATGATTGTAGGCAAGGGAGTAGAGGAGCGGCTTGAAACCGAGTACATTCTTAAGAGCAGCCATTCGACCCACTACGGCCGTGGTGTCGACGCCACTTACTACGATGCAGTAATAGCTGAGGTTGAGGTCGATAAAGAGACCGGACTGGTGAAACTGCTAAATGTAGTAGTAGCCGACGACTGCGGCAAGGTCATTGACCGGCAACAACTCGAAGGCCAGGTAGACGGCGCCACAACCCAGGGCATCGGAGCCGCGCTGATGGAAGGAATAATGGTCGACGGCAAGACGGGTAAAATCATTAACCCCAACTTCGATGACTACAAAGTGCCTCTAGCGACCAACGTGCCTCCTATTCAGAAGATTTTTATCGAGTCCATTGAGCCTGGATTTGCCTACGGGTGTAAAGGAGGGGGTGAATCGGCAGGTATAGGCTCAGTTGCACCGGCAATAGCCAACGCCGTGTATGACGCGGTCGGTGTCAGAATCAAGATACCGCCCATCTCAGGCGAGCCCATCTTGAAAGCGCTAGCGGTAAAGGAAGGGAAGTAGCATGCAGGATTTTGAGTATCTTGAGCCCCAAACCGTCAGTGAAGCCATCTCCCTGCTCGATAAGCACAAGGAGTCGGTGAAGGTAATGGCTGGTGGTACCGACCTGGTGATAAGGATGATAATGAACACTAGAAAGCCCAAGCACATTATAGACCTTAAAGCTGTACCTGGACTCGCCTACATCAGCTGTGAGGACGTGATAAGAATCGGGGCGACCACTACCATGCAGTCGATAGCCAAGTCAACGGAGCTTAAGCGGGTATGTCCCCAGATTGTCCAAGTTGCTGAGCAATTCGCCTCGATTACCATAGGCAATATGGCTACCCTGGGAGGCAACCTGTGCAATGCTTCACCGGGAGCCGATACCCCGGCGCCCCTTATTGCATTATCAGCAAGAGTGAATATAGCGGGACTGGGCGGCACCAGGACGGTGCCGGTAGAGGAGTTCTTTACCGGACCCGGCAACACAGTAATGAAACCAAATGAGATACTTACTGAAGTCCAAATACCTTTACCTTCAACAACTGCCCGATGGGGATACATAAAGTTCGGGACAAGGTCAATATCTGACCTGGCCGTGGTGTCGGTAGCTACATTAGTCAGCATGAAGAATAGCCGATTCGACAGTGCTCGTATAGCTCTGGGCTCAGTATTTCCAACGCCCTTGAGAGCTAAAAAAGCCGAGGAGGCCCTTATTGGCAAAGCTATCAGCGAAGCCACGATAGACAAGGCGGCACGGCTCGCCATGGAAGACTGCAGCCCGATATCAGATGTCAGGGCGAGTGCCGAGTACCGAAAACAGATGGCCTATGTCCTCACAATGAGAGCCCTGACGTCCTGCATGAATACCGAGGTAGGAGGATAAACTTGAGACAGATAATAAACCTCATTGTCAACGAACAACCTTATGAGGTTACAGTAAAGCCCAGTGACACACTAATGTTTGTGCTTAGGGAAAGGCTGGGGCTCACTGGCACCAAGCATGGCTGTGATACCGGAAAGTGTGGGGCTTGCACTGTCCTTCTCGACGGTAAACCAATACGGTCCTGCCTGACCTTAGCTGTTAGTGTCAGGAACAGGAACATAACGACTATTGAAGGCCTGGCTAAGAATGGGGATCTACATCCCATCCAAAAAGCCTTTATCGACCATGGGGCTGTGCAATGCGGTTTTTGTACTCCGGGCATGATATTATTCACCAAAGCATTTCTGGAGGAAAACCCTAACCCGACCGAGGCTGAAATCAGGAAAGCACTCTCGGGCAATATCTGCCGCTGTACCGGCTATGCCAAAATCGTTGAGGCTATCCAGGCTGTGGTGGGGAAACAAGAATAAGTAATGAGAGCGAGACAAAATCTTAGGAGGTAAAGATGTTAATTGATGCTCATTGCCATGTCTGGATTCGCGAGATGCTCCCGAATTGGTTCTTGCGTTCGATGGCATGGAGAGAATCCAGAAAGGAGTTACCCTTCGGTACTATTGACGAATGGCTTGCGAAGTCGCGTCCACATTATTTCGACCCCGGCGCAGAACGATGGATCAAGATTATGGAGAGCTGTGGCATTGATGCTTGTGTTAATGTGACAAACGACTTCGGTAGTGCTGAGGGATTTGCTGGTGACGAGGCTCCGATGTCCGTTGAGGAGATTAATTTCGAATACTGTCAATGGTCGAAAAGGCTCAAGGGTAAGTTCTATACGTTTATTGGTGTGAACCCGTTACGAGGAAAGGCAGCGGTTGAGCTTCTTGAGAAGGGTGTCAAAGAGTGGGGTGCTTTAGGATTAAAACTGCTTCCCCATACCGGCTTCTATCCAAATGATAGGATATGTTATCCGCTTTACGAAAAATGCCTTGAGCTTGGAGTACCGGTCAATGTCCATACGGGAGCCGGTATTTTTAGATACTCGAAATATGCTAACCCTGTCCATCTTGAAGAAGCAGCCCTAGATTTTCCCGAGTTAGAGTTTATCGCTGCTCATGCCGGTGGCGGCATTGGGGAGCTATGGCAGGAGATGTGCGTTGCCGCTAGGTATATTCCGAATATCAATCTTGAAATGGGGCAGGTGGCACCTACAGTTATAAAAGGTGGGTTCCGTGGAAGCAAAGGCAAATACAAGGATCATACCCCCGATTTCATTGATATGCTCGACGTTATGCGTAATACGTTAATTGGCGGATGTGCCAACATCCTCTTTGGCACCGATATGCCCACTTTCCCCGCTGAGATCCTTAAAGAATGGTGCGATCTGTTCCGAAACTTGCCCGAGATCGCCAGTCGGTATGGCTATGATTTTAGCCAGGAAGAGGCTGATTTAATGTGTTACAAGAATGTAGCGAGAATCATGAAACTGAACCTGAAGGAAATTGAGGAGGCAAAGTCGAAACGGCCATCTTCTTAAATAGGTAGCAAGGTGTCAACTCTCTCGCTTCAATAAGGAGGTTAGGATGATATTCCAGAATCCCAAAAAGGAATACCGGGGCAAAGTCGAGGATTACCCACTGGAGAATTATCCCGATTATGAGCCGGGGAAAGCGCCTAATACCGAGATAATAGAGCAAATTGATTATCTGGATGAGGTCGAGAGAATCTGGGGTAAGAACTGGGGTGCCCAGGGCATTGGTAAACTAAGGGCAGTTGCTTTAGCTAAACCAACGAAGCATGAGAGTAATCCGCTGTGGGAAAAGAATAGGGATTTTTATCTCTTGCGAAGAGAAACGATAGATATCGATAGTCTGCAGAGAACAATGGACCAGTACGCTGAGCTGCTGAACAGAGAAGGTGTGGAAGTTTATTGGATGGATACTCCAGAGACGATGGGGGCATATGGGCCGATGAGGAAGCTATTTATGCTGGCCTTACCCCTGGTAGTGAGAGGTGGGGCTATAATCTCCCGGCAGGGACAAGCGTCTTTCATGCGAGGGCTTGAGGTTAATTGGCAAAAGTTCTTTACCGACATAAACTGCCCCATTCTCCTATCCATACACGGTAAAGGCGTTTGTGAGGCTGGCGTATTTGTGCCAGTTGCTGAGGACGCTATTATGGCATACAGGTCTTGTGCCTGTAACGAGGAAGGGCTAGCTCAAATAGTCCCTGTCCTACAGCGGGCCGGTTACAAGGAAATCCCGGTTGCAAGTTGTACAACTACCTACCAAGATTATAGGGCTGGCGGTGACTTCCATATTGATATGATTTTCGGCGTGCTTGACCTACGGGTAGCCCTAATCTATCCAGGGTACCTGGATTACCAGATTTTCAGATGGCTCAAGGCTAGAGACTTTAAGCTCATAGAAGTCGACGCCGAGGAGCACCATAAATTCGCGCCGGCGAATTGTGTTCTTCTTGAACCAGGTAAAGTAATCATGCCCGCTCAAGCCAAGAAAACCATAGACAAGGTGCGTAAAGCGGGAATAGAAGTGATTGAATTTGATTCTTCCGGCATGCAAGTTGGTACCAATGGAGCCCGCTGTGTAACGTTACCTTTGTTACGAGAGCCCGGTCCTAGCTTGTCTACGTAGAAATTAGCTGGCTGTCCTGCCCGGTCTGCCACAGGACGGCCGAGGGAAAGAGACCATAATCTTGTTTTGGGAGAAAGGTGATGGATGACAAAAAGATCAGTTTCTCTAAAATGAGCGAGATTGAGACACCGCCAGGGGCAGAGGGATGGGAGGAGATGTACGCTAGCTTTCACGTGCCTGGCGAACTGAAAGAAGAGGAGGATAACCGGCTCTGGTTCAGGGACAGCATACACAAGCCGAGGTGCGTTTATCCATTTGATGCTTGGGATCCAGAGACTATAGGTATGACGTTGGGTGAGAACAACAGCTCTATATTTAATATACCCAGCGCGCTTGGTGTGGATACCCGAATTGTTAACGGTTACTATTACTCATCGCCAAGTATAATCGACGACCCTAAGATTGTAGCCCAAAGAATGGAGCTGTTCCAAGAGAGGGCAGGATTCTATTTTGAAAATTGGCTACAGCTTGTTGAACTGAGGAAAGAAAGAATCTATGAAGTCAATAGAATTATAGAAAAAATGGATTTTAGCCTCCCCAACGAAGAGGAAATTGAAAAATATGTGCACGACATTACGAGTAAGAAGAAGGTATCACCAGGACTCAGACCTATTTTGAACTACTACCAACTAATCGAATTTCTTTATGAAGTTTGGTGCTATCACTTTGAATTCTGCAACATAGGTTATTCAGCATATATGAGTTTCTACGATTTTTGTCACGAGCATTTTCCTGATATAAGCGACGTAGAAGTCTCAAGCATGACCGCCGGAGTCAGTGTCGAAATGTATAAACCCCAGGAATATCTTATCGAGTTGGCTGAACTTGTGATAAAGCTGAATCTCCAGGACACATTCCTGAGGTTTGCCGGGTTGAAGCGAGAAAAGGTGAATGAGCTGTTCTCCGTACTTGAGAAAAGTAAAGAGGGGAAGACTTGGTTAAAGAGACTCAACGAAATCAAAGACCCCTGGTTCAATGTGGCCACGGGGCGGGGTTATGTGTGTACAGAATATACCTGGCTGGATGACCTATCCATACCGATTGGTACAATTATAGATTATGTTCGGCGGATCGAGGAAGGTAAGAGTGTGGAGAGACCTATGGCTACGGTCCAAGAAAAACGGCGCAGCCTGCTTGATGGTTACGGGAGCTTACTGGAGTCAGAGCATGAGAAGCAGACATTCTACAAACTTCACGAGATAGCCCTAAAAGCGTATGCATTCATAGAGGGACATCAGTTTTACATAGACAGTTGGTTCCATCAGGCCATGTACCATGCACTTGAAAGGTTAGGCAACACCATAAAAGACTTCGGGCTGATAGATGACTCCAAAGACTTATTCTGTCTCAAACGGGGTGAGATTGCCGACCTGGTTTTTGAAATGATGTTCAACTACGGCATGGGATACCGTGTCAGCAATGGAAACAGGTGGCGAGCAAAGATAGCCAAAAGAAAGAAAATTTTATCAGTACTGGAGGCCTGGCAACCACCCCCGGCACTAGGGCCCGTGCCGGAAAGAGTTACTGAGCCTTTTACCAGAATGCTCTGGGGCGTCACTAAGGAAAGTTTGGGGAAATGGCAGGAGTCAATGGGGGTAGCCTCGGGAGAGGAGGGTCATATCCTTAAGGGCTTTGCCAGTTCACCGGGCACAGTGGTAGGCAAAGCGAGGGTGGTGTTGGAGGTGAGTGAACTTGGCGAGTTGCAAGAGGGGGAAATACTAGTTGCTCCTTCTACCGAACCGTCCTGGTCATACGTATTTGTGAAGATTGCCGGAACAGTAACAGACATCGGAGGGGTGATGTCTCACGCTGCGATAGTGTGTCGGGAGTACGAACTACCTGCCGTCACTGGAGTGGGGGTGGGGACTCGAGTAATTAAGACTGGTCAGACCATCGAAGTCAGGGGAAACGAAGGAATAGTCAAAATACTTGGATAGACATAATAAGGTGGCAGCATGGGTAAATATGTAATTCCGTTCGAGGAATGTTCTGCAGAGCATCTAGGCTTGGTTGGAGGAAAGAACGCCAATCTAGGGATTCTGCTGAACATTGGCGTACCAGTACCACCAGGTTTTGCGGTAACTGTTGAAGCTTATAGAGAGTTTGTGAGCTTCAACAAGTTGCAAAAAGAAATTGAACCGCTTCTAAGTAAGGAAGGACTTGAAGATAGCAAGAGAGCGGCAACCGTGAGCGAACAGATCAGGCAGATATTCAGGTCAGCATCGTTCCCCGACTTTGTGAGCACTGAAATCTGCGAGTCCTATCATGAATTAGCCAAAAAGTGTGGTGATGACAATATACCGGTCGCAGTACGTTCCAGTGCGGTTGAAGAGGATGCACCAGACGCGAGCTTTGCCGGTCAGCATGAGACTTATCTGTGGGTCAGAGGAACGACCGATTTGCTTTCCAAAGTAATTGAATGTTTTTCCAGTCTGTACACTCAGAGAGATATATCATACCGGACTTCAAAGGGATTCAAGCTTAGTGATGCAGTCATATCTGTAGGCGTGCAAAAAATGGTCAAACCAAGGTCAGCCGGGGTGATTTTCACCATTGATCCACTTACGGGGGACAGGTCAAGAATAGCTGTAGAGTCTGTCTGGGGTGTGGGAGAGACTCTGGTTGGCTCCGAGGTAGACCCTGACAGCTTCCTGGTCGACAAGATATTCTTCAGAATTACCAAGAAAGAAATTAAGAAGAAGCTGCATGAGCGGGTCATTGATGAAAAGACAGGAACAAAAAAAATTGAGATAAAAGAAGACCGCCAAAGTGAACCCTCTGTGTCTGATGAAGAGGTAGTAGAACTTGCCAAGCTGAGCCGGAAGATAGAGCAGTATTACAAGAGACCCATGGATATCGAGTTTGCTCTCGAAACGAATGCCAGTTTCCCTGATAACATATTCATCGTTCAAGCAAGGCCTGAGACTATATGGAGCCGGAAGAAGCGACAGGAGACAACTCTATCGCCATTGGAATACATCGCCAAAGACCTTGAAAAGGGAGTTGAGCTTTGAGAAAGGTGGGAGGAAATGGGCCAGAAGAATATCCTTGTAATGGCTAGCCTCGATACCAAAGGAGAAGCAGCCAAGTTTCTTATCGAATGTATAGTCCAGCTGGGACACAAGCCACTAGTAATGGACTTGAGTATGTTGAAAGAACCTAAGTTAAAAGCGGACATATCTTCTTTAGAAGTCGCCCTTGCTGGAGGCGGTAGTGCTTCAGATACCAGGGGAGAAACTGGTGAAAGAGCAAAAAGGCAAGAGATATTTACCAAAGGTGCAACTAAAATAGCTAGCGATCTGTTGAACGAGGGCAAAATCGACGGCTTGGTGGCATTGGGGGGCGCAACGAATACTTTGGTGGCTTCAAACGTTTGTCAGAAATTGCCATTTGGCTTCCCAAAACTAATACTTTCAAGTACGGCTGGTATGGGCAAGTACAATTACATCGGCAGAAGTGACATAGCGTTGTTTGCCACCGTGGTCGACACAGACTCTATGAACCTTTTCCTGAAGAACAGCATAATCCGGGCCGCTCATATGATATGTGCCGCAGTTGAAAGTGGAGCCAGACCCATTTCGGAAGAAACTGATGACCTCAAAAAAGCAGGCACTAAGGTAATAGCCATGACCCAGCTAAACTCGGCCCAATGCTGCGCTAACATAATTACTATTCTTAAGAGTAAGGGCAACTACGAGGTGATAACTTTCCACGGTACTGGTATTGGCGACTCTGTCATGGAAGAACTTATTGAATCAGGAACAAAATTCGATGCTGTCTTAGATGTGTGCGTGGCTGGTTTAAGCGAATATCTGATGGGGGGTAACCGCGCTGCTATACCGACCAGGCTTGAGGCAGCCGGTAAGATGGGGATTCCGCAAATATTAACACCCTGCTCCTTGGACATAATCAGTTGCGGCCCAATGAGCCGGAAAGACAAAGGAGACCCGCTCTGGGAGAAAAGGCGGCTTAAGGAAAGAAAGCTATGGTCAATGGATGACCTCAGAGTCTCGGCGAAGATATCTGCTGAAGAGGCAGTGGAGATAGCCAAAGCTGTGGCGAGTAAGCTGAATCGAGCTAAGGCCCCAGTCAAGTTCTTGGTCCCCTTGAAAGGCTGGCACATCGCAGACCAAGCAGGACAAAGTCTCTATCAGCCTGAAATTAACAAGTTGCTTATTGATACTCTAAAGAAGGAGATAAACTCGGATGTGGTTGAAATCAGAGAGGTTGACTTGTACTTGAATACTTATGAATTCGCCTCGGTAATGGTTGATGCTCTGGAAGAAGTGCTGGCTCAATTTAAAGGTACAGCCAAGAATAAAAAATAGAAGCAAGGAGGTATGCAGTCGTGGCTATAAAAAGTCTTGGAGAATTCATTCAGGCTTGTGAAGAAGTTGGAGCGCTGAAGAGAATCAAGGCCGAAGTAGACTGGAATTTGGAAATTTCCCATATAGCCAAATTGAATGAACTAAACTATGGTCCCGCCCTACTATTCGAAAACATTAAAGGCTACAAAATTCCACTTTTGGCTAGTGCTTTGACCACTCCACAAAGGCTAGCCATTTGCTTGGGTATGTCACCGACCTCCTCTATGTGCTCTATGGCTAGGGAATGGATGAAGATTGCCACAAAGGGCTTGCTAAAACCTATCGAGGTAAAAGACGGCCCAGTTATGGAAAAGGTCATAGAGGGGAAAGATATTAATGTTTTTGATTTTCCAGCGCCACAATTTTACCCGCAAGACGGTGGGCGTTACATAGGTACAGCCTGCTATTTGATTACCCAGGATCCAGAGACAGGTTGGACTAATCTTGGAACGTATCGTATGCAGATACTAGATGAGAAGAATGTAGGAATACAGATTCTTAAAGGCAAACATGCTGACTTCCACTTGAAGAAGTATGAAAAGATGAAGAAACCTATGCCGGCAGCAGCCGTAGTCGGGGGTGACCCCCTTGACTTCCTTGTCGGCAGCACCATGGTTTCAGCTGGAGTGGATGAATATGACCTCTCTGGAGCATTACGGGGTGAACCCACTGATATAATCAAAAGCGATTTAACTGGGCTGAAACTCCCGGCAAATGCGGAGATCATCATAGAAGGGGAAATTGACCCGTTTAATTTTAAACCGGAGGGGCCCTTTGGGGAATATACTGGTTATTATTCAGGTGAAGCCGGCAAGTTAATGCCGAAACCATGCTTGAACGTTAAGCGTATACTAACCCGCAAGAATCCGGTTTTGTGGGCAACAACAGTAGGTTACCCGGTTACAGATGCCCATATGATTCAATGCCTTAACCGCACCGCCACACTATGGACTGACTTGGAGAACATGAAGATCCCCGGTATCCAGTCAGTATATACTCCACCCGAATCAGCGGGAAGATTTTGGGCTATTGTCTCAGTGAAAACGATGTATGCGGGACATGCCAACCAAGTAGGCAACGCAGTAATCGCTACAACCACAGGACACTACGGGTTAAAGGGTGTCATCGTCGTCGATGCTGATATCCCGGCGGATGATATTGGAAGATTATTCTGGGCGCTTTCCGTTAGGTACGACCCCCTGCGGGATACGGAACTCATCAAGAGGGGACGGTCTACCGTCCTTGACCCGTCGCTTCCTATCGGACAGCGTGACATTGTCTCGAGAATTATTATGGACGCGACCACTCCCTATGAATGGAAAGAGAAGCCCATCTTAATCGCGCTTGACGAAGATATGACGAAGCGCGTTCTGGATAGATGGGAAGAATACGGTCTGAGTAAACCGAACGTGTAGAGAGGAGGTGCTAGATGATGAGTGGATGATGAGGTGATTTGCTTTATTCATATTCATTATTAAATTGGGAGGGTTTAAATGAGAAAGAGGAGATTAATCGTACTGCTGGGTATTATATGTGTAATATCAATATTGGCAACACTACCCATCACCATTGCTTGCGCTCCTGCGGAAGAAGCAGCACCAGAAGGAGCACCACCAGAAGAAGGGGTAACGGTCGAACCGATAGTGCTTAAGAGTTGTTCTCTCTTTCCCAAGGATAATAAGCTTATGATCGCCTATCAAATGTTTGTTGACAGGGTCAATGAACGAGCTAATGGAGAGCTTGTCCTTGACTGGATGGGTGGATCGGAAGTGATCGAAGGCTTTTCCCAGGCTGCAGCGGTGCAGGAGGGTGTTCTTGATATGTGCTATGTTTTTCCTGGAGCTTATGCCGGGCTAGTGCCGGTAGGTGAGGCGCTTCAGAAGGCACAGATTCCGCCCTGGGAGATGCGAGAGAATGGGGCTTATGACTTAATACGGGCAGAGCACGAGAAGGCCGGTTTGTACTGGTTAGGGAAGGAAGGTCAGACGGGTGAGTATTTCGTTCTATATCTTAACAAAAAGGTTGAGGACCCCAAGACGGACCTAGCTGGACTAACCTGCGGTGACGGAACGATTGCCCGCCACTTCATGGAGGCGCTGGGAATTACCCCCGTCCGTATAGACTATTCGGAAGCATATACTGCTCTGGAACACGGGACAGTGGATGGATGGGCCATGACCATAGTAGGAAATATGGGTTATGGCTTTCATGAGGTGGAGAAGTATGTCCTTGATTATAAGTTCCTCTCAGCTGATTTTTCAGTCCTAGTAAATCTGGATACCTGGAACAGCCTTCCTGAGCATCTGCAAATTTTGCTCGATGAGACCAAGGCGGAGGTAGAAAAGGACTTTGATGCCAGATATGGTGAGCTAGCGGATGAGGAGTGGCAAGCAATGCTAGACTACGGAATGGAGCCTATTCCTGTCTCGCCAGAGGATGCTGCTTGGCTAGACAAAGTTTGCTATGACTCCGAGTGGGCTTACCTTCTAGAGGTATTGCCGCCAGACCTCGGGCCCCAAATTCAGCAGCTGTTGACAAAATAAACGTAGCGGCTGCTTTTATATACCTTGTGGCAAGGTTTGTGAACTTTGCTACACAGAATGGTGAGGAGAATCACCTATTCTTGGGAAGTAGGTGATTCTCCTCAAAAGGGCTTTTTATGTGTTAAAGGAATGTGAAGGTAGTAAGTGAGGATGAAGCTGCTAAGGAAATTTGACCTTATTGCGGATCGCGCAGTTTTTCTCCCAGCTCTTCTTGGAATTGCTATCCTTATTTTTCTGTTGCTTGGTATAACAGCAGATATTATCCTGAGGTATTTTTTTTCGTGTCCAATATACTGGATGTTAGAAGTCTGCACATACTGTCTACTGGGGCTGACTCTTTCGAGTAGTGCTTGGGTATTAAAGGAGGAGGGGCACGTAAAAATAGACGTGGTGTTTAACCGTTTAAACCCAAGAACTCAGAGTCTGCTTAATATTACTACTTCCATTTTTGGCGCAATCATCTTCTTGATTATTACTTTCTATGGGGTAAAGGTCACTTACTACCATTTCCAGATTGGCTGGTATGCGGCGACGCTCTTGCGACCCCCTACATGGCCTATGTTTGCTTGTATTCCTGTAGGCAGCTTACTCCTTTCAATCCAATTCCTGAGAAGAAGTTTTGGCTACCTGAGGAGTTGGAGAGTGTCACCGGATAAGGAACCGTAAACTTCAATGCACTAGATGCATACAAACAGGAGGGAATGTCGTTGGAGTGGTATTTTGTACTGCTGTGCATTTTCGGCGGGTTAGCTGTTCTGATGCTCTCAGGGCTGCCTGTGGCTTTTAGCTTCATGCTCATAAATGTCATAGGAGTAATTGTCTTCTGGGGTGGCTTGGGAGGTATAGAGCAACTCGTCTGCAGCATCTATGATTCTGTGGTCACTTTTGCTCTGGTGGCAGTGCCCATGTTTATCCTGATGGGGGAAGTGATGTTGCACTCAGGGATAGGCCTCAATATCATAGACGTCCTGGATAAATGGCTAGGGCCTTTGCCTGGTAGGTTGAGTTTGTTAGCGGTAATTGCAGGAGCTCTGTTTTCAACATTATGTGGTGTTAGCATGGCCAGTGTAGCTGTGCTGGGGTCGACACTAGGGCCAGAGATGGAAAAGCGTGGCTACAAAAAGTCCATAAGTCTGGGACCTATTCTGGGCAGCGGCGGCTTGGCTGTAATGATTCCCCCCAGTGTCCTAGGTGTCCTTTTAGGTAGCTTGGCCATGATCTCCATTGGAAAGATTTTGATGGCTATCATTATTCCTGGGGTCTTGATGGCCTCGCTTTATTTCGCCTATATTATCCTTAGATGCTGGCTCCAGCCTTCCATCGCTCCCCGCTATAAGCCGTCTACTACCCCTTTATTAAATAGGTTAGTAGACACAGTACATTATGTGTTGCCGGGAGGAATTATTATCTTTCTGGTTATTGGCCTTATCTTCATGGGTATAGCCACGCCGAGTGAGGCGGCAGCCACCGGGGCTGTCGGCTGCTTCATTCTGGTTGCCATCCATGGAAAACTGAATCTCGAAGTGCTGAAGAAATCTTTTTTCGGTACTCTTCGGATTACAGTCATGATATTCACGATCCTGATAGGCGCGAAGGCCTTTAGCCAAATCTTGGTCTTTAGCCAGGCTATGGCAAGCTTGACCGAATTTACAGTAGGTTTACATCTGGCGCCCGTTGTCGTCGTCATCTCTATGATGGTTGTGGTATTGATAATGGGTTGCTTTATGGAGGCGGTCTCGATAATGATGATCACTATTCCTCTATTTGTGCCCATTTTGACTGCCCTGGGCTTCAACCTAGTGTGGTTCGCGGTAATAATGCTTATCAATTTGACGATGGCAGAAATATCACCACCCTTTGGTCTGAGCCTGTTTGTGATGAAAGGCGTAGCCTCGCCTTCGACCACGATGGGTGACATCTATCGAGCCAGCTTTCCCTTTGTTGGGCTAAGCGCAGCAGCGATAGCATTGATTATCGCCTTTCCCCACATAGCCCTCTGGCTCCCAAGCATAATGAGTCAGTAACATAAGCAAAGGAAGTTCTAAGCCTTCAAGACATCTGAGAGTGCACACCTGCTAGTGGTTCGAGCTACTGTATCAGGGATAAATTGTGGGGAGTGGAGCGGGAGACGGGACTCGAACCCGCGACAACCTGCTTGGAAGGCAGGGACTCTGCCAACTGAGTTACTCCCGCCCAATTATACCTATTTTAGCTGGAAAGCCCGCCCTTTGCAAAGGGTAGAGCCCAAAGTAAAGCGCTAATCTCTTAGCTTGTAACGCTGTATCTTGCCGGTTGCGGTCTTGGGAAGTTTTTTAATGAACTCTATCCACCGAGGATACTTATAAGGTGCTATGCTCTTCTTGACGAAGGCCTGAATATCCTTAGCCAGTTCCTCGGATGGCTTATAACCCTTTCTCAGCACGACGAAAGCCTTAGGCTTGATCAGGTAATGCTCGTCGTGTTTGGCCACCACTGCTGCTTCGAGCACCGCCGGGTGGGAAATCAGAGTATCCTCAACCTCGATAGGTGAGACCCATATCCCTCCCACCTTGAGCATGTCATCAGCCCTGCCGCGGTAATAGTAGTAACCATCCACGTCTCGGTAATACTTATCTCCGGTATCAAACCACTCCCCTAACATGGAGGTCCTCGTCTTATCGTGATGGCGGTAGTAATAAGCCATCACCGATTCTCCCTCTACCTGCAGAGTACCGATCTTCCCATCGGGCACTTCCTTGCCGTTATCATCAACAATCCGGGCGCGGTATCCCGGCACCAGTTTACCCGAGCTTCCCGGCTTGATGTCGCTGGGGCGGTTGGAGATAAAGATGTGCAACAGCTCGGTTGAGCCGATGCCATCCAAAATTTCCAGCCCAAATCTCTCCTTAAACTCGTAAAATATCTCCTTGGGCAGGGCTTCGCCGGCTGAGGTACAGATACGCAGGGAGGAGAGGTCGTATTCTTTCTCAGCGTCCTTTACCTCCAGCATATTGGCATAGAGCGTTGGTACGCCGAAAAACACCGTGGGGCGGTAGCGCTGGATGGTGGAGAATATGGTCTTGGGGCGGGGTCTGTCCGGGAGCAGGACTACCGATGCGCCGGTAGCCAGGGGATAAATAAAGCTATTGCCCAATCCGTAGGCAAAGAAGAACTTTGATGCCGAAAAGAGTATATCGTCCTGGTTAATGCCCAGGATACCCTTGGCGTAGCTGTCAATGCAGGTGAAAACATCATGTTGAAGGTGGACTGCCGCCTTGGGAACACCGGTACTGCCGGAGGTATAATTCCAGAAAGCGGCATCCTCAAAGATGGTATAAGCGGCATCCAGTTTATCGGAACAGCGGTCAACAATGTCATGGAAAGGGATATGATAAGCCCTTCCCTTCTCGCCGACGACGATAGTGTTCTCAAGATAGAGGAACTTCTCCTTAAAGCCTTCAATCTCCTCAATAAAATCCCCATTGGCAATAACGGTTCGGGCGCGGCTGTTGTTCAGCAGATAGCGATAGTCGTCCATGGTGTACATGTAGTTAACCGGCACTGGAATAGCCCCGATTTTTATGGCAGCGAAGAAGCTAGCCATCGCCTCCGGGGAATCATACATGACCAGGATTACCCGCTCCTCCACGTGCACCCCAAGAATTTTTAGCGCGTTGCCCACCCTGTTTATCAGGCTTTGCATTTCACGGTAGGTATAGGTCTTGTCTTGGTAGTATACCGCCACCTTGTCGCCCAGCCCCTTTTCCACCATCTCATCCACCAGCTTGGTGGTTATATTATAACGCGGGGAAATATCCGCCTGGTATTTATACTGCCTTTCCATACTGCCCCTTTGTCTAATATATCATAAAATCAGCATGGCGTCGCCAAAGCTATAGAAGCGGTATCGTTGTGAGATAGCCTCCTGATACGCCTTCTTTATAAAATCCCTGCCGGCAAAGGCGCAAGCCAGCATCAGCACCGTTGAGCGGGGGAGATGAAAGTTGGTTATCATGCCGCTAGCTATGCGGAACTGATATCCAGGCAAGATAAACAAATCCGCCCACCCCTCAAAGGGCTGAATTTTGGCCGAATCTCCGCCCTGGGCGGCAGTTTCGACCAGCCTTACCGTGGTGGTACCGACGCAAATCACCCTCCGCCCCTCAGCCTTAGCCTGTGAAAGCTCGGTGGCAACCTCCGGGCTTAAATTTCCATATTCCTTATGTATAGGGTGCTTGAGGGGGTCATCCTCCTTGACGGGACGGAAGGTATCCAGCCCGACATGGAGAGAAACAAAGAGCATATGAACCCCCTTCTGCTCTATCGCCTGAAGCAACTCCGGGGTAAAGTGAAGCCCGGCGGTGGGGGCAGCGGCGCTGCCTGAAACCCGGGCGTAGACTGTCTGATAACGCTCCGGGTCAGCCAGAGGGCTCTTGATATACGGCGGTAGCGGCACCCTGCCCAGCTGCGGTAGCGGTGCTTCGTCAGAAAAATTTATAAGCCTTGTCCCGTCCTCCCCTACCCCGATTACCTCAGCCAGAGTCTTATTCCCGCCCTCAATCTCAATCCTGGTGCCGACAGCGATTCTCTTCGCCGGCTTCACCAGCGCCTCCCAGCGAGCCTCGCCAAGGCGGTGGAGCAGTAAAAGCTCGACCTTACCCCCGGTATCCGCCTTCCTTCCGCTGAGCCGAGCCGGGATGACACGGCTATCGTTAAACACCAGGACGTCTCCGGCGCGCAAAAAATCAACGAGTTCAAAAAAGCGGCGGTGCTCTATTGAGCCATCGCCCCGCTTAATGACCATGAGCCGGGAGTGGTCTCTCGGCTCAAGCGGGGTCTGGGCAATAAGCTCAGGGTGAAGCTCGTAATCAAAATCGCCAGTTTTCATACCACTCCAGTATAGCAATATCACATCCTTGATGCTACTCCACCACTTGTGATAAAATGGCTCGGTTTTATGAAGCCAGAAACAGAATGGGAACCAAAGCTGGTCGGCTTTCTCTGCAAGTGGTGTAGCTACGCCGGCGCTGATTTGGCTGGAACCAGCCGCAAGAAGTATCCCGCCAACATAAGGATAATAAAGGTGCCCTGCTCAGGCAGGGTGGACTCGCTGTTTATCCTCAAGGCGCTGCGTCTGGGCTTTGATGGCGTGCTCGTCTCCGGGTGCCATCCCGGCGAGTGCCACTATCAAACGGGGAATTACCGCGCCCGCAGAAGAATCGCCATAACCAAGCGTTTCCTTGAGTACCTCGGCGTCAAGCCGCAGAGGCTCCAGGCAAGCTGGGTCTCAGCCTCAGAAGCCGGAAAATTCGCTGATGTCGTCACTGAGGTGACCAAGGGGGTAAAAGAGGTCGGGCCTAATCAACTTTTCGCAGAAAGACAGGGAGATGGAGCAAAAACTGAGAAGCGAGGCTAAGGCGCTACTGGAGCAGGACAAGGTTGACTGGATTATTGGCTTTGAATCAGGGAGCCTGAAATTTACCACCACCCCCCTCATCACCAAGTATAAAAACGACGCCGGACGCCTGGTAATCAATCCCTTTATCGCCAATAACCTAGCCGATTTCCTTATCGGGATAAAGGGTAGAATCGGCATCGTGGTCAAGGGCTGTGATAGCCGCTCCGTGGTCAGCCTGATACAGGATAACAAGGTAGCCAGAGAAAACCTGGTCATTCTGGGCGTCCCCTGCACCGGCGTTATCGACCTCGGCAAGATAGAAAGGCTGGCGGGTAAAGACAGGGATGAGCTGGGCGATATTACCCGGGAAGGGAATAAGGTAACCATAAAGACCGACGGTCAGAAAAAGGACTTCCCCGTTACAGAAGTCCTCTTTGACCACTGCCTTGCCTGCGAGTTCCCCACCCCGAAAGAATATGACATCCTTCTCGGCGAGCCAAGCCCTCCCCTAGCTAACCCGGTGGCTCAGGAGAGGATTGCAAAATTAAAGCAGATGACCCCGGAGCAGAGGTGGGCGTTCTGGGAAAAGGAATTTAGCCGCTGTATCCGCTGCTACGCCTGCCGAAATGTCTGCCCCGCCTGCTTTTGCCAGCGGTGCTTCGTTGAGGAGACCGAGCCACAGTGGGTTTTACCGGCGCCGCGCTGGCAGGACAACCTGATATTCCAGATTACAAGGAATCTCCACGTCGCCGGCAGGTGTACTGACTGCGGCGAGTGTGAGCGCGCCTGCCCGGTGAATATCCCGCTGAGAAGCTTGACCAGGGAAATGTACGATATTGTCGGCGAGCTTTTCCAGTTCAAAGCCGGCATGGACAAGGACGCCCTCCCTCTGATGACCCACTATGAAGAAGAAGAGGCTGAGGAGTTCTTCAGGTAGAAATGGCCAAGAAGATAAATAAGAAGGATATAGCCAAACTGCTCAACCAGTGGGCACAGCAGTTTGACGTTTTCGTTCCGTCAAGAGAGAGTGGCGTGGCTACTATGGCCGAGTGGGATGGCAAAGACACCGGCTTTTTGGACTGGTACCGGAACACGGTTGTCCCCCCCAAGGCTAATTTTCTTCCCCCCATGGAGGAGATGTTCCGCTTCCAGAAAGATAAGGAAGGCTATAAGATAGAACTGCCTCAAGACGGAGCCAAGCAGTTAATCTTCGGCATACGCCCCTGCGATGCCCGGGCATTGAAGATAATAGACGCCAATTTTAAGGATTTATATAAGGACCCCTACTACCTCTCCCGAAGGGATAGTGCCGTACTGGTCGGGCTGGGGTGCATGAACCCCAGCGAGAGCTGCTTCTGTACCTCAATGGGCATCAGCCCGGCAGAGTCCGAGGACGTTGACCTCATGCTCACCGATATCGGTGATGAGTTCCTGATTAACGAAATCAGCGCCAAGGGGAAGGAGCTAATGGCTAAGACCACCGGCTTGAAAGCAGCCACCAAGAACGACGAGGCTAAAGCCAGAGAAGCCAGAAAGGCGTCTTACGATAAGGTCAGCCGAAAGATAAACACCGAGGGCATTGGGGATAAGCTGCAAGCCAGCTTTGACGATCAGGAATTCTGGGAGAGGGTAGCCGCCAAGTGCATCAGCTGTGGCATCTGCACCCTGCTCTGCCCCACCTGCTACTGCTTTGATATCAACGACGAGGTGGTCGGGCAGGAGGGAACGAGGTTCCGGAGCTGGGATAGCTGCGGCTTCTCCGTCTATACCAAGATGCCCATGGAGAACCCCAGAGCCGAGAAATGGCGGCGGGTAAGGCAGAAGGTATGCCATAAATACGAGTTCTACCCCATGAATTTTGATGTAATCGCCTGCACCGGCTGCGGCAGGTGCATCCGCCTCTGCCCGGTGAACTGGGATATTACGCAGGTAATAAATAGCGTGCCGGCTAAGGCAAAGGTAGAAAAATGACGACCACCAATATCAAGCCAAGCAATTTCTTAGCCCAGAATAATGTCTATCTGCCTCACGTAGCGGTTATAGAAAAGATAATTGAAGAGACGCCCGGCATCATGACATTTCATTTTAATTTCAAGGACACGAAACTGCAGAAGGAGTTCAGCTTTGAGTCAGGGCAGTTCGGCGAGTATTCCGTCTTTGGCGTCGGCGAAGCCCCCTTCTGCATCTCCTCCAGCCCCACCCGCCGCGACCACCTGGAGTTCGTGGTACAGAGGGTGGGCAGGGTAACCAACGCCCTGCATCGCCTCGGCGTCGGCGCCGAGATTGGTTTTAGAGGACCCTACGGCAACAGTTTTCCCCTTGATTTCTTACAGGGGAAAAATCTTGTTTTCGTCGGTGGCGGCATTGGTCTTGCCCCACTCCGTTCTCTAATCTGGAATGTGATAGATAACCGGAAGAAATATAAAAATATAGATATTGTCTATGGCGCCCGCACCCCCGCTGACCTGTGCTTCAAGTATGACCTTGATGCCTGGGGTAAGGACAAGACGATAAAATTCGTCACCACCGTTGATAGGGGGGATGAAAGCTGGAAGGGAAAGGTGGGGGTGGTGCCCAAGATACTGGAGGAGGTAGCCCCCTCCGCCAATAACGCGGTGGCTATCGTCTGCGGGCCGCCGATTATGATACGCTTTACCTTCCCCGTGCTGGAAAAGCTGGGCTTTACCCCGGAGCAGATGCTCACCACCTTAGAAAAGCGGATGAAGTGTGGCATCGGCAAGTGCGGGCGGTGCAACATCGGCAATATCTTTGTCTGCCGCGACGGACCGGTTTTCAGCTACGCTCAGATTAAAAATTTTGTCTCCAGCGAGTATTAAACCAGCGCCCCCTCCATCTGAGCCACGATTTGCTCATTGGTGAAGTGGTCAAGGCTCACCGCATGACTGAAGCAGGCGGCGATACAGGCGCCGCAAGCCTTGCACAGCGCCTCGTTGACCCGGCAAACCCCCTTCTCGGCATCATAGTCAATGGCATTATAGGGGCAGACGAGCTTACAGACCTGGCAGCCAGAGCAGATTCTCTCATCAATTACGGCGGTAGCCGCCTCAATCTCCACCCTCCCCCGGCTGATTATCGCCAGCGCCTCAGCCGCCGCCGCTGATGCCTGAGCAACGGTATCCGGTATATCCTTGGGACCCTGGCAGCAGCCGGCTAAAAATATGCCGTCGGTCATGGTAGATACCGGCTCCAGCTTGGGGTGCCTCTCCAGGAAGAAGCCATCGGCGCTGCGGCTGATATTGAACAGGCGAGCGACCGCCTCAACGTCCGGCTGCGGCTCAAGGGCGCAACTGAGAACGACCATATCCACCGGCAGTCGCCGCTTCTTCCCAATGAGCGTATCCTCAAACTGGACGATAAGTTTGCCCTTCTCCTCCGGCATCTCGGCGACATTGGTTATCTCAGCAGGACGCCCACGGATAAAGACCGTCCCCTCCTTAAGAGCCCTATTATAAAATTCCTCATAGCCCTTGCCGAAGCTCCTTATGTCAATATAGAACTCATAGACCTCGGTCTCGGGCATATGCTCCCGTACCAGATGGGCAAACTTCATGGAATGCATACAGCAGACACGGGAGCAATACTCGTGGTACTTCTCGTCCCGGCTGCCCACGCAGTGAATGATGCCGATGCTCCTCGGCGCTGAGCCGTCCTTGAGGACGATATTGCCATCGGTGGGGCCGGAGGAGTTGACCATCCTCTCAAACTCAAGGCTGGTGATAACATTGTCCAGTCTCTTATATCCATAAGGATATATAGGCGTAGGGTCAAACAGGTTAAAGCCGGTGGCTAAGATTATGGAGCCAACCTCAACCTCAATTATCTTATCTTTTTGCTCAAAATCAATCGCCTTCGCCTCACAGAATTTTTCGCAGGCGCGGCACTTGCCGCTCAAGAAATAGGCGCAGTGCTCCTTATCAATGACGGGAATATTGGGCACCGCCTGGGGGAAGGGGGTATAGATTGCCTTCCTCTTGCTCAAGCCGACCTCAAACTCGCTATCTACCTTCCACGGGCATTTGGTCTGACACACCCCGCAGCCGGTACAGAGGTCTTCGTCGACATACCGTGCCTTCTTTTTTATCCTGACCTTGAAATTGCCGATATAGCCGGAGATCTCTTCTATTTCGCTATAGGTCAAGAGCTCAATAAAGGGGTGGGAGCCAACCTGCGTCATCTTAGGAGTTAAGATGCACGCCGAGCAGTCCAGGGTGGGGAAGGTCTTGTCCAGCTGTGCCATATGCCCCCCGATGCTGGGCGTCCTCTCCACCAGATAGACCTTATGCTCCGAGTCGGCAATTTTGAGTGCCGCCTGAATGCCGGCAATCCCCCCGCCCACCACCAGGGTATTTGGGTTAACCGGAACCTCCCTCGCCTCCAGCGGCTGGTGGTAATAGACCCGCCTCACGGCGGCGCTGACCAATGCCTTGGCTTTCTCGGTAGCCGCCTCCCTGTCCTCGGTTACCCAGGAGACGTGCTCCCGGATATTAGCCATCTCAAAGAAATAAGGGTTTACCCCCGCCTCCTGGCAGGCGCGGCGGAAGGTCGGCTCATGCATTGTCGGCGAGCAGGAGGCAACCACCACCCGGTTAAGCCCCAGCTCCTTGATGTCCTTCTTGATTAATTCCTGACCGGGGTCGGAGCACATAAACTTATAATCACGGGCAACCACCACCCCCTCCAGCTCTCCGGCAAAACGGGCGACTTCCGCGGTATCAACCGTGCCGGCGATGTTGCTGCCACAATGGCAGATATAGACTCCGATTCTAGGCTCCATTCTTGACCTCCGTCTTACTGACAAGATACTATCATAAATCCGCTTGTCCCAACAAGGGCTTATTCTTGCCGCCTTTGACAGGACTGACTGAAAGTATTAACTTAACCAGTAGCAATATTACTAAACGGGGGACGAAAGCCTTGGATACACTCGGAGAGCTGGCGCAAATTGCCCGCACCCGACCGGAAAAGCTAAAAGAACGGAGGGAAAAGGGGGCTAAAATAGTTGGCTATATAGGCAGGTTTGTTCCTGAGGAGTTAATCTACGCCTCTGGAGCACTACCCTATTTGCTCTGCAGAGGGGGACAGCCTGAACCCCCGGATGCAGTAATACCTTACATGCTGCGTTTCACGAGCCCTTATGCCAGGTCGCAAATTGGATATCACCTTTTAGGCATAGACCCCGTGGTGCCAATGCTTGACCTTATAGTGGTGCAATGCAGTGATTGTCACGAGTCGAGGTTAGCCGACCTGTTCGAATACTTTAAATTACCGACGGTAAGGCTGGGCATTCCACCTGACTGGGAAAAATCACTCTCCCGGGACTACTATTATAAGGGGCTAATTCAGCTGAAGCAGAAGCTGGAAGCCCTCACCGGCAATAAAGTATCAGACCAAAAACTCAAGGAATCAACTGACTCCATTAATAGGATTAGAGACCTCCTGAGCAAGATTAATCTGTTAAGAAAGAAGCAGCCACCACCTATAGGCGGTGCCGACTTCATTCGGCTAAATCACTATTCCTTCTATGGCGACCCGGAGAAGCTACTGCCGAAACTCAATGAGCTGTATGAAGAGCTGCAAAAAGGCAAGAGTCCTTTCCCTGAGGAGGCGCCCAGGCTACTTCTGGCCGGTCACGTATTAGGCGTGGGCGACTATGTTGTTCCCAAGTTGATTGAAGAATCTGGGGGGGTAGTGGTTGCTGAGTTTCTAGACGAAGGGATGAGACACTGTGAGTGGAATGTAAAAACGGACGGTGATTTGATGAGAAACTTGGCAGAAACCTATTATTTAGAAAGGACGCCACCGTCTATATTTCAGCCAGCCTGGGAAGAAAGAGCCGAAATTATGAAGAAGCTGGTAAGAGACTTTAACATTGATGGCGTGATATGGTATGAGTTGTCCTTTGAGGAGATATATGACATGGAATGCTCCATTATGGCGAAGATATTGAATGAAATGAACATTCCTTTCCTGAAACTTGAATCTTCATACGAATATTCAAGAGAGGCCATGGCACCACTGGCAACACGAGCTGAGAGCTTTATTGAAACAGTCAAACGGAGGATTTAATTAGAATGGCAAAGGATGTGTATGAGGATTTTCTAAGATTAACCGGCTTTGAAGAAGATGAAATGTCGAAATATCTGCCCGAATGGCGTAAAGCATCGGAGAAGCTGGGTCTAACCGAAGACGATATCAGGTTTGCTACCAAGGAACAACTTCCTGCCTACTTTGCCATAGAGCTGGAGGGTATCAGAAAATTACTGGGTTGCTTCGTAAAAGAAACCATAGATTTGACCAAAGCCAGCGAGTACAAAGAGAGGGGGGTAAAGATAGTATATGGTATTCTGCCTGCCATCCTGCATTTTTATTATGCCCTCAAATTAACGGCACCGGACAAGGTATTCGTTTCTTTTCCCGATATATTCCTGACTATGGTAATGAACGGCTTCTTCCACAAGCTTGCCCCCTACCTGGAGGAGGCTGAAAAAGCTGGGATTCCATATGGGTGCCGCCACTGTGCCCTGAACAAGACAAGGTATGCCGCCCGCAGATTAAGGATTATTCCCTCGCCTGATATAAATTGGATATGGGGTTTTATTTGTGATGAAGGGCCTAAAACTGATGAATTCATTCGCATTTACCATGACCCCGAGTGGAAAACCTATATTACCCGCCTGCCTCACGACCAGCCCCTTTATACCGTGGAGGACGCAGTTGTTGACCGGGTTAAATACCTGGCCGCTCAGATGAAAGACGGCTTCGAGTCGGCTCAGAGGGAAATTGGCATTGAGGTCCCGGAGGAGAAGATAAACGAGGTAATCAGCATCTGGCAGCGGTATGCCGCCAAACTGGCGGAGTTAGCCCTGCTGATGACCGCTGACCCCCAACCTCTGGGCGCCATAAGCGGGCGTCTCTTCTGGGAGGGTTTGTTCGCACCATTCAACACTGGCATAGAATCAATGGAGAAGGCGCTGGACATCACCCTTAAAGAGGTCAAGCAAAGGGTGGCTAATAAAGAGGGCATACTGCCTGAGGGGGCGCCAAAATTGCTGATTTATAGTATTCACCCTACCGTTCCCTGGGTAGCCAAGACCTTCGAGGAAAATGGGGTGGGAATACCCCTCAGTGAGTTTTTTATCCTTACCAAGAAGCAGCTAAAGCCGCCCGGCTTTGAAGACCCCTACATGGCAGCAGCTGAAGGCTGGCTCAGGACGTCCGGAATGGTTAACCCCGGCTATCAGGCAGAACAGATATGTGAAAAGCTGGAAACACATAAGTTCGATGGCATGGTCTTTGGTTTGATGGATTTTGACCGCTGGCTGGGCAGCAGTCACCGACTACTGGCTAGAATGGTGGAGGAAAAGACCAAATTGCCCGTATTCTACATCGAGGGAGACAATTGGGATGATAGAGACTATAGCCTAGAAGCTTTGAGGACGAGGATTGAAAGTATATGCGAAATAATGAAAATGCGGAAAGCCTGACCAAATGATGTTTGCCGGTATTGACATAGGTTCAGTTGCTACCAAAGCGGTGATAATTAACCAGCGGGGAGAAATCCTGGCCTTTTCCCTGATACCAACCAGCTATGACCGCGGGCAAAGTGGAGACGAGGTTCTCAAGCTGGCTCTGGACAAGATTCAGAAGTCAGCAGAGGACATAGAGTATATTGTGTCAACCGGTTACGGCCGTAGAGCCTTTACCTCTTCGGACAAGGTGCTGCCCGAGATAATCTGTCATGCCAGGGGAACAAAGTCCCTATTCCCGGCAGTTAGAACCATTATTGATATCGGTGGCCAGGATAGCAAAGTAATGCAACTGGATGAAAAGGGCATGGTTACCCGATTTGAGATGAACGATAAGTGTGCTGCCGGGACGGGAAGATTCTTAGAAGTCTTAACCGAGAGAATACTAAACCTCCCTGTTGAAGAGCTTGGCCCACTTTCGTTAAAGTCTAAAAACCCCTCCACCCTGAGCAGTATCTGTACTGTTTTTGCCGAGTCAGAGATAATCTCTCTGCTATCAGAACATAGGGCTAAGGAAGATATAGCTTATGGTATTAATAGAGCCATCGCCAAAAGGGTGATTGCTATGGGAGTTGGGGGGCAAATTAGCTTTGAGGAGCCCATAGTTTTCTCCGGAGGAGTAGCCAAAAATATCGGGGTAGTTAAGGCAATTGAAGAGGAATTAGGCAAGAAGGTAATAACCCCCAGGGAACCCCAAATAACGGCTGCCCTGGGTGCAGCCATTTTTGCCGAAGAGCATGCTAAGTGAGCCCGAGCTCGTATTTTGATTTGTCGTTAATGCCCCCATCGTGCTAAACTGGGGGTTTAGAAAGGGAATCTAATGCGAATACTGGTAACCAATGACGACGGGGTATTCGCCGACGGGCTATGGACACTGGTCGGGGAACTAAAGAGCATCGCTGATATCGTGGTAGTCGCCCCGGATAGAGAGATGAGCGCCATCGGCACTGCCGTCAGCCTGCACCAGCCGGTAAGGGCAAGAAAGGTAACGCCTAAAGTAGACGGCGTGGAGACCTACGCCATAGAGGGCACGCCGGCGGATAGCGTTATTCTGGCTTTGGGCAAGCTGGTTAAGGACAGGATAGACCTGGTCATTTCCGGCATAAACCGTGGAGCAAACCTGGGTGATGATGTGCTAATCTCGGGGACGGTGGGGGCTGCCCTGCAAGCCAGCCTGCATGGTTCCCCCGCCTTTGCCATCTCGCTCGCCCTCAGCGATAACCTCAACTTTGCTGAGGCAGCTAAATTTGCCGCCTTGCTCGCCAAAAAATTCGGCAATAATACCCTACCCGCCAACATCTGCCTTAACGTGAACCTGCCCCGGGGAAAAGTAAGTGGGGTAAAAATTACCTATCCGGCAAGCAAAAGCCATACTGATACCGTTGAGGAAAGATATGATAACGGGCGCCAGCATTACTGGCTTGTCCGCCAGAAGGTAAATAAGCCGATAGACGAAAGGACAGATATCTGGGCAATAGAGCAGGGCAATATCTCAATCTCGCCGCTGCTCACCAGAGAGATAAATAAGCCCTCACCCCTCCTCCCCGATAACCTCTGCGCTGACCTCTTCTCCGAGTTTCAACGGGGCTAGGTCCGGCCAAACTCCCTTTTTAGCTGCCCTGAGCTGAGGTGAATCATCGTTGGTCTGCCGTGGGGGCAGGTATGAGGGGTGGCTGACTGCTCCAGTTGCCTTACTAACTCCCGCATCTCAGTATCGGTCAACGCCTGCCCCGCCCTCACTGCACTGTGGCAAGCCATGGACTGGGCTATACCCTCCGCCCAATCACCACCACCCTCCGATGATAAAGAGTCCAGCAACTCTTTTATCATCTCCACCCAGTCCTTGTCGTAAAGTAAAGCCGGCACCGCCCGGACGAGAAAGGTCCTGTCGCCAAAGGGCTCAATGGAGAAGCCGAACTCAGCCAGGTTTTCGTAGTGCGCCCTCAAGACTGCCTCCTGCCTGGGGCTGACCTCAAGCGTCATCGGCTCAAGCAAGCCCTGGGTTTCTACCTCTTTTTGCGACCTCTGCTGCTCAATCCTTTCAAAAAGGACTCGCTCGTGGGCGGCGTGCTGGTCAATAAGGTATAGCCCGTCAGGACCCTCAGCGATGATATAGGTATTGTCAAGCTGACCGATTACCCGCAGCACCGGCAGAGATACTGCCGGGGTTGGTGGTGAAGGTGATGGGTTATAGCCGGTATCAACAACCGGGGTCAGTACTGCCTGCCTTAGCGGCGTGGGAAATACGGTCTCCTTAACCGCCTTTACTTCAGGCACGGTAACTTGCCCCATCAAGGTATGACGGACTGCCCGATGGACGGCGCTGAAAACGGCGTGCTCGTTACGGAACCTGACTTCGCTCTTGGTGGGGTGAATATTGACATCCACCTCCTCAGGCGGCAAAAGGATACTTATAACTGCCGCCGGGTGCCTTCCCACCATCAAAAGCCCGTGATAAGCCTCCTCCACCGCCCTAGCCAGCATTCGGCTGGTTACCCAGCGGCGGTTGATAAAGAAGCTGAGATAACCCCGCCCCGAGCGGCTTATTTTGGGCAAGCCAATCATCCCCGTAACCCTGGGGGATAAGGCAGCGGGGTCTTTTATGTCAAGCATACTCCCCGCAATTTCAGCCCCATAGACCTCGGCGATGCTGTCCAGCAGCCGCCCGCTCCCTGATGTCCTCAGCGCCACCCTGCCATCGATAGACAGGGAAAATTTTACCTCGGGGAAGGCAAGGGCGTACTGGCTGACGACATTGGCAATACGGGAGTTTTCCGTAGCCACCGACTTGAGAAACTTTAATCTCGCCGGGATTTTGCGGAACAGATTGTGCACACTCACCGTCGTCCCCTGAGACCGCCCCTGGCTGCGGCGAGCGACAATAGCCCCGTCCTTCAAAACAAGATAAGTGCCAATTTTATCGCCAGCGGCGTAGGTGAGCACTTCCACTTGAGCGACGGCGGCGATGCTGGGCAGTGCCTCCCCGCGAAAGCCAAGGCTTTGAATAGATTCTAAATCATCAAGACCGGCTATCTTGCTGGTGGCATAGCGGTCAAAGGCAAGTTCTGCCTCCGCCGAGGGAATCCCCACCCCGTTATCGGTCACCCGAATCAGGCTCACCCCACCACCCGTAACCTCAACCGAAATCTGGGACGAGCCGGCGTCCAGCGAATTTTCAACTAATTCTTTCACCACCGAGGCTGGTCTCTCCACCACTTCCCCGGCAGCAATCTGAGAGACGATTTTGGGGTCTAAGACCTTGATTGGCATAGCTACTCTTTCTTCTCCAGCCCGGCAAAGCTCAAAAGGAGCTTCTTTACACCGACCCCTCTACCGAAGGCAACCACCACCTCTTTATCATCCTTCACCGGGTGGCAGCTCACCACCACTCCGTCACCAAACTGGGCATGGCGGACATGGTCGCCAGCCTTAAATTCGCCAAGGTCGGTGCTGGGAGCAGGCGTTTTAGCCTTGTTCCAGGAGTATACCGCTGGTGTTACCTGTCTATCCTCCCCCTGCCACAAATAGTTAGGGGCGATGAGGTGCTGCGGTATGTCTTTTAAGAAGCGGGATGGTGCGCTTACCATACTGGAGCCCATGAGATTGCGGCGGAAGGCATAGACGAGATATACCCTCTGCTTAGCCCTGGTTATGCCCACATAGCACAGCCGCCTCTCCTCCTCCAGTTGTCCCGGGTCGTCAAGGGACTTAAAGTGGGGCAAAATGCCGTCCTCCACGCCGATAATAAACACAATGGGGAATTCCAGACCTTTGGCTTGATGGAGGGTGACCAGGGTTACTGCTTCTGTCGTCTCGTCAAGCCCATCAACGTCTGATACCAGGGTCACCCCCTCAAGAAAGGAGGTCAACCCCTCTCCCGGTTTTAGCTCGCGGTAGTCCCCGGCGACATTGCGGAGCTCAAGGATGTTATTCCAGCGCTCCTCTCCACTCTCGCCGCCAAGTAAATATTCCTTATATCCGGTCCTTTTCACCACCAGGTCAAATAACTTGAGCAGGTCTAAGTCCTGGCTGCGGTGAGCGAACTCCTGCAATAAGCCCAGAAAAGTTTCTAGCGACCTGACTACGCGAGGGCTTAGCGAAAGCTGCTCTGCCCCGTCTTTTTTCGCCGCCAGTTTTAAGGCATCATATAGAGAGGCATTCTCAGATTTCGCCCAGCTCAAAAGGTGATTCAGACTGGTCTGCCCGACACCACGTCCTGGAATGTTGATGATTCTCTGCAGGCTAACGTTGTCATGGGGGTTCTGGATAACCCTGAGGTAGGCGATAATATCCTTTACCTCCCGCCGCTCGTAAAAGCGGGTGGCGGCTACCAGCTTATAGGGAGTGCCATACCGCAAAAACGCCTCCTCAAGGGCTCTTGACTGGGCATTGGTGCGGTACATTACCGCAAAGTCCCCCAGCTTAGCCCTTTTCTCCCCCACCAGCTGCTCGATCTCGCTGACGACAAACTGGGCTTCATCCTGCTCGGTGTAGGTCTCAACGACATTAATCAGCTCACCGAGCTCATTATTCGTCCACAGCGTCTTGGGCTTGCGCTGCTGATTGGCCGAGATGACGCAAGACGCCGTTTCCAGTATCTTCTTCGTCGAGCGGTAGTTCTGCTCCAAGAGCACCAATTTCGCTTCAGGAAAGTCCTTCTCGAAGCTAAGGATATTGCGCAGGTCGGCAGACCGCCATGAGTAGATAGACTGGTCGGGGTCGCCAACGACACAGATATTGCGCCTCTCCCCGCCCAGCTGCCTTATCAGCTCATACTGGACCGAATTAGTGTCCTGGAACTCGTCCACCAGGATATGCAGATAGCGGGACTGGTACTTATGCAGGGTCTTATCGCTGCTGCGGAACAACTGCACCGTTTTCATCAGCAGGTCATCAAAGTCCAGGGCGCTATTCTCTGTCAGCAACTGCTGGTAGCGCTCGTAGACCCGCCCTACCACCTCCTCAAAATAGCTGCGGGTGCGCTTGATATAGTCCTGCGGGGTTAGCATGCGGCTTTTGGCGGCGGTAATGGCGGCGGCGATAGCGCGAGGAAGATACTGTTTGGGGTCAAGCCCGATATCCTGGATTGACTGCTTTATCAGACTCGTCTGGTCTTCCTCATCATAGATGACAAATTTTGGGTCAACGCCGATTTCCTTGCCGTCCCGGCGCAGTATTCGGGCGCAGATAGCATGAAAGGTACCGATGGTCAAATCACCCACCAAGCTGCCGATAAGGCGGTGGAGCCTCTCCTCCATCTCCCTAGCAGCTTTATTGGTGAAGGTGACCGCTATAATGCGGTGAGGGCTGATGCGGCAGGTCTTGATAAGGTAAGCCACCCGGTGGGCAATGACCCTCGTCTTGCCGCTGCCGGGACCAGCCAGAATCAGCACCGGGCCATCAATCAGCTCTACCGCTTCCCTCTGGGCAGGATTAAGCTCAGCCAGGATATCCATCTAGCTCATTATAACATTGGCGGTGGACGGGTGAAAGGCACAAACCTCGTTGACAGGTAAGGCTAAAAATTGTAGAATATATGCGGATATGTGCATATACTGTTATAATTAGGGGGAAGGCTATGCAAGACCTAATCAAAGCAACAAAGGCTCTCTCCGATGAGACCAGGCTCAGAATTTTAAACGTCCTCTTAGAGAGGGAATGCTGTGTCTGCGAGGTGATGCAAGCCCTAGACATATCCCAGTCCCGAGCCTCGCGCAATCTTGGTCTTCTTCAGGGCGCTGGTTTTCTAAGGGCGAAAAGAGACGGAGTGTGGATAGTCTATTCTGTGGACTGGCAGACGGCAAATCGCTACGCCGCTTCCCTAGCCAAGCTGGTAAGAAATTCATCAGTCAGTGAAGAAATTCTGGCCCGGGACAGAGAGAGGCTAAAACACACAAAACGTGTCGGACCAGCAGCACTAAGTAAATCTGAAGATAGACCGAGAAAGGGGTAAAGAAAGATAATGGGTCTTTTGGAATTGGCTATACTTTTTGTCATTGGAATACTGGCTGGCGGCGTGGGCGGGCTTCTGGGTATTGGCGGCTGTGTCCTCATGATGCCCGCCATTCGCTTCGGTTTTAACTTCTCGCCCACATTAGCTGTTGGCACGACTTTAGCTGCGGTGGTTTTTACGGCTGCCGCTGGAGCTATACAGCACTGGAGGTTAGGAAATGTGGACTGGGGAGCCATCAAATATATAGCGCCTGCCGGCGTACTGGGCGTCATTGTCGGCTCTGTCATATTTTATTTCATATCTGGCTATGGTTCAGTAATAGATTTAATCGTGGGTTTAGCTTTTGCTCCGGCGGCAATTAGGATGCTGTACGAAGGCATACTTCAGAGGAAAGTCCCTGAGGTTGCTGGCGACAAAATCAAAGGGAGTAATAGTACCAAAGCTGGGCTAGGTGCAGGGGTTGGCGTTTTGACTGGAATAATTGGGCTGGGCGGCGGTTATGCTTTAGTCCCCAGTTTCATCTATATTACCCGCTCTCCGCTGCGGATTGCCATCGGTTCATCCATGGCCGCTTTCATCTGGTTTGCCCTTGTAGGCGCCATCATCAAAATATACCAGGGTTTCACCGATATTCCCGTTGCCGTAGCCTTAGGACTCGGGGCTGCTGCGGGTGCTATTATTGGCGCCAGGCTAGTGGCTCGTTTCAAACCGGCTACCCTGAAAGCAGTGTTTGGCATCATATTTCTCTATGTTTCCTTGAAGTATGTATTGCTCTATTTCGGAATTCATATATAAATCACTATGAGTGAACCAAGTGATGTAGTTGGCAGGCTTTCATTACTAGACCGCTTCCTCACCCTCTGGATTTTCCTGGCGATGGGGCTGGGGGTGGGGCTGGGGTATTTTATCCCTCAAGTCGCTAGCTTCATCAGCTTCTTTCAGGTGGGTACCACTTCAATCCCTATTGCCGTCGGGCTTATCCTGATGATGTACCCACCTCTAGCCAAGGTAAGATACGAGGAGATGGGGCCGGTTTTCCGCAACTGGCGGGTGCTGGGACTATCACTCTTCCAGAACTACGTTGTCGGCCCGGTACTCATGTTCTTATTGGCTATCCTCTTCCTCGGTTTCATCTGGCCCTACCCTGACTACATGGTGGGGCTGATTCTAATCGGTCTGGCACGCTGTATCGCCATGGTTATCGTCTGGAACGAGCTGGCAAAGGGAGACAGAGAATACGCCGCCGGTCTGGTGGCATTAAACTCAATCTTCCAGATAGTCTTTTACTCGGTCTATGCTTATATCTTCATCACCATACTGCCCCGGTGGTTCGGTCTGGAGGGGTCTACGGTAGAGGTCACCATCGGTCAGATAGCCCAGAGCGTGTTTATCTACCTCGGTATCCCCTTCTTCGGCGGCATGATTACCCGCTTTGCCCTGATTAAGGCGAAAGGGCGTGAGTGGTACGAGAACAAGTTTATCCCCAAGATAAGCCCAATCACACTGGCGGCTTTGCTCTTTACCATCGTGGTGATGTTCTCTCTCAAGGGTGAGCTTATCGTGGAGATACCGCTGGACGTAGTTCGGATTGCCGTTCCCCTGCTCATCTACTTCGTGGTCATGTTTTTAGTTTCGTTCTTTATGGCTAAGAGAGTAGGTGCCGACTATCCCAAGACAACCGCCATCGCCTTCACCGCTGCCAGCAACAACTTTGAGCTCGCTATCGCCGTTGCCGTGGCTGTATTCGGCATTGGCTCAGGGCAGGCATTCGCCGCTGTCATCGGTCCTCTGATTGAGGTGCCGGTGCTCATCAGCCTGGTAAACGTCGCCTTCTACTTCAGGAGAAGGTTCTTTCAGCCCCGAAAGATATAGAGGGGTTCACTATCGGTGATGAGCCTTCCCTGCTTTGATAGCTCTTCTCTCAGGTATTTGGGCAGGGAGAAAATCCCCTGGTGGGTCAGCCCGTCGTAGAATTTTAGGTGAGTAAGTTGGCGGGCGGAAATTCTCTTGTCCACCTCAGCGGGTGAAATCTTGACTGGGTCAAGTTTTAGCGATGCCAAACAAAACCCCCAGGGACCACCAAAACAGGGAACATCTAATTGATAAGGGGAGACTATAGGAAAAACGCTCTTCAGCGTTTTATTGACTGAGGCAAGATTTAATAGCTCGTTCAGGGACGCTGAGCCGGCTTGAACGCTTATAACTCCTTCAGCGGTAAGCCGCTCCCTAACCAGCTTATAAAATTCCTGGGTATAAAGCCGGTAAGCCGGACCCTCTTCTATGGGGTCAGGCAGGTCAATAATGATTATGTCAAATAATTCCCTACTCTTAGCCAGATATTCTCTGGCATCGGTGTGCAGCAGCTCCATGCGCCTATCCTGAAACGCGCCCTGGCTGTAATCTGGGAGGTATTTCTGGCAGAGGGCTACCACCGCCTCATCAATATCAACCATCACCGCTCTTTTCACCGTCTGGTGAGCCAGTACCTCCCTTAAGACCGCCCCCTCACCACCCCCGGCAATAAAGACATTCTCCGGGCAAGGATGGGTGACCATCGCTGGTTGTACCAGAGCCTCGTGGTAGATAAACTCGTCCGCTTCGCTGGACTGTATCTTGCCGTCCAGCACCAGAAGCTTGCCGAAGCTTCCGCTACGAATAATCTCGGCAAGCTGGAACTTGGTCTTGCCGCTATACAGCACCTCTTCAATTCTGTGGAGCTGAATCAAGTTTCGGTTTACTTTATCTTGAAACCATTTATCAGGGTCTATATCCATAACTAATCTCAAACCACCTTGGTATCCAGGATACCTATCGGCGTCTCAGCTACGGAGTGGTCTTTGCCGCCAAGCTTTCCCGCTATGCTCTCGGCTGCCTTCTTCGGCTGGACGGAATCGCCGCAGGTGAAAATGTCAACGGCGGCATAGCCATACTCCGGCCAGGTATGAATACAAATATGTGATTCAGCGATAATTACCACCCCACTCACCCCCTGGGGCTTGAATTGATGGAAGGACTCCCCTAACACCGTCGCCCCAGCCTCGCCGGCAGCTGCCAGCAGAACCTCTTTGAGAAAGCCGATATCGTTTAACATCTCCTTATTACAGCCCTTCAGCTCCAAGAGTAAATATTTCCCTAATGCATTCAATCACCTGCCCTCCTTGGAAGATTTAATCTGTGCCGAAACACAAAGCTGATTTTATAATAACTCGAGTTCAGCCAGCTAAGCCCAGCCCTTTATATAAAGCCTGAAAGTTGAACTGCCGTTCCATAATTTCACTAAGCCTGGGTAGCTTCTTTTCCTGATTAAACTTGCCCTTGCCCAGAGCCAGCTCAATGCTACTTACCGTAGAGTTAATATCGTCCTTGGTCAGAACAATGGGAATCCCTTTATCACTGGCGCTTCGGAGCACAGTATGGACTGGTGCTACCCCTCCGCTGACAACAAGGCATCTGGTTGAGGTCTCCAGGGCGGCCAGCTGCATATCGGGGCGGTCCCCCCTGACCACCACCGCCTTATTATCTTTGCGACCAAAATAGTCCAGCCCGGAGTCAACGGTCAGTGCCCCCAGCATAAAGTCCTCAATCATCTCTGACGATTTCTCAGCACCGTTTAATATCTCTCCCTGGATATGCTCCGCCAGCTCCCCCACCGTTAAACCGAGCAGCATTCTATCCTCTGGAAGCACCCCCAGAATATTCACCTCTCCCTTACCAAGCTGAGCCGATAACCGGCTTCTCGGCGTCTTATTCACGACGACGCCCAGCAAATACTCGCCGAAGTCCTTATAATCAAACGTTGCCGCCGATAACTTCTCGGAATAAGGCTCAACGATAATCACCTTGGCATCCAGCGCCTTAGCCACTTCATAAGAAGCTTCCGCCGGCTTGCCCCCCGGTCTCTGCCGCCACACCCCCTCAACAATAACCACGTCTTTACCCTTAACCACCTTGGTATAGGCTTGCTTGATTTCGCGGGTTATATCCTTCCCCCCGATAACCGGGCACAGGCTATTTACTGGCTCCCTCAGAGCCAGTACCTGCTTCATAAATTGGGTATCACTGTCAATAGCCTCCGGACTTTTAATCTCAGCGATAATCGGCTTGAAAAAGCCAACCTTCTTGCTATCATCCTTCAGATGCCTGCCCAGCCCGGCACAGACCGCCGTCTTACCGGCCCCGGCATAGGGAGAGGTAACATATAAAGCAGCCAAGTTGCACCTCCGCTAAACTTTAGAAATACCAGCCTATTATAACTGCTTACCCTTCATTGGTAAAGGTTGAGCCCTTCTTTGAGATTGCTCTTCTCAAACTGCGGATGCCGTGGTACAATATGAACAGCCGGGATGAGTTCTGGGGAGGAGTTGTTGAAATGTCTGAGTTGCCTAAATTAAAGGTCAAGTGGTTTCTTGAGCCTTTCCGCGAAACAACTATCAACTTTGAAGAGGCTAAATATAGTCTTCCCTTTGGACCTCCGTATAGTCTCCAAATTTTTTTGAATGGGCAGTTCATTAACTCCTATGGTGAGCTACTGCAGTTAGCGACCGAGGAGCAGAACAAGGATAGAGAGGTCCTAGAGGTAGTGGTACTGACAGCCGTAGGTGGTGGGTAGCTGTTGAACCCGGTGAGCCCTGCTCCGGGATAATGAGGAAGAAAGTACCTCTTGACAACTTCGGTAGAACTTGCTAGTATGGCGACAACTATCAAGTTAGGAAGACCGTACCCCTTGACAACTTCGGCAAAACTTGGTAGTATGGCGGCAATTATCAAGATGGCAAAGACTTAAAAGTGAAATAGTGAAAACTTAGAAGCGAAGCTTAAGAAGCGCAGGAGATGCAAATCAAAGCTAGCCCCCTCTCGACAAATGAGGAAGTTTTTACGGACTCGGGAACATGTATCGAGTCCCATGCCGCCAGTCCTGGCTGCTCTGTATTTATTACCCCTCCAAATTCAACAGGTCCTTACCGCTCTGCATTTATTAACCCCCCTAATTCAGCAGGAAAGTTAAAGAGAGAAGTTGTTGAACCCTGTGGCCAAGCCCTGCTCCGGGATAATGAGGAAGACCGTACCTCTTGACGACTTCGATAGAACGCGCTAGTGTGGCGAAAATTATCAAGATGGCAAAGACTTAAGAGCGAAATGGCGAAGACTTAAAAGTGAAATAGCGAAAACTTAGAAGCGAAGCTTAAGAAGCGCAGGAAATGCAAATCAAAACTAGCCCCCTCTCGACAAATGAGGAAGTTTTTACGGACTCGGGAACATGTATCGGGTCCCATGCCGCCAGTCCTGGCTGCTCTGTATTTATTACCCCCCCAAATTCAATTGGAAAGTTAAAGAAAGGAGGTATCTGTTCATAAAGACGCTAAAAGAATTTAGTTACCTTGTTCCCCAAACAGTAGTAGAAGCAGCTTCGATGCTGGCACAGTATAAGGAGGAGGCAAACCTTATAGCTGGTGGCACCGACCTTCTAGTAATGATGAAAGAGAGGGTAAAAACACCGAAATATGTCATTGATATAAAATCTATATCAGCTTTGGATTGTTTAAGGTGGGATGCAAACGAAGGCTTGACTATCGGTGCTTTAACTAAAGTATTTGTCATACTCAATTCCGACGTAATCAGAGAAAAGTACTTTGCTCTGCACGAGGCAGCAGAGTCATTTGGCACCACCCAGGTTCGGAATATGGCTACTATAGGTGGTAACATCTGTAGAAGTTCTCCCTCTTCAGACTTGGTGCCCCCATTGTTAGCCTTTGATGCCAAGGTGAAATTAGTGGGAGCAGGGGGAGAGAGAACAGTGCCGCTTGATGGCTTTTTCCGCGGTCCTGGACAAAATGTGCTAAACAACGAAATCCTGACTGAAATTAAGGTGCCCCCCCTAAAGGGTTCATGCGGAACTGCTTTTAGAAAACTGGGGAGGAGTTCAGAGGATTTAGCTAAAATAAATTGTGCCGTCAGAATTACGGTGGCTAATGGTAAAGGCAAAGATGTCAGAGTAGTCCTTGGTGCTGTAGCCTCAACGCCGATTAGAGCTAAAAGCGTTGAGCAAGCCCTGGAAGGGAAAGAGCTAAACGCCAAAGCAATTGAAGAGGCAGCCGGAAAAGTAGCTAAAGACATTTCCCCTATAACCGATGTCCGCTCAAATGTGGAATACAGAAACTACGTCAGCCAGATACTGGTTAAAAGACTGATAAATGAAGCTGTTGAAAGGGTGGCAGGATAATCGATGGATAATAATAAAAGTATTATAAGCATTGTTGTAAATGGAGTGATGCATACCATTGATGTAAAGAATAACTGGACCTTGCTAAAGGTGCTAAGGGACCAGCTTGGTCTTACCGGGACCAAATGCGGTTGTGATAAAGGGCACTGTGGAGCATGTACAGTACTTCTAAATGGTAAGCCCATATTATCCTGCCTGACCTTGGCTGTTGCCGCTCACGACCAGGAAATAACTACCATAGAGGGCCTGGCGGTAGGGGGTAACTTACATCCGCTGCAAGAGGCATTTATTGAACATCATGCTTTACAATGTGGCTTTTGTACGTCTGGCATGATTATGTCAGCCAAGGCTCTATTAGATGAGAACCCTAATCCCAGCGAGGAGGAGATAACGCATAGCCTTCGGGGCAACTTATGCCGATGTGGCTCTTATCCCAAGGTAGTGAAGGCGATACAGGCCACGGCAAAAAAACCAGAGGCAGGCAAATAATGAGCAGAGAATTAAAAGAAGTTGGTAAGTCAATCCCACTGAGGGATGCTAGAGGAAAGGTGGAGGGGAGCGCCAAGTATTCCGCTGATATAAGACTAGACGGTATGCTGCATGCCAAAACATTAGGTTCTCCCTATCCCCATGCCAAGATTAAGAACATAGATGTCAGCCAGGCGAAAAAAATTGAGGGTGTAGTTGAGATATTAACTTATAAGGATACAGCCGGGCTTACTTACGCCTCAGTAGAGCATAAAGTTATGGGCGTTTTTGAGCAGCAGCTTAGGTATGTTGGCGAGCCGGTGGCTGTGGTAGCAGCTGAAACCGAAGAGATAGCCGACGAAGCGCTGGGAACAATCAAGGTTGAGTATGAAGAACTACCGGCAGTGTTTGACCCTGTAGAGGGAGCAAAGCCCAGTGCCCCTAAGTTGTATCCCGAAGGTAATATCGCAGGTCCAGTTCCCGGGCAACCCCTAATTGAAAAGTGGGGGAATGTAGATAAAGCATTTAGAGAGGCTGATATTGTGGTAGAGGGTGTGTTTAAAACCCCAATACAGCCAGTCACCCCTCTAGAACCCAGAGCATGTGTTGCCAGTTGGGATGGGAAGGAATTATCTGCCTGGGTTTCTACTCAATTCCCTCACCGAGTTAAGGAGGATTTAGCCAAGGTTTTGGGGTTGCCTTTTAGTAAAATAAGTGTAATAACTCATTACTTTGGTGGGGGTTTCGGAGGTAAGAAACAGGAAGAGTATCCATTAATGGCATCATTACTCTCTATGAAGACAAACCGACCGGTTAAACTGGAGTACAGCAGAGAGGAAGAAACTATCGTTGGCCGGAGAAGATACTCCTCAGTAGGAATTATCAAGTTAGCCGCCAAGAAGGACGGCACTATAACAGCAATAGATTTTGAGACCTACTACGATGTTGGCGCACATGGTAACTATGTAGGTGGCTCACTAGGCCTGCTTGTTAGCGAATTTTACATGTACAAGTTCACAGATGCTATTTTCAAAGCTTATGATGTGAATACCAACCTACCTACCGCGCAACCCTTCAGGGGTGTCCAGTTTCCAGCATACCTCTTCGGCCTGGAACAACTAGTAGACCAAATCGCTGAAAAATTAGGCATGGACCCCATAGAAATAAGACTCAAAAACACGTATAGAACCGGCGATAAAATGAAACCCTATGGGGCAACGTTGTCTAGCTTCCCTGTGGAAGAGTGTTTAGCTAAGGGGGTTAAAGCCTCCGGGTTCCGGGAAAGCTGGAAGGGATGGGGGAAACCGGTAAGAGCAGAGAAGAACAAGAGAATAGGTATAGGTCTGGCCTATAATATGGGGTGGACTGGGTGGATGGAGCAATTCGCCACTGCTACAGTTAAGATCTATCCAGATGCTACTGCTGAGCTTATTACTGGAGCTCAGGACTTGGGCACAGGGTCTAATACTACCCTGTCTCAGATAGCCGCGGAAGCATTGGGAATACCCCTAGATAATCTAAAGCTAACCACCGCCAATACCGGGTTAACAACAGAGGATTGGGGCTCATGTGGCAGCCGGACATTATATTGTGCCGGTAAGGCCATAGTAGGAGCGGTGCGAAAAACGAAGGAGGCACTGATTAATGCTGCCTCCCTCCGCCTGAACGTCGCCAAGGATGATGTTGAATTCAGGGATGGAGCGCTATATGTTAAGGGTAAGAAAATACCGCTATCGGAGGTAATAAAGGAACCAGTATCTGGCGCCTATAAGAATCCGACGCCGGAGATGGTTGCTCCTCTTTACAACGCTGTCTATATAGGAGGGCCCCTGCTTCATATCGCTGAGGTGGAAGTTGATATGGAAACGGGGGAAATTACGGTCCTGAAATACACTGCGGTGCAAGATGTGGGTAAAGCCATCAACCCGTTAGTTGTTGAAGGGCAAATGTACGGAGGTGCTCTACAAGGTTTGGGCTATAGCTTGAAAGAAGAATTACTATTTGAAAAGGATAGCGGAAAGCCCTTGAACCCTGACTTTTTGGATTACAAGATTTATAATTTTCAGGATGCTCCGCCGGTCCAGTCAATTATGATGGAATCTAATGAGCCAACCGGACCGTTTGGCGCTATGGGAGTAGGTGAGCATTGCATTAATCCTGTGGCAGGAGCAGTAGCCAATGCCGTATATAATGCTATCGGGGTTAGGCTGTATGAAATACCAATGACCCCAGAGCGAGTCCTGAAAGCATTGGGCAAAATATAACCCGTCACTTAACAACAAGTTCAAGGATGGGGGGATTGACTTTTAAGGCGCGGGGGAATAGAATAGACGCCGTATCTAACACTCGATTGAGAGTACCGAAATAAAGTCTTTGCGCCGCCTTGGGCAAAAGCAAGCGAAGGAGGTGAAGGTCTCAAAGAGTAAGAAGTTTAGTTTAAGTGAGGGCTGTAGTGGGGAAAATCTTAATCTACTAAGGAGGAATGAATGAAATATCTGAAAATGGGAGGGGTGATTATTCTGGCACTAGCCATAGCTTTGCCTCTTTTCTTGAGTGCTTGTGCCCCGACAGAGGCTCCAACACCTACTCCGACACCGACACCTACACCCACACCTACTCCGACACCGACTGCCCCAGAATCACTCAAATTCGGGTGCGCAATTGCCACCTCGGGCTGGCTGGCTCCTGACGCAGAGTGTCAGGTTCTGGCCACCAAGCTGTGGGTTGAGGAGGTCAATGCTGCGGGTGGGATATATGTGCCAGAGTATGACAAGAAGATACCAGTAGAGTTGATCATGTACGACGATCAGAGTGACCCAGGCACAACCGTTAAAATGGTTGAAAAACTAATCTTAGAGGACAAAATTGACTTTCTGATAGCGCCCTTTGGCACTGAGTGGCACTTTGCCATTTTATCTCTAACCGAACAGTACAAAATGCCCTGGATTGGAGATTCTATCACCAGTGAGGAGATGAGGGTAAACTATTTCAAGTATCCTTACTACTTTACCCTTGAGACGCAGTGGCCTGGGATAAGTGACGCCGTAGTAGACCTTTGTGCTGAGGTTGGAGTCAAGACCGCAGTAATGCCCTTCTTTGGAACGTTGTACGGAGTAGAGGGTTCAGGCTATATAGCACCGCGACTAGAGCTGGCAGGAGTTCAGGTGCTTGCCATGAGAAGTTATCCCCCGGATGTTATGGACCTGTCTCCTATGCTAAAGGATTTTAAAGCATTGAATCCCGATGCTATGATAGGCGCTCATTATATCGCCGATTCCTTGATTC
>CAZDHX010000003.1:0-107586 GCA_964505425.1 uncultured Dehalococcoidales bacterium | reverse complement strand
CCCCAGATATCTACCCTGGTCTTAGAGTGATTTAAGATGCCGTCCCTTACCTCCCAGGTCAGGTTCAGCCCCTGACCGTTATTCTCTAGGACGTCAACCACCCTCAGGCTCTGCTCGTTATGGCTGAAGCCCTTGGGGTAAAGCTCGTCAAGGACCTCCTCGCCAACATGACCGAATGGGGTGTGACCGAGGTCATGCCCTAAGGCAATCGCCTCCGTCAGGTCCTCGTTGATGTTAAGGGCACGGCTTATCGTTCTGGCTATCTGGGAGACCTCCAGGGTATGGGTGAGCCGCGTCCGGTAGTGGTCACCCAGGGGGGCAATAAAGACCTGTGTCTTGTGCATCAGGCGGCGGAAGGCTTTGCAGTGAATAATGCGGTCGCGGTCGCGTTGAAAGGCGGTGCGCATTGAGCAGGGTACTTCGTATTTTAGCCTGCCCCGGGAATACTTGCTCTTTACCGCGTGGGGTGAGAGGCTTTCCTCCCTCTGTTCGGCTAGCTGGCGGATATTAAGATGACCGTTCATCGGTGCTCTAAGCTTGCTTCTGCTTTGGCAATTATCTCCCTGGTGGTGCCAATCATATCTGGGCTTACTGAGACCGAGGTAATGCCCCATTCTACCAGCTTTTCGGTGAGTTCAGGGTATACCGAGGGTGCCTGGCCGCAGATGGATGAGGTGACGCCCATCGTCTTTGATACCTTGATCGCCTTCTCCAGGGCCATAAGCACCGCTTCGTTGCGTTCGTCAAAGGTCTCGGCTAGCTTTTCGCTGTCGCGGTCGATGCCCAGGATGAGCTGGGTGAGGTCGTTGGAGCCGATGGATATGCCGTCAATGCCAACTTCAAGGAACTTCTCTATGAGGAAGATGTTGGACGGTACCTCAACCATCATCCATAATTTGAAGTCCTCGGAGCACACCAGCCCCTCCTCCTTCAGGATTTCTTTGGTCCGGGTTAGCTCGTTGACCGTCCTGACGAAGGGGAGCATCACCCATAGATTTTTATATTTTTGCCTCACCCTCTTTATGGCTTCTATCTCCAGCTTGAAAACTTCGCGGTCGTAGATATAGCGGGAGCATCCCCGGAAGCCGAGCATCGGGTTCTCCTCAAGCTCCTCGTATTCCTGCCCACCTTTAAGGTCTCTATATTCGTTGGTCTTGAAATCGGTGGTGCGGTAGACGACGGGGCGGGGGTTAAAAGCATGAGCAAAGGTCTTGATGCCTTCAGCCAGCTTTTTAACAAACTCCTGCCCCCGCTTCTGGCTTATCATATATCTGGGGTGCTCGCCAATCTGGGCAATCATGAACTCGGCGCGGAGTAAGCCCACGCCATCAACATGGCGGGCGGCTACGGTTTCCGCCAGCTCGGGCTGAGCCAGGTTTACGTACAACCTGGTCCTGGTCTTGATTGCTTCCCGGAACATATCGGCAATGGGGGTTGTCCTTATCCTCCGGGAGATTTTACCGCTATAGACCTTGCCGTGTGAGCCATCTACCGTGATTACCTGCCCGTCGGTCAGATTGGTTGTTGCCTCTTCGGCACCGACGACGCAGGGGATACCCAGCTCGCGGCTGACGATGGCGGCATGTGCCGTCCTGCCACCACGGTTGGTGACAATGGCTACCGCCCGTTTCATCGCCGGCACAAAGTCGGGGGTGGTCATTTCGGCAACCAGTATGTCGCCCGTTTTCACCTTGTCTATCTGCGAGGCTTCGGGGACTATCTTTACCGGTCCTGAGGCAAGCCCCGGGCTGGCCGGTGCCCCGGTGAGCAGCACCGGAGCCTGGATTTCAAGCTCAGCCTCAACTCCCTCTTTGATGGTGGTTACCGGGCGGGTCTGGAGGATATAGATTTGGCTGTTTTCCTTTGCCCATTCAATATCCTGGGGGAAGCGGTAGTGGTCTTCTATCTGTTTCCCCAGCCAGGCTAGCTTGATTATTTCTTTGTTGGTCAGCTTCTGCTTGGGTTGAGTTGAGGCGGGGAGCGGTGCCCAGATATTGGTCTCCTCGGCACCGGCGGTCGGATTTTTGACTAGCTGCGACTCCTGGTTAACCACCTTGGTGGCGGTGATTTTCAGGCTATCCTTATCAACGACATAAAGGTCAGGGGTTACCTCCCCGGAGACGATAGCCTCACCAAGTCCATAGACAGCCTCAATAATAATCTTGCTGTTATCGCTGGTTACCGGTTCTATGGTAAACATCACCCCCGAGGACTGGGACTGGATCATTTTCTGGACGGGGACGGCGATGCCAACCTTGAAGTGGTCAAAACCGTGCTGGTGCCGATAGAAGATGGCGCGTGGTTCAAAGAGGGATGCCCAGCACTCCCGGACGGCAGCCACCACCCTCTTTTCCTGCTCTATATTGAGGAGGGTGCGTTGCTGACCGGCAAATGAAGCTTCAGGCAAGTCTTCGGCGGTAGCTGAGGAGCGTACTGCCACCAGACCCCTGCCCATCTTAATGTAGGCTTGTTCAATCTCCTGGGCAAGTTCTGCGGGCATGGCGGTGTCCAGGATTACCTGTTTAACCTGGGCGGCAATTTTTTGAAGCTGTTTGCTATCGTTCGAGTCTAATGGCTGTAGTAGGTGGCGGATTTTATCAGTGAGCCTTGACTTTTTAATGAAGTCAAAATAGGCGTCTGCGGTCACAATGAAGCCGGGGGGGACGGGTATATTGGCGTTGGTCATCTCACCGAGGTTTGCTCCCTTGCCACCGACGATGGGTATATCCTCTTTGGTGACCTCATTGAACCAGACAATAGCCTTTTTGCCTTGAGCCATGACTATACCTCCGTGTGATTATCCCCGTGGGAGTGGGGGTGGGGGTATAACAGTCTATTATACCATAATGGGGCGCTTCGTCTAAATGCCGGGGAGTGGCTTTAACGAAATGTTAACGGCAGTTTTATGGGTGGTTAATACCGTTAGCCTTAAAATTGGGCGATGAGCAGATAGTACCTCTTTATTGACAGGTGGGGTGATGTGGGGGTAAAATCTGAATGCTGGCGAACAAACACCCAGGAAAATCGAAGATTTTACTGGGGACCCGCCGGGAGGGATGCGCATGATAGAGATGATTATTGATAGTATCCGGGTCAGCCTGATGAACTATCAACGGGTGGTGATTCTGAAGGAAAAGATAGCCGACCGCTACCTGCCAATCTGGATTGGTCCCGCCGAAGCCGATGCCATAGCGGTTAAACTCCAGGAGGTTAATGTGCCCAGACCGCTAACTCACGACCTGCTGCGCTCGGTTATTGACACCCTGGGGGCTAGCATTGACTCTATTATTGTCAGCGACCTTAAGAACGACACCTTTTACGCCAAGATTATCCTCAACGTGGATGGGAAACAGATGGAGGTTGACTCTCGTCCCAGCGACGCCCTGGCGCTGGCAGTAAGGGTGAGCGTGCCTATCTTTGCTGAGGAGATGGTATTAGACAAGGCGGGCATCTTTCTGGACAAGGAGACGGGTAAGCCTGTCTCCACGAAGGAAAGTGAGAAGGGCGAGGAGGTGAGTGAGGACGAGATGAAGAAGATGTCGGCTTTCTACGACTTCATTAACACCCTTGATTTAGATGACTTTGATAAGCGTAAGTCTTGAGCGGTACTTTGTCTAGCAAAAAGCCCCGGACCTTCTCGGTTCGGGGCTTTTTTTATTGACCGGAAGGGCTGGGAGCTTGACCAAAGGGGCGAGATTTGATATGCTCTCAAGGCGTGAGCAAGTTGATTGCGGCGTTAAGGCTAACCGGTGTTGGCTTTTTCATCGGCGGTTCAATTGCTCTGGGCGTATTCGCCGGTCTCTGGGCAGATAGCAAGTTTCATATAAACTTTTTATGGCTGGTGGGTTTAATTCTGGGTTTGGTTGTCGCCTTTTATGGCGTTTATCGGATGCTTTTACCTCTGGTGCGGAGTAAGCAAGACAAGGAGAATGGCTAGTGCCTGAAAAGAAAGGCTGTCTTGGTTGTTCTTTCCCGATAATAATCGGGGTTCTGCTTGTCTTTCTGGTTCTCTTTGCCATCGGTTTTGCCGCCGGTCCCCTGGGCAAGAGCATGCTTGGTCTGAATTTGCCCAGCTGGCTGGCTCCCCCCCAGCCCGACCCAAAGCTCCCCCCGGAGGTGGTCTTCCACATCTTTGGCTTTCCCATTACCAATAGCGTTATCGGTGCCTGGGTTACCATCATCTTCCTGGTCGGCTTTTCCTACCTAGTTAGCCGTCGGATGAAGCTTATCCCCTCCCGCCTGCAAAGCCTGTTTGAGGCTTTCCTCGGCTGGCTATATAACTTTTGCCAGAGTGTCGCTGGGGAGGAAAACGGGCGCCGCTTCTTCCCGGTGGTAACTACCATCTTTCTCTTTGTTGCCTTGAATGCTTGGCTGAGCTTAATTCCCGGCTTCGGCTCAATTATAATGCACACCGCAGAGGGCGAGGTGCACCTCCTTCGCGGTGCCAATACTGATATCAATATGCCCCTGGCGCTGGCTATTATGTCCTTTATCTTTGTTGAGTTCTATGGTCTGAGATATGGCGGGGGCATCCGTTATCTGGGGAAGTTTATCAACGTTGGTCCCTTCTTCAGGAGTGTGGGTCAGATATTCAGGGGCAGACTTAAGGCTGGCTTGAGCGGGCTGATTACAGGGGTGATTAATATCTTTGTTGGCTTTCTGGAGGCGCTGAGCGAGGTGGTACGTATCGTTAGCTTTACCTTCCGTCTTTTTGGCAATATGACCGCCGGTGAGATATTGCTTTTGATTGCCATGTTCCTTATCCCTTGGATATTTGCCCTGCCCTTTTACGGGCTTGAATTGCTGGTTGGCTTTGTCCAGGCGCTTATCTTTGGTGGCTTGACCCTGGTATTTCTTGTCGTTGCCGTTGGCGCTCACGAAGCCGAGACAGCTCAACATAGTTAAGAAAGGGGGAGAAAAATGGACCCAGAAACAATGAAGATGCTAGCCGTAGGGCTGGCGGTGGGGCTGGGGATGTTGGGGCCGGGACTGGCTATCGGGCTTATTGGCTTTTCCGCTCTGCAGGGACTGTCTCGTAACCCAGAGGCAAGCGGTCCGATAATGACCAATATGATTCTGGTTACTGCTTTTGCTGAAGCCATTGGCATTTACGTCCTGATTGTAGCCATTATCCTGGCTATGATTGTATAGTAAGGGTAAGAGGAGAGAAATTATGAACCAGGATGGTATACCTCTAGCTATCGGTATTATCGTTGGCGCAGCCGTACTTGGCGGGTTGATCCTAGCCGGTCTAATAGTGGCGGCGATTCTTTCCATATAGAGGGGGTAAAAAATGGGGGGTCTGGCAAGTCTGGGCATAAATATGCCGGTTTTACTGGCACAGATTATAAACTTTATCATCCTCTTCGGTCTTTTGTATCTGGTGGCTTATAAGCCGATTATGCGGATGCTTGATGAGCGCTCCAGGAAGATTAAGGAGAGCATGGAGCAGACCGAGTATATCAAGCAGCAGGCGGAGCATGCCGAGGAGGAGGCTAAAAAGCGGATTGATACTGCCGCTAAGGAAGGACAGGAAGCAATCGCCCGCGCAGTGCGAACCGGGGAAGGGGTTAAAAAAGAGGCTCAGGAGAAAGCCAGGGAAGAGGCTGAAGCCCTTGTCGCCCGAGCGCGTGCTGAGATTCAGCATGAGCGGGACGAGGCTATTGACGACCTGCGCAAGGAGTTTGCCGATATAACCATAACGGCGGCGGGGAAGGTTATTGACCGGACCCTGGATAAGAAAGCCCACCGTGAGATTATCGAGAAGGTGCTTGACGAGAGCACAACCCTGAAGAAGGGCTAGCATGGCAAAAAAGACGTTAGCTCGGCGCTACTCCCAGGCAGTATTTGAAATTGCCCTGGAGAAAAACCAGTTGGACAAGTGGCAGTCTGACCTGGGAAAGATTGCCACGCTGGGCGGTGACGCCGAGCTTATCACCCTGCTGGAGAACCCGAAAATTCATTTTGAGGCTAAGGCTAAGCTACTGGCTAAGGCGCTGGGTGATATAAATCCTCTGGCACTGAATCTGGTCTATTTACTGGTGAGCAGGGGTAGATTTAACATGGCAGTTGGTATTGCTGATGAGTATCAGCGTTTGCTGGATAGCTACCGTGGCATAGAGCAGGCTGAGGTTACTACCGCCATTGAGCTTGATGATAAGGAGAGGCGAAAACTGGAAGAGCGCCTTGAGGAGGTGGTGGGCAAGAAGGTGGTGGTCAGGACCAGGGTGGACCCGAGTGTCCTCGGCGGGATTGTTGCCCGGGTTGGGGGCAAGCTGCTGGACGGTAGCACCCGTAGTAAGCTAATGGCGCTGAAGAAGACGCTGGCTAGTGGGGAGGTAAGATGAATAGGTTAAGGAGGTGGCTTAAGTGACAACCAGAGGGCAGGATATTGTTTCTGTTATCAAGCAGCAGATTGAGCAGTTTGGCACCACCCTGACTATGGTGGATGTTGGTAGCGTGATTGAGATTGGCGATGGTATTGCCCGGATTCACGGTCTGGCGGCAGCTAGATATAATGAGCTGCTCCAGTTTCCCCATGATATTATGGGGATTGCCCTGAATCTGGAAGAAGACAGTGTTGCCGCCGTCATCCTCGGCGATTATACCGTAATTAAGGAAGGGGACGAGGTCCGGTGCACCGGGCGCATCGCCGAGGTGCCGGTAGGTGACGGTCTTATCGGGCGGGTGGTTGACCCCCTGGGCCGCCCCCTGGACGGCAGGGGCGCCCTGAAGACAAAAAAGACCCGGCCTATGGAGCGGGTCGCTCCCAATGTTACCCTGCGCAGCCCGGTGGACACGCCGGTGCAGACCGGTATCAAGGCGATAGATAGCCTGATTCCCATCGGTCGGGGGCAGAGGGAGCTCATCATCGGCGACCGCTCGACGGGGAAGACGGCGATTACCCTTGATACCATTATCAATCAGAAGGGGGGCGACCTGATCTGCGTCTATGTTGCCATTGGACAGAAAACCTCTAAGGTGGCGCAGGTAGTCGCCACGTTGGAGGCTCACGGGGCAATGGAGCATACCATATTGGTGGTGGCTAATGCAGCTGATTCGGTTGCCCTGCAATATCTCGCCCCTTATGCCGGCTGTGCCATGGGTGAGGAGTTCATGGAGCAGGGGAAAGACGCCCTGGTTATCTACGATGACCTTTCCAAGCATGGTTGGGCTTATCGCCAGCTTTCCTTGCTGCTTCGCCGCCCCCCGGGGCGGGAGGCGTACCCCGGCGATGTCTTTTATCTGCACAGCCGTTTGCTGGAGAGGGCGGCTAAATATGCCCCGGAGCATGGGGGTGGCTCTCTTACGGCATTACCTATTATTGAGACTCAAGCCGGTGACCTATCGGCTTATATCCCGACTAATGTTATCTCAATTACTGACGGTCAGATTTATCTGGAGACAGACCTGTTTAATGCTGGTATCAGACCGGCGCTGAACGCGGGTTTATCGGTATCCCGCGTTGGTAGTGCGGCACAGACTAAGGCGATGAAGCAGGTGGCAGCCAGGCTCAGGCTTGACCTGGTTCAGTACCGGGAGCTGGCTGCCTTTGCCCAATTTGGCACTGCCGAGCTGGATAAGGCAACCAGAGCCCAGCTTGAGCGCGGCCAGCGAATTACCGAGGTCCTGAAGCAGATTCAGTACGCCCCTATATCCATGGAGAAGCAGGTTATGATTCTTTATGCCGCCATCAACGGCTATCTTGATGACGTGCCGGTGGATAAGGTCGGTTCCTTTGAGGCTAATCTCCAGAGGTCTATGGAAGCAAATCACCCTGACATAGCTCAAAAGATTGCCCAGCAAAAGGAGATTATCCCTGAGATTGAGGAGAAGTTAAAGGCGGCAATAGAAGAGTTTAAAAAAGGGATGGCATTATAAAAATTGGCTAATATGCGCTTAATTCGTCGCCGGATACGGGGCATTCAGTCCACTGCCAAGATTAGCCGGGCAATGGAGATGATTGCCACCTTAAAGATGAGGCGGGCTCAGGAACGGGGGGTAGCCGGGCGCCCTTATTCGGAGAAGATTCATCAGGTTATAGCTGACCTGGCGGCTTTACCCCGTGGGGAGGCTCCGCTGCATCCGCTGCTCCAGCGCCGGGAGGTAAAAAAGATTGCCATCGTCCATATTACCCCTGACCGGGGGCTTTGTGGTGGGCTTAATGCCAATTTGAACCGCAAGGCGGGAAGCTTTATCCTGGAGCAAAATCTACCGGTTACCCTTATTACCGTCGGTCGTAAGGGGAGGGACTTCATGAGGCGATATGGTCGGGAGATTCGGGCTGAGTTTATCGGGCTTGGCGACCGCCCCAGCCTGCTTGACACCCTGCCTATATCCCGTATCATTATTGACGATTACACCGCTGGAGTTATAGACTTAGTATATCTGGTCTATGCTCAGTTTGTTTCCACGATGGTGCAGAAAGCGTTTATGCAGCAGATACTTCCGGTTGAGCCGGCGGAGATACCCCGGGCGCAGAAGGTGGACTATATATATGAACCGGGTCCTGGGGTGGTGCTGGGTGAGCTTTTGCCCAGATTTGTGGAGATGCAGGTATATCATGCTATTCTGGAGTCCATCGCCAGCGAGCAATCAGCCAGGATGGTGGCCATGCGCAATGCCACTGATAATGCCAACGAGCTTATTGAAGAATTAACTTTGATGTATAATAAAGCCAGACAGGAGTCAATAACTAAAGAGCTCCTTGACATAACTGGCGGTGCTGCCGCTTTAGCCTAAAAGAAGGAGGTTTTATCAATGCCTATTAATGAAAGCGAATTTAATAAGAGTAGCCGTGCCCCGACTATCGTGCTCCTGGAGTTTCTCAAGACCAACTATCGCAATGCTTATAGTCTGGAGGAGCTGGCAGATATGATGGCACCACATGGCCTGAACAAGCAAGAGTTGGAGAAGCACCTCGATGCCCTGGCATACGGGGGGAAGGTCAAATTAAAGGTAGTAGACGGTAAGACTTATTATAAAAACTCTGAGATTGGCGGTCTTAAGCTAATCTAAATGCCCTAGATAGAGGGGAGTTATTATGGCCAAGGGAAAAGTTGTCCAGATAATCGGGACGGTGGTTGACATTGAGTTCCCTCCCGATGAGTTGCCCGCCCTTTATAGCGCTATTGAGATTCCGCACGACGGTGCTAAGGTTATGCTTGAGGCTCAGGAGCATATCGGTAATAACTGGGTCAGGTGCCTGGCATTGTCGTCTACCGATGGGTTGGAGCGGGGGTTGGAGGCGGTAGATACCGGGGCGCCTCTTGCCGTCCCGGTGGGGGAAGCTACGCTAGGACGGCTGTTCAACATTATGGGGGAGCCACTGGATGAACTGGGTGCGGTTAAGGCTAAGGAACGCTGGCCCATTCACCGCCCCCCGCCTTCGCTTGAAGACCAGGAGACAACCACCGAGATGCTGGAAACGGGTCTCAAGGTGATTGACCTGATTACCCCCTTTACCAAGGGGGGCAAGGTAGGTGCCTATGGCGGTGCCGGGGTGGGCAAGACGGTTATCATCATGGAGCTTATCCGCAATATTGCCACCGAGCACGGCGGCTTCTCCGTTTTTACCGGTATCGGGGAAAGGTCGCGTGAGGGCAATGACCTTTGGAATGAGATGAAGGAGTCCGGGGTAATTAATAAGACGGTGATGGTCTTCGGGCAGATGAACGAGCCCCCCGGCGTCCGCCTCCGGGTGGGGCTGACCGGTCTGACGATGGCGGAATACTTCCGCGATGAGGAGGGGCAGGACGTGCTGCTCTTTATTGATAATATCTACCGCTATACCCTCGCCGGCATGGAGGTATCAGCCCTTTTAGGTCGCATGCCCTCGGCGGTGGGCTATCAGCCTACCCTGGCTACCGAGGTCGGTGAGCTGGAGGAGAGGATTACCTCCACCAAAAAGGGCTCAATCACCTCTTTTCAGGCAATCTATGTCCCGGCTGATGACTATACCGACCCCGGTGTTGCCACCACCTTTGGTCACCTTGACGCCGTTATTGCCCTGGAGAGGTCAATCGCTGAGCAGGGCTTGTATCCCGCCGTTGACCCCCTGGCATCAACCTCCCGTATCCTCGACCCCGGCGTCGTCGGTGAAGAGCATTATGAGGTGGCTCGCGGGGTGCAGCGGGTATTACAGCGCTACAAGGACCTCCAGGATATAATCGCTATCCTCGGCATTGAGGAGCTTAGCGAGGAGGACAAGCTTACTGTGGCTCGGGCTCGCCGGATACAGAGGTTTCTCTCCCAGCCAATGTTCGTTACCGAGGTCTTTACCGGCAGGAAGGGGAAGTATGTGCCGGTTAAGGAAACGGTGCGCGGCTTTAAGGAAATTCTGGAAGGGAAGCATGACGAGCTACCGGAGCAGGCATTCTACATGGTAGGGACGGTAGAGGAGGCGGCGGAGGCGGCGAAAAAGTTGCAGGAATAGGTTTAATGGTGACGACACGGCTTGAGATTGTTACCGCGGAGCGGGTGGTCTTTTCCGATGAGGTGGAGGTGTTGGTTGCCCCCGGGATTGAAGGTCAACTGGGAATCCTGCCCCACCACGCCCCGTTGATGACCATACTTTTGCCCGGGGAGCTTTGGGTGAGGAAGGGTGGAGAGGAGTTCTCCCTGGCCATCTCCGGCGGCTTTCTTGAGGTGCGCCCCGACAGGATTATAGTTCTGGCCGATGCCGCGGAGAGGGCTGAGGAGATTGATATCGCCCGGGCGGAAGAAGCAAAACGCCGTGCCGAGGAACGGCTTACGCATCCTACTTCTGAAGTAGACATGGCTCGGGCGGAAGCAGCACTGCACCGCTCCCTTGCCCGCCTCAAGGTGGTAGCAAGGAGAAGGAGGAGGTCGGGAGCTCCACTTGGCTGACGGTTTAAGCTATGGTGGGGATAAATTCCTGGCTAGCTATTTTTAGACAATCTCGAGGCTAGCTCTAGTACCCTCTTTGGCAGCTTTTACCCTGATTAAGGTGCGCATGGCTTGAGCTACGCGTCCCTGCTTGCCAATAACCCGCCCCTTATCCTCATCAGCGACCTGCAGTTTGAGCGTTATGCCCTCTTCGCTGGTCTCCTCAGTGACTTCCACGGCATCAGGTGCATTGACGATGGCTTTGGCGATGAATTCAACTAGTTCCTTCATGTTTTCTCCTTGGTTGCTTTAGATTTTTTGGTAACGCCTGCCTTGGTTGGTTCGGGTTCTTCGGTAATTATCTCGAGAGTAGCTCTAGTGCCCTCTCTGGCGGCTTTCACCCTGATTAAGGTGCGCATGGCTTGGGCTATGCGCCCCTGCTTGCCAATAACCCGCCCCTTATCCTCATCGGCGACTCGCAGTTTGAGCGTTATGCCCTCTTCGCTGGTCTCCTCAGTGACTTCCACTTCATCAGGTACATTGACAATGGCTTTGGCGATGTGTTCAACTAGTTCTTTCATGGCTTCTCCTTGGCAGGTTTAGGTTTTTTGGTAGCGCCTGCCTTCGCTGCTTTAGGTTTCTTGGCGACGACTGCCTTAGCTGGTTTAGGTTTCTTGGTGACGGCTGCTTTAGCTGGTTTAGGTTTCTTGGTAACAACTGCCTTCGCTGCTTTAGGTTTCTTGGCGACAGCTGCCTTAGCTGCTTTAGGTTTCTTGGTAACAACTGCCTTCGCTGCTTTAGGTTTCTTGGCGACAGCTGCCTTGGTTGGTTTAGGCTTCTCGGCAACGGCTGGCTTAGCTGCTTTAGGCTTTTTGGCTGCCTTGGGCGGTTTGGCTTTCTTGGTAATGCCGGCTTTTAATAATAGCCGGCTGGCAGTGGCGGTTGGCTGAGCCCCCTGGCTGAGCCAACTTTGTGCTTTTTCCTCGTCAATAACTATCGTTGCCGGCTCGGTTAGGGGATTATAATGGCCGATAACGTCAATAAATGCCCCGTCGCGGGGGGCTCGGGAATCGGCGACCACTAATCTATAGCTTGGCTTCTTTTTCGCTCCTACGCGGCGTAGTCTGATCTTTACCAAATCTTGCTTCCTTTTTACGGGTTATTATGCCCTATAATTGCCTGGCTGTCAATGTCAGGGATACAGTTGTCATAAGCTTGTCAAGTCCGCTATAATCGGGTGATGAAGATAAATAGCTTGCACAGTTGGCAGGTTAGCCCGGCTGAAGCCTCGGACATACAGCTCAGGCTGGCGTCACAGGTCTCCCGAAGTAATGAAGTGGCAACTCCCAGGCTTATCGCCGGCGTTGATATATCAGTACACAGAGAGCAGGGGGGGGCTAGGGCGGCAATAGTGGTCTTAAACTATCCCGAGCTTAGACTGGTGGAGACAAGGGTGGTAAGCGGCAAGGTTGACTTTCCTTATGTCCCCGGTCTTTTATCCTTCAGGGAGGCACCACTTACCCTGGAGGTTTGTCAGGGGCTCGGTGTTACCCCTGATCTCGTCCTGGTGGACGGGCAGGGGATTGCCCACCCCCGCCGCTTCGGGCTTGCCTCTCACCTGGGGCTTTTTCTGAACATACCGACCATTGGCTGTGCTAAGTCCCGCCTCTGTGGTCACCATCAGGAGCCGGGTGACGAGCCGGGCAGTTATGCCGAGGTGATAGATAGGGATGAGACTATAGGCGTCGCCCTGCGGACCAAGGCGGGGACAAAGCCAGTCTATGTTTCCATCGGGCATAAGGTTGACCTGGAGGCGGCTATCTACTGGGTGATGGAGTGTTGCCGCGGCTACCGCCTGCCTGAGCCGTGCCGCCTCGCTCATCTGGCATCTGTCGGCAGTCTGGAAGTAGAGGCAGAGTATCAAGGGAGGCTTTTGTAGTAGATGCAGGAACTGAGGGACAAGCTAAAGGAGTTACAATCTCGAATCTCTGCGGCAATGGAGCATCTTTGACATTGCCGCCAGAGAAAAGAAGATTGCTAAATTAGAGAAGCAGTCAGCCCAGCCTGACTTCTGGCAGGAACAGAGAAAGGCGAAGAACATTATGCTCAAGCTGGCTGAACAGAAGAGGGTTGTAGAAAGGTGGCGGGGGGTGGAGAAGCAAGCCTCTGAGGTTGCCGAGCTAATCTCGTTGGAGGATAGCTCACTGCAACCTGAAATTCAGTCCGAGGTGGAGAATTTGCTTTCCCGCCTTGATGAGCTGGAGCTGGAGGCGGCGTTCAGCAGTGAGTATGACATGAGAAACGCCATCCTGTCTATTCACGCCGGGGCTGGCGGCACCGAATCTCAAGACTGGGCGCAGATGTTGATGAGGATGTACCTGCGCTGGGCAGAACGGCGCGGTTATAAGGCTGAGGTACTGGATATGTCCCCGGGGGAGGAGGCGGGGGTAAAGAGTGTGGTCATCGGGGTTAACGGTGATTATGCCACTGGCTACCTGAAATCAGAGCACGGTGTTCACCGTCTGGTGAGGCTCTCTCCCTTTGATGCCGACCATGCCCGCCATACCTCCTTTGTTCTGGTTGAGGTCCTGCCTGAGGCGGAAGCCGATGTTGATGTCACTATTGCCCCAGATGATTTGAAGGTTGATGTCTTTCGCTCCAGTGGGCCCGGGGGACAGCATATGCAGAAGACAAGCACCGCTGTCAGGTTGACCCACCTCCCCACGGGACTGGTGGTTAGTTGCCAGAGTGAGCGCTCTCAGCACCAGAATAAGGAAATTGCTTTAAAGATACTCCGCTCTCGTCTTCTGGACCTGGAGCTGGCGAGGAGGGCGGAGGAGAGAGCCAAGCTTAAGGGGAAGCGCATTGCCGCTGGCTGGGGTAACCAGATTAGAAGCTATGTCCTTCACCCCTATAAGATGGTAAAGGACCACCGCACTGATTACCAGACCAGCGATACTGACGGCGTCCTTGATGGGGAACTGGACGGCTTTATAACCGCCTACCTCAGGTCTAATTTGGGGGAAGAAGGATGAAAAGAAAAATAGCACTTTTAGCCTTAGTTGTTTGTCTATTCTTGCCGGTATTGAGTCCGCTGCCGGTTCAAGCCCAGAGTGAACTAGGCATCGTAAATAGCTCGGTGGTGATGGAGTTTCCCCTGAGGCTTAACTTCAATTTATCCGCTCAGAGCAGTGTCAATATCACTGATATTCGCCTGTGCTACAGCGTTGACCGAACCGGCTTTGCTGAGGTTATCAGCGAGGGCTATGTTGAATTTACCCCCGCTACCACGGTAGATGTGAGCTGGGCTCTGGAGATGGTAAAGATCGGCGGGCTACCCCCCGGCTCCACGTTGAGATACTGGTGGCGGGTGGAGGACGCCAGTGGCAAAAGGGTGGAAAGCACCCCGGCTCAGGTCCGCTATGATGACATCCGCTATTCATGGCGCAGCCTGACCGAGGGGAAGGTGACCATTTACTGGTACGAGGGGGATGATGCCTTTGCTCGGGAGCTGATGTCGGCTGTCCAGCAGGCGCTTGAGCGGCTGGCTGGGGATACCGGCGCCGAGCTGGAAAAACCAGCCAAGCTCTATATCTACGCCAACCAGCAGGACTTGCTCGGGGCGATGATTCACCCTCAGGAGTGGACGGGTGGGGTAGCCTATACCAGATATAGCATTATGGCTATTGGCATAGCCCCTGGTGAGGTTGAGTGGGGCAGTAGTATAATTGCCCATGAGCTGACGCATCTGGTTATCCACCAGGTGACACTTAACCCTTATAATGACCTGCCTACCTGGCTTGACGAAGGTCTCGCTATGTACAACGAAGGTCCGCTTGACCCGGGGTTTACCAGTTACCTTGTTTGGGCGATAGATAAGGACGAGCTCATCTCGGTGCAGAGTCTGTCAAGCCCCTTCTCCGCTTATGCTGAGGAAGCCTATCTTTCCTATGCCGAGAGCTACAGCCTGGCGGAATACCTTATTACCACCTATGGGCAGGAGAAGATGCTTGAGCTGCTGAATACCTTTAGAGAGGGTAGTGGCTACGACGATGCTCTGGAAAGTGTCTACGGCTTTGATATGGATGGTCTGGATAGTTTGTGGCGGGACTATGTTACCGAGAAGTACCGGCCGGCGGCGGCAGAATTAGCACCTCCGGCGCTGGTCAGCGCCGGCTTTTGAAAGCGAGAGAGGGTGAAGAAATCATTCACAATTCACGACTTGCCCCTTTCTGAGCGACCCAGAGAGAGGCTGCAGAAACTGGGGGTGGAAGCCCTATCGGCGCAAGAGGTTTTAGCCGTGATTCTGGGTCGGGGCGTCACTGGTGAATCGGTGATGGTGACCGCCCAGAGGCTCCTGTCCCGTTTCGGCAGCCTTAGGGGTCTGGCTCAAGCCTCGGTTGAGGAGCTATCTCAGGTGAAGGGGATTGGTCTGGCTAAGGCGGCTCAGATTAAGGCTGCCTTTGAGCTGGCTAGCCGTGTGGATGGTTACCCCGAGGCTGAGGATAAGCCGATAGTCAAGACCCCTGAGGATGTAGCCAGCCTGGTCGGGAGCCGGCTGAAGGGTAAGAAGAAGGAGTATTTTCTTGCTGTCCTGCTGGACACCAGAAGTCGGCTGATAAAGATTGCCGAGATCTCAATCGGCAGTCTGGATAGTAGCATCGTCCACCCCAGGGAGGTTTTTAAAGAGGCAATATCAGCCAGCGCCGCCTCGGTTATCTTTGTCCACAACCACCCCTCCGGCGACCCTGAAGCCTCGGAGGATGACATAAATTTGACCAAAAGATTAGCTAAGGCGGGGGAGATTGTGGGCATAGACGTCTTGGACCATATCATTATCGGCGATAAAAAATACCTCAGCCTGAAGCGGGAGGAGTTATTTTGAAAAGAAATAGAATAATTATATATGCCCTCGTGGCGGCAATCCTGGTGTGCAGCCTGATTGTTGTCGCCTACCAGTGCCAGAAGGAATCCCCCATCCCCAGCGGCGAAGGCGTCCTTAACCTCTACGGCATTGACCCGCTGACCCTTGACCCGGCAGTCTCCAGTGAGATGACCTCCAGTGAATACATCATGCAAATATTTAGCGGGCTGGTCCGCCTTGGTGATGAGCTGGAGCCGGTGCCGGATATTGCTAAGTCGTGGCAGATAAGCGATGACGGCATGACTTATACCTTTTACCTCAGGCAGGATGTTAAATTTCACGACGGCAGTGCGGTCAAGGCTGAGGACTTTAAGTATTCCTGGGAGCGCGCCTGTGACCCACAGACTGGCTCTCTGACGGCGGCTACCTACCTCGGCGATATCGTCGGGGCGGGGGAGGTGTTATCCGGCGTAACCGGGGAGCTCGATGGGGTTAAGGTCATTGACGATTACACCCTTGAGGTAACTATAGATGCGCCCAAGTCTTACTTTTTGTCCAAGCTGACCTATCCCACCGCCTTTGTTGTTGACCGGGCAAATGTGGAGGCGGGGGAGGAGTGGTGGCTCACTCCTAATGGCACTGGTCCCTTTCGGCTCAAGCAGTGGCAGGAGAGCGAGCTGCTTGTTCTGGAGAGGAACGAGCTTTATTACGGAGAGCTAGCCAAGCTAAATCAGGTCGTCTTTCACCTCTGGGGCGGCAGGCCGATAAATATGTATGAGACGGGTGAGATTGATGTTACCGACGTCGATCTTAGCTATATTGAGAAGGTTACTGACGAGGCTGGTCCCTTTTATTCGGATTTAAGCGTTGTGCCCGAGCTGAGTTTTTTCTATATCGGCTTTAACACCGCCGAGCCACCGTTTGATGACGCCAATATCCGCCGCGCCTTCTCTCTGGCGATTGATAAGGATAAAATTGTCTCTCTGGTATTCAAGGATATGGTGCGGCGGGCAGATGGCATCCTGCCCCCGGGGATGCCCGGCTATAATGAGGGGCTATCGGGTTTGAGCTTTGATATAGATAGGGCAAAGGAATTAATTGCCAATTCTAAGTATGGCGATGTATCTAATTTACCCCCGATTACCGTTACCACCATGGGCTGGGGAGGACTAATCTCCCCGGAGCTGGAGGCTATTGTCCGCCAGTGGCGAGAGAATCTGGGGGTGGAGGTGGAGGTGAGGCAGTTGGAGCCGGAGAGATATCCTTACCTCAAGGAGGAGAAGGATAATATGTTCTACATGGGCTGGATAGCCGATTACCCCCACCCGCAGGATTTTCTGGATGTATTGTTTCACAGCGGGGCTGACTATAACTACGGCGAGTACAGTAGCCCTGAGGTGGATGCCCTGCTGGAGGAGGCCGGGGTGGAGCAGGATAGCGAACTGAGCTTAGCCTTGTATCAGCAAGCCGAGCAAAAACTGGTTGAGGATGCTGTTTGCCTGCCGATATATTTCGGGCAAAGTTATGTTCTGGTTAAGCCCTACATTGAGGGGTATAACCTGAATCCCCTGGGTTTTGTCAGGCTGAACGAGGTCTCGGTTGAGCCTCACTAGATAGGCTGGCGGAGGGGGTGGGATTCGAACCCACGGCTCCGATATCTCGGAGCAACGGTTTTCAAGACCGTCACCATAAGCCACTCGGACACCCCTCCGCAGGTTTAGTATAGATAATCGATTGGGAGGGGTCAAATCTAGCGAGGAGGCAAAGAATGTCTTTGGAAGGGAAGGTAGCCTTTGTCAGTGGGGCTTCAAGGCCGCGGGGTATAGGGCGAGCCATTGCCCTTACCCTGGCGAGGGAGGGTGCCGATGTCGCCGTCAGCGGCCAGGCTCACGTTGAGGGGGCAGCGTCAGTGGCGGCAGAGATAAGCAAGATGGGGCGGAGGTCTATCGCCGTCAAGATGAATGTCGGCGATTATGACGACGTAAAGAGGGGGCTGGCTGAGGTTAAGGCAGAGCTGGGAGCGGTAAATATATTGATAAACAATGCCGCCCGGATGGGGCGTTTTGTCCCCATTGATAAGATTGAGGTCAAGGACTGGGATGACGAGGTGAAGGTTTGCCTTAACTCCGCCTTTTACTGCATCAAGGAGGTCTGGGCGGATATGTGTGCCAATGACTGGGGTCGCATTGTCAATATTGGCTCAGTAGCTGGTGTCATGGGAGGCTACGGGCAGACAAGCTACAGCGCCGCCAAGGCGGGGTTGATTGGTCTGGCTAAGTCCTGTGCCCTTGAGGGAGCCAAGTTCAATATAACGGCTAATGTGGTGCTGGTGGGGCTAGCCAACACCGATGCCCCCCTTTTTGATGAAGCGCGCCGGAAGCTTGAAAGCAGGATACTCGCCCGCCGCCTGGCTGACCCGCAGGAGATTGCCGATGCCGTCGCCTATCTGGTGTCGGACAAGGCGAGATATGTGAGCGGGGCGGTGATGAATATGCTGGGCGGTCTTGACCTCTTGGTGTTTTAGCCTGTCGCCTTGTTTGGTGACCCTAAGCCCCGCCTCCGGAGTGCAGTTCCATATTGATTATGTTGCTACGCTTGAAACCCAGCCGCTCAAAGTAATTCATTAATTTGTGGTCATCTTCGGCAACGAAGGCACGCATCGTTGAGACCCCTCTACTCTCGCAGGTGCTCTTTAAGGTGTTAATTAATAGACTGCCAATACCCTGAGCCTGATATTTGGGTTCAACAGCTACGGCATGGATGACGCACACCTCTTTAATTGGTATGCCCAGATAGCCAATCCGAGCCAGGATAAAGCCGACTAAATGTCCCTCAAAGGAAGCAATGAGACTCAGGTCGCGGCGCCCTCCTAATTGAGAGGCAACCATATCCTTGTTGGCAATAAAGGAGCTCCACCAGAAACCCAAAATGGGGCTTATATCGCTGTTCACCAGGGGGCGTATAGTTACCTCGCTTTTCTTGATGCCCATTTTGAACCTCCCTAGATATTTACTTCAGTCACCCCGCAACTCCTGATTGTAGCAGTATATCACAATTTAAATTTTCAGTAAAAACCCACGGGGGTGGGTGGGAAATAAGACTTTTTCAAGGTGGGGCTTGGGGTGGAATAGTCCCGTGGGACTTTTATCTACCTTACCCCCTGTATCCCCCTCTCCTTACGAGGTGTCAAAGGAGAGGGGGAAGCAAAATTTAAGAGGGGCAAAGCCCCTCTTTGACATCCTTTAGATTTACTTCTTATTGTGTGGCTCTCGTAAGTTATCTGGCTTGAGAATTGGTCGCAGGAGATATAGTATTGGTGTAAGCGACTAAGGCTAAATAGGAGGTTTTTCAATGGGCATTGAACATTGGGGGTTAGTTCTTAGCGGACTAGGTGTATTAGCGACAGTAGTAGTAGCGATTTTAATCTATAAATGGACAAGGCGGAGGACAGATGAGGTAGTGGCGTTTATAGTAAACTTGATTGTGAATTCGGCAGGCGACCCAGATACTGCTAGGAGATTGCTTGACGATTACGAAAGAACAGGTGAGTGGAGAGGGAAAGTGACTAGGGGTGATAGTGGTAGAATCCATATTGCTTGGGAGCCGTAGCTAAACACTGAGGCGGTTTCTTAGGCTGTTATTTTTTACCTAATTATCTTCTGCCCCACGTAGGGCTGGAGCACTTCAGGTATTATAATGCTGCCGTCAGCCTGCTGGTAGTTCTCCATGATGGCGATAAGCACCCGGGGCAGGGCTAAACCTGAGCCATTCAGGGTATGGACGAGCTGCGGCTTTTCTTCGGGGGAGGGGCGGTAGCGGATATTTGCCCGGCGGGCTTGAAAATCACCGCAGTTGGAGCAGGACGACACCTCCAGCCACTCCCCGCAGCCGGGAGCCCACATCTCAATATCGTAGGCTTCTCGGGCGGCGAAGCCCAGCTCACCACTGCAGAGCTGCTTCACCCGATAGGGAAGCCCGAGCTTCTGGCAGACATCTTCGGCGTCGTTTAGCAGCTTCTCCAGCGCCTCGTCGGAGGCGGCTGGCTCGGTGAATTTATATAGCTCTACTTTATCAAACTGGTGCCCCCGTTTTATGCCCCGCGTGTCCTTGCCCGCCGACATCTTCTCCCGCCGAAAACAGGCGGTATAGGCGACATGATAGATGGGCAGTACCCCTGGCGGTATAATCTCGTCGCGGTAGAGGTTAGTTAGCGGCACCTCCGCCGTGGGCACGAACCAGAGGTCGTCATCCTCGTCGTGGTAGAGGTTATCGGCGAATTTGGGCAAATTTCCCGAGCCGACCATGCACTCCCGCTTGACCATAAACGGCGGGTATATTTCCTGGTAGCCGTGCTCGGTGGTGTGCAGGTCGAGCATGAAGGAGATGATGGCTCTCTGCAGTCGGGCGCCCGACCCCTTGAGCACATAGAAGCGGGTGCCAGATAATTTTACCCCCCGCTCAAAGTCGATGATGCCCAGAGTTTCACCCAGCTTCCAGTGGGGTGCGGGGGTGAAATCAAATTTTGGGGGCTCCCCCCAGGAACGGACTACGGGGCTATCGTCTTCATCTTTACCCGCCGGCACCGATGGGTAGGGGATGTTGGGCACCTGCAATAGGAGGTCTTCCAGCTGCTTATCCAGCTTATTAACCTTATCTTCTAGAGCTTTTATCCTCTCCCGCAGGCTTCTTCCCTCCTCGGCGGCGGCTCTCTTTTCCCGGGCGGTCTCCTTTCGGGCGTGTCTCAGCTTCTCCAGCTCAAGCATTTTCCGCCGCCGCTCCTGGTCAAGCTTTAAAATCTCATCCAGCGGGGCGGTGGTCTGGCGGTTGGCTACCGCCTGCTTTACCTGGTCTGTATTTTCCCGGATAAACTTTAGGTCGAGCATAGGCTTTCCTCTATTTTGGTATTCCTATCCACCTCGGCGTCTGCTTCATATATTTGCGGTAGTCATCACCGTAGAATTTAAGGCAGTGGCGTTCTTCGGCTTCTACCCATAATATCGGCGAAATGGCGTATATAACGGCAATCAATAAGAAGACCCAGGAAGCGGCCGCTATGCCTACTCCTACGAATATTGGAAATTGAGAGAGGTGCATTGGGTTTCTTGAATAACGATATATTCCCCTGGTAATCAGCTTGTCAGTTGGCGTGGTGGCAAAACCCACCAGGACCATGGCATACAGAAATAAACCGAACAAATAAATAAGGAGGCCGGCATAAAACCATGCTGTCCCCAATTTTAACGGTATGAAGACGGAGTATATAATCATGAGAAGATAGATTATATGGAGAGAGAAGAGCGCCGTCTTCTGCGCCTTGCTGAACTCGGCGGTGAAATCGCTTCCCTTCTCCCGACCTTTGGGTATTATATGGAGAGGTTCGGCGAAGAAGGGTATTAGCAGCCAGACCATGAGAATCCAGGCGTTCCAGATACCTATTTCAAAAGCCGGTATAAGTGGCATCTCTCCTCCTTACGGTTTCTCCTTAAGCTGGGGGAAGAGTATCACCTCTCTTATGGACTGCTGCCCGGTGAGCACCATCACCAATCGGTCAATACCAACGCCCAGCCCGCCGGTGGGGGGCATGCCGTACTCCAGCGCCAGCAGGAAGTCTTGGTCAATAGTCTCCTCTACATCAGCCTTCGCCTGGCGCCCCTTCTGCTGTCTTATAAAGCGTTCCCTCTGTTCCAGGGGGTCGTTGAGCTCGGTGAAGGCGTTGGCGATTTCCATGCCGCCGGCAAAGGCTTCAAAGCGCTCCACCAGGCGGTCGTTGTCCGGCTTGGTCTTAGCCAGCGGCGACATATCCACCGGGTAGTCAACAAGAAAGGTAGGCTGAATGAGCTTTGGCTCGACAAAGGTTGAGATAAGCTCGTCTATCAGCCTGCCCCTGTCCTTTTGGGGGTCGACCTCCATCTTTAACTTTTGCATCGCCGCCCCGAGTGACTTGGCATCGGGGTAGTCCTCAAAATCAAGCCTGCTGTATTTTTTAATCGCCTGGCGCAGTTCTAATCTCGGCCAGGGCGGCTTGAGGTTGATAGTTTCTTCGCCGAACTTGACGCTGTCGCCGCCCGTGACCTGTCGGCTGATTTCGGATACCATCTCCTCAACCGTCTTCATAATGTCGTTATAGTCAGCGTAGGCTTCATAGCTTTCCAGCATGGTGAACTCGGGGTTGTGCTTGGTGGAGACGCCCTCGTTGCGGAAGATCCGCCCCAGTTCATATACCTTGTCAAAGCCGCCGATAATCAGCCGCTTGAGGTGAAGCTCGAGGGCAATCCTGAGGTAGAAGTCCTGGTCAAGGGCATGGTGGTGAGTGGTGAAGGGGCGGGCTAAAGCCCCCCCGGCTGAGGGCTGGAGCACCGGCGTCTCTACTTCTAGAAAGCCTCGCTGGTTTAGAAATTCGCGGATGGCGGTGATGACCTGGCTGCGCACCCGGAAGATTTCTCTGGCTTCGGCGTTGGCGATCAGGTCCAGATAGCGCTGACGGTATCTTATTTCTACGTCGCTGAGCCCGTGCCACTTTTCCGGTAGGGGCTGGAGCGATTTTGCTAGCAGGCTAAAATCTGCCACCTCAACGGTTGGCTCCCCGCTCTTGGTGCGGAAAAGCTTGCCGCTGACCCCGATAATATCGCCGATGTCTAAGTCCTGAAACAGCTCCAGGCTCTCTTTGCTGAGGCGGTCTTTATGAAAGCAGAGCTGAATCTTCCCCGAGCCGTCACGCAGGTCAAGAAACGATATTTTGCCCATCGGACGGCTGGCCGTGATACGCCCGGCGATGCTGACCACCGCCCCTTCTTTTTGCTTGAATAGTTCCAGGGCTTGCTCGGTAGTGTGAGTTCGCTGGTAGCGATGCGGGTAAGGATTGATGCCACGCTCGCGAATTCTTTCAAGCTTTTGTCGGCGCTGCTCTGCTATACGGTCTAATCTGGATGCCATTACTTTGCTCTCTTAAGGTGTCCAGCCAGGCGGCGGACTTTATCTCCCTTTCCAGTAAGTATCTTAGGTAGTTCCTTATCACCATCTCCAGCTGGCGGGACAGTCCCGCCTCTATTTCGAGCCCGCTGGCAAGGCTGAAGTCGTTATTCTGTAGTAATAGTAACATTTTTTGGGCGTCTGCGGAAAGGGGGTAGCCGGGCTGGTTCCGGTGGCAGGTGGGGCAGAGCATGCCACCAGCGCCGGGACAGAATGAGTTGGTGGTCTCCTTTAACTTGGCGCGGCAGGAGACGCAGTACTCGAGCTGGGGGCGGTAGCCGACCTCGTTCAGGAGGTGGAGCTCAAAGTAGCGCAGGACGAGCTCGCTATCGCCACCCTGGCAGAGGCGTTGCAACGTCTGGAGCAGTAACTGGAACAGGGGCTGGTTTTCCAGGTTCTCGGCGCCGAACTGGTTGACCAGCTCGGTGGCATAGAGGGCGTAAGAAGTGAGCTTGAGGTCGCTCTTTAGGGGCAAGAAGCTGTTTATGGTCTGAGTGTTGGTTACGGTATCAATATTTTTCCCGCGTGCCAGTGAGACCAGGCTATGGGTGAGCAGTTCCAGGTGCCCCGACATCTTGCTCCGGGGGCGCCTTACCCCCTTAGCCACCGCCTGAATCTTGCCCAGCTGTGGGGTGTAGAGGGTGAGTATTCTATCCGCCTCCCCCAGCTTTGTCTTTTTAATAATTATGGCTTCTGTTTGATAGTTTCTTGGTCTGGTCATTTTGATTATTTACTTCATTTCCTGATAATCATATATATTGCGGTTAAAAGTAGGGCGACGCCGAATACCTTCTGCAGTACCCCGGTTGACAATGCCGTGGCTAACTTCGCGCCAAAAAACCCACCAACAAAGAAGCCTACACAAACAAAAGCGGCTATCTTTACATCTACATAGCCATGCTGGTAGTAAGTCCAGGCAGCGAGCAGACCAATTGGCGGGATCATTAGAGCCAGCGTTGTTCCCTGGGCTTGCTGCTGTGTCAGGCCAAACAAAATAATCAGGGCTGGTATTATAATTACCCCTCCCCCGATACCAAGTAAGCCACTGAGAACCCCGGCTACTAAGCCGAGCGCTATATAAAGAATGATGTTAACCATATCTCTTCTCCCCTCGGTCAAGGATTAAACCCGGCTGGGACACATTTAGCTGCTTTTATTTGAAACCGTTTTGCCGTAAAAATCGAATCCCTTGCCTGAGTATTTCCTTATACTCTTCTACATCCCACCACAGACCATGACCGTGTATAATTCTATTCCTTACATTGTTGAAGTTTATGAGTTCGTTAAACTCGTCCTCGGTAATTGCTCCCAGAAAGTGGGCCCACTTGATGAGTTCAAAGGTGCTGGTACGGGACTTGTCCTTTCCCTTCCGGCTATCCTCAATGGCTTGTCTAACTGCCGCCGCCTTCCCGCCTTTGAAAACTTTTATGATTTTTTCCCATAATATTTTTTCAATGCCGAGTTCAGCGTAGACAAAAGCCTCAATATAATCCCCACTTTTTACCCTCTCCTCAATTTCCCTGGCTCCAATGTAACGGACAAGCCCGGCAGCTTCCCTTGCCGTGTCAGCATCGGAGACTTGTCTATTTCGCCTGCTTTTGTTCATTGGTAATTTTACCTACTCGAGCACCTTCGGGGTGCGATAGACGCTGGTCAGGTAGCGGATGACGCCGCGCAGCGCTTTCCAGTCAAGCGCGATATGAATCAGCGTTATGGCTATCATCGCCACCCCGAACCATAGGTGTATTTCACTCCAGTCGTGTTTGGTCAGCCCTAGGAATAATACCTGCCAGCCGGCTCGGGGTCCGGCGGGAGCCGCCCAGAGTATAAATCCGCTTATGGCAGTCAGGCACCAGCCGGCAATCAGTATTATGGCGACCACGGCGCGGGCACGGACCTTGGCTTTAGGACGCTCGTCTTTCATTTTGAGCCTCCTCCCTCACCCATCTTTTTCTACAATCTAAAACTCCTGCCTGCCCTCGATGGCTCGGGTGAGGGTAACGTCATCGGCGTACTCAAGCTCGGTGCCGAAGGGGAGTCCCCGGGCGAGGCGGGTAATCTTAATACCGAGGGGGGAAATCAGCTTGCTCAGGTACATGGCGGTAGTCTCCCCCTCAAGGGTGGGGTTGGTGGCGAGGATGACCTCGTTTATTTTGCCGCCCTCCAGCCGGTTCATCAGCTCCTTAATTCTTATGTCTTCCGTCCCCACGCCCTCAGTCGGAGAGATAGCCCCGTGAAGCACGTGATACAGCCCGTTATAGCTCTTGATATGTTCCAGAGCCAGAATATCCTGGGGCTGTTCCACGATACAGACTTTGCTTCTGTCTCGGCGGTCGCTGCGGCAGATAGGGCAGGGGTCGGCATCGGTGATATTAAGGCAGGTGGAACAGAGCTTAGTTTTCTGCTTTACCGAAAGTACAGCCTCAGCCAGTAGCCTGGCTTGTTCTTCGGGGGCTCGGAGCAGATAGTAGGCAAGGCGCTGGGCGCTCTTTGGTCCGACGCCGGGCAGCTTATTTAGCTCCTGGATGAGCCTGGATACTGCCCCGGCGGTGGGTATTTCTTGATTCAATGCCAGTCTCCTAAATCAGGTCAGCCCTGGTATTTTTAGGCCGCCGGTTATTTTACCCAGACGCTCGGCGGCAAGCTCCTTGGACTTAGTCATAGCTTCGTTTATTGCCGCCAGTACCAGGTCCTCAAGCAGTTCCACATCGTCAGGGTTTATTGCCTCAGGCGATATCTTTACCGATTGCACTTCCTGCTGACCGTTGACGGTGACCTTGACCGCCCCTCCGCCTGAGGTTGCTTCAATGGTGGCTTGAGCTAACTCCTCTTGCACTTTGGCTAGCCTTGCCTGAAGCTCTTGGGCTTGGCGCATGAACCTATTCATTTCTCCTCCACGCTGGTAACCTGGGCACCGAACTTTAGCGCCGCCTTAAGCAGGTGGTTGTTCTCTGGCTCATGGGTGCAGCGGACACGGCAGGGACGACCCAGGAAGTTGCTTATAATTTTCTGGGCAACCTTTTGGTTTTCTATCGATTCCATCTTCTCCTTATGAATGGGGTATCTGAAGGCTAGGACCACGGTGTCATCTTCAATTGCCACCGGCTTGACCCCGGCGCTTCTGAGGATGGCAATCGCCGGCGTCCTCTTGACTTCATCGGGCGCCTGCTCAATGACCTGCCGCCAGCTTTGTTTTAAGCGCTCAATTTCATTACCGGCTTGGGTTGGGATGGTGGGAATAGCCTCTAGCTTTGGCTCAGTGGCGGGCATAGGCTTGACCATTGGCGCCTTCGCCGGTGTCATCTTGGGTTCGCTGACGGGCGCTGCCTTGACCTCTTTTACCGGGGGGGGAGGCTCATAATGTGGTTGTGGTGCTGGGGGGGCTACCTTTTCCTCTACTGGCTGGGTGCAGTCAACCAGGGCTAGTTCCAGGGGCAGGGTTGAATAGTGGTCAAAACCAAGCTCAAGCTGGCCGAAGAGCTTTATTGCCTTTGCTATCTGAGCCAGGGAAGTACGTGATGCCAGCTCCTTCAGCTCGGCAATATCCTCGGTGGTGAGGTCTACCGCTTCCGCGGAGCCGGTCTTTACCAGCAGTAACTGTCTGAGGTATTCAACTAATTCCCGATTAAACTGGCGCAGGTCCAGCCCGTCGCTATTGACGCTGTTTATTGTTGCCACTCCGGCGGAGGTGTCATTATTTACAATGTGCCTGAGCAGTTCCTTAGCCCTCTGGTCTCCGGTGATGCCCAGGATTGTCTGAATCTGGCGGAGCTCAATCTCGTTGCCGTAGTAGGTGGTTAATTGCTCCAGCAGGTTTTCGGCATCTCTCAGACTGCCGGTAGCGCTTCTGGCGATAAGCCGTAGCCCTTCAGACTCTATCTTGATGCCTTCGCTTGAGCAGATATGCTCCAGTTTTGAGACCACGTCTGCCTGGGAAATACGCCTGAAGTCAAAGCGCTGGCAGCGGGACAGGATTGTCGCCGGCACTTTATGAATCTCGGTGGTAGCCAGGATAAAGATAACATAGGGCGGTGGTTCCTCAAGTGTCTTGAGCAGGGCGTTGGCGGCTTCCTTGGTGAGCATGTGGACTTCATCCACAATATAGACCTTGCGGTGGGCTTGGTTGGGGGCGTAGTTGACCCTCTCGCGGAGTTCCCTGATTTCATCAATGCCGCGGTTGCTGGCGGCATCGATTTCTATCACATCCAGAGCCCTGCCCTCGGTTATTGACTGGCACATCTGGCAGCGGTTGCACGGCTTGTTCTTCCCACGCCCGGTGCAGTTCACCGCCTTAGCCAGGATACGCCCGGTGCTGGTCTTACCCGTTCCTCGGGGACCGTAGAAGAGATAGGCGTGAGAGACGCGCCCGCTGCTGAGGGCGTTGCTCAGTGTCTGGGTTACTTGCTCCTGACCAACTACCTCGGCCAGGGTTTGGGGACGCCACTTGCGATAAAAAACTTGGGCAGACATCTTTGCCCTTATTATACCCTATATGGGCCTCTTTGCTAAAGGGTTTTTTTGAGCAAAAAGGGGTGAATTTGTGATTATTAAATAAAAATGCCGGCTTTACTAGCTGGCTAGTAAAGCCGGCAAACAGGCCTGGATACCTGACCTTATAGTAGTGAGGGAAGGTCCTTGGCTATCTCGTCTACTTCTTTAAGTTTGTCCTCAAACTCGCCACGTCTTTGTTTGAGACCGTGGATAACATCGGTGGCTCTTTCAAAGTAGCCCCTTATCTTGTCCAGGGCGTTGAACTCAGACAGGACTACGGTTACATCAATGGCGCCCTTTTCCCGGGGATAGTCGCCGTTCCTTATTACTGCCTGCGGACTCATCCCCCTGAGGTAGTCTGCCAGTTCCTTAATCAGGTCCATATTCATTTCCTTTGGTGGCCCTGAGACGAGGTATAGTGCCCTGCCTGAATCAGCAGGGTTGCATTTAAGCGAGAGCTCGCTGATGGCTTCATCCATGGCTTGAATCCCGCGGTGGGTCTCGGTGCTCTTAGTTCTAAAATCCTTTGAGAAGAGGTGGAACCAATTGAAGGCGGGTACCATTGCTTTGCCATAGCCTATCGTTGTCCAGCCAGCCAGGCTCTGAATAATGTCTCCGGCATCAAGCATCTTTGCCCCGATATGCTTTTGTTTTGTCTCCTCGCCGGCGCAAAGCATGTTGTAGAATTGGTCAACGATTAATGCATTTATCTTATCCATATTATTTCTAAGCGAGAAGTCCTTCCTCACATACCTTTGATTGTCAATGAGGAAGACGGCATCAGCCACTTTATAGAGGGACTTAAGGCAGGTGGCGGCATTATAGATAGTTCTTTCCTCGGTTTGCTCTTCATGACCGAAGGGGAGGACAGCCAGGGCATAAGCCGGCTTATCGCCATAGCGGTCTCTTATCATCTGGGTGACTATTGGCAATGCCCCCGAGCCAGTACCGCCGGCAACACCGGCGATAATGAAGAAGGCATCGGTCTCAAAGAAGCGCTTGGCGGTTCTTATGGCGTCTACAATCTTGTCCGAGTCCTCTTTGGCGACCTCAGCCCCCAGCTCATTGATTTTGCCGACCCCATGACCGCCCGTCCGCCGACCTCCGATGAGGATTCTATGCTGGTAATCAGGGCTTATGTATTTAAGCCCGGTTAAATCAGCGGCATCGGTGTTTACGGCAAAGGCGCCGGTAATTATCTCAATCCCTCGCTGGCTGCGTGCTCTCCTGTTTAGGCGTAGAAACTCATCGGCGATTCTACCGCCGCATTGTCCTAGACCCACAACTACTAATTTCATTTATCCACCTCGTATTTGACCATATTACTGTTATTTTTAGCATAGTTGGCTGGCAATGTCAACTCATAACCCCTTTTGGGCAATATAGGCGGCAAGGTCAGCCAGGCGGCAGCTATAGCCCCACTCATTATCATACCAGGCTAGCACCTTGACCATGTTGCCGGCAATGACCATAGTGCTCGGGGCATCAAAGATGGAGCTGGCAGGGTTGCCCCTGAAGTCCATACTGACCAGCTCCTCCGGGCAATACTCCAGGATTCCGGCTAATGGTCCCTTAGCCGCTTTCTGGAAGGCGTTGTTAATTTGCTCTGCGCTTACCTCTTTCTCAAGGTCGGCGACGAGGTCAACCACGGAGACGGTGGCTACGGGGACTCTCATCGCTATTCCATGGAGCCTGCCTTTGAGTTCGGGGATGACCTGGGTTACCGCCTTGGCGGCGCCGGTGGTGGTGGGGATGATATTAAGGGCGGCGGCTCGTGCCCGGCGCAGGTCGTGGTGGAACGTGTCCAGCAGCCTCTGGTCGTTGGTGTAGGCATGAATGGTTGTCATCAGCCCCTTGCTCACGCCGAAGTTCTGGTGCAGTACCTTGACCACCGGGGCGATGCAGTTGGTGGTGCAGGAGGCATTGGATATAACCCGGTGCTTATCCGGTTGGTACTGCTCTTCGTTGACGCCAAGGACGATGGTTACATCCTCGTTCTTGGCCGGGGCGGAGATAATCACTTTTTTGGCGCCGCCCTCAAGGTGAGCCGCCGCCTTGGTGGCATCGGTGAATAAGCCGGTTGATTCTATCACTATGTCTACGCCTAACTCACGCCACGAGATTTTTGCCGGGTCGCGCTCGGCGAGAACCTTCACCTCCTTGCCGTCAACAACGATTGAATTCTCGGTGGCTTTTACCTCACCACTGTACCGCCCGTAGGTGCTGTCCCATTTCAAGAGGTGGGCGTTGGTCTTGGCATTGGTCAGGTCATTGATGGCGGCTATCTCCAGTTTGCCCTTGTGATTTTGGCTAATTGCCCTGAAGGCTAGCCTGCCTACCCGCCCGAAGCCGTTAATGCCGATTTTGGTTGTCATCTTATACCTCCTCGACGATTTTCGCCCTCCGCCGACTGCGCTGGAGCATGTCTAAGAAGGCTTCGACCCTTGTCTTTATATGATTATTCAGGAAGAAGTCATCGTTTCCTTCCAGAGTCAAAATGGGCAATTTTAGGCCGTCTCTGAAGATTATATCGCCGATGCCCCGGTGGCAGAATGCCTGGACATAGTGGATGACCCCATCAAGGCGGCGCCGTTTAATCTCGGTGGTGATATCTTTTAACCGCTCATATATGGAGTAGGGGTAGGTATAGTTTGAGTACTGCTCCGCCAGAAAATTTCCCGGCTGGGGCATGGCGAACTGGCGCTGTATTTCATTGAACACAACTCTAGCCCCCTGAGTCTCAAGGTAGGAATAGAGGTCTCTGCCGTAGATCGAGGGCACGCCGATATAGCCCAGCTTGAGCTCTTCCCTGGGATAAGGCTGGCGCTGCTGGCACTCGTCTATTAATTCCTGTAGCTCCTGCTGGTATCTATTATGGTCTTGATTAAAGTCCGAGGTGGATACCAGCCAGAGGTGGTTTTCCCCGCCGCTGACCAGCCCCTCCTTCCAGGCGAGCTCGTCAAGCTTTAGCGCTAGATTGCGGGCGGGCTCGAGCTCGTCCTTGACCTTCTCGGCGGCAGTCAGGCTTGTGCCCAGGGTTTCAGCCAGCGTCTCCAGGGTAAGCTGCATCTTCCGGCTATCGGGCTTATCGGGGTAGGCGAAGGGTATGACCTCAAGCCTTTTGAGCCGGAGAACCTCCATGAGCATAATGGTATTGGAGCAGTCGCCGGTGGTGACGCAGAGGACGGTGTCAATTCCAGAGTCCATGCACACCCCGTAGATACCCTTAATCCAGCTACAGCAGTTCAAGGGGAAGCCAGCCCGCTCGGCGATACTTATTAATCTTCCCGGGTCGGCGTCGTTGATGAAGATATTATTCAGGTCAACCGGCGAATATCCGGCGGCGACTAAAACCTCTATGGGGACGGTGGTGGTAATGCCGATTTTTTTCATCGCTTTCTATTTTTACCGGTATAGAGTAGCTCGCAGGGGAGATATCTTTCCTTGCCCCAGGCCTCTTCCAGTATCCTGGCTCTGCCCTCGCTATCGCTGGCGGAGATTACATGGTAAAGGGGAGGTTTTGAGAGGTAGCGGGGCTTAAAGTCGGCGATATGCCGGTAGCCCAGGTCTTTGAGCCCGTCCTTATACAATTCCACCAGCCGCTGTCTGGTTTTGCTCAGTCTTATTTTGCCCTCCAGCCTTTTATCTCTAATCTCTTCCCATTTGTTGTTCCCGTAGAGCCTGGTTATTGATGCCTGGCAGTCGGGGCGGGTCAGATTTCTGAGTAGAGCCATCTCTAAGGGGAAGATTATCAATAGCTCTATTTTATGACCCCTCCAGTCCTTGCTGTGGGTAGCCAGTTTTTTGATTGTTGACCAGCGCAGCTTCCGGTATCCCTGGGGGGCAATAAGGGCGAGGCTGGATGCGGAGCGGGGGATAAGGTCGAATACCTGGCGCAGGACCTTATCATTGACCGGATTGCCGGTTATTATATTGGCGTTGTCGTAGGAGGCGGTCAGTTTTTTCAGGCTCTCGGCGTCAAGGCTGTCGCTGACGATGAATAGGCACCGGTCAAATTTTGTTTTCAGTGCCCTGAGCGCCGAGTCTTCAATAACGCAATCGGTGCCATCGCAGATGCAGTTGCCACATCCAGCGTATAGTTCAAGGTAGTAACACTTGTTCTTGCCCAGGGTGCTGGTATAGGCTTCGATATAGTCGGCGCAGCACTCAAGCTGGTGGCATATCCACTTTTTAATCTTTCTTGGCTGGTTCATTCACTCCTTAAACTATGAAACACCTTAGTGCCGGCAAAGGAGGCGTCCTTCCCCAGCTCAGCCTCTATCCTGAGAAGACGGTTGTACTTGGCGGTGCGCTCTGAGCGGCAGGGGGCGCCGGCTTTGATTAAGCCGGTATTTAAGCCCACCGCCAGCTCGGCGATGGTGGTATCCTCGGTCTCGCCGGAGCGGTGGCTTACGACTGCTGTCCAGCCAGCCTGCTGCGCCATCTTTATGGTGGCGATGGTCTCGGTAAGGGTGCCAATCTGATTGAGCTTGATAAGTATTGAGTTGGACGCTTTTAGTTCTATGCCCTGGCTCAGGCGCTTGACATTGGTAACGTAGAGGTCATCGCCAACGAGCTGGGCTTTATTTCCCAGCTTCTCCATCAATAGCTGCCAGCCTTCCCAGTCGTCCTCAGCCATGCCATCCTCAATGCTGATGATAGGGTAGGTTGATACCCAGTTGACATAATAATCAACCATTTCCTTGGTGCTCAGAGAAGTGCCTTCCCTGGCCAAAACATACTGCCCGTCCTTATAAAATTCGCTGGCGGCGGGGTCCAGGGCGATAAAGCAGTCCTGCCCCGGCTTATAGCCGGCTTTTTCAATGGCGGCGAGGACCGCCTCTATCGCCGGCTTATTCGAGGGCAGGGAGGGGGCAAATCCCCCCTCATCGCCGACATTGGTATCCAGCCCTTTTTCCTCGAGCAACTGTTTTAGTGAGTGATAGACCTCGGTGGCGATTTGCAGGGCGTGCTTGAAACTGCTGGCTCCCGCCGGCACCACCATAAACTCCTGAAAATCGGTTGAGTTGGCGGCATGCTTGCCGCCGTTCAGTATGTTGAGCATGGGGACGGGGAGGGTGTAGGTGGTGACCCCACCCAAATAGTGATAGAGGGGCACACGGAGGTAATTAGCCGCCGCGTGAACCACCGCCAGCGATGCTCCCAGGATGGCGTTAGCCCCGAGGCGTGATTTATCAGCCGTGCCGTCAAGCTCTATCAGTTTGTGGTCTATGGCTGCCTGGTCTTCTGCCGACATGCCGATTATGGCGGCGGCGATGTCTTTGTTAACGTTGGCTACTGCCTTGAGCACCCCCCGCCCGTTGAAGCGTGAGCTATCACCATCGCGCAGTTCTAGCGCTTCATACTTGCCGGTGCTGGCTCCGGAAGGCACCGCCGCCCAGCCCACGCTCCCATTAAATAGTTTGACCTCAACCTGAAGGGTGGGGTTGCCCCTGGAGTCCAGGATTTCTCTGGCTTCAACGCTTTCAATAGTTGACACTTTATCCCTCAGACTTTGACGAGGTGATTAAATCAAGGGCTTTATCTACCGCCTCGGCGGGACTTTGAGCCAGGATTATGGACTTGTCCTGCCGACCGTTTTTTGATAGTGACCAGGTATTCAAGCCAATAACCGGGATGCCGTTTTTAAGGGCGTAGCTTATCTCGGAGAGGGTGCCGTAGCTGCCGCCGATGGCAATAACTGCCTGCACTGATTTGACCACGATGACGTTTCTCGCCTCCCCCAGCCCGGTGACGATGGGAATCTGGATATAGGGGTTGGCTGCCTGGCGGTTATCGCCGGGGATAATGCCAACGGTTGTTCCCCCCTCGGCGCTAGCGCCCTTGCAGGCGGTCTTCATAATACCACCCAGCCCGCCGCAGATTAAGATAGCCTCCCGCCGGGCAAGCTCACGCCCCACCTCCTCCGCCAGCTGGGCTTCCTTTTTTGAGCACTGACTTCCACCAATAACGGCAACGAATTTCTTTTTAGACATAGGTGTATGGGAATTATATCACCTGAGTCTGGGGTAGGCAAAGAGGGATTTATTCTTCCCACCCGCCCACTTTTACGCTGCACTTGGACCCTTCCCACAGAGTCTCTTCCACTGTGTAAACCGCATCATTCTTTACCGCCTTGATGAGTCCTTCCATTGGGTCAAGACAGTATAGATAGCATGGGCTTGGCGCGCCAATCTTCTTAGCGATAGCACACAGCTTGCAGCTTCTGGCCTGAGCAGTAAAACCGCCATGCGTGTTTCTAATAATTTCCCAGCTGGCACAGCCAAAAATCTCGGATAGCTTGAGGAATACTTCCTCCGGCTTAGTGATAGCGAATTGGGCAGCCCGCAGCTTACTGGTATTCATTTGTTCTTGCCGCTTGCGATTGGTTACATTCTCCAGGACGCCCTCTTTACTGAACTGTAAGAGGGCATCCGCTAAAGCGCCAGCGTAAGCCATCTGCAAGATTTGAACCTTTTCGTTGCTATCCATTTTCCCCTCCTTTTTATGTGCTTCTATAGTGTTAGTGGGGATTAAGGTGGCGAGGTTAAGAATCCCGGTTAAACTTATTCATGGCTGCCTCCAGACCCTCGGTGAGGAGGCAGAGGAGGGCTTCAGTGACCCTGGGTATAACCGGGGCGATGGCTTTTTTCTGCTCGGCGGTAAAATCGCTGAGGACGTAGGCAATAATTTCATCCTCGCTAGCTTCAGCCGGTCGTCCAATGCCTATCCGGAGGCGAATAAATTCACGGCTTCCCAGTTCTTTAATGATAGAGTCAATGCCCTTGTGCCCGCCGGAGCTTGAGCCATGACTCAGGCGGATTTTAGCCAGCGGCAGGTCAAGGTCGTCATGGATGATAATAAGGTCGTCAAGATTTATATTGAACCTTTCGACCAGCCGGCTGACCGATTCCCCGCTGGAATTCATATAGGTCTGGGGCTTGGCTAACACCACTTCCTTTCCAGCGACCCTGCCCTTACCAATTCGGGCGCGACTCTTTTTTTGGTCAAATCTTATGCCCTGGCTTCGGGCAAAATGGTTAAGGCAGATGAAGCCGATGTTATGGCGATTATTAGTGTAAGCCCGCCCCGGATTACCTAAGCCGACAATTAACTTCATAATTACTTCTGCTTCAGCAGTTTTAGTAACTCCTCTTCGCTGATTTGCTTGGTGCCCAGCTCTTGGGCACGGGCGAATTTTGTGCCGCCGGGTTCCTCACCGACCACCAGATAGGTTGTTTTCCGGGTAACATTATCCTTAGCTGTGCCGCCGAGGGCTTTTATCCTCGCCTCCGCCTCCGGTCGGGAGAAGGTTTTGAGTCTACCCGTAATGACAAACTCAAGACCCGCCAGGGGCAGTGCTTCCGGTCTGGCGACCTTCTCTTCCAGCTTAACCCCGGCCTTTTTCAGCCGCGCAACGATTTTCTGGTTTTCCTTCTCCCGGAAGAAGGCAGCAATGCTATCGGCAATCTTGGGGCCAATAGTTTCAATGTCCAAGAGTTTTTCTCTTGAAGCATTCGCCAAACTATCACGATTATCATAATCCATGCTGCTAAATTCCCTGGCTAGAATTTCTGCCGTCTCGCTACCGACATGGCGTATGCCCAGGGCAAAGATAAGCCTTGCTAGTGGTCTGTCCTTACTCTTCTCAATGGCGTTGAGCATATTGGTGATGCTCTTCTCTGCCATCCTCTCTATCTTGAGCAGCTGCTCTTTTTTATCCTTGAGTTCATAGAGGTCAGCCACGTCTTTAACTAATCCTTCTTCCAGGAGCAGGGCGCTGTTTGATTCACCGATGCCCCTGATATCCATCCCCCCCCGCGAGACGAAGTGCTCCAGCCGTTCTTGGACCTGGGTGGGGCAGGCGGCATTGGAGCAGTAGTACATGACCTCCCCCTCCGGCTTAAAGACCTCAGCCCCGCACACCGGGCAGGCGGGACGTTTCTTTTGGCGGTTATAAATCTTCTTCAGCAGGCTGAATTCCTCGGATTTTCCCCTTCTCTTGCTCTTCACCGGTCCCACGACCTCGGGGATAACCTCGCCCGCCCGCCGCACGATGACGGTATCGCCCTCGCGGATGTCCTTTCGCCTGATGTCGTCCTCATTGTGCAGGGCGGCGCTTTTGATGGTTACTCCACCTACCGAGACCGGTTCTAAGACAGCGTAAGGGTTAAGCGTGCCCGTCCTGCCGACGCTAATCTCAATACTTTTGAGGCGGGTGGTGGCTTCAATCGCCGGGAACTTGTAGGCTATCGCCCATCTCGGCTCGTGACCGATGTTCCCCATTCTTTCCTGGAGGTCAAGCTGGTTTACCTTGACCACCACGCCGTCGGTTTCATATCGCAGGCTGTCCCTTTTGTCAACCCACCTGGAGTAATAGTCGGCAACCCTTTCAATGCTGGCAAGCAGCTCGTTATTGGGGTTTATCTTGAAGCCGAGCGATTTTAGATACTCCATGGTCTCCCAGTGGGTGGCGGGGGTAGCCTTACCCTCGGCATAGCCCAGCATGTAGATATAGATGTCAAGCGGGCGCCGGGCGGTGATGCGCGGGTCGAGCTGGCGCACCGAGCCGGCGGCGGCATTCCTGGGGTTGGCAAACAGGGGCAGACCCTCGCTGGCTCGCTCCTGATTTAGTTTGTGAAAGCCGGCTTTAGGCAGATAGACCTCCCCCCGCACCTCAAAGCGGGGCGGGGCGTCTCCGGGTACAGATAGCGGGATGCTCCTGACCGTCCTCAGGTTCTGGGTGATATTCTCCCCGCGAAAGCCGTCGCCGCGGGTAGCCCCGGTGGTGAAACTACCGTTGACATAGGTCAGCGCCACCGCCAGGCCGTCAATCTTGTGCTCGCCGGCAAAATCAAATTGCTTGCCGCCGACCAGCTTTGAGATTCGGGTATGCCAGGCGAGAAGCTCGTCTACGGAGAAGGCATTGCCCAGAGACAGGAGGGGGTAGGGGTGTTCAACGACGCCGAAGGCTTCCACCGGTGCCGCCCCCACCCGTTGGGTGGGTGAGTCTGGAGTCAGGAACTGAGGGTACTCCTCCTCCAGCCCTTTGAGCTCCCTCATTAGCTCATCATATTCGGCGTCAGAAATTTCGGGGCTGTCCAGAACATAATAGCGGTAGTTATGGTGGTTAATTTCGGCCCTTAATTTCTCTATCCGTTGTTTTGCTTTGGCTAGGTCCATCATGCGGCGCAAAGTGGATATTTGCATTTAAGTATAGCACAGTTTGTAGCAGTGAGAAATATAAATTGGTATAATATCCACTTGAACAGGGGGGTGGCGTGAAATGCTAAGACAATTTTTTATAACGATAATTATTTTGGTGGTGGTATGCCTGGTGGGCTTTATTACTTATAGCATTGCCTATGGCATGGGCGAAGCCGACGGATATGCTAAGGGCTATCCTGCCGGTCAAAGTGCTGGCTACAGTTCAGGCGAGCAGGATGGTTACGATGAGGGCTACGCCGTTGGTAAGGAGGATGGCTACACCGAGGGTTATGATTTGGGCAGGGCTGATGGTTATGACGAAGGTGTGAAAGCCGGCGTAGGTCATGGTTACGTCTTCACCGACCCTACTTATGCCCAGGCGGTTTCGTTTATGGCGCAGGACAAGACAGATGAGAATATATATGTTGAGGGTGTTTACGAGTGTCGGCACTTTGCCACCACGGTGTGTAATAATGCCGAGGAAAAGGGTTGGCGGTGTGCTTATGTCGGGCTGGGCTTTCGGGACGGGGGGCATGCCATAGTTGCCTTCGACACGGTTGATATGGGGCTGGTCTATTTTGAGGCAATAACTGATGAGAGGGTGAGACCGGTTGTTGGTAAGCGGTATTACCAGTGCATAGAGCCTAGAGCCGGTTATTATTATGCGGCACCTTCTTACGATGATACTATAGTGGACATTCTGGTTGCCTGGTAAAGGAGAGTAAGCGTGGCTGAGATTCGTCCTTTCCCCGGGGTGCGTTATAATCAGGAGCTGGTTAAAGACCTGGCCGATATTATCTGCCCCCCCTATGATATTATCACCCCCCAGTTGCAGCAGGAGCTCTATCACCGGAGCGCCTATAACTTCGTCCGGCTTGAATTCGGGCGAGAGTCACCTCAGGATACTCCCACTGATAATAGATATACTCGTTCTGCGGCTACCCTGGAGCAGTGGCTGGAGCAGGGTGTGCTTGCCGCTGACGAAACACCGGCTATCTATCTCCACGACCATTATTTCAACTATGGGGGGAGGGAGTATAAACGCCGCGGCATAGTCGCCGCCGTCAGGCTGGAGGAGTGGGATAGTATGATAGTCCGCCCTCACGAGGGCACCCTGGTCGGGCACAAGTCTGACCGCCTGAGCCTGCTGTGGTCGCTTCAGGCTGATACCAGCCCGATTCTAGCTCTTTTTGATGATGGGGGAGGGCAATTTTCTTCGTTGCTGGCGGCACAGGAGCCAGGCCAGCCGATAATCAGCTTCGGTAATGGAGAAAGGCATGAAGTCTGGGCTGTCACCGAGCCCAGGGTTATTGAAAAGCTATCCAGCTATTTTGCTCCCCAGCCCCTCTATATTGCTGACGGGCACCATCGTTATGAGAGCGCCCTTACCTACCGGCGGGAGAGGCGCGCCTGCTCTTCGCCCTCGGAGGATGAAGCGTTTAATTTTGTCATGATGACGCTGGTTGATTTTTCTGACCCCGGGCTTTTAATTCTACCCCCGCACCGGCTGGTGAGGGGGCTGTCACGGGCAACCCTGAGCCAGCTACCGGGCGGCTTAAAGTCGTTCTTTGAGATGGAGGAGCTGCCACTTAAAATGCCTGGCGCTTGGCAGCGAGTTGACGATTTGCTGGGTGGGGAGAAAGATGAGGTCAGGCTGGTTGTTTTTGGCGCTGCTGGAGACAGCCTTCTCCTCTTGAGGCTGCGTGACCCGGCGGCTGCCAGCGAGTTGATGCCCTACTTTCATTCTGAGCGGTACAAGAAATTAAACGTCAGCGTGCTTGACCATGTCATACTGGAGAAGCTTTTGGGGGTGGGCGATGGTGGGGAGGAGGCAGGCCTTGGCTATACTTACGGCAGAGAGGATGCGGTCAACAGAGTGGTTGAGGGGGAATACCAGCTTGCCTTTCTCTTAAGCCCGGTTAAGCCGCAGGTAATTAAAGCCATCGCCGATGCCGGCGACAGGATGCCGAGAAAATCAACCTACTTTTACCCCAAGGTGCCGGCGGGGCTGGTCTTGTACCGGTTCTAGGTGGACTTTATATAGCCTCGCTTACCTACTTTTATAATACTGTCCTTGGAGACAGTCTGATGGGCATCGGTAACCTTTTCGCCATTAACATCTACGGCACCTTGAGCAATGAGGCGCTTGGCTTCACTCCGACTTTTAGCCAGCTGGTTTTCCACGAGATAATCCTGAAGGCTCTTGCCTGACTTGGTACCCAGCTTTATCTCTTCCGGCGCCTCTTTTCTCTGCACCGTTTTTTCAAAATGCGCCTCGGCTTCGGCGGCTGCCTCCTGGTTATAGAGCTGGGCTATAATCTCTCCGGCTAAACGCTTTTTTAATGTCATGGGGTTAAAGTCTTTATTCTCAAGCTCCTTCTTGAATTCGCCGAGTTCTTTATCTGAGACGTCGGTCAAGAGCTCAAGGTAGTTCAGGATGAGGCTGTCGGGGATGGACATCGCCTTGCCAAAAATCTCCTCGGGCGGCTCAGCGACGCCGATATAATTATTTAGGCTTTTGCTCATCTTCTGGCTGCCGTCGGTGCCGACCAGCAGGGGGACCATGAAGCATTGCTGCGGGGGCTGTCCCACCATAGATTGAAGCTCCCTCCCCACCAAAAAGTTAAACTTCTGGTCGGTGCCGCCAAACTCAACATCAGCCTGAATGGCGACTGAATCATAGGCTTGAAGGAGGGGGTAGAGTAGCTCGGTGAGGGCGATGGGGCGCTCCTCCTTGTATCTCTTGCTGAAGTCGTCCCTGGCCAGAAACTGGGCGACGGTAAACTTGCTGGTGAGCTGGATAATATCGGTGAGGGTAAATTTGCCGAACCACTCGCTCTGCCACCTGATTTCGGTCTTTTTCCTATCAACTATGGTGAAGAACTGCTGCATATAGGTCTCGGCGTTAGCCTTGACCTGCTCTATGGAGAGCATGGGTCGGGTAGCGGACATGCCGCTGGGGTCGCCAATCTGCGCCGTCCAGTCGGCGACGATGAGAACAATCTGGTGCCCTAATTCCTGAAACTGGCGCAGTTTGCGCAGGGCTACCATGTGACCGAGGTGGATATCGGGGAAGCTGGGGTCAAAGCCCTCCTTCAGCCGCAGCTTTTTCCCCGAGCGCAGCAGCCGCCGCATCTCCTCCTCAACGATGATTTCCGCCACCCCGCGCTTTAGCAGGTAATTGATGTCGTCGGTGAACTTAGCCACTTTCTACCTCGCTCTACATCCTGGGCTATCTGTTTCTTCAGTTCTTCGGCAGTTTTGAATTTCTTCTCGCTGCGGAGCCACTCCAGTAGGTCAATTTCTAGCTCCTGTCCGTAGAGGTCGCCATCATAGTCAAGAAGATAGACCTCTACCAGGCGTTGGTTGTTACCGAAGGTAGGACGCTTGCCGATGTTGGTCAGTGAAAAATAGCTCTGGTCATCAATATGAGCCAGGCTGATATAGACGCCGTCGGGGGGGAGGGCTTGTTCCGCTTCTATCTCCAGGTTGGCGGTGGGGAAGCCGAGCTTTACCCCGCGCCCCACCCCGGTGACCACACGCCCCTGAAGTCTGAAAGGGCGCCCGATTAGCTTCTGCACCCGTTTCATATCTCCCTTGGCTAGAGCCTTCCTGGTAACGGTGCTGCTTACCACCTCGCCGTCTATTTTTAGCGGGGGCACTACGCTTACGCTGAAGCTCATTTCTTGCCCCAGTCGGCGCATGGTCTCGGTATTCCCCTCCCTGTTTCGTCCCAGGGCAAAGTCGGGTCCGATTACCACCCCCCGCATTCTGAGGTGTTTCTGCAGCCGCTCAAGGAATGAGCGGGCGCTGAGCTGGGCTAACTCGGTGGTAAAGGAGAGGGGAATAACAGCGTCGACGCCTTCATTCTTGAGCAGGTTTATTCTTTGGGCAACGCTGGTCAGGAAGGGGAGCCTATTTTTGGGGGATAACACCTCCTCGGGGTGCTGGCGAAAGGTTACCACGCCGCTGGCTAGTCCCTGCTGGTGGGCAAGCTCCTTTAACCGGGAAATCAGATGTTTGTGACCGAGGTGAACGCCGTCAAAAACGCCGATGGTGAGGAGCATATCCTTGCCTGGTGATAGCCTGGTTAGCTCTTCTTCCATAGCCATTTATCCTAGCATAACCCTATCTGAGCGTCAATTTTTTAATTTTGTGCTATACTAATCTTGAGCCAGCGTAGCTCAGGGGTAGAGCAGCGGTTTCGTAAACCGCCGGTCGTCAGTTCGAATCTGACCGCTGGCTTAGTCCCTATCTTTGTCTTCATAGACCCTTATTCTTCTCAGCTTCAGGATTACGAAGACCTCTTTACCCGTCGCCAGGTCCATATCTTCAAATATGTGGTGGGGCATCCGGGCGATTAGCTCTTTGGCTCCCGCCTTGAGCCCGATGCTAACTGCCTCATGGGTGGGGTTGACGCTGGTAACAGTCCCCTTAAAGCGGTTCACCGCCGGTCCCGGTGGCCTGGTTTCAGATATATGGATATCATGGGGGAAGATGGCAATCCTTTTTGCCGTCTTCCCGACGTGAGGGACGATTATCGTCAGCCCACCACAGCCGACCTCCACAACCCCTCTCCCCAGACGGCGGCAGTAGTCGCAGTCCAGGATATTTGGCGCCCCGATAAAATCAGAGACCGTTTCGTTCCGGGGGTAGAAGAATACCTCTTCCGGCTTACCTACCTGTTCCAGATAACCGTCCTGGATGACGGCTATCCTGTCCGCCATTTCTTCAGCCTCCTGGAGGTCGTGGGTGACGTATACTGTGGTAATCCCCAGCCTTTGCTGGATCTGCCTTAGCTCGGTGCGCAGGTACTTGGTGGTGGGCACATCCAGGCTGGCGAGGGGCTCATCAAGAAGTAGTACCTTGGGTGAGGGGGCGAGGGCTCGGGCGAGAGCCACCCGCTGCTTTTCACCCCCGCTAAGATGCTTTGGGTAGCGTGATGCCAGGTGCTCTATCTTCATCATCTGGAGAAGCTGGTTTATTCTGGCTTCTATCTGGTCTCGAGGTTGTTTTTTGGCTCTTAAGCCGTAGGCGATATTGGCGGCGACATCGAGGTGGGGGAAGAGGAGCAGCTCCTGAAAGAGGTAGCCTGCCTCTCGCTTGCTAGCCGGCAACTTATCCACCGCCACCCCGTCAAAGAGCACCGAACCCTCGTAGTCAGTCAGTCCGGCGATGATATTGACCAGCGTCGTCTTGCCGGCACCGTTCGGTCCCAGTAAGACCATTAGTTCCTTATCCCTTATCTTCAGGTTCACATTGTGGCAGATATACTGGCATATATTCTGTAGCTCAATAGAAGGCATATCATCCCCACTTGGTGGTTATTCTGGCTTCCATATACTGGAAGAATTTTTCAAAGGCGAGGCACATCACGGCTAGTACGATGAGACAGACAACGATGATGTCGATGCGGATGAGGCTCTCAGCTTTCATGAGCAGGGCGCCAATGCCGGTGGGAATAGCCACCATCTCGGCGGCGATTATTACCCGCCACGCCATGCCCGCTTCCAGCCTCAGCCCGGTAAAGATATTGGGCAGGGCGAGGGGGATGGCTACGGTGGCTAAAATCTTGGCATCGGATGCTCCCAGCGTTCTGGCTACCCGGATATAGTCCTTGTCCACGTTTCTGATGCCGGTAACCGTGTTGTAGAGGACGGGGAAAAACGAGCAGATAAATATTATGGCGATGGGCAGCATTTCGTTTATGCCAATCCACAGCATGAGCAGGGGCAGCCAGCCGAGGGCGGGTATGGGGTAAAAGAGGCTGATTATGGGGTGCAGCGCCTTGTTAAAATTCTCCCTCCACCCCATTAATATGCCCACCGCTATGCCGGCTAGAGAGCCAGTGGTGAAGCCAATGAGGACCCTTGTCAGGCTGGCGAGGAAGTTGTCCCCCAGCACCCCGTTGGCGGTAAGGTAATAGAATTCCAGGACCACCACCGAAAATGGGGGGAAGAAGAAGTGCCCCGGGGCGAGGTTGAGCCTAGCCACCAGTTCCCAGATACCCAGGAATATGGCTATCGGCAGCAGTCCCCACCCCGGTCTCAGTTTCTTAAGCATCATTCACCTTCAAGGAAGCTCAAATCCAGAATGTCCTCAGCGTTAAAGCTATTTTCTATATAGTCCAGCCCGGCGATGTAGTCTATGGTCGTCTGGATCTCTTGGGGGTCAATACTGGTAGTGTAGTCCATCCTGCCCATAGAGCGTAGCATAACTGCGGGGGTGATTTCCAGCTTGGCAACCACGTCGGCTATTTCTACCGGGAATAGGTTACTACCAACCGCTCCCAGTTGTCGAGCCACGACCTCGGCGGCTTCATCGGGGTGCTCATTTAACCAGTCGGTCGCTCTTTGCGACACCTTTACCAGCTTCCGGACGACCTCCGGGTGGTTATCAATCAGGCTCTGCTTGACTACCAGGACGCTGCCCTGCATATCCGGCCAGATGTCCTGACTCGTCAGTAGCATGCTGAAGCCGAATTCCTCGGTCATGGCCGCCCAGTGCTCGGGGATAAAGGCGGCATCCAGCTGTCCCATCTTGACCGCCAGCGTCAGCTTTTGCGGGTTCATCCGCTGGACGTTGGCCAACACCTTTTCTTCGTCAAGATTATACTTATCTATTGCCTTGTGCATCAGCACGTCAACGGCGCCGCCTACCTGGACACAGCCGAGGCGAATCCCGGGCTTTTCCAGGTCGTTGACCGTTTTTATCTTATTGGGGTCAACGACTAAGCCGTAGCCGTACTTATGCGTCCCGGCGACGACTTTTATGGGTACGCCGGCGTTGGCGTAGACGTTTATCGCCGGTATCAGGCAGATGTAGGCGACCTGGATGTCATCCCTGGCTAAAGCCGCCGCCAGAGCCATGCCGGTGGCATAGCTTTCGTAGGCGGTGAGCTCCAGTCCTTCCTCCTCAAACCACCCTTTGTCCTGGCTGATATAGGCACTGGCGGCATGGGCCATAAACTCCACCGCCATGCCCACCGGTTCCTCCTCCTTGGGGGTGGGACAGCCGGTGATAGTGGTGAGTAATAACAGACCGGCTAGTAGTATAACCAGTAACTTTTTCACTTTTCCCCTTTCTGGATTAATGGCTATATTGCATTTGATATAGCGTTGGCTAAAAAAATTATTTCGCCTCTTTCAGGAATTCCTCAAACCTAGCCCGCAGCTTCTTATAGCGGGTAACCGCCTTTTTCCCTTCATCGGTTAGCCGGGCATGCCCCCCACCAGCGCCGCCGGCGGTCTTTTCTATCAGGGGCGATGGCGCCAGGCGGTTGGCGGATTCTATCCAGAGCCAGGCATTGCGGTAGCCCAGCTTCATTGACCTGGCAGCGGCGGCTATTGAGCCAAGCTGCTCAATGCGTTCCAGGAGCATTGCCCTGCCCCAGCCCATATAGAGCTCGCCGTCCTTCTCCAGCCATACCCTGCCTCTTACCGTATAGCCGGGTCGGGGGTGGTGGGAAAGGTGGGGAGGCTTTTTTGGTCGGAATCTTGGTGTCCTGGTGGCCATTGCTTTACGCTATATTACAGGCGATATAGCATTTTGTCAAGCAGGGTAGTCCTCTTCGGTATCAATATCAGTGATGACGCCCTCAGAGCCAACGGATACCTCAAGGACGTCCTGGGGGTGGTGTTCGATTATCTCTTTGGCGCCGATGTCACCCTTCAACTTGAGCAGCTCCGCTTTATATTTGGTGGCAAAGATGACCGGGTGTCCCCGCTTGCCCCTGTAGGTGGGGAGGGCAATACCTTTATCGTGGTTATGAAATTCGGCTATTAATTGGTTAATCGTCTGGCTGTTCACCATGGGCTGGTCGCCCAGGGCGAGCATAACCGCCTCAGCCCGGGGGTCAACCAGAATTAGTCCGGTTATTATCGAGGTGCTCATCCCCTGCTGGTAGTTTGGGTTAGCAATTATTTTTACCGGCTTGGCGGCTATGGCTTTTGTTATCTCTTCCGCTTTATACCCCACCACCACGATAACCTCATCCGCTGTTGAACTTAAGAGGTTATCAATGGCTTGCTCCAAAATGGTGCTTTTGCCCAGGGGCATCAGTTGCTTTAGCTTGCCCATGCGCTTTGATTCGCCGCCGGCCAGTAATATTGCTGATAGCATCGGCTGAATTATATGCCAAGCTCGGTGGGTAAAACAATAGCCAGCCTTGACACGACCCTGCTGCCGGGTTACAATTTTTAAAGAGCCTGGAACAGGTCTTTATAGAACCGGGCTGAACTTGCAGCAGCGGGACTTGAACCCGTGGGACCAGGCACCACGGGTTTTTTCGTCTTAGGCAGGAGTGAGATGGCCAGGAAAAGGGGAGACTCCGAGCAAAAGAGCGCCGTTAAGCTCATGCTCATCGTGGTAATTGGGCTGATAGTGCTCAAGGTGGCGGTGGCGGTTATCACCGGCAGCATCAGCATACTAGCGCAGGCGGTGGATAGCTCCCTTGATTTGCTTGCCGTGGTCGTTACCTTCGTGGCTATTAGAATAGCCACCAAGCCTGCCGATAGGGAGCACCCCTTTGGTCATGGCAAGGTGGAGAACATCGCCGCTGTGGCGCAGGCGGGCCTGATTTTAGTTGTCGGCGGCTTGATTATTTATTCGGCGGTACAGAGAATAATAACCGGAGCAGTGGTGGAGCTGGCTGAAGCCGGTATAGCGGTAATGCTGGTCTCGATGATAGCCAGCATCTTTCTTTCCCGCTACCTGTCCAAGGTAGCCAAGGCAGTGGACTCAATAGCCTTGCGGGCAAACGCGCAAAATATTGCCGTTGATGTCTATTCCGCGGCGGCGGTGCTAGGAGGGCTGTTAGCCGTACGCTTTACCGGGCTTAATATTCTAGACCCTGTTATCGCCCTGGCAGTAGCCTTGCTTATTATGAAAACAGGTTATGATGTGCTGAAAGGCTCGTTTGGGGGGCTGATTGACGTCAAGTTGCCTGAGGCGGAGGAGACGGTTATAAGGGCTTGTATTATGAAGTATAATTATCGTATGGTTGCCTTTCACGACCTGCGCACTCGCAAGGCGGGGAGCTATCGCTACGTTGACCTGCACCTGGTAATGCCCAAGCATGAGAGTGTGGCGGAAGCCCACCGCGTCTGCGACCACCTGGAACGAGATATAAAGAGGAAATTGCCCCGCACTCATATCACTATTCATGTTGAGCCATGCACTACTGAGTGCGACCAGTGTTCCGTTTCCTGTACCATAAAGAATAGGAGAGGCTAGGAGCGATGGTAGAGATACTGCAGAATAAGAATGCCGCCACCAGATTTCAGATACTGGTTGAGATTGCCACCTCTGGCCCCGGTATTCAGCAGAAGAGCATCGCCGTTAAGTTGGGCATCACACCGCAGGCAATATCAGACTATATTCATCAGTTGGTGAATGAGGACCTCGTTGTCTCAACCGCTCGCTCTCACTACCGGGTGAGCACTAAGGGAGTTAACTGGATGCTCAAGATACTACGGGAGCTCAGGGACTACGCTTCCATGGTAGAGCAGGCAGTGACCAATATTACCGTCTGTGCTGCCATCGCTGAGTCCGATATAGATCAGGGGCAGGCGGTGGGGCTTAAGATGAAGGACGGTCTGCTCTTTGCCGCCACTCAGACAAAGAGCGGCGCCAGGGGTATTGCCGTATCAAGCGTGAGGCGGGGTGAGGATGTGGACGTGGCTAGCATTGAAGGACTGGTGGAATTGACCAGGGGCAGGATAACTATCCTGCAGGTGCCGAGCATTCAGAAGGGTGGCTCAAGGCAGGTTGACCGGAAACGGTTAAAAACCCGCGCCGCCGATAATCAGCAGCTTGGGGCTATCGGCATTGAGGCTCTGGTTTCGCTGAGACGAATTGGTATTGAGCCCCACTATCTTTACGGCGTTACCGAAGCCGCCATTGAGGCTGCCCGCTGTGGCTTGCCTTTTACCGTGGTCTGCACCGATGACGCTATCCCCGGGCTGATTAAGAGGCTGCAGCAGGAAGAAGAGCTGGCTTACGAGCTTATCGACCTGCGCCTGAAGAAGAGCCGGTAATCCGCTTTTGATTTACCCCCCAATTATTGACAGGTAAAATCGGCGCTTGTATACTAACAAGCAGACTTGTTTTTAATCAGGTCGGGTTGTGTAATATGCCGCAGACGGGGATAGTTATCTTATGCCACGGCAGTCGTGGTGAACGGGGTAGTGTCGAGGTCACTGAGACCTTGAAGAGGCTCAGCGAAGGGGTAAAGCCCCTCCTAGCCCCCGGCGTTGAGGTTATCGGGGCGGCACTCCAGTTTAATCGCCCCACTTTTGAGGAAGCGGTGGCGTCTCTGGCAGGGTGGGGGGTGGAGCGGATAGTAATCGTGCCCTACTTTCTTTTTAGAGGGCGGCACATCACCGAGGACATCCCTCAGCTTATTGAGAAGCTCAGGGGCATTTATCCAAAGGTGCAATTTGTTGCTGCCAATACCCTCGGTAACGATGAACTTCTAATAGCTCGCGTGGCAAGGCGCATTCAGGAAGCGGCTCCGGAGCTTTTGCCGGATGCCCATCTTTCGCTGGCTTCCCCCCAGGACATTGAGCAGAGGAGTATGGAGATTGTGGAAGGACTTTTACCTCCCTCGCTAAAAATCTCCGCAGAGGAGCGAATGGTAGTAAAGCATGTTGTCCATGCCGGTGGCGATCCCCAGCTTGTTCCCTTGGTAAGGTTCAGCTCCTCGGCGGTCTCCGGTGGCATAAGCGCCATAGCTAAAGGCAGTCCTATCTTTACCGACGTTCGGATGGTAGCTGCCGGCATTAATCGGCGTCTGGCTGAAGCCTGCGGCTGTTCTGTTTCTTGTGCCATGGATGAAGCGGAGGGGCTAAAACCGAATACCACCCGGGCCGCGGCGGCAATGCGTCATCTGGGGGCGAGGCTTAATAGTGCCATAGTCGCCATCGGCAATGCCCCCACCGCCCTCCTGGCTCTGCTGGAGTTGATTGATAATGACGGGGTAAGACCGGCTCTTGTTGTGGGGATGCCGGTCGGTTTTGTGCAGGCGAAGGAATCAAAGGATGAATTAATGAAACGGGATATACCATATGTCACCGTAGCCGGAACTCGGGGCGGCAGCGCCCTGGCGGTGGCTACGGTTAATACTCTATTAAAGATTGCTGGAGGTAGGTTGAATGCTCAATAAAGGTTATAGCTGGTTCAGGACTCATATTGCCTTGGCACTGGTGCTTGCCATCGGGCTGTTATTGTGCCCCACCCCGGCATATGCCATGCACATCGCTGAGGGGATTCTACCCGCCAGCTGGGCAGCGATATGGTACGTGATAGCCGCCGTATTTGTGGTCATTGGCATTATCATCATCAGAAGGAAGACCAGAGAGGTAAGAGGGCTGCTGCCTCTGCTCGGCATCGCCGGGGCGCTGATATTCCTAATTTCCGTTTTCCCCATCCCGGTCCCGGTTTCGGGAAGCTGTTCCCACCCCTGCGGCACCCCCCTGGGGGCAATCCTGGTGGGGCCGTTTATCAGCACTGTTCTCGGGGCGCTGGCCCTTCTTATCCAGGCCCTGTTTCTGGCACACGGCGGTATAACTACCTGGGGGGCTAATATCGTTTCTATGGCTCTGGTTGGTTCTTTCGTTGGCTTTGGTGTCTTTGTTTTGTTCCGGAGGTTCAACGCCCCCATATTTGTGGCTGCCTTCGCCGCCGGACTCTTGGGTGACTGGGCAACATACGCTACAACCTCTTTTGAGCTAGCCTCGGCTTTACACGGTACTGGCTCATTATGGAGCATGTTCGGTGCCATTGCCGTTGCCTTCGCTCCCACTCAGTTGCCACTGGGCATTCTGGAGGGGTTATTCACCGGGGGAGTGGTAACATTCGTCTATCACCGCCGGCCGGAGTTATTAACCCGCATAATCCCCGGAGCTTTCAAGCCAGTGCCCAGTCTGGTAAAAGGAGGTGACTAATGAAAAGTTCCAGGATAATCACCACTGTTATCGTGGTCGTTTTGGTGGCTCTAGCCGTCTGGGGGTGGCTTGCCCTGTCCAAGCAGGTACCTGAGGGAGAGGAGGGTCCCTGGGGAGGGGTGGACGTTAGCGTCATTGAAAAATATGCCACTGATGCCGGCAGGGAACCAAGCGAGCCTTTCATCAACACCGATAAAGGTGACCTGTTGCTCTTTGTTTTCGCCTTCGGTGGGGCAGTGGGTGGATTTGTTACCGGCTACTACTGGAGGAGGCTTATTGCTGAAAAAGCGGGGAGGTGAAGCGCTGCTGGCTGATATAGATGTTTGATAAAAGCGGTATTTTTTCCGATGCCTTCGCCCACAGAGAGAACTGGGTGACCGGGATAGAGGCACGCACCAAGACAGCCTTTACCGTGGTTGCCCTGGTGATTAATCTCTTATCGCCGAGCATCTATACGCCGATAGCCATCGCTGTTTTTTGCCTGGCTACCCTGCTGGCTATCAGAATTCCGCCAAGGCTACTTATGCTGAGGCTGATTATGCCTCTGGTCATGGCGGCAGTGGTGCTGATTACGCAGCTATTCTTTTATGGCACCACCCCTTTGTTTGCCGTCCCCTTTTTGGGACTCGACCTGGTGGGCTACGAAGAGGGTCTGGCTCATGGTCTCTTAATCATGTGCCGCGTCATCGGTGGCATGTCACTAATTCTGTTCTTGGGTATGTCCACGCCAGCCCACCGGCTACTCAGGGCGGCTCGCTGGTTCCGGTTGCCTAAAGTCTTTGTTGAGCTGTCGCTGCTGATTTATCGCTACATCTTTGTCCTTATCGAGGAGGCGATAGCCGTAAAAGATGCCCAGAGGGTACGCTTGGGCTACGACAACTGGCGGCGGGGTATGAGGTCGGTGGGCACGCTGGGCGGTATTTTGGTCTTACGAGCCTACGACCGGGCGGAGAGGGTCTTTGAGGCGATGATAGCGCGAGGTTACAGCGGCGCTCTGGCCGTTGATTATGCCGGACACTTTGGCCGGAAGGATTTTATGGCTGCCGTTGGTTTAACCGCCGTGCTGGCAATTCTCTATCTTATCGGGCAGTGGAGAGCATGATAAAGACCGAAGCCTTGTCCTTTAGCTATGACGGTTTTACCCCGGCTCTAGGTAAAATCAACCTGGAGTTAGGGGGCGGCGAATTCTTAGCCCTTCTGGGGGCTAACGGTTGCGGCAAGACAACGCTACTGAAACAGCTAAACGGCTTACTAAAACCGTCCTTGGGCAAGGTATTTCTGGACGGCAGGGAGCTTCGTTTCTTCAGAGACGAAGAGATTTTCCGGCGGGTGGGGATGGTCTTTCAAGACCCTAACGACCAGCTTTTCGGCGCTACCGTGGGGCAGGATGTCGCCTTTGGCGCGGTGAACCTGGGGCTAGAGCCGGCTGAGGTGACGCGGAGAACCGCCGAAGCCTTGAAATTGGTGGGTGCCGCCGAGCTTCCCGACCGAGCCATTCACACCTTGAGCTTCGGGCAGAAAAGGCGGGTGGCTATTGCCGGCGTCCTGGCGATGGAGCCAGAAATAATTTTATTGGATGAACCGACCAGCGGTCTGGACCCCAAGGGTGCCAGTTCCATTATGCGTTTACTCCGGAAACTGAACCAGGAGAGGGGAACGACCATGATAATGGCTACCCATGATGTTGAGCTGGTGCCTCTATTCTCCGACCGCGTCGCTATTATGAGTAAGGGTAAGATAGTCACCGAAGGACCGCCAGCGGAGGTGTTTACCGATACCGATATGATTAGGGAAGCAGAGCTAAGGCTGCCACGGGTAGCCCATCTCGTTGAGATTCTGCAAAAGAGAGAGGGAATAGATTTCCCGGAGATGCCGCTGACTATTGGTGAGGCGAGGCGGGAGCTATTGAGAGTGATGGGGAGGAAAGCCGTATGACGGTGAGACGAGATAAACGGTCTCTGCGCTCCGGCTATACCACCGGAGCCTGTGCTGCCGCCGCAGCGCAGGCAGCGACTATCGCTCTGCTCAAGCAGGAGGCGGTCAAGCAAGTTCAGGTTTCTCTCCCTGCCGGACGACAGGCTCTATTCAAAATCAGCCACTGCACCTTCGGAAAAAGCCAGGCTGTGTGCTCGGTGATAAAAGACGCCGGTGACGACCCGGATGTCACCCATGGGGCGGAAATCTGGGCTAAGGTCTCCTGGAAGGATAAGCCGGGGATTGATATCGGGGGAGGGGAGGGAGTGGGGATAATTACCAAGCCCGGGCTGGAAATACCGATTGGTATGGCGGCGATTAACCCCGTGCCCCGCCGGATGATAGAGAGCTCGGTGAGAGAGGTAATGCCAGAAAATGACGGCAAGGGCATTGAAGTAGTAATCTCGGTAGCCGAAGGAGAAGGGTTAGCCAGAAGAACGCTGAATCCGCGTCTGGGGATAATCGGTGGCATCTCAATTTTGGGCACTACCGGGGTTGTCATCCCCTATTCGGTTAGCGCCTATAAGGCTTGCCTCTTTCAGTCGTTGGATGTAGCCGTAGCTTGCGGCTGCCGCCAGGTAGTATTGACCACGGGCAGGAGAAGCGAGAAATTCGCCCAGGGCGAGCTGAAACTGGCTGAAGAATGTTTCGTTCAAGCCGGAGATTTTATCGGCTACTCACTTGAGCAATGCGCCCGGAGGTCTTTTGAGAAAGTAACCATCTGGGGCATGATGGGTAAGCTGAGCAAGCTTGCCGCCGGACACATGTATACCAATGTCAGCGATTCCAGGGTGGACATCGGTTTCCTGGCGGGAGTGGCGGCAGGTTGTGGTGTGCCCGAGAAGGTAGTCCGGTCCTTGAGAGGAGCCGTCACCGCCAATCACCTCCGCAAGATGCTCCCCCCGGAACATAGCCAAAGATTCTGTAATAAGCTCTGTCTGCTGGCGGCAGAAAAGTGCCGTGATAAGGTGGGGGGAAAACTTGAGGTGGAATGTATCATGAGCAGCTATGACGGCATTATTCTGGGGAGGGCTGATGTCAAGACATAGGGTCCATATTATTGGGGTGGCACCCGAGGGAAGCTTGTTGCCGGAAGCACGCCGCCTGCTAAACCGGGCGGAGATTGTCTTCGGTGGTAGGCGATTAATTCGGATGTTTCCCTCGCTGAGCGGGGAGAAAATAACTATCAAAAATAACCTAGCTGAAGTAGCCGATTTAATCGAGAGAAACCTGGGGCGGAAACGAATGGTCGTGCTGGCTTCCGGTGAACCCAATTTTTACGGCATAGCCGGCTATCTGACGGCTAAGTTGGGCAAGAGCGTTATTGACATAATACCCAACGTAAGCGCCATGCAGCTGGCCTTTGCCCGCATTAAAGAAAGCTGGGAGGACGCCGTCTTTGTCAGCGTCCACTCCAGGCCCATCGCGGAGATTGTCGGGGTGGTGGGGTTAAATGCTAAAATCGGCATTTTTACTGATAATAAGCATACCCCGGCGGCTATTGCCAGGGTGTTGCTGGAACACGGCGTTGACGGCTACTGGGCTTATGTCTGCCAGGACCTTGGCAGCAAAGAAGAAAAGGTCGTCAAGACCGATTTACGCGGCTTGGTCAAGATGAAGTTTTCTCCACTCAACGTCCTGATTTTATTAAGGGAGAAATCCAAGCCGAGACCTCAGCGAATAATGGGGATTCCCGAAGAAAACTTCCATCGCCGCCGGGAGGGGCTTATCACCAAGCAGGAGGTGAGGTCAATAAGCCTTGCCAAGCTGGCGCTTACTGAAAACAGTATCGTCTGGGATATTGGCGCCGGCTCGGGGGCGGTATCTATTGAAGCCTCCTTTCTTGTCAGAAAAGGGCATATCTACGCTATAGAAAAGAACGAAAAAGATGTAGCCATAATCAGAAAAAATATCCGAAAATTTAATGCCTCTAATGTTGAGGTGGTCAAGACCTTTGCCCCGGATGGTTTAAACAGTTTGCCCGACCCCACCGCCGTCTTTATCGGGGGTAGCGGGGGGAGAGTTAAGGAGATACTGGACCTGGTCAACCGAAGGCTAAAGCCCGGCGGGCGCATTGTTATGAACATCGTTGCCCTGGAAAACCTGAGCGCCGCCGTCGACGCCCTTAAAGCCAGGGGCTTTGTGCCTGATATAACCCTGGTAAATATAGCCCGCAGTACTGGTGTTATGGAGCTTACCCGCTTCGAAACCTTGAATCCGGTCTTTGTCGTCAGCGGAGTAAAGAAGGAGGAATAACTTGATTGCAGAGAGAATGGCGCCGTCAATGATAAAGAGGGGGCTTAGAGGGACGAGGTTCTCCCCGATTGAGCCAGAATTTCCGCCGGCCCTGGATGGCATTGGCTGGTATATTCACCTGCCCTTCTGCCGCCATCTTTGCTCCTACTGTTGTTTTCATAGCCTGCGCTATTCCCCGAGCAAGGTCGCCCCTTATATTGAGGCGGTGAAAAAAGAAATCCAGACCTACCGTGACAAACTGGGGAAAATCAAGATAGGCGATGTCTATTTTGGCGGCGGCACCCCCAGCCTCACCTGGGAGGGGATAGTTGAGATTATGGATTTTGTAAGGTCCAGGTTTGAGATGGAGGGCGAGGTCGGCTTTGAGGCAAACTCTGAGGATATAAACGCTGAGATGTGCCGGGCAGTGAAGCAGGCCGGCGTCACCAAAATCAGCCTGGGGGTGCAGTCCTTTGACGCTGAAGTCCTGAGGGGTATGGGGCGGGGCTATGATGCCAGGGCGGTGCTCAAGGCGATAGAGCTTTTGCTCAGTGAGGGGTTCTACGTCAGCATTGACCTGATGCATAGCCTACCCCGGCAGCAAATCCCCAGCCTGCTGGGTGACCTGGAGGTGGCGGCTAAGACCGGTGCCCATCAAATTGCGTATTATCCTCTTATGCTCTTCCCCTATACCCGCTGGTATCGCGATGTCCAGGAGGGGCGGCTCACTACCCCGCCCTCGTCTTTAGAACGGGAGATGTTCTATACCGTTATTGATTTCCTTACTGCTAACGGCTACAAGCAGGATACCTGCTGGGAGTTTACCAATGGGGGTGGGGCGCAGTATGTCACCTGCACCCGCGACGAGAATATCGGGGTGGGGATTAGCGCCTATACCAAAATCGGGGGCTTGTTCTATGTCAATACCTTCTCCCTCAGGGAGTATATAAAAAGGGTGGAAGCAGGTTTACCTATAGCTACGGGGACAATCACGCCGCCAGACCGGGTGATGAGGCGGTGGTTCATGATGGGACTATATCGGCTGAGGGTGGAGAAGTCCGAATTTGAAAAGCGCTTCGGGGTCAAGATGGAGCGGGCAATGGGGAGGTTCATGCTTATGCTCAAGCTACTGAATCTCATCGAAGAACACCCCACACATGTTGAGGTTACCCGGCGTGGTATGTACTGGGCATCCTTGATGACCAAGGCGTCCATGCTTAGCCTGCCCGCCCGCTATTATGAGGAGTGCCTTCATAGCCCCTGGCCCGCTGATTTTGAATTGTAAATTGTTGAGGAGGGCGTGGTTGAATGGGTAACAAAAAAACGGGAATTGGCCGCCTCTACGGGGTGGGGGTGGGGCCGGGTGACCCGGAGCTCTTGACACTGAAGGCGTATAATGTCCTGTCCCGTGTGGCGGTTATCTTCGTGCCATTAAAAGACAGGCAAAGCAAGAGCTACGCAAGGTCCATTGTTGCCCGTCTTATAAAGGAGCCAGAACAGAAGGTTGTTGAGCTGGTTTTTCCCATGCTGAGAGGCAAGGAGCAGCTCAAAGATTACTGGCAGCAGGCGGCGGATACAATCTGGCGGCATCTTGAGAAGGGGGAGGACTGCGCCTTTGTTAACGTTGGTGACCCTCTTCTCTACGGGACCTTTATTTATATCCTGGAGACGGTAAAAAAGAGCCACCCCGAGGTAGTGGTTGAGGTTATCCCCGGGATATCATCGATTAATGCCGCCGCCGCCCGGGCGATAGTCCCCCTTGCCAGTGAGGACGAGCGTATTGCCATAATCTCGGGTAACCGGGAAGATAAGATTATCAGGGAGACAATAGCCAACTTTGAGACGGTAGTTTTTATTAAGATGAATAACGTTTTTGATAAGCTCCTCGCCATTCTTGAGGACTTAAAACTGACCGATAAGTGCGTCTATGTCAGGAGAGGCACGACCCAGGACGAGGAGATAGTCCGTGACATCAGCCAGCTAAAAGGAAAAAAGGTTGATTATTTCTCTCTCCTGATATTGCGGAAATAAAATGGCGGTTAAGGTATATTTTATCGGTGGTGGACCCGGTGACCCGGAGCTTTTAACTATCCGGGCAAGGAATGTCATCAAGCGGGCGGACGTCATTATCTACGCCGATTCGCTGGTAAACCCGGAGGTCTGCCGCTTTGCTCCGGAGAAGGCTGAGATTTATAGAAGCGCCTCGCTCACTCTAGAGGAGATAACCGGGATTATAGTCAATGCGGTCAAGGAAGGGAAGGTCGTTGCCCGGCTGCAGAGTGGCGACCCGAGCATCTACGGCGCTATCCAGGAGCAGATGGCGGTGCTGGACGGTAAGGGCATAGCCTACGAGATTATCCCCGGCGTGAGCTCCCTATTCGCCGCCGCCGCCGCCTTAAAGACGGAGCTAACTGTTCCCGAAATTTCCCAGACGGTTATCATCACCCGCCTGGAGGGCAAGACGCCGGTGCCGGCTCTGGAAAACCTCAAAAGCCTGGCCCGGCACCAGTCCAGCATGGCGATTTTCCTGAGCGCCTCGCTTATAGAAAAGGTTGTTGCTGAACTGCTTGCCGGCGGCTATCCCCCCGAAACCCCGGCGGCGGTAATCTATAAAGCTAGCTGGCAGGACGAGGTCATGCTGCGGACTACCCTGAAGAAGCTGGTGGCAGAGGTGAGGGCATCGGGCATAAAAAAACAGGCATTGATACTGGTGGGCGCTTTTCTGGAGGCAAAGGAAAAGAAGCAGCGTTCAAAGCTATACGGCCGAGGTTTTGAAAAGTGAAAGAGGACATAGCCATTGTCGCCATAACCGAAAAGGGGGTGGCTCTCGGTCAGCGCTTACAAAAGCGGTTTCCCGCAGGCCACCTTTACCTGCCGCAAAAGTTTGCTCTTGAGCCAAAGCCGGGGGAATACCCATTTTCCTCTCCGGTGGGAGAAGTGGTCAGAGAGGTTTTCGGCCGCTACCGGCACCTGGTGCTTATCATGGCGGTGGGTATCGCCGTGCGGTTAATAGCTACCGAAATCAGGGACAAGCATAAAGACCCGGGTGTGGTGGTGGTTGATGAAGGCGGCTCATTCAGCGTGAGCCTGCTCTCGGGGCACGAGGGTGGCGCTAACGAGATGGCCGGAAAAATAGCTTCTCTTATCGGCGCTAGTGCGGTGGTCACCACTGCTTCCGAGGTAAGCAAGGTAATCCCTCAAAATCTGGTGGTTGGCATCGGCTGTAACCGCGGGACGGCAGCTCTGGAGATAGAAAATGCCGTCAGCCAGGTTTTTTCAGAATATGGACTATCTATCAAAGGCATCCGAAATATCGCCACCATAGATATCAAGAAGAACGAGCCCGGGCTCTCAAAATTTGCCCGCAAATACCGCCTGCCCGTAGAGTACTTTGATAAGGAAGCGCTGGGCAAGGTGAAATCCCACCCTTCGCCCCTGGTGCTGAAACACGTGGGGACGCCGGCGGTATGTGAGTCGGCGGCGCTACTGAGCAGCGGCGGCGACTCTCTTATTATCCCCAAGGTGAGTTTTAGGCGGACAGTGACCATTGCCGTTGCCCGCTCTGCCGCTGGGGGAAAACTTTTTCTGGTCGGCATCGGTCCCGGAGACCCGGAGCAAATGACCTTTAGAGCCAGAGAGGCTATCAGTAATAGTGAAGTAGTCGTTGGCTATAAGAGCTATATCAAACTGATTGAGCCTTACCTCGGCGATAAAAAGGTTATCGCTAGCGGCATGGGAGAAGAGGTGGAGCGGGTGAAGACGGCGATTAGCTTGGCTAAGGAGAGAAGAATAGTATCTCTCGTCTCCAGCGGCGACAGTGGCATCTACGGCATGGCCGGGCTGGTGGGCGAAATCCTTGGCGAGCAGGCGGGGGATATAGATATAGAGGTGATACCGGGCGTACCCCTGCTGGGAGCCAGTGCTGCTTTGCTCGGTGCGCCCATAAATGGTGATTTTGTCAGCATAAGCCTCAGCGATTACCTCGTCCCGTGGCAGGAAATTAGCCGCCGGCTGGAGCTGGCGGCGGAGGGAAATTTTGTAATAATTCTCTACAATCCTAAGAGCCAGAAGCGCCAGCGCCAGCTAATTAAAGCCAGGGAAATCATCTTAAAGCATCGCTCGCCATCAACGCCGGTAGGCATTGCTACCAATGCTTATCGGGAGGAGCAAGAGGTATTAATCACCGATTTGGAGCACATGCTGGACTACGAGATTGGCATGAACACCACCGTCATTGTCGGCAATTCAACCACATTTACCCTTGGCGGCTGGATGGTAACCCCTCGTGGTTACCGGGCAAAATACGACCTGGGTCAGGAGCAGTCATGAGGGCGATAGTTGTTGCCGGTACCACCAGCGGCGTGGGCAAGACGACGGTTGCTACCGGGCTGATGGGTGCTCTGCGCCAAAAAGGTTTTAAGGTGCAGCCCTTCAAGACGGGACCAGATTATATTGACCCCAGCTATCATAGCTGGGTAACCGGCGAAGCCTCTCGCAATCTGGATACCTGGCTTTTGTCCCGTGACGCTGTGCTGGAGCTTTTCGGGCGGGCGGTTCACGGTAAAGACATTGCCGTTATTGAGGGGGTGATGGGGCTTTATGATGGGCATTCGTCAATAAATGAAGAGGGCAGCACCGCCGAGTTAGCCAAACTCCTCGGGGCGCCGGTAATACTGGTGGTTGACAGCCGAAAGGGGGCGCGCAGCCTGGCGGCGATGGTTGCCGGATATAAGGCTTTTGACCCGGCTCTTAACCTTGGCGGCGTTATCCTCAACGGCATCGGCAGCGACGAGCACCTCAGATTTTGCCGGGAAGCCATTGAGCATTACACCAAAATTGCCGTGCTGGGTTATCTACCCCGCCGCGACAATCTGTCCCTGCCGGAAAGACATCTGGGCTTGGTTCCTATGGTGGAAGATCCAGCCAGTAAGGAATTTCTAAAATTTTTGGTGGCACAATGTGAGGCGACACTTGATATACCGCAGGTTTTACGATTCTCAGAGGAGGCAAAGGTCCCGCAAGCCGAGGTGGCATTATTCCCCCCAAAACCCAAGCCCGCCCTGGCCAGGATTGCGGTAGCAAGGGACAAGGCTTTTAGCTTTTACTATCAGGACAGCTTAGACCTTCTGGGGGCGTGGGGGGCAGAAATTGTGCCCTTCAGCCCCCTGCAGGATGCAGAACTGCCGCAGGATATCTCCGGTCTCTATATCGGGGGTGGCTTCCCTGAGCTTTATGCCGCTGAGTTGGCGGAGAATAAGCCTATCAGGCAAGAAATAAAACTTGCTGCCGGGCGCGGGATGCCAATTTATGCTGAGTGCGGGGGGCTGATGTACCTCGGCAGGAGTATTCGGGATTTAGAAGGCAACGAATATCCCATGGCAGGGGCTATCCCGCTTTCCTCTCAGATTGACAGCCCGCGCCTGAGCTTAGGCTATCGGACAGTCCAGGCTCTGGGCGATGGTCCCCTCCTGCGCCAGGGGGAAACCGTGCGCGGTCATGAGTTCCACTGGTCCGTATTGGAGAAAAACACTGACGCTTCTAAGGCGTACTGTATTATTGATAAAGGCAAACGCCGTGAGGGGTTCCACAATATGAATCTGCTCGCTTCTTATATTCATCTTCACATGGGCAGCCTGCCTTCAATGGCGGCGCGTTTCATAGACAACTGCCAGAAATTCGGTCAGGAGGGAAGATGAGGGGAAGGGTAATCATGGTGCAGGGGACTGCCTCCCACGTGGGCAAGAGCGTGCTGGTGACGGCTCTGTGCCGCATCTTCCGGCAGGACGGTTTCAGCGTGGCGCCGTTCAAGGCGCAAAACATGTCTCTGAACTCTTATGTTACCCCTGACGGAGGGGAAATCGGGCGGGCACAGGCGGTGCAGGCTGAGGCGGCGGGCATATCCTGCTCGGTGGAGATGAACCCTATCCTGCTCAAGCCGGAAGCCGATAGCCGCTCCCAGGTGGTGGTGCTGGGACGCCCGCAGATGGTAACAACGGCGGCTGATTATTATAAGCTGAAGTCTCAGTTGTGGCCGGTGGTGACCGGCGCACTGCGAAAGCTCCGCTCACAGTATGAGGTGGTGGTTATTGAGGGCGCCGGCAGTCCGGCTGAGGTTAATCTTATGGGCGATGAGATGGTGAACATGAGAGTTGCCCGACACTGCCGCTCTCCGGTGTTACTGGTGGGCGATATTGACCGCGGCGGCGTCTTCGCCTCCCTGCTGGGTACCCTGTGGCTGCTGAAACCGGGAGACCTGAGCCTCATCAAGGCGTTGGTGATAAATAAGTTCCGGGGAGACCAAAAACTGCTTGAGCCGGGCCTAAGGTTTCTGGAAGAAAGGTCTGGCGTTCCCATCGCCGGCGTCATTCCCTATTTCCGTGATATCCATATCGCCCAGGAAGACTCGGTAGCCCTGGAACAGCGAAGGCATCAGCAAGGCTCGGCGCAAATAGATATCGCCGTCATCAGGCTGCCCCATATCTCCAATTTTGATGATTTCGACCCGCTGGACAAGGAGAGTTGCGTGGGGGTGCGCTATGTAAATTCTAGCCAAGAACTGGACCACCCTGACCTGATTATTCTTCCCGGGAGCAAGACCACGGTAGCCGATCTGGATTGGCTAAAGGCTAACGGGTTAGCCAACAGAATTAGAGAGCTTTACCAGAGCGGTGCTTTTATTATTGGTATCTGCGGCGGCTACCAGATGCTGGGTAGATTTATAGATGACCCCGATGGTGTGGAGTCTCACGTCCGGCAGAGCCAGGGGCTGGGTCTTTTGCCGCTAACCACTGCTTTTCTGCCGAGTAAGGAAACTCACCAGGTAAAGGGCAGTATCGTCGCTGGGCGTGGGCTTCTTGCCGAAGCCCGGAATATCAGCTTTGAAGGCTACGAGATTCATATGGGCAGGACGGAAAGCGGTGAAGGAGACGCCACCTTTCGCATAAGGGAGCGCTCCAGTAAATCGTGTGACGCCCTGGATGGCTGCCTGGACATGAGCGGGCGCGTTCTGGGGACATATATTCACGGGCTATTTAACAATCAAGAACTCCGGTGGGGCATCCTGAGGCAGATTGCCCGCGCCAAGGGGCAGCCCCTTAGTTTTGCCGGCGATGACCACCAGCGTGACGCCGAGTATGACAGGCTGGCCGAATTGGTCCGTGATAGCCTTGATATGGACCTTGTTTACACCATCGCCGGACTGAGGAAAAAGGGATGAAGAAGTTGAGCCGAGAGTTTTACCCAATATTTCTCAAGATTAAGGGGAAGAGGTGTGTAGTGGTCGGTGGGGGAGAGGTTGCCCGGCGCAAGGTGAGAGCACTTCTTGAATGCGGCGCCAGTGTTGAGGTAATCAGCCCCGACCCATGTCAGGAAATAAATGAGCTGGTTGAGAGGGGGGAGGTAAAATTGCTGCGCAGAAACTATCAGCCCGGCGATTTACAGGGGGCGCTCATCGCCATTGCCGCCACCAGTAGTAATGAGATTAATCGGCAGGTAGTAAAGGAGGCTCAAGAAAAGGCGGTCCTGGTCAATGTGGCTGATGATGCGGAAAATTCTGATTTTATTTTACCCTCTTATATGCGACGGGGAGCTCTGAGTATTGCCGTCTCCACCGGCGGCGTAAGCCCGGCTCTGGCACGAAAAATACGCACCCGGCTGGAGAAAGATTTTGGCGATGAGTACGCTTCTCTGGTTCGTCTAATTGGCGAGGTGCGCGCTGAGCTAAAGCGCCAGGGAGTTAAACTTACTGGAGACGATTGGCAGGAAGCCCTCGACCTGGATTTTATGCTTGACCTCTTGAAGAGGGGTGGGGAGGAGAAAGCTAAGGCTTTCTTGCTTGAAAGGCTTATGGGGACAAAGAGATGAGAATCAGCTTGGTCGGCATAGACCACCAGACGGCGCCGGTGGCTATCCGCGAGAAGGTGGCTATTAGCAGCCGGAAGCTCGATGACGCCCTGCCCCTGCTTGGCTCTTTTATATCGCGGGGCATAATCCTCTCCACCTGCAACCGCACCGAGGTCTATACCATTGGTAGCGACGCTCGCCACGCCGAGAAGGCAAGCCTGGACTTTCTTAAGGCGCGGCTGGGTATCACTGATGCCGCCCTGCTCAAGCATGTCTATCTACTTGAGGATAAAGTAGCCGTGGAGCACCTGTTCCGTGTCGCCAGCGGTCTGGAATCAATGATAGTCGGCGAATTTGAGGTGCTGGGTCAGGTGGGGCACGCCCTGGAGGCGGCGGAAAGGGTGGGGATGGTCAATCTACCACTGCGCCATATCTTCCAGAGCGCCGTCTGGACGGGGAGGCGCGTCCGTGAGGAAACGGGAATCAGCCGAAATGCCCTCTCCGTCAGCTCGGTGGCGGTGGATTTAGCCGCCGGCGTTGTCGGTGAACTTAAGGGGGGCAAGATGCTGGTCATCGGTGCCGGGGAGGCGGGGAGGCTGGTCGCCAAAGCCGCTAAAGACCGGGGGATATCCCGGATGGTGGTTGTCGGGCGGACTGAGGAGAGGGCTTCAAGTCTGGCGGCTCAACTGGGTGGCACCCCGCTCACCCCGAATAAGGTCGGTGATGAATTGCTCACCACCAATATCGTTGTTACCTGCGCCGGGGCGCCGCACCGCATTCTGAGCGTTGGTCAGGTAAAGCGGGCGATGGAAAAGCGCTCACTTCCTATGGTGATAATTGATATCGCCGTCCCCCGCAATGTGGAGCCGGCGGTGGGTCAGATTAAGAACGTCTTTCTCTACAATATTGATGACCTCACCGGGCTTTCCAGGGTAAACCGCCAGCAACGCGAAAGTGAGATTCGGAAAGCGGTGCAAATTATAGATGATGAACTGGACAATTTTGCTTCCTGGTGGCAGGAATTTAAGGTCAGGCCGCTTATTCGTGCCCTGATGAGCAAGGCGGAAGCAATACGCCGCTCCCATTTTGAGCGCACCAGGAAAAAACTGCCTCGCCTCACCGAGGAGGAGCAGTATAGTCTGGAGATGATGACCAAAGCCATCGTCAGCAAGATTCTCAAAGACCCCGTCCACTATCTAAAAGTCAACGGGAGTAAAAACTATGCCGAGATGGTTAAAGAAATCTTTCGGCTGGAGGAGGACCAAAAATGAGAAGAAAGCTCATCGTTGGTTCCCGGCGCAGCCGGCTCGCCCTGCTCCAGACCGAGTCCGTAGTAGCCAAAATTAGAGAAGTAAATCCTGATATTGAAATCAATATCATTAAAATAGTAACTACTGGTGACCGTAACCGCAGTCGGCTTGACATTATGGACACTGCCATATTCGTTAAGGAACTGGAAGAAGCCCTGCTTGACGGCAGGATTGATATCGCTGTGCACAGTCTTAAAGACGTGCCCACGGAGTTGCCGTCCGGGCTGTGTCTCCTGGCAGTAACCGAGAGGCTTGACCCGCGAGACGCTCTGGTGGCGAGGGCAAAGCTCGGTGAGCTTAGCTCCGGCGCTAAAATCGGCACCGGCAGCCTGCGGCGCACCGTCCAGCTGATGAGCTACCGCCCTGACCTGCAGGCGCGCCCGATAAGAGGGAATGTTGATACCCGCCTGGGCAAGGTTTTGTCCGGCGAGTTTGACGGCGTTATCGTGGCGGTGGCGGCAATGTTGCGCCTCGGCTGGCAGGAAAGGATAACCGAGTATCTGCCTTTAGAGCATTTCCTGCCTTCGGTGGGGCAGGGGGCTCTGGTGGTGGAGGCGCGAGTTGATGACAGAGAGGTTTCGGAGCTTGTTGCGCCGCTGAATAATTTTACCGGTTGGCAGGGTATAACCGCCGAGCGTGCCTTTCTTCGTGTCATCGGTGGCGGCTGCCGAGCGCCGGTGGCGGCTTTAAGCACGGTCAATGACAATAAGCTCAGGCTTGAAGGCATGGTCGCCAGTGTAAGCGGGCAAAAGGTACTGCGTGCCTCGCAGGAGGGCAGTGCTCTATCCGCCGGGGAGATAGGAGCAAGACTGGCGCAAAAGATGCGGGGGATGGGAGCAGGGGAGATTATCGCTGAGGCAAGGAAAAGTGAAAAGGGGTAAGGTCTATCTGGTCGGGGCTGGTCCCGGTGACCCGGGGCTGATGACACGAAAGGGGTTTTCGTGTCTGGAACAGGCTGACGTCGTCGTCTATGACCGCCTGCTTGACGAGCAACTGCTCAAGTTGGCTCCGCTGAAAGCGGAAAGGCTCTATGTCGGCAAGGCGGCAGGGGAACACACCAGCTCGCAGAGCAAGATAAACGAGCTGCTTGTAGAAAAAGCCAGGGAGGGCAAGACGGTGGTGCGGCTTAAGGGCGGCGACCCGTATGTTCTGGGTCGTGGTGGGGAGGAAGCGGAGGCGCTGGCAGCAAACGGCATCCCCTTTGAGGTAGTACCGGGGGTTACCTCGGCGGTAGCCGTCCCGGCTTATGCCGGCATCCCCCTTACCCATCGCCGGCTGGCTTCGTCATTTGCGGTTATCACCGGTCATGAAGCCCCAGGCAAAATTAGCTCAAGCATCAACTGGGCAAAACTGGCAACCGCGGTTGATACTTTAGTTTTTCTTATGGGCATGAAGAACCTGCCCGAGATAGTATCTCGGCTGATTGAGCATGGACGCCCTCCCGATACTCCGGTGGCGGTAATCAAAGAGGGCACAAGACCGGGCCAGAAAACGGTGGTCGGCAGTCTTAAGGACATTGTACCCAAGGTTAAAGAGCAGCGTCTTACGCCGCCGGCGGTCGTTGTCGTTGGTGAGGTGGTCGGACTGAGAGAGAAACTGCGCTGGTTTGATAATTTCTCCCTCTTCGGCAAGCGTGTCCTGGTCACCAGGGCGCACCATCAGGCAGGCGCTTTGAGCCAGCTTCTCATCGAGCGCGGTGCGGAAGCAATTGAACTGCCCGCCATTGGTATTGAGAAAATATCCAGCCGAGAGCTGGATGACGCCGTCGCTGACCTATCCAGTTACCACTGGCTAGTCTTCACCAGCAGCAACGGCGTTGCCGCCTTCTTTGGGCGGTTATATGACCTGAATCTTGATGCTCGTGCCCTCGGTGGGCTTAAAATTGCCGCTATCGGCCCGGCGACGGCTAAAGCCCTGGCGCAGAGAGGGATAAATGCGGACTATATCCCCGAGGTCTATTCCAGCGAGGGTCTGATTACCGGACTCAAAAGCCAGGCGGTCGGCGGCAAGCGTTTTTTGCTGCCCCGGGCTGACATTGCCGATAAGAGGCTGGCGGAGGGGCTTAGGGGGCTTGGTGCCGAGGTGCATGAAATCGCCACCTATAAGACGCTTCCCCAGCCCGGAGCCATGGCTCAAGCCAGCCGAATGCTTTCGGAGGGCAAAATTGATGTTATCACTTTCACCAGCTCGTCAGCAGTGTCCGGTCTGGCGGCGGTTTTCGAGAAAAAAGTGCCGGCAATAAAGGTCGCCTGTATCGGTCCCAGGACCGCGGAGACGGCGACCGAGGCTGGGCTTAGGGTTGATATTGTTGCCTGCGAACATACTATACCCGCCCTGGTGGCAGCAATTGAAGAATATTTTGGGAAGGAGGCTTAGATGGCAGGCTTTCCTCAATTACGGTTGCGCCGCTTACGAAGAACCGAGAGGCTAAGGGCATTGGTTCGAGAAAGCCGCGTCGATGTTGGCGATTTGGTTTATCCTATCTTTGTCGTTGAGGGGAAGGGCATAAAGCAGGAGATAGCTTCCATGCCCGGCGTCTTGCGCCTTTCCCCTGACCAGCTGGATGCCGAGGTAGAAGAGGTCGCCAAACTCAAGATTCCCGCCGTCCTTCTCTTCGGCATACCGGAGCACAAGGACGATGTCGGCTCGTCGGCTTATGCCCCGGAGGGGGTTGTCCAGCAGGCAGTACGAAGAATCAAGAAGTTAGCACCTCAGCTTTTAGTTATTACGGATGTCTGCCTCTGCGAATATACCAGTCATGGGCACTGTGGCGTAGTGGTTGGTGACCAGGTTGATAACGACCGGACGTTGCCTCTTTTAGCCAAGACCGCCCTCTCTCATGCCGAAGCCGGCACCGATATCGTTGCCCCCTCGGATATGATGGACGGCAGGGTGAAGGCGATACGAGAAAGTTTGGACAAAAATGGCTTTCAGCATATCCCGATTCTCGCCTATGCCGCCAAGTACGCCTCGGCGTTTTACGGCCCCTTCCGTGAGGCGGCGGAATCGGCACCACAGTTCGGTGACCGTCTTTCTTATCAGATGGACTATCATAATATCAGAGAGGCACTGCGGGAGATAGAGCAGGATATTGCCGAGGGTGCTGATATCGTCATGGTCAAGCCGGCGCTGGCTTATCTTGATGTGATACGCCAGGCGCGCAATACCTTTAACTGTCCACTGGCGGCTTATAATGTCAGCGGCGAGTATGCCATGTTAAAAGCAGCAGCGAAAGAGGGTTGGCTTGACGAAAAACGAGTTGTGATAGAGGTTCTCACTGCCATTAAGCGGGCTGGTGCCGATATCATAATAACCTACCATGCCAAGGATTTTGCCCGTTGGGTGGCGGCAGAGAGATAGAGCCATGAAAGATTTTGTAAAATCCCAAAAACTTTTTAAAGAGGCACAGAGATACCTGCCTGGTGGGGTTGATAGCCCGGTCCGTGCCTTTAAGGCGGTCGGCGGCATTCCACCGTTCATTGTCAGGGCAAAGGGCTCAAAAATTTACGATGCTGATGGTAACGAATATATTGACTATGTTGGCTCCTGGGGGGCTCTGGTTCTGGGACATGCCCATCCTCGGGTAGTTGCCGCCATAAAAGGGGCGGCGGAGCATGGTACCAGCTTCGGTGCTCCCACCGAGCTGGAGACGACTTTAGCTAAGATGATTTCTGAGGCTATCCCCTCTATCGAAATGCTCCGCTTTGTCAACTCGGGGACAGAAGCCGCCATGTCAGCCTTACGTCTGGCTCGGGCTTTTACCAAGCGTGATAAAATTCTAAAATTCGCTGGCGGCTATCACGGTCACGGCGATGGCTTGCTGGTCAAGGGCGGCTCAGGTCTGGCGACCCTGGGCGTGCCGGACTCTGCCGGTGTGTCCTTAAGCTATGCCCAAGATACGCTGGTCGCCCCCTATAATAATGTAGAATCGGTAAAGCAAGCCTTTGAGCACTATCCCAAACAGATTGCGGCCATAATCGTTGAGCCGGTAGCGGCCAACATGGGGGTGGTTTTGCCCAAGCCCGGCTTTTTAGAGGGGCTGCGCCAGTTAACTCAGGAATTTGGCGCCCTGCTTATCTTTGACGAGGTCATAACCGGTTTTCGTCTTGCCTACGGCGGCGCCCAGACCCTTTATCAAATCACCCCTGACCTTACCTGTCTGGGGAAAATTATCGGTGGGGGGTTACCGGTGGGGGCATACGGCGGCAGGCGTGAGATTATGCAGATGGTGGCTCCGCTCGGCCCGGTCTATCAGGCGGGGACGCTATCAGGCAACCCGCTGGCCATGACCGCTGGCATTGAAACCCTCAAGCTCTTGCAGACGCCAGGAGTTTATGAGCAGTTAGAAGCCAAATCAGCAATTTTGGCGGAAGGTGTAGCCAAAGCTGCGACCAAGTCTGGAGTCAGCGTTTCCCGTATAGCCTCTCTTCTCACCGTCTTTTTCACCGCCAGTCCAGTAATTGATTATCAGTCCGCCGCTCAGGCGGATAAAGACTTCTTTGCCGAATTCTTCCAGCGATTGCTTGCCGAGGGCGTCTACTGGCCGCCTTCGCAGTTTGAAGCCGCTTTTGTCTCCCTGGCTCATAGCGATGAGGACATTGGGCTGACGGGCGAGATAATAGAAAGAGCCTTGAGTTAGTCTGCCCCTTTCTTGCACAGGTTGACAAATCACGGTAGAATACTTATGGATGTGGACGCAGAAAAGCCTCAGTGAGCTGGTTAAAGAGAAGCTAGCCGGTTATCTTTTCGTGGTGGTATCTAACCGCGAGCCTTATATGCACACCTTCTCCGGCGGAGAGATCGTTTACCAGATACCTGCCAGCGGTCTTACCGTTGCCCTGGACCCGGTAATGCAGGCTTGCGGTGGCATCTGGGTTGCTCATGGCAGCGGCGACGCTGATAGGGAGGTGGTGGATAAGGATAGCAAGGTGGGCATCCCCCCCGAAAACCCCAGGTACGCCCTTAGGCGGCTCTGGTTCTCCAGGGAGGAGGAGGAGGGATACTACTTCGGCTTTTCTAACGAGGCATTGTGGCCCTTATGCCACCTTGTCTATACCAGGCCCGTGTTTGAGGAATCTGACTGGCAGACCTATAAGAAGGTAAACGAAGCCTTCGCCCGCAGCGTATTAGAGGAGGTTGGGGATAAAAAGGCGTTTGTCTTTGTCCAGGACTATCACCTGACATTGCTCTCCAGATTAATTAAGGATAAACACCCCAATATCGTTACTGCCCAGTTCTGGCACATCCCCTGGCCGCATCGGGAGGCTTTCCGCATCTGCCCCTGGCAGGAAGAAATTCTACACGGGCTATTGGGCAACGACCTTCTTGGCTTTCATACCCGCCATCACTGCAATAACTTTCTGGATACCGTGGACCGGGCGATTGAGGCAAAGGTTGACTGGGATAGGTATGAGGTGACCTGCGGTGGCAGGAAGACAGCAGTGAGACCTTTTCCCATCAGTGTGGACTTCGAGGCGCTATCACAGTTCGCTCGGAGTCAGGAAGTGGCGGCTCGGGCGGGAGAGTTGAGAGAGCGGCTGAACCTGGCTGACAGGATAGTCGGTGTTGGTTTTGACCGCCTGGATTACACCAAGGGTATCATTGACCGGCTGAGGGCGATGGGCCGCTTTTTTGAGAAGCACCCCCAGTACAGGGAAAAGGTCGTTTTTGTCCAGGCTGGTGTTCCCAGCCGGGTTGAAATCGCAGATTATAAGAAGCTCAGTGATGAGATAGAGAGGGTGGAAAAGGAGACGAATTCCAGGTTGGCTACCAGGCGCTGGAAGCCCATAATTTATCTCCGGGAGCACCAGTCGCAGACGGAGCTTATGGCACTGCGCCGGCTGGCAGACTTCTTTGTGGTAAGCTCTCTTCACGATGGTATGAATGTGGTTGCCAAGGAATTCGTTGCCAGCCGTTTTGATGGAGACGGCGTTCTCATCTTGAGCCCGTTCACCGGCTCCGCGCGGGAGCTGACTGATGCCGTGTTCGCCAACCCCTATGCCATTGACCATTTCGCCGAAGCCATAAAGGTTGCTGTGGAAATGCCTAAGGCGGAAAGGCGGCGGCGAATGAGGCAGATGAGGCAGGTGGTGCGGGAAAACAATATCTACAAGTGGGCGGCGGATATAATCTCGGAACTATTAAAATTTGAATTTGGAGAGTGATAGTTGGAGCATCTTCTATCTGTCTGGTCTGGCGTTGCCAAGCAACTCAGGAGTGCCAGCCATATATTGCTTCTCCTTGACTATGACGGCACTCTTACTCCGATTGTGTCAAGCCCGGAACTGGCAGACCTCGCTGGCGGTGTGAGGCAGTTGCTGGAGGCTCTGGCACGTAAGCGGCGCCTGACATTGGCTATAATTAGCGGCCGGGCGCTGGTGGACATCAAGGAGAAGGTGGGCATAAGCGGCATAGTCTATGCCGGGAACCATGGGCTGGAGATAGAAGGGCCCCAAATCAGCTTCGTGAGTCCAGTGGCTGAAGAATTCAAGCCCGTCATTAGCCGGCTGTATCGCGAACTGAGCCAGGCGCTGGGAGCGATCGAGGGGGCTATGGTTGAGGATAAGGGGCTCACCTTAAGCGTTCATTACCGCCAGGTGGCAGACGAGAAGGGTGAGGAAGTGAGGCGCATCTTTGAGCGCATTACCGGTGATGCCGAGGTGGTGGGGAAGATGCAGATGACCTCGGGTAAGAAGGTATATGAAATCAGACCGGCGGTTGCCTGGGATAAGAGTAAGGTGATAAAAGTCCTGATGGATAAGTTTGGGGGAGGTGAGCCAAAAGACGCTCCTCTGCCGGTATACCTTGGCGATGACCTGACCGACGAGGATGCTTTCAAGGCTATTGAAGATTACGGGCGTGGCATATCGGTCTTTGTTGGCGAAGGGGACTCTCCTTCTTTAGCGCGCTATTTTCTGCAGTCTCCAGATGAAGTAGCCAAATTTCTGAGCCTCCTGTTAAAGGAGGCTCGGTGAGATTTATGGTAAAATGGCGGCGGAGTAATGAGCTGAATGGCTGAGTGGCTATCTGATAACTGGCTTATTATAGTTGTCCCGATGCTGGCTTTCCTTGCCACCTATGTCGTTGGCTTGTGGCTCAAGCGGATGGTCGACAATCTCCTCAAGCGATGGCAGGCAAGGACGGAATGGGGGGGGAGCGAGGTGGTTGCCCGGATAGTACGCCGCCACTTCTTGCTCTGGTTTCTGCTCTTGGGCATCGCCATCGCCATTCAAGTCTCGGTGTTGTCTCCGGAAATCAAGGGTATCAGCGGCAGGGCGATAGGGAGCTTGTTTGTTTTATCCTTCGGCTGGGTAGTCATCGCCTTGAGTGAGCAGTTGCTCAAGCGGTATCTAGCCAGAGCGAAAGTCCCCCAGACGACTGTTGCCCTGGCGGTCAATATAATCAGAATCACCATCGTCGTTATTGGCGTGCTAATTGTGCTTGATATCTGGGGTCTGCCCACCAGTCCTGTTCTTCTCCTCATTGCGGTGGCAGTCTTAGCCGCCGCGCTAGCCTTTAGGGACATTGTGCCTAACCTTTTTGCCGGTCTCCAGATTGGTGCTACCCAGCAGATTAAAGTGGGCGACTACATAAAGTTGGAAACAGGCGAGGAAGGCTATGTCACCGCCATAAACTGGAGCAGTACCACTGTCAAGGCTCTGGATGAAAGCACCATTATCATCCCTAACAGTCGACTTCTTCGGGGCACGGTTATTAACTATGGGCATCCTTTGAGAAAAGCGAAGGAGCCCTTCCGTTTTAGCAGCCGGGCACACCTGACCGAGCTTACCGGGCTTGAGGCAAAGAACCTTCATGAACTTGTTGATGGTTTGAAAGAGGTGCCAGACGCCGTAATCTATTATCATACCCACCATTTCCTGGAACAGCACCATTACCTCACCCCGGAACTGTCTAATGACTTCGCCATCTGGGTGGATGATGCCCTGGGTGATGAGGTACTGGGCGAAAAGCTGGCTACCGTTGATACTTTTAGCTTTCCTAATCTGGGAACTCTGCGTGACAAGCTGGTCATCATCATTGAGGGATATCTTTCCAAGGGCTCCAATTTCAGGGAGGCGATGCCGGGGAGGGAATTCCACTTCATGAAATCGGTGAGTGTGACCATACCGACTTCTTATGTGGTCCATGACCTCAGGGAGTTTGTTGAAGCCCTGCGCAAGATAAGTCTAGGTTCCCTCTTTTTGCATATTTTCGATTCAAGGTTGAGGTTGGGGAAGGGGCTAAACGATTTCTCAATCTGGATGCAGGATAGTTTGGATGAGACTGAACTCGCTGAGGAGATTAACCGGCTTGACCCGTATACTTATACTCTGGAGGGACTGAGATTAGCACTGATACAACTTATCGAAAAGCGAATCAAGTAGGGATTGCTGACTACGAGCCTATTGCCGGCCGGAGCGCCATTGAGGAACTCCGTTTGCTGGCAGCCAACCTATCGGGTAAGGTTATCCAGAACATAAACTCCACCGCCACTGGTGGTGGAGTGGCTGAGATATTGAGCCGCATGGTGCCTCTCCTGAAGCAGCTTGGCGTTGATGCCCGGTGGGATGTCATAAAGGGTAACGAGCAGTTTTTCCAGGTGACCAAGAAGTTTCACAACGCCCTGCATGGCCGGCAGGAAAAGATTACCAAGGACGACTTCGCGCTCTTTCAGGAAACGATGCAGAAGAACGTAAGAAGGCTGCGGCTGGATGGAGATATTATCTTTGTCCATGACCCTCAGCCGGTGGGGCTAGTTACCAAGAAAAAGAAGCTGGGAAAGAAGTGGGTGTGGAGATGTCATATTGACCTGTCGCATCCCAATAAGAAGGTATGGAACTTTCTGGAGCCCTTTGTTGTTAAATATGACGGTGCCGTTTTCTCGGCACCGGCCTTTTCCTGTGAATTACCTATCCGCCAGTTTCTTATCTCACCATCAATAGACCCGCTGAGTGATAAGAATAAAGAGCTTGACCAGCATACGATTGATTCCGTGCTGGCGAAATACGCCGTACCTCAGGATAAACCCATCATTACCCAGATTTCACGTTTTGACTACCTCAAGGACCCGCTGGGCGTAATTCAGGCTTTTGAGCTGGTGCGGAAGAGTATAAACTGCCGGCTTGTCTTCGCTGGAGGGGCTGCTGCTGATGACCCGGAGTCGGATAAGGTGCTGACTGAGGTCAGGCAGAGAGCCGGAAATGATCCTGACATACATATCCTGCCTATCCCCCCAGACCCAGGCAGTGATATTGAAATAAATGCCTTGCAAAGGGCATCTGCGGTCATTGTTCAAAAGTCGCACCGGGAGGGTTTTGGGCTTACCGTAACCGAGGCTCTGTGGAAGGCAAAGCCGGTGGTGGCGTCGGCAGTGGGGGGTATACCCCTTCAGGTGCAGAACAGGTTCACCGGGCTCCTCACTTACGAAACAGAGGGAACTGCCTACGGCATCAGACAACTGCTGACCAATCCTGACTATGCCCGATGGCTGGGGGAGAACGGGCGGGAACACGTCAGATATAACTTCCTGGTAACCCGCCATATCAGGGATTATCTCCTTCTATTTTTAGCCTTAGAGCACACCGAGGATATCATCCGTCTGTAGAGACCGGGGTATTGACAAACGGATTATTGTGGTTTACAATAACTGCAAGTGAGAAGCATTAGCAATAACCAAAGCCAAAGAAAGAGGGGAAGCAGCCAATTTGCCCTGAGGAAATCGGGCAAGAGGGTTACCAGCCAGCGTGCCTTGATTCTGGATATTATCCAGAAGGGGAAGGGGCACCTTGATGCCGATGAGATCTATCGCCGGGCACGGGCTATCCAGCCCCGCCTCAGCCTGTCAACGGTTTATCGCACCTTAAAGGCGTTCAAGGAGCCGGGGCTGATAGAGGAGCTCCATTTTGATGAGAGCCACCATCACTACGAGATGAAGCCAGCCAGGAAGCATCACCATCTGGTATGTCTTGGCTGTGGTAAGGTCGTTGAGTTTCCGTACTCGCTGGCTCGCTATCTGAAGAGAGATGTGCCTGAGATCGGGGATTTTGAGATTGTTGACGCTGAGCTTCGCCTGAGTGGTTACTGCTCCCAGTGCCGCCAGAAGAAAGGATGATTTTTTAGTGAGAAGACGAAGAGGAGGAACAGAATTTACCCCTGATGAGGGACGGACAACCCTGGCCCGGATGCGGGCGGGGCAGAGTGGTGTCGTAGTGCAGCTTCAGGGTAGGCATGACTTGATGAGGGGTAGGCATGGCCTAATGAAGGGCGGGCACGGCTTGGTGAACCGCCTTAGCGCCCTGGGCATTATGCCGGGCAAGAGAATAACCAAGATTAGTTCCACCCTTATGCGGGGACCGGTAACCGTTGAGGTAGATAGAGTGCAGCTAGCTATTGGCTTCGGCATGGCAAGCCGGATAGTGGTTCAACTGGACGACGAGTCGACAAAATGAAGATACTCCTGATGGGCAACCCCAACGTCGGCAAGAGCGTCCTCTTCTCCCGTCTCACCGGAGTCCGCGTTATTGTTTCCAATTATCCCGGGACTACGGTGAGCTATACCCGCGGGGAAATGAAGCTGGGGGAGGGGGTCGCTGAGGTTATTGACGTCCCCGGCACCTATACCCTAGAGCCTACCAGTGAAGCCGAGGAAGTAGCCTCGGAGATGCTCCGCAGCGGGGACGTGGTGGTAGATGTGGTCAATGCTACTAATTTGGAGAGAAACCTTTATCTCACCCTGCAGCTTTTGGAGAAGGGTGTTCCGGTGATAGTCGCCCTGAATATGTGGGATGATACCAAGCACGAGGGGATAGATATCAACCTGGATAAGCTGAGAGAGCTGCTGGGGGTGCCGGTTATACCCACCGTTGCCGTAACCGGGGAGGGGATAAAAGAGCTGGTGGAGAATATCCCCAGGGCTACCTCCCCCCGCCATCCCCTTCGCCGCCGTAACCAGCGCTGGGCGGCGGTGGGCAAGATTATTGACCAGGTCCAGCATGTTACCCATCGCCATCACACCTGGCGGGAGAGGCTTTCCGACGCCAGCGTCAAGCCGCTGTCCGGCGGCATCATTGCCCTGGCGGTCCTGGCGGCATCCTTTATCGTCGTCCGTTTTATCGGCGAGGGACTGATTGGCTACGTCCTTGACCCTCTGTTTGAAAAACTGTGGGCGCCGGTGCTGATGAGGCTGAGCGAGATGTTGCAGGGTGGCGGTTTCCTCCATGATATTGTGGTTGGCCGGCTCATTAATGGTCAGGTTGACTTTTTGCAGTCCTTCGGGCTGCTTTCCAGTGGACTATATGTCCCCTTTGCCATGGTCCTGCCTTACGTTATCTCTTTCTATCTGGTGCTCAGTCTCCTTGAGGATGTTGGCTACCTGCCGCGGCTGGCGGTCATGGTGGATACTGTCATGCACCGCCTGGGATTGCACGGCTACGCTATTATTCCCACCCTGCTTGGGCTCGGTTGTAATGTGCCGGCTGTCCTGGCTACCCGTATCCTGGAGAGTAAAAGAGAGCGCTTCATTGCGGCAACGCTTATCTCTATTGCCATTCCCTGTGCCGCCCTGCAGGCGATGATCTTCGGCTTGGTTGGCGCACGTGGCGCGCAGTATGTCGTTATCGTCTACGGGACGCTCTTTTTGGTCTGGATTATTCTGGGCGTTATACTCCGCCTTTCGGTCAGGGGGTTCACCCCCGAGCTATTGATTGAGATTCCACCCTATCGCCTGCCGCAGTGGCGGGCAATGTTCCAGAAGGTGGGGGTGCGGGTCTACGGCTTTCTGGCAGAGGCAATTCCCATTATCCTTGGGGCTGTCTTGGTAATCAACATACTCTATTTCTTCGGCGTTTTTGAGGCTATTGCCAACTTTACGGCGCCAGTAATAACCAATTTTCTGGGGCTGCCCAAGGAAGCGGTAACGGCGGTGGTTATCGGCTTCCTGCGTAAGGATGTAGCTCTCGGTATGCTAGCTCCGCTGGCGCTGAGCACCAAACAACTGGTCGTAGGTAGCGTGGTCTTGGCTATGTTTTTCCCCTGCATTGCCACCTTTGTTGTTCTGCTGAGGGAGCTTGGGGTAGTGAATATGCTAAAGTCAACCGGGATAATGATTGCGGCAGCCCTAATCACCGGCGGGATATTAAACCTGATCTTGTGAAGAGGCTCGGGTGAACTGGATAGTGAGCCGCACAGGACTCGAACCTGTAACCGGCTGATTAAGAGATTGCTAGGAGAAAAGCTAGCGATGGCTTGCTAGACCAACCGCTTGCCTCCTTTCGGCTTGTATTATATGCTTCCAGCCATATTGCGCCGTCTCAGCGAACCTGATGCCCGGCAGATAATTATCACTGTCTTTGCTCAAGCCATAAATAACCTAACTATAGAGTCGCACCCCGTCCATATTCGGGGAAATCCTATCAAGCTGAGTGGTACTAATGCTTTCCCCTGGACTAAGGGGACATATCCAGCGCACAAGACGATATTCAATCTGGTTGCCTGTGATTCTCATTACGAAGCTGAGTTCGCCGCCTTTCTTGATGGCGTCCCAGATATAGCCGCCTTTGCCAAAAACACTGAAGCTACTCACTTTGCTATTGAATACTTAAGTTCTCAGGGTGGCGTCCGCTACTACTATCCTGATTTCATAGTTAGGCTTGTCTCTGGTGAGATGTTTTTGGTAGAGACCAAGGGGCTTGAGGATATAGAGGTAGCTCGAAAAGATGCTCGGGCTACTAAATGGTGTCAGGATGCCACAGCGCTCACCGGGGTATCCTGGCACTATATAAAGGTTCCAGAAAATGTTTTTCGCTCCACTACAGCCACGACCTTCGAGCAGCTTTACCACCACGCTCTGGCGGCAACCCAGCCATAGTTCTGCCTGCTATATGAAGATTCACTTCTATAATATCCCTCAATAAGTAACAAAATAGCGTTTTGTTCAGTGCTCAAATCGTATTCCGTACACCAGAGGCAAGTTAAGAATAAAGATTCTTTGAAGTAGGGTCTTTAATGATGTTATAATGCTAGAGGAGTCTGGGGGAGGCAGCAGTTGCAATGAGAGGGGAAAGCGCTCACCCTGTTCTGGAGAGGTTTGAGGGGAATCCTATCCTTGAGCCGGAACCCGAGCATTGGTGGGAGTCAAAAGCGGTCTTTAACCCTGGCGCCATCTATGAAGGCGGAAGGGTGCATATAGTGTACCGGGCAATCGGAGACTCGGATGTATCGGTTCTGGGGTATGCCTCAAGTGTTGATGGATTCCATGTTGACGAACGATTGGATGAACCGATATACGTTCCCAGAGAGCCGTTTGAAGGCGCTGGCTCAGTCTATCCCACAACAGGTTATCGTCAACGCACCTATGTGCCTATGGAGAATGGTGAGGATTATGTGTCGGGAGGAGGATGGGGTGGGTGTGAGGACCCGAGACTAACCAAGATTGACGACAGGGTATTTATGACCTATGTTGCCTTTGACGGATACAGCCCGCCCCGGGTAGCGCTGACCTCACTACATATTAATGATTTCCTCGCCAAGAACTGGCGATGGAAGAAGCCAGTACTCATCTCTCCCCCCGGCGTTGTAGATAAGAACGCCTGCATTCTCCCGGAGAGAATAAACTCCAAATACGTTATATTCCACCGAATTTTCCCTGATATCTTGATTGATTTTGTTGACGACCTGGATTTTGACGGCACAACCAGGTGGTTGAAAGGAGAATTCAAGATACAGCCGAGGGCGTCTTACTGGGATAGTCGAAAGGTTGGTGCTGGCGCTCCTCCTATCAAGACAGAGGAGGGATGGCTACTCATCTGCCAGGGTGTGGGTGAGCGTGACCCGGGGCGCTATAAGATAGGGGCGAAGCTGCTTGATCTGAAAAACCCCACTAGGGTCATATACCGCTCTGAAGAGCCAATCTTGGAGCCCGAGGCATGGTACGAAAATGAGGGGTGGAAATCCGGCGTTATCTATCCCTGCGGAGCCGTGGTAATCGAAGACCGTCTACTGGTCTACTACGGTGGAGCCGACAAGGTGTCTTGCGTGGCTTCGGTAAAACTGGATGAACTCCTTGACTATCTTGTCGGTTCGCGAGAAGCGGCACCAATTTCAATCTATACGCCACCATTAGAGGTTGGTATCACACCGGTTACTCCGGTAAAAATAAAACGAATAAGGGCATACTGCATGAAGTGTCGGGCGAAAAGGGAGATGAAAGACCCCAGAGCGGTAACCCTGAAAAACGGCAGAGCGGCAATCCAGGGGATATGCCCCAGGTGCGGGACCAAGATGTTTCGACTGGGAAAGCCCGGTAAATAGGCACGGTATGCTCTAAAGTTTATGAATGACATTAAGCGCTTTGAACATAATCCTATCTTAATGCCAGACAGTGAGAATGCCTGGGAAGCAGAGGCTGCGTTTAACGGCTGCCCTGTACGCAGCGGGGGCAGGATTCACCTCCTCTACCGGGCGATTTCTTCGCTCCAGATGGTAGATGGCGTGCAGATGCACGTTTCGTCCATTGGTCATGCCCTGAGCACTGACGGTACACAGTGGAAACGCCGCCGGCAATTCATAAAGCCTGAGTATGAGTGGGAACGGTTTGGCTGCGAAGACCCCAGGGTGACTAAACTCGGTGATAAATTCTATATTTTCTACACCGCCCTATCTGCCTATCCCTTCCGTGCTGAGGGCATCAGAATTGGTCTTGCCATTACCAAGGGCTTCAGGCGAATTGAGGCCAAGCATCCCGTTGCTCCGTTTAATTCCAAGGCTATGGCACTGTTCCCGGAGAAATTCGATAATAAGATGGCAGCTGTGCTCACCGTCAACACGGATAAACCTCCAGCCAGGATTGGGCTTGCCTTCTTTGACCATGAAGAGCAAATCTGGTCCCCCGAGTACTGGGAAGGCTGGTACTCTTTCCTAGATGACCACGTTCTACCACTGCAGCGAACGCCCGAAGACCACATTGAAGTGGGCGCGCCACCGATAAGGACGCGGTACGGGTGGCTTCTGATTTATTCGTATATTCAGAATTATTTCGCACCCCCGCCAACTTTTGGCATTGAAGCGGTTCTGCTTGATCTGGAGAACCCGGCAAGGATTGTGGCACGTACGGAAAGACCTTGGTTGGTTCCCGAGGAGGTATACGAGATATATGGCAGAGTGCCTAATATCGTTTTCCCCTCCGGGGCTCTTATCCGGGGCAGGACGCTCCACATTTATTATGGGGCGGCTGATACCACGTGCGCTGTAGCCACTGGCAGGTTAGATACCCTTGTTGAGGAAATGCTGGCGACTAAGGCGGAGAAGATAAAGCTGGAGCGTTTCCCCAAAAACCCTGTCCTTGAGCCGGAGCCAAAGCACTCGTGGGAGGCAAAGGCGGTCTTTAACCCCGGCGCTCTCTATGAGGACGGAAAGGTTCACCTTGTGTACCGTGCCATGTCCGAGGATGACACCTCGGTGCTCGGGTATGCTGCCAGCAGCGATGGGTTTACCTTTGATGAGAGGCTTGATGAGCCAATCTACACGCCCCGCGGGAAGTTTGAGAAGAAAGGGTGTGAAGACCCCAGGCTGACTAGGTTTGACGATACTATATATATGTGCTACACCGCATTTGATGGTCACCTTCCGCGAGTAGCGTTAACCTCTATTGTCACCAGCGATTTCCTAGCTAAGCGCTGGAAGTGGGCAAGACCGGTATTGATTTCACCCCCAGGCAAGGACGATAAGGATGCGGCTATCTTCCCCCGAAAAATCAAGGGCAAGTATGCCATTCTCCATCGCCTCGGTACGGGTATTTGGCTGGATCTTGTCGATAGCCTTGACTTTGAAGAGGGAAGGTGGATAAAGGGAACTATCATAATGAGCCGACGTAGGGAAAAACCGCCGGCGGAGAAAATTGGCATCGCGGCGCCACCAATTGAGACAAAATGGGGGTGGTTATTACTTTATCACACTGTCGCAAAAAAGGATGACAAACTCTGCTACTACGTGGGTGCCGCCCTCCTTGAGCTGGACAACCCGGCGCATGTTATTGCCCGAAGGAAAACTCCACTACTTTCGCCGGAGATGCCTTATGAAAAGGAGGGGCAGGTAGCTAACGTCGTTTTCCCGTGTGGCGCTGTTGTCATTAATGGCCAACTGTTTGTTTACTATGGGGGGGCGGATAAAGTAATCGGGGTAGCTACAGTAACACTCTCTGAACTTCTGGAAGGCTTGTTGCTTCAAGCCAAAGTCGGCAAGAAAAGGTAGCATTCTAGCGTTTTCAGATGGCTGCGCTTTTCACCTCCTTGCGCTGCTTTACCCAGCCCAGTACCTCCAGCAGGGCGCCCACTGCCTTGCCCTCATGCATTTCGTGGCGGAGCGGCAACTCTGGGTCAACGCCATAGCGGATACGTCGGCCCTCCCTGGTCTTGGTGATGTAGCCGCCAGCCTCAAGGTCGTTGATGATGTTACGCGTTGCCTTCTCGGTGATACCTGCCGTGGCGGCAATCTTCCGGGCGGTGATTCGTGGCTGTTGGGCAATCAGGCAGAGCACCAGGGCGTGATTGGTGACGAATTTCCATTTCCCCATGCTGGTACCTCCTGTCGGCGCCTCGTTAATGATTTGCCTGAAATAACCAAAAGACTATTGACAATTGTTATAAAATATGTATAATTTAATTTAGGAAATGTAATTCATGTAAATTATAACAGGAAAAGAAGGTTAGGGCAAGTATTTCCTAACCATTTTTTTATAGGGGGAGAGGGAACCGAAAATGTAGCCTGATAAACGAGCCCAATATACCAAAATCTAACACTAGAGGAGACCAGAAAAAGGTGAAAACGCCTTCAATGATGAAAAACCAGTCTGCCCTAGAGGCAGAAAAATCTTTTAAGGAGACTACTGCCGAGGCCGAAGAGGAACCTCCAGGCGAAACTGCCCTGCTAGCTCCTGAGGAAGAGCCTCCCAGTACTGGCGCCCAGAGACAGCGGTTCTTTGGGCGCATCCCCGATAGTCTATGGAACGACTGGAAATGGCACTTCCGCCACCGTATTACCACCGTTGAGCAGTTAGCCAGCTATATACCCCTGACTGCTGAAGAGCAGGCCAAGCTCAAGCTGGTCACCATTAAGTACCCGCTCTCCATAACCCCCTATTACCTCTCCCTGATTGACCCCACTGACCCCCGTGACCCCATCAGGGGGCAGGCGGTGCCCGCCTTTGACGAGATAGCCCTATGCGGCATCGGCTCGGAAGACCCCCTTGAGGAGGGGCGGGACTCGGTTGTCCCCGGGCTGGTCCATCGCTACCCGGACCGAGTCCTCATGGTGCTGACCGATATCTGTCCCATGCTCTGCCGCCACTGCACCCGCAAGCGGGAGTGGCGTCACGGTGGCTGGGTGCGCACCCCTGCCCAGGTTGAAGCCATGCTGGACTATATCCGAAATCACAAGGCGGTCAGGGATGTGGTCATCTCCGGCGGTGACCCCCTGACCTTATCCACCCCCCACCTAGAGAGCGTTATCTCCCGGTTGAGGAAGATAGAGCATGTTGAAATCATCCGCATTGGCAGCCGCTTCCCGGTGGTGCTGCCCCAGCGTATTGACGATGAGCTCTGCACCATGCTGTCTAAATACGGTCCTATCTGGTTTAACACCCACTTTAACCACTACCGCGAGCTCACTCCGGAGGCAGCCGTCGCCTGCGATAGGCTTTTGCGGAGCGGCGTGCCAGTAAACAACCAAAGCGTGCTGCTGCGTGGTATAAATGACAGCGTGGAGATACAGACCAAGCTGTGCCAGGGTCTGCTCAGGATTAAGGTGCGCCCCTACTACCTCTTCCAGTGCGACGAGGTGGAGGGGACGGAGCACCTGCGCACGCCGCTGGCAACGGGCTTGAAGATAATCGAGGGCATGCGCGGCTACACCTCGGGGTTGGCCGTGCCCACCTTTGTTGTTGACCTCCCCCAGGGCGGGGGTAAGGTGCCGGTGCAGCCCAATTATATCCTGGCTCAGACCGACGACAGGCTTCTGGTGAGGAACTACCGCGGTCATATCTACCACTGCCACAACCCGAGGGTAAAGGCTAAAACCAGGCTGGTGCCGCTGCCCGTTCCGGTCAAGGTGCTTGTATCGGTCAGGAAAGGGGGGAGCAGGGATGCGGATAGGCTTAACCTACGACCTTAAGTCAGCCGTGCCCCTGGATGCCGCCAGCCCCGAAGACGCCTTAGAGGAGTACGACTCCCGGGAGACGGTAGAGCTTATCGCCACCGCCATTAGTGGTGCCGGACACTCGGTAGTGCTGCTGGGCGGGGGCGAGGAGTTCCTGGAGAACATCCGGCGGGAGAAGGTTGATATCGTTTTTAATATCGCCGAGGGACGGGGCAACTCCCGTAGCCGCGAGTCCCAGGTGCCCGGCGTCCTGGAGGTGCTGGGCATTCCCTATACCGGCTCGGACGCTCACTGCCTGACGGTCTGCCTGGATAAGCCGCTGGCCAAGAAGCTGGTAGCCGCCGAGGGGGTGGCTACCCCCCAGTGGCGGCTAATAACCGATGGGGAGAACTTAAGCCGGATAGCCTGGGAGCAGTTCCCCTTCCCCGCCATCGTCAAGCCAGCCTATGAAGGCTCGAGCAAGGGCATCCGCCTGACCTCGGTGGTGGACAATGCGGGGAATTTACTGGCGGAGGTCAGCCGCCTTTTAGAAGCCTACCGGCAGCCGGTGATGGTGGAGGAGTTTATCAGCGGTGACGAGGTCACCGTGGGTATTATCGGCAACTCCCCGCCCCGGGTGGTAGGTATAATGCGCATCCTACCCAGAAAGGGGGGTCGCTTTGTCTACTCCTTGGAGGTAAAGCGCGATTACCTCAACCTGGTTGACTATGAATGTCCCCCTCAGTTGGCCGATGAGATTAAAGAAAGGATTGCCCTGGCCAGCCTCAAGGTGTTCAGGGTTCTGGGCTGCCGTGACTTCGCCCGGCTCGACTTCAGGCTCAGCTCCAAAGGGGTGCCCTACTTCCTGGAGATAAACCCCCTGCCGGGTCTGGGGGCTTATAGCGACCTGGTCATTGTGGCTCAGAAAATGGGCTGGACGCACCAGGGGCTGATACAGGCAGTGCTTGAGGCTGCGCTGAAAAGGTGCCTGCCATGCGTCGCCGTGTAGCCATCGTCTACAACGAACCTGTCAAGAGCCGCTATGACGAGCGGGGTGAGCAAGCCGCCGTTAGTGGTGTCCTTGAAGCCGTGGAGGCGGTGCATGACGCCCTCATTGAGCTGGGCTACGGGGCGGTTAAGGTGCCCATCGCACCGCCTCTCAGCTGCGCCAGACAAACCCTCGGTGCCTTGGAAACGGACTTAGTCTTCAATCTCTTTGAGGGCTTTGCCGACCACCCGGAGACGGAGGCTGGAATAGCCGAAATTTTGTCGGCGCTGGGGGTGCCTTTCACCGGCTCTCCTCCCGGGGTGTTGAAGTTAGCCCTGGACAAGGCTAAGACCAAGACAATTTTAAGGGGCGCCGACATCAATACCCCCGATTTTCAATTGCTCCGGCCGGAGACGCTCTCCAGCTTTCGTCTGAGCTACCCCTGCATTGTCAAGCCCCGCCGTGATGACGCCAGCAACGGGCTTTCTTCAGAGAGCGTGGTCTATGATTTCGCTTCGCTGGAGAAGCAGGTGACCACCGTCAGCCGCTCCTACGGCGGGGAGGCTTTAGTTGAGCATTTTATTGAAGGACGCGAGCTAAATGCTACCGTGCTCGGTGATACCGTCCTGCCCGTTTCCGAGATAGATTACTCGCTGCCTGAGGGGATGCCCCACCTGCTCACCTTTGCCGCCAAGTGGCAGCCCGATAGCCCCTATTTCCAGGGCACCGAAGTAGTCTGCCCGGCTGAAATCGAAGACGAAGAGAGGGAAGATATCGCTCAAACCGCCCTTACCGTCTTCGGCTTGTTCGGCTGCTGGGGCTATGCTAGAGTGGATATGCGGCAGGATGGGGCGGGAAAGCTCAATGTTATTGAGGTCAACCCCAACCCCGATATCTCCCCCGACGCCGGAGCCGCCCGCCAGGCTCAAGCCGCCGGCATGGCTTACCCGCAGTTTATTGATAGGATTATAAAACTGGCTTTGGAGAAGGAAGAGGATGGCAACCATGATACGCCCCATGCTAAAAAAGGACAAACCATCTCTGATGGCACTGCTGCGTGGCCTGCCCGAGTTCAAACCGGCTGAGGTGGCGATGGCTGGGGAGGTTATTAATAGCTACTTGGCTAACCCCGCCGGCTCCGGCTATAATGCTCTGGTCGCCGAGGCTGATTCAGTCATTGCCGGTTATATCTGCTACGGCCTGGCGCCACTGACGGAAGGTACCTGGGACATCTACTGGATAGCGGTGGTAGCTGGGGGGCAGGGCAAAGGCACCGGCGCCGCTTTACTGGCTTATGCTGAGGACAAAATCAGGCAGGCTGGGGGTAGGCTGATAGTCATTGAGACCTCGTCCCAGCCAGGCTATGAAAAGGCCAGGCGCTTTTACCTAAATCACGGCTACGAGGCTATTGCCCGCCTCCCCGACTTCTATGCCCCCGGCGACGATAAACTGATTCTGCAAAAGCGGCTGTTGAACAGTCAACTACAGGATCACCCTCTTTAAGCGGCGCCTTGTAGAACTTCAGGCTGTCGCGGAAAACACGCCTAAAAACAAGTGGCAGCGGGTGGATTCGAACCGCCGACCAAGGGCTTTCATACCTCAGTGCTTGAGTAACAAAACGATGTTTTGTTTAACCCGCTACCTGTCTAACAAGGCGGTACAGAAGTTCTAGCAAAGAATGTCCTTTATCCTTTCCCTTAAGGAAATCGGCCTAAAGCCAAAGACTTTTTCTACAATATCGACATCGGTGATGTTGTCCCGACTAAGCATTGCGAGCTGCGCTGAAGTAAGTGGGAATGCAGGTAAAACCCGCTGCATTATCCACACCATCGGCCGCATTATAGACGCCGGGATATGTAGTTTGAGTCGCCTGAATTTTAGAGTCTGAATCACCATACCCGTAATCTCTTCAAAGGTCAGATGCTCCGGACCACCCAGCGGGATGGTTCGATTGATTGTCTGCTTGTTTTCTAAAGCTTTAGTTATGCAGGTAGCAACATCGTCTACCGAAATCAACTGAAATTTGGTTCTACCTGAGCCAATTACTGGCGCAAATGGTAAATTTTTTAAGATACCTGCTAGTACAGTTACAAAACCATCTTCTTTACCGAACATAATGGATGGTTGGAAGACGGTGAAGTCTATACCGCTTTTCCTAACCTCTTCTTCCCCCTGCCACTTACTATAAAGCAGAGGGAAATGTTTATTCGGCCCAGCACCTAGATTACTCATATAGATGATTCTTTTTACTCGACTCGTCTTAGCCGCTTGGACCAGATTCCTTGTACCTGTATAGTTTATCCCCTCAAAAGTAGCTTGTCTCGACTCTCTAATTATGGCTACCAAGTGAATGACCGTTTCTACCCTGTCTAATGCTGCCTCAAGCGAACGCTGGCTAGTTACATCTCCGTAGCAAATCTCAACGTTAAGACCGTTCAGTACGCTTAAATCGGAGTGATTCCTTACTAAGCACTTAACTGCTTCGCCATTGGTAACCAACTTCCTAACTATATGCCTGCCAACGAATCCGGTGCTTCCAGTGACCAAGATCATATCTGCATCCTATTGTTACGTTTTCTTACTCTATCTCTGAGTATAGTCCGCTTAAGGCTCTTTCCAGCCTATCCATGTGACCCCGTTTCCTTATTACGTAGTATTGACTGAAGGCTTTGCCGCCTTGAGCAGCCGCAGATATCTCTTAAAGAAAAACTCCTCCTCAAAGTTGCTGAAACCTTGACTCCGAAGCATTTCCTTTATGTCCAGCTCGAGGAATTCCACAGCCAGCTGGCACTCCCAATGGGTAAATGCCCAGCAAAGGGGAACCCACACCCTCCCAAGGTCGAACTCAGCATAATCCAAGACATAAAGGCTTCCTCCTGCCTTCAGAGCTTGGTAGGTATTATGAATGATCCCCAGCTTCTGGGTGTTCTCAAACCCGTGCAAGACAAAAGAGATGAATACCACCTCGAAATCTTCTTTGTATGGCAGGGGTAGCTCTGCCCGTTGCTTATTGAAAATGACATTAGGATAGTTACGACAACGCTTACGGGCTTGGCTTAACATTTCGTCACTGACATCTACGCCTACAATTTTGCCGTAAGGGCCTACCTTTTCGGCCATAAAACATTCATTCTTGCCTGTACCTGAACCAAGGTCCAGTATTGATTGACCGGACTTGATGCCCATCTTTTCAATAACTTGTCTGATGAAATAAGAGTATTGTCCTAGCGAGAGCACATTCAGGAGGAGGTCGTAATAGTGCGCTCCCCACGGCCCAATCTCTACCTTGGACCTTACTGGTGGCAAAATATACCCCCCTAGCTAAAGCATTGCTAAATACTCGTCAGCGTACTTGCCATTCTTGGCTCCCTCGAACGTCTCGCCTCTCTTTACCTTCTCTAGTGCCAAGTACTCGCTGGCAGCCATTCCAGCGGAGGCTCCTTCACTGGCTGCCGTGATGAGATGGCGCTCACCACCGGTAATCTCTCCGCAGGCAAATATTCCCGGCTTAGAGGTCATCATCTTTTTGTTGATTATTATAAAAGCACCTGTCATTTCCAGCCCTGCTTCTTGCGCCAATCTGGTATCGGGCTCCGTCCCTACACAGATAACTACCCAATCAACCGCTATCTCCTTCAGCTCACCAGTCTTGTTGTTTGACAGGACAGCCGTCTCCACGCGGTCAGTGCCCTTTATTTCCCTTAGCTCGGTGTTATACCAGACCTGAACGCCTTCTTTTTGCAGTCTCTTGGTCGTGGTAGGGTATGCCCTTAGTGATTCCCTCCGGTGTATGAGGATAACATCGCTGGCTACGGTTTTGGCTATCAGGGCACTCTTGGCGGTTGTGTTGCCGCCGCCTACCACTAGGACCTTCCTACCGCTGAACTGAGTCACGTCGCGTTTGGCGTAATAGGATACGCCCTTCCCGACAAACCTGTCCTCACTCGATACACCAAGCTTCTGCATGGTACTGCCAGTGGCAATAACGATAGCCTGCGCCTTATACTGATTTATTTCTGTAGTTACAATCCTGTCCTCAGCATTAAGACTGATAACCTTTTCATGACGTAGCTCTGCCCCGACTCCTGCTGGAGGTGCCGAGGTCACCTGCTTCTCCATGTTTTCCATCAGTGCTGCCCCGTCACCGGGTGGGAAACCAGGATAGTTGCTCACGGTGTAGGCGATGGCACCCTGGCCGCCTACCCAGCCGCCTTCCAGCACCAGTGTGCTCCAGCCGTCGAACTGAGTGAAGATTGCTGCCGACAATCCGGCAGGACCGGCTCCGATAACAACTACATTTCTTTCTTCCATTATCACGCCTCCTCAAAAGATTGCATTATATTTGCTAGATACCCTCAAACCAGCCATAGTAGTACCTCCTGAGATATTCGTCATGGGGGTAAGTTCTAGCTACATCCTCCTCCCTGAAGCTATATTTGTAGTTACTGCAATAATCCATGAGCAATTTATGTGCCCAATTCAATCTCTTCATTGTTTCTTTGGTCTCCTCGCCGGCAGCACCGCTATGCTTGTCAGGGTGATGGCAATGGGCCAGCGTTCTGTAGGCTCTTTTTATCTCCTTCAGTGTTGCCGCTTCACTCAAGCCAAGTACCTTTCGCGACAAGCTCACCATTTGACTTCATCCAGAAGCAAGTTCCTCAATCGGTTTAGCGTAATCCTATACGGCTCTATCGGGATGCCCATCCAGTCAGAAAATTCCAGAATCTTCTCAGGCTCATTTTCCATGGCCTCATCATAATAAGCTATCGCATCAAGCATTATTGCTCCGCCGGTATGTTTGGGGAAGTTCTCGTTCGCTAGGCCCTTGTCCCAGCCCTGATATACGTAGTGGCGGTATTTCATCCACCCAGGCGTAAGCCAGTAGACATCCTTACCCTGGCTTATTCGCTCCCTTTCCTCCTTGCTGGCCAGCATATCAATACAATGAGAGGCTTTGATTCTGGAAATCCTGATTCCGGGTTCTAGCTGCTCCTGAATTATGGCGTCAATTTTGCGATAGGGATCATCAACATTCACATAGCAGAACTTACCGCCGTAGACCACGATGATATTCGGAGCGTATTTCTTGGCTGTTCCTATCTGCTTGATAAGCTGACTCTCAAGCTCACGGGGCACCTCATGGCGGCCGGGCTTGGTGTATAGGATTTTACTAGCATCCAGAACGCCGCTATCTCTAAGATGATTCAGTTCCATATTAAGTGTGCCACAGGCAACAATGGCATAATCTCGGAAAGAAAGACGATTTTCCATGTTTTCCACCTTTTAAGTTAGAAATGCTTCCAGTCAAAGAAAGTAACTCGTGGGACTTCTCGAATCCTTCCGGAGTATAATCTCCCTTACCTGGGCAGCTGCACTAATACCTGGGACAGCTGTTCGTTAGCCTTTTTCAACTCTTGTGCTGCTTGTAATGTGCTATTATAAATTGGATTGCCCTCCAAATTATTGGATTTCTCCACCCATTTGTTGAATTTCCCAGCGTGCTTTTTATTATCCTCAACCCACGAGGTCAAAAGCACTTTAAGTCTCCCAGTTTCGTCAGTCGGGAACCTCTTTAGGATATCCTCAACCATTGTTCGGATAGTACTCTCGGGCACCGCCCCGAGGATCTCGTCTACCTTCTCACCATCACTGAAGAACATCTGCATTGGTATGCTCATAATCTGATATTTCACCGCCGTACGCTGGTTTTCGTCCACATTAATCTTGCAGAACTTGAACCTACCATCATACTCCTCTGAGAGCTTATCGTATATTGGTGAAACCATCATGCAGGGGCCACACCAAGGCGCCCAGAAATCGACCTCTGTGGGAAGGTCTGAGTTCAGGACTTCCTCCTCAAAATTTTGATCCGTAATTTCTATTACTTTGCTCATACTGTCTCCTTCTGATTGATTATTAACCTACAGCTACATTAGGGACATTTCACCCTTGCTCTTGAACATATTTAAAGGCGGACATGGCAGCAGTGACACCATCTCCGACCGCAGCGGCGATCTGGCGAGGTGAGTTTCTGCGGATGTCGCCAGCGGCGAAAATACCAGGAGCTGAGGAAGCCATCGTTTCATCGGTAACGATGTAGCCGGCATCGTCCAGCTCAAGAATGTTGAAGAAGCTCCGGCTGTTGGGCATGAGCCCTACGGCAACGAAGACGCCATTAACTTTCAAGCTAGATTGTTGACCTGTTTTCACGTGGCGTAGTTTAAGCTCCTCCAGTACTTTATTCCCCGAGACCTCTTCCACCACCGTGTCCCAGATGAACTCCAGCTTAGGATGAGCAAATGCCCGCTCTTGGAGAGCCTTTCCTGCCCGGAGTTGGTCTCGGCGATGTATTACGTAGACTTTGCTGGCATGCTGGCTTAGCTCCAGAGCATCAGTAATAGCGGTATCACCTCCTCCTACCACCGCTACCTCACGGTTGCGGAAGAAGAAGCCGTCACAGGTAGCGCAGTAGGAAACACCGCGACCAGACAGCCTTTCCTCACCTGCAACTTCCAGCTTACGATACTCTGAACCAGCGGCGATGATTACGGCCGAAGCTTCAAGGCTACCTTCAGTGGTTGAAATACTATAATAGGACTGCTCTTGAGAAATGCCTATGACCTCAGTGGTTGCTACCTCCAGACCATATCTGAGTGCCTGCTGGTGCATGAGCGAACCCAGCTCGGAGCCAGCTATACCCTCAGGAAAGCCGGGGTAATTCTCCACCAGCGTGGCATTTACCATCTGACCCCCTAACATCCCGCGCTCCAGCAGCAAGCTCTTCAGCCCCGCCCGTGAGGTATAGAGCCCAGCGGTAAGCCCAGCAGGGCCACCTCCAATAATGATTACTTCATACCTAGCCATTGTCTGCCTCTTTTCATAATCTCTGAATCTACAACCCCTTCCAGCCTTCCTGCTCCATAGCTAAGAAAGCCAGTCGCTCTTCCTGATTCATCTCAGCTATCCTGATCTCAGCCTTGGCACCCAACTTCATTACTGCCTGGCGCAGACTATTCTCAAGATACTCCTTGATTGAAGCAGGGATGCCGAGGAAAGGAAGCACAAGTGTAAGCGTAACCTCATCATCCTTCAGGGCTATATCTTTGACCATTCCTAGTTCAACAAGCGTGTGACTGATTTCTGGGTGCATTACCTGACCTATTGCTTTATGCACATCTTCTTCTGTTATATTTTTAGCCACTATGCCCCCCTTTGAAGCAAGGTTACTTAATCACAGCGAGGATATCAGCTCTGGATATGATTAAGTATTTTTTATCTTCAAATTCAATCTCATCGCCGGTAAATTTGGCATAGACTATCGTATCACCTACCTTAATTTTCTCAGCGAGCTCTTCATCAGTGCCAACCTCTACGACCTTGCCTCTTCTCGGCTTTTCCTTGGCAGTATCAGGAAGGATTATTCCGCTTTTGGTTTGGCTTTCGGTGACCTCCTCTGGTTCAACTAGGACACGGTCGTCAAATGGCTTAATCTGCATTATAGATCCCCCTTTCTCATTTGATGCCCAGTAGTTTATCGATTTTCGCCTTATCAAACCCTACAATGGGGTGGTTGCTAATTAGAACAACGGGGACCCCCATTATATTTCTACGCCTCAACTCTCGGGCTCCCTCAGGGTCCCTTTCTACATTGACCTCCCTGAATCTGAACCTCTTCTCCCTTAAATACTGCTTGACTCGGTTACACCAGGGGCACGAAGATGAGGTGAAGATTATGACCCTTGGCTGACTAGAAGCAGGCATCTATGTATCAGTCCTCACAAAAAGTTTCACCCAGATGCTGATAACTATCATCCGTGGAGATTTCACCCTATTTGTCCAACCAGAGCAATTTACTCCTTGATATCTGCCATTGGCCTCTTAAATGGATCAATGGCGCTAGGCATTTTGGTGGGCACCTCAAAGTGCTTATCTGGTTTCGCTTCAGAAGTGCCAGGGTTAGTTCCCGTGGTGACTCTCTCTGGCTTTTCCAAATGCCCCCGATATTTCTTACTGAAACACAAATAGTAGTGTCTGCCGCGGTAAAGGGCACATTCCCTGCATAATTTCCCAGAGAAGGGACATAGCATGTCTTCCTTAGCCATGAGCCACTACCTCCAGTCACGTAGTAATTACCTCTCGTTTGCCTGCTACTATTATCGTAAACCCGGCATCAGGGAAATAGCCTTCCTTAGGCTCCTCCACACTTTTGGCCTCCCCTGGCTTTTGAAAAAGTGTCGAAACGATCTTCTCGGTCACAAAACCTGCTTGGACTATGAGTTTAACCACTTCATCGCAGCTGTAGAAGGTGGCGTATTTGTAGAAGCGGTGCCCCTGTGCCTTCTTTAGCTGATAAAACTGAGCCCAGGGACTCTCCTTCAGTACAAGGCCAAGCACTAGCTTGCCGCCCGGCATAAGGATGCGGTTGGCTTCCTTTAAAACGTCCAGAGGGGAGTTCAGGAAACACAACGTGACAATCAAGAAGACCGTGCCGAATGATTCCTCATCAAACAGCTCCTGTTCTCCCCCTCCTAGAAAGGCAGTTACACCCCTGTGCCTTGCCATCTCAATGAGCTTGATTGAGGGGTCGATGCCGGTTTCTATTCCCAGAGCCTGGGCAAAACGGCCGCTGCCAACACCTATTTCAAGCCATGGCTTTGGCAAACTCGGCAGGAGCGACTTAAACGCCTGCACCTCAATGAAGAAGATTAGGCTTCCATCTTTATCAAACCAAGCATCATATTCCGTAGCCAAGTCATCGAAGGGAGACCACTCAGCGTTGTTCTGCCGTCTCTCTGTATTTGATTTTCGAGTTTGGTAACCGGCCAGCGACACATCTCCTCCTTGGTCAGGCTTTGCCAGCTTTGGCACTCTCATTGAACACTATCTTCGAGGTGGAGAAATCTATTTCGACCACTCTGCCCGATATAACCCTTTCCTCACCAAACAGCGTCTCCAGTTCCACCCGGTCGTCATGCAGTCGCATATGAGTGATGTCCTGAAGCACCGGTTCGCCAGCCCATTTGTTTAGATAAGCTTTAGCAAGACACATATTCGCACCTCCTCTTGAGCGGCTAGGGCCGCGTTACTTTGGTGCTGGCAGACCTACCTTTGCAAGGATGCGGTCCAAGGCATCCTTGACCTCCCGCACCGCTATGCCCTTCGCCGGGGTTCTACCATCTAGACTTGAACTGAAAATATCGGCGTCAAAGTATATACACCCGACCACCCCAATGTGCCGCTCCTGTAATTCCATTTTCAGTCTGGCGGCTATCTCCCCTGATGGCACTTTATTCAGGATAGCCCAGACATTCTTGATGCCAATTCCTGAAGCCAGGTCGTGTATCTTCTGACCTACATTGACTGATTCCAGCGGTGGCTCTACCACGACCAACACGCTATCTATACTTGTTTCCACACCTCGGCCGAAATGCTCCACCCCCGCTTCCATGTCCACGATGGCCACTTCGTCTTCCGCCAAAGCGAGCTTCTTTAAGAACTCGCGACTTAATACCCCCATGGGACAAGCGCAGCCCTCCAACGATTGCAGTATTTTCCCGATAGCAACCAGCTTCAGCCCGTTTTTCTGCAGCAAATACTGCTTAGGGATGTGCGCTGTTGCAATCTGGGTCTCACTGAGGACACTGGGCTGTCCCATCTTTTGCTTCAGGCTGTTCTTGCCCCCAACAAGCTCTATAAGAGGCACGGGCGGGTAGTCGAAGCCCAGCATTCGAAAAAGCCCCGAATTCGATTCATCGGAGTCCACCACCAGCACGCGGTAACCCCTGAGTCGTGCTTCATTGGCCAGCAGAGCAACTATGGTACTTTTGCCACTTCCTCCTTTACCGCAGACCGATATCTTCATCGTTTGTCACCCTTCCCTGTTTACATTCTTATTATCTCGATTGCCTTCAGAGGGCAGGCACGGACGCAATCGCCACAACCCTGGCAGACAGACGGGTCTGTCATTGGTATATCATAGGGTGCCTCCTGCTTGAGCAACTTATGAGAGCATGCCAAGGCAGCAACACAAACGCCGCTGTCGCACTTTTCTGGATAGCATTTCTTGTAATCTACTAATGCCATCTTGCTTGGCATCAGCTTCTCTTCTCAGCTTTCTTTGCCCTCTCTAGTTCCTCTTCCAGCTTCTCCAGCTCCTGCACCATCGACGGATGTACTGAGTGAGCTGGCCATCGAGCCTTGAGGTCAGCGATTTTGTCCTCAATCTCTTTTACTTTGTCTTTACTCACCTTGTGCCTCTATAGTGTATATGCAGGAGTTTCATCGGGATGCAAGCTGTGCCATTTCTCAAGCGCCCGGTTCTTTAGCCATTGCATCCCCCAGTAAGCGCTTCAACGACTTATGGTTCTGAAAACCGAGCAGTTTCTCCACTGGCTGAGAGCCCTTAAAAAGCAATATGGTCGGTACAGCTATAATGTGATACCTTTCAGTTATCTCAGGACTTTTTTCCGTATCCAACCTGACGAATTTAACACTTCCATCATGTTCTTTGACCAATTCATCAGCGAAAAGGCATGTGGGGTAGCAGGAGTGACACCACCTAGTAGTGAAGCAGGCAAATACCGGTAGTTCACATTCCAGCACTTCCCTGTCAAAATCTCGTTCGGTAATCTCAATCATTGCTCCATCCTCCTTTCCACGGTCATGGAGGTCACTGTGTTTTCTCCTTCTCCTCACACTCCGGGCAGTAGCCCTCAAGGTACAACTCGGCTTTGGTCACCTTGAAGCCATGTTCCCGCCGTACTGCATTGATCAACTTCCTAACCAGAGGATTTTGAAATTCAATGATTTTGCCGCATCCCTGACAGACCAGGTGTTGGTGCTCAGGCGATTGCTTTATCTCATAGTAGCAGCAAATCTTGCCCAGCCTTACCTCATCAACCAGCCCCAGTTCCTTGAAGAGGTTAAGTGTGCGGTATACTGTCGCTGGACTTATAGACTCATCCCGGGCACTAGCACGCCGGTACAGCTCTTTAGCGTCAATATGCTCGTCGGCGTCACGCAACAACTCCAGAAGTAGCTGCCGCTGAGCTGTCATTGAATGACCGTGAATTTCTCCGTCTTTTTTGAGATTGAGACTCATTATCAATTTCATTTTATACGAGTTTGAGCTCTTTTGTCAAGAAGGGGCTAATGTCTCCGTTAGCGGTTCACTGGAGCCACAAAGTTCTTTCTGTCAAATACCGCAGCACATTACGGACTTTTGTGCAGCCTCACTCTAACTATAAAGCATAAGGCAAAATTTCAAGGATGAAATGGGTTTGCCCGGGCTCATTCTCGGGCGCTCTCAGACGATCCACCTTCGCTTGATGTTGCGCAAGCTCAGCAGGAACAGAACTACGCAGAACGCCACGAGAATGATGAAGTCAAGTGTGAAAGACATGATATGCCCGCCGTTGACTGCGCCGTGGAGAATATCGACACCGTAGGTCACGGGTAATATGTAGGAAAGCGGGCGGATAAATACAGGCAATGACAAGATAGGGAAAAATAATCCGCACAGGAAGATCATCGGAAAACGGAAGAAGTTGGAAAAGGTCTGAGCTTCAAATACCTCGCTTGCAGAGACCGAGATAAAAAGTCCGAGGAAAGTCGATACAATACCGATGAGGATGATGGCCGGCACAACCAAAGACCAGGCAATTCCCGACATGTCTGCCAGAAATGCAGCGATTGCTATGGGGATGAACGCGTTGACGATACCGAAGAGGATAGCCCCGGAGGTCTTGGCCAGCATAAGTAATTCCAGAGAGATGGGTGCGAGAAGCAACCTTTCAAACGACCGGCTTCGCCTCTCGAAGGTAAGGGTCACCGATAGCAGCGAAGTAGTGCCGAACAGTATGGAGATAGTCACCACGCCCGGCAAGAGACCCAGTACACTTTCCAGCCCGCTCCCTGACCTAATGAAAAACATCCCCGTCCAGGCCAGTGGAAAGATAATACCCCAACTGACGTTGGGGGGCTTAAGGTAATAAGCCCGCATATCCTTAGTAAAGATGTTCGAGAAAGCAATCCAGTGTCTCATTGATTCCCTCCCCCACCTCCAGCTTTTTCCTTTTCTTTCTTCATCAATCCCGCCTCGATGCCCGTTACCTGGACGAAAACATCTTCCAGCGATGGGAGATGCCGGCGTGCTTCGGTCACTTGAACCCCTCGTTCTTCCAGAAACCGTATCAGGGGGCCAACATTGACCGTTACCGCCGATTCGACCCGTACCTGCCCCGGGGTAGTAGATTGAAACTGATACTCCGGGAAAGCTGAGGCCATTTCTTCAGATAAGTCGGCCGCAGAATTAGAGACAGAAATAAGCAGAATATTTTTACCTTGAACAGGCTGTAACAGGTCTGCCGTGCGGTCGGTCCGGACAACCCGTCCATTTACGATGAAGGCAATCCGCTGGCAGAGCCGTTCGGCCTCCTCGATGTAGTGGGTAGTAAGAAATACAGTCGTTCCTTTGCGGTGGAGACCAGCGATTATCTGTCTTACCTGGCGGGCGCTGGCGACATCAATCCCCGTGGTAGGCTCATCGAGAAACAGGATGGGCGGCTGATGGATGATACCAGCTGCGAAGGTGAGCTTTCGCTTCATTCCCTTAGAGTAACCGGCAAACTTGCGGCTGGCGGCATCGGTAAGGCCGAATGTATCCAAAAGCTCCCGCGCCCGCGTCTCGCGCTCGTTTTTACGCATGCCATAAAGTGCTGCACAGAAGCAGAGGTTCTCGAAACCAGTTAGCTCGGGATAGAGGTTGCTTTCATCAGGAACCACGCCCACTAGGTGCTGAGCCGCTTTGGGATTGCGCGTGCACTCGATACCACCGATGCGGATTGTCCCTGTGTCCAGCCGGGCCAGGCCTGTCAGCATGTTTATTGTGGTGGTCTTGCCAGCGCCATTGGGACCGAGAAAGCCAAACAGCTCACCGCCATTTACCTGAAAACTGATGTCGTTAACGGCAATGACGTCGCCATAGCGCTTAGTAAGATGTGCCACTTCCAGAACTGGTGAGTTATCCCTCTTCATTATTTCACTTTTCCTGACTATTCCCTTCAGTTGTTCGCTCGCCGAGGCGAAGGGCACCGGATATTTGCTGTTGAGCCTGAATTAATGTTTCCTGATTGATGAAATAGTGGATACGATAGCCACGCCTTTCGCCCTTAACCAGCCCCGCGGACTTGAGTACTCTGAGGTGCTGAGAGACTGCTGACTGCGTTACTCCCAGTTGGTAGGCTAGCGCATTCACGCAGAGAGCGTTCGGCTCCCGCTGCTGAGCAAGGAGTCTTAACAACTTCAGTCGGGTTGGGTCGGATAATACACCGAATAGCGCTGTCTGCTCATCAATGCTCGTCATTTCACCTTATCGACTTAAATAAATATAAGTATCCGCTAATAGACTTATTATAACATAGTAATATGATGAACGGCAACTACAAGTAAAGGTCACAAACACTCATTTTGTTACCCCAGCTTTTGAAGGTCTTCGGTATTAGGTCGACTACGGTGGCCTCAAGTGAAATGACGACTTGTTCAATGTCTATAAAAAGGTTGCTTTTTTGAATAATTTTGGAAATATGCTAATCTTAATTAGTCTAAAAATACGATCAGGAAGGGGAAAGCGATGGGAAAAGTGATAAGGTTCGTTAAAAATCAGGTTACTTTTCTATTGTTTGGTTTCGTTTTTTGGCTTCCAATTGGAGTGTTGATTTATATAATTGTTTTTCTGTCCAATAATTTAGAAGACATTGGAAGAAAATTTTTACTACTTTTTCTTCCAGAACAGTTTTTTTATTCCGGTTTCGGCATCGTGCTTGGCATACTAATTGTGTATTTTTCGGGAATTGTATTGAAATTAACAAAAGTCGGGAGAGTCTTTTCTAGGATTCCAGTTTTAGGCCTCTTTTTTGGAGCAGGCGAAATAATGACTGTTGATCGACTACTTCATCTGAGTCCCTGTCTCTTTTTATTCTCACCAACCTGTCTTTCTTATGGTTGGATACTCTCAGAGGAAAAGGTTAAATTAAGCAAAGAAAAAGCCACTTTCACTTTGGTAAATGTTTATTATCCAAACGTTCCAACTCTTATTACCGGCCAGGTTTTCCCGGTAAGAAAAGATACGGTCATCAAACTTGGTAATTCCTCGAAAGAAATAATTGATCTTTTGCTTTATGCCTTCCGAAGCCCAACGGATCTTAAATATCTTCCTTGGGAAGATGAATCTTGGGAAGATTTTGAAAAAAGAGCGAAATCTTTCGGTCTAGAATTAAACACTGAGGTACGCCTGAACAACAGGCACTTTGATTAGCTAAGTCTCTTGTCAAGCCGCTTCTATTGCACTTTCTAGCGTTAAGTTCAATGCGCTGAAGTAACGCGCCTATCTTTGTATTCCACGATAGAGCGTTGTATGGCCCTTGGCACTTTTGTTAGCGTCTAAATAGTGTTTAACTAATAACGATTCCCAAGCGGCTTCAAGCTTATCTGGCTTTGATGGTTACCAAAGAACTTACTTGCTATAATAGATAACACGATGAGTGGTCGGCTCATAGTGGCTATTGTTACTACCCTACTATATGAGCTAGCCCTGATTGCGGCGGCGCTGTGGGGTTTGCCCCGACTGGGGATATATATTCCCATACCGGGGCTTGTTGTCCTGGCGCTGGCTCTGGGTGCGGTCGCCATTGCCACCTATCGAAAGGGCAGTCAGGCATTGGAGAAGAAGGCAGTGGTTGGTCTGTCGTCTATGATTGGTAGCAAAGCCAAGGTAGTCAGTAAAATAGATCTGGAGGGGATGGTCAAAGTTAAAGGGGAGCTGTGGAAGGCGCAGTCCACCGGTGAGAGAATAGACGTCGGTGAAGAAGTTACCGTGGTCGGGCAGAAGCGACTTAAGCTGATTGTGCATAGGGACAGCGGCAAGTCAAAGGGGGATCTGGGTGGTAAAATGTATGGATGAATCAGGCGGTCACTTTTTAGAAAAAAGAAAAACCACCCGAATTTAGGGTGGTTTTTCCCAGATAGGAATAAATACGGAAAAAGTGCTGCCCTCTCCTACCTTACTTACAACCTCAATCCTTCCACCATGGACTTCTGCTATGTGTTTGCAGATTGCCAGACCGAGGCCTGCGCCGCCCTCAGCGCGTGATCGGGCCTTATCCACGCGGTAGAAACGCTCGAAGAGATGTGGTGTGTGCTCTTTTGAGATGCCGATGCCTGTGTCTTTAACAACTATCACTGCTGTCTTATCTCTCCTGACTACTGAGGCTGATATACTACCTCCACTGGGAGTATACCTGATGGCATTTTCCAGAAGATTAAGAAACAGTTGTTCCAGCTTTATCTTGTCCCCTTCGACTGTAAGGTCTTCCAGCGGGGCAAGTCTGAATTCTATGCCCTTTTCCCGGGCAAGTACTTCTATGTCTGAAGACAGTTCAGTGAGAAGTTCCTTAAGATTAATTCTCTCGAAGTTCACCTGATCCTTACCGGCATCGATGCGAGCCAGGTATAATAACTTGCTGACGACGGCCGACATGTGCCCTGCCTCCTGGGAAATCAACTCAAGAGACTTGCGATAATCATTCTGTGTTCTTTTCTTTCGCAGCGCCAGTGTGGACTCGGCCTGCACAACAGCCAGTGGTGTACGCAGCTCATGAGAAGCGTCAGCGGTGAACTGGCGCTGGCGGGTGAATGCTGCTTCCAGACGTGCGATCATCTGGTTCAGCGTTGATGCCAATCGCCCGAGCTCATCCTCGCTGCGTACATCTATCCTCCGGCTTAAGCCGCTCTCTTCTATTTCTTGCGCTGTCTGCCTGATATGCTCCACCGGTTTCAGCACTCGCCTGGCCATGAAGAAACCGCCACCTCCAGCCAGCACCAGCGTGGCCAGACCAGCAGCGATGAGGATACTCTCGAAGTTTCCCAGGACTTCTGTTACTTCTTCTGTTGAGCGGCCCATAACAATCGCACCAATTCCCGGTTGGCCTGGAAACGGTGCTGCATAGAGCCGTATTTCTTGCCCATTTCCGGTTCGAGTAGTGAGGAACGAGGCATGACTCTCAAGGGCTTGTGCCACCATTGTCTCAGTATGCGGGACCTCTACCTCCCAGCCAAATCCTTGCAATAGGCTTCCATCGCTCCCGTAAACTAACACAAGTTCATCTGGCTGCAGCGTAATCCCCAGGTCGATATGCCCATTCCAGACGTCCAGTGAATTCTCCAGTGCCAGGGCATGAGTCTTCAATGAGTCGTCAAGGCTCTGATACAGGCTCTGTGATAGCATAAAATATGACATTACGCCAAAGAGGAACAATAGCGCTACCAGGACAGCCAGGTACCAAATGGTGAGACGAAATCTGATGCTCTTAATAAATCTCATGTTGCCTTCATCCGGTAGCCCGCTCCCCTTACGGTTTGAATCAGGCTGTCTTGGCCTCGCTCGTCAATCTTGCTGCGGATTCTTCGAATATATACATCTATAATGTTGGAAATGCTATCAAATTCATAATCCCAGGCGTGTTCTTCCAACATTGTCCGGGTAATGACCACGTTAGGGTGACGCATGAAATACTCCAGTATCGTGTACTCTTTACTGGTCAGTTCAATAACTCTTTGCCCGCGCCTTACCTCTCTGGTCAGCGTATCAATGAGCAGGTCTCCTACCTGAATCTTTGGTGATTTAGACGACCCTGTCCGCCGCAGCAGAGCCCGCACTCTCGCCAATAACTCGTTGAAAGCAAAGGGCTTGACCAAGTAATCGTCGGCTCCGGCATCCAGCCCCTTGACCCTGTCTTCCACCGTATCCTTGGCAGTCAGCATTAGTATTGCCGTATTTACCCCCTTCAGCCGTAAGTCGCGACAAATCTCAACCCCGTTTTTCTTAGGCAGCATGATGTCGAGGACAACTAGATCATACGGAGTGCTCTCCGCCAAGTATTCTCCATCCTCACCGTCGTAGGCCGTATCAACTGCGTAGCCTTCCTCCAGAAGCCCCCGCTTGATAATGCCACAGAGTCGCCTTTCATCTTCGACGACGAGAATCCTCATAAATACCTCCCGGTGAGCCCAATACAAAAAAATTATAGCAGACAAAGATGAATATTAGATGAATAAACGATTGACAATAGCGCTGGTTGAAAAAAATATCATTTTTCACCTGAGGTTAATGTTCTGTTAATAGCAGGTTCATGTTAGCCTGCTAGACTGGAATTAACGACAAAGGAGATATCCCCTGTCGAAACCAGAAGAAAGGAGGTGAAAGCGAATGCTGAAGAAAGTGCTGACCGGAATCGGTCTAGCTACGGCACTCACAGGGATGTTCTTTCTGGGTAGCCTGGCTGTGAGCCCCGTTTTTGCCCAGACCCAACCCAATCCCACTCCGACGCAGGCCGTTGTACAGAGCCCAAACAATAGTTCTGCTGAAGATAACATAGACCAGGTTGACGAGCAGCAGCCACAGTACACGGGTTCTATTACCGTGGATGAGGCGCAATACCAGGGCGTGAGTGAGGCTGATGAAGCTGCTGCACTGCAGAGCAAAGCCACCATTAGCGCTGCCGACGCGGAACAGACCGCTCTTGCTGCCAATCCAGGAACCACAGTTGTTAAGACAGAACTTGACAACGAGAACGGCGTGCTGGTGTACAGCGTAGAGCTGGGCAACGGTATGGACGTCAAGGTGGACGCTGGTAACGGAAAGGTTCTCCACACAGAACCGGCTGGCAACGATGCCGGTGAGGTAGATAGTGCTGAGAACGCGTCGGGGCAAGAGGCTGTTGAAGACTAGGACAGGTCAGCGCCTTGCGCACTAGATAGGTGGAGATAATATCTCCACCTATCTAGTGCGCTGTGAAACCAACTTTCATGTCTGGATTGATTGTTTACTAATGTTGCCAGATGGGTGCTTGATATATGGCATTATTAATTATGAACCACAGCAAGGCCATGTGGCCAAACGAAGGAGTCTTCGATGAAAAAAAGATGCTTAGTCTATATAGTACTAGTAGTGACCGGATTGGCATTATTAGCTTCAGGATGCGGAAAATCTGCAAACAATGAAGAGAATAATCCTGCCGGTGATATCCCGGACAATCAGGCCTTAGTAACGTACAAGCCGGCCAGCGGGAGTTTTGAGGTCAAGGTACCGGAGGGATGGTCGCAGTCGACCTCCGAGTCAAGTACTGAATTCACCGATAAGTTGAACATAGTGTCCGTCAGGTGGGTACCTGTCGCTTCGGAGCCGACTGTCGAGCGGGCAAACTCGGTCGATGTGCAGGAGCTAGCAAGCACCGAGCCCGCATTCCAGCTTATCGAAACCAAGCAAGTCACCTTGCCCGGAGGTAAGGCGATACTAATCACATACCAGAGGGACAGCGCACCAAATCAGGTTACAGGAAAGACGTACAGGATGGATGTGCTCCTCTACGAGTTCTATCGAAATGGACTCCAGGTCAATCTAACGCTCGCGTCTCCAGTTGGCGCAGACAATGTGGACCCTTGGAAAATTATTTCAGAGAGCTTTAAATGGTTATAACAGGTAGCATTCAATCATGCAAACCCCTCATCCGCGTCTCAGAGTTGTACCGATTTTACCATAACGGGGACGATGAGACTTTTGCACTGCGTGGTGTATCCCTGTCAGTCCACGCTGGCGAAATGGTGGCGGTTGTAGGTCCCTCCGGAAGTGGGAAAACTACTCTTCTCTCCTGCATCGCTGGCCTCGACGAGCCTGACGGAGGTCACGTTGATGTTGCCGGGAACCGAATCACCAGACGACCGGAAACGGTGCGAACTGAACTGCGAGCCAAGTGGATGGGGGTGCTCTTGCAGTCAGGAAATCTACTGGAACACCTGACAGTCGCGCAGAATATTAAGGTTGCTCAGTATTTAGTCAAAGGAGAGCGTCCAGATACCAGCACCCTTTTGGCCGCTGTAGGTTTAGAGGACCGGGCCGCTGCCTGGCCATCAACACTCTCAGGAGGAGAGGCAGCACGCGCCGGTCTCGCCGTAGCTCTTGCAAACAACCCGCATATCCTCCTTGCCGACGAGCCGACCGGCGAGGTTGATGCCAAGAACGAAGCGGCAATCCTACAAATCATGCGTGATAGGACTGCGGTCGGGGGCGCTGTAGTTGTGGTCACGCATAGCGAGCGCGTGGCAAGAGAAGCCAACCGCGTGATTCGACTCTCATATGGCAGGATCACTGATGGATGACTTACTTGTCAGGGCGCATAACGTTGGGAAAATCTACGGTACGGCTGAGCATGCCGTTATAGCGCTGGAGGGCGCTACCTTCGAGATATCGACCCATTCGCGCATCGCATTGGTCGGCTCTTCGGGAAGCGGGAAAACGACGTTACTCCACTTGGTCGCGGGGCTTGATTCGCCCACAAGCGGCACAATCCAGTGGCCGACTTTAGGTGCAAAAGAGCAGCTGAGGCCTAAACTGGTGGCAATGGCATTTCAGGGGCACAGCCTCATTCCGCCGCTAACTGTCGTCGAAAACGTGGCTTTGCCCCTTCTTATAGGCGGTGATCCCGAATCCGAGGCACTCAAGGCTGCTTGGGAAATGCTTGAACGTATGTCACTTGCCGACGTTGGCTACAGCTTGCCTGAGGAGATATCGGGGGGCCAATCACAGAGGGCAGGTATCGCCCGGGCATTAGTTACACGTCCCGCGCTGCTGTTGGCCGATGAACCAACTGGCCAACAAGACAGTGAGAATGCCCGGCAGCTGATGAACTCTCTTCTAGATTACGTTGAAAAGATCGGTGCTACCCTAGTGGTTGCAACGCATGACAAAATCGTGGCTGATTTCCTTCCCACCCGGTGGTCGATAGAGCATGGACATTTGCAGATGGAGTGATTATTTGTTCAGTCTGACTTGGATTAACGGATTAATACGAAAAAGAAGGTCGCGTTTGATCGGCATGGTTCTCTGCGTGGGCATAGCAGTAACCTTAGTTTCCTCACTCGGCATGTTCTTTGTAGCCAGCAAAGCTCATATGACCAAAGAAGCCGCTGCAGGGGTTCCGGTCGACTGGCAGGTTCAACTCTCGCAAGATGCAGACTTGACACAGTCCATGCAAACCATCAAGCATTCCAGCGGAGTGGTAGAGGCTCAACCTGTGGGCTACTCTGATATCGTTTATCTACGGAGTTCCACGGGCGGAACCGTTCAGACAACAGGACAGGGCAAGGCCCTTGGGATCCCTGATGAGTACGCATCGTCATTCCCCGGAGAAATCCGGTTCTTGGTGGGATCTACACAAGGCGTGTTGTTGGCACAGCAGACCGCGGCAAATCTACAGGCAACGGTGGGGGATACCGTGACAGTCGGCTTACCTGGTGGGGCGCAAGCGGAGCTTCCAGTGCAGGGAATCGTCGATCTGCCTGCAGCCGATTCTCTCTTCCAAAGCATCGGTGGTACGACCGGGGCTAGCCCTACCGCACCACCCGATAATGTTGTTCTCATGCCCCTCTCGACCTGGCATCAACTGTTTGACCAGTTAGCGATAATTAACCCCAACTCCGTCCAAATGCAGGTTCACGTGAAGCTTGCGAACGAACTTCCCACAGACCCCGGGGCAGCCTTTACTGATGTTATACATCGGGCACATAATCTCGAAGCGGAACTCGCTGGCACCGGTATTGTGGGCAATAACCTCGGTGCTCAACTGGATGGGGCACGTTCTGACGCTACCTACGCACAGATACTGTTTTTGTTTCTCGGGCTTCCCTGTATCATCATTGCCGCACTGTTGGTGTATGTCATCGCTATGAGTGGGCGGAACAGGCGGCGGCAGGAACAGGCGCTTCTCATGATCCGCGGAGCGTCCGCCGGGCAGATACTAAGGACTGCTGCTACAGAAGCTGCACTGGTTGGAACCCTGGGGGTGGTATTGGGTCTCGGGGGAGCAATACTCGCGGGTCGTATTGCGTTCGGTACCTCGCAATTCGGGGCAACGCCAACGCAAGCAGTATTTTGGCTTATCGCCTCCGGGGTGTTGGGGTTGGCCATTTCTTTTACGACAATCCTTCTACCAATGTGGAGCGATGTCAGGGGTCTTACCGTTAGAGCGGCACAGGTAACTATAACGAATCCCCGCCCGCCACTGTGGTCGCGTATCTATCTTGATATCATCTTGCTTGCTGGCGGTGGGGTCATATTCTGGCAATCAATGCGAAATGCCTACCAGGTCGTACTCGCACCGGAAGGCGTCCCGACCATTTCTATTAATTACCTGACTTTACTGGCTCCCCTTATACTGTGGATTGGTTTCTCCTTGTTGGCTTGGCGACTTTCAAACCTGACCCTTGCACGTGGGAAGCGGTTCTTGCGTCGCTCCGTATCTCTGATCGCCCAAGGATTGTCAGGGGTGGTGACGGCCTCGATGTCGAGGCAGCGAAGTCTGCTATCAAGGGGACTTGTCATCATGGCACTGGCCGTCTCATTCGCCCTGACGGTTGCAGTGTTTAACACCACTTACGCGCATCAGGCCCGGGTAGACGCCCAACTTACCAATGGCGCTGATGTAACAGTATCAACGACTGCTTCAAACGGTCTTCCGGAGGGGTTGCCCCAATCGGTGAAGAGCATAACGGGCGTAGTTAACGCTGAGCCAATGCAGCACCGATTCGCATATGTTGGCAGAGATCTCCAGGACCTCTACGGCATAAACCCTGAACTAATCCAGAAAGCGACTCCCATGTCTGACGCTTCCTTCTCGGGCGGAAGCGCGAATCAGATGCTCAGCATTCTGGCCTCGAGACCCGATGGTGTATTGGTCTCGGCAGAGACCGTCAATGATTTTCAGCTTCAACCTGGTGACCTTATCCGCATACGGCTTCAGTTTGCTAGTGACCACGCTTACCATGTGGTCGACTTCCACTATATAGGAGTAGTACGCGAATTCCCTACGGCGCCCCGGGATTCCTTTCTCGTCGCTAACGCGTCGTATATCACTCGAGAGACCGGTTCATCAGCCTACGAGACCCTGCTTGTGAAGACCAGCGGCTCCCCACCGGTTGTAGCAGGCCACATCCGCGACCTGCTCGGCCCGGCATCAGGAGCGACTGTTCAGGATGTCGTAACCCAATTGCATATCACGCTCTCTGGCTTAACGGCAATTGACCTATCTGGTCTAACAAAACTCGAGCTGGTGTTTGCCGTAATTTTAGCCGCAGCGGCTTCGGGCCTTGTTTTCGTTCTCGGTTTAGCCGAGCGCCGTAGGATATTGGCTATATCAGCCGCCCTCGGAGCAAAATCAAGGCACCTGTCCTCCTTCATATGGAGTGAGGCGTTCTTCGTGACCGCTGGTGGCATAGTCCTCGGTGCGCTTGCAGGATGGTCACTATCGCTAATCATGGTCAGAATGATGAGCGGTGTGTTCGATCCGCCACCGGAGCACCTCTTTGTCCCCTGGGTATATCTAGCTCTGGTGCTAGGAACAGCGATAGCAGCTGTATTAGCGGCTAGCATTTTGATGATTCGCGCTGCTAGAAAGCCTGCGATCGAGATAATCCGCGATCTCTGAGCGCATAAGCCTCCTAATCACTGATTTTTAGTTGGGATTTTCTGGTTGACTATGGCAGTGAAATCATGATTGAGCATTGAGATACTTTATTCTCTAACCAGCGCATGGCACTATAGCTATTACTAAACAACCTAGCGGAAAGTTCACTGTTGTATTACCATTTTCGACTTTCATATCGTACTCATTGCAGAGCCACTTTACACTTGTTGCTGAGTACACGACAAACTGAGATTGTCATCCAGGGGTCATTGACATACTGACTTGCTTAGTGTGAAATTTTGCTTGGTGTAGGCATACCTTTCGCAATATTAGCAGACGTTGTGCCAACAAGCCTCTGTTACTTTCTGCGTCGTTCTTTTTTGAGCGGGGAAAATTTAAGATTAGCGACGAGCTGGACAGTGTCCATTCCGCTCCATTCTCCTTTGATCACCTCCAGTTCGACAAAGGTTTCGGTTCTCAGTATGGCAGGTATGGTGGAGATGTCGTTCTGAATAAAGGATGAAAGTTCCTGAGGGCTGTGAGTGAGAACAATAGCAATAAGATCATACCTACCGGTCACGAAGGCAAGGTGGCATATATTTGGCTTTTTAGCCAGAGAATCCGCCACCATTTTTAACTCCGCCATCCTAACTTGCAGCGCCATCACACTCATGCAAGTGTAGCCTAATTCACTCACGTTCGGCACAGCCACTATCTTGAGGAGCTTCTTTTTTGTCAGATTTTTAACTCTGTGGCGCACCGTAGCTTCAGCCACGCCCAATATTCTGCCAAGCTCTACATAACTCTTTCTACCATCTCTCTGTAATTCCTGTATTAGTTTCACATCTGATTCATCTATCATCGGCAACCTCCTAATACGAGTTTCTGCGTAATTATAACAGACTTTTGCGGTTTGGGTGTAACTAACAGGGCAAAATGATGCATGCCGAATACTAAACATTTCTCCTTTTTAGCTTTCGTATTTCGCAAATAATTGGTCAAAATGCCTTGACAATTTGCTATTTGTGTGGTTGAATACATAATGCACGCAGAGGTAAGTCTTATAAGCTCAGCAAAGTTTTGACATGTAATGACAGGTAAGGAGGCACCCTTTGAAGGAAGGACAAACTGAGAGACAGCAGGCGCGCGTGCCTGTAAGCTGCGATTTAGGCCTAGTCGACAACCGCGATAAAAGCCTTATCCCAGGCAAAGTATTCATATTGCGCAAATCTGAAATTGAAGACCTCATTAGTATGAAGGAGGCCTTGGAAGCGGTTGAAAATGCTTTCAAACTTGAAGCCGAAGGGAAGACTACTATGCCGCCCAAGTTATATTTGGACCTGCCAGAATACAAAGGTGACTTTAGAGCTATGCCCGCTTACATCGATGGAAGTGTAGGGTTCAAATGGGTAAGCGTGTATCCAGATAATTGGAGGTACAGTCTCCCGTGTGTCATGGCCATAATTGTTCTATGTGACCCTGCCACTGGCTGTCCCCTTGCCATTATGGATGGCACCTATATTACCAGTATGAGAACTGGTGCGGCCGGGGGTGTAGCTGTTAAGTACCTCGCCCGAAGAGATTCGTCGGTTATTGGCATAATAGGGGCTGGTACGCAGGCCAGAACTCAATTGCTGGCGATAAGTGAAGTGCTACCAAGGATTGAGGAGGTAAAGGCGTTTGACCTGTGCCGAGATGCTAGTCAGAGATATGGCGAGGAGATGAGAGCAAAACTAAACATAAACATTCGTCCTGTTGAGACTGTAGAGGAGGCAACGAATGCTGATATTATAGTTACAACTACTCCCTCAACAAAACCGGTTGTCAAGAAGCAGCACGTTAGGCCGGGAACTCATATAAATGCAATAGGGGCGGATGCGAAGGGGAAGCAGGAGCTAGAAGTTGATGTGCTAAGAGACGCAAAGGTTATAGTTGATGACATTCGGCAGGCTTCTCACTCGGGGGAAATTAGTGCCCTGGTGTCACAGGGCCTGATAAAAGTTGAAGAAATCTATGGCACGCTGGGAGAGGTCGTAGCTAACCTGAAGAAAGGGCGTAAAAGCCATAAAGAGATAACCATCTTTGATTCAACTGGACTGGCTATTCAAGATATAGTCTGTGCTAAACTGGTATATGATAAAGCCGCAAAAAGAGGACTTTCACATTTTAAATTTGTCTAATCAAATGTATAGGAATGACCAAGACAAAAGAGGCTCTGAGAGAGTCTCCATGATAGTTGGCAATTCAAGTATAATGCGGCAACGCAGAAAGGAGAAATGAGATATGGGTGGGCACAAGAACCGTCTATTGCGTGTTAACTTGACTAACCGGGCCCTCTCTGAGGAATCGCTGAGCAAGGATTTAATTCACGATTACATTGGTGGGCGAGGCTTTGGTGCCAGACTTTTGTACGACGAACTGAAGCCAGGTATTTATCCTCTGGGAGAAGAAAACAAGCTTATTTTCGTTGCTGGACCTCTAGCAGGAACCAATGCTCAGGCCTTCAGCCGCTGGAAGGTTTTCTTCAAATCTCCCCTTACTGACACCTACGGTATGTCCTGCTGCGGTGGGCATCTGGCTGCAGAACTAAAATTCGCTGGCTTTGATGGCATTATTGTTGAAGGAGCTGCCGACCAACCTGTCTACCTGTGGGTTCACGACGGAAAGTATGAGTTGCGAGATGCCACCTATCTATGGGGACTGAGGTGCGACGACACTCACATTTTAATACGTGAAGAATTGGGCGACCCCCGTATCCGCATTGCCTGCATCGGGCCGGCTGGAGAACAGGGTGTGAAATACTCTGGCATATTTAGTGACCGCCGCACTGCTGGTCGCGGTGGTGCGGGCGCAGTCATGGGAGCTAAGAAGCTCAAGGCCATTGCCACTAGGGGCAATGAGAAGGTAGAATTGGCTGATGCAGAGGGTTTTAGAACAGCAGTGAGAGAACAGATAAATGCTTACAAGGCTCCACCTAGTTTTGAATCATTTTCCCGGCAAGGTACGCAGGCGATGGTAGAACTCATCAGCGACGTATACGGTATGTACCCAACCAAGAACTTCCAGGTAGGTGTTTTGCCTGGTGCCCAAGAAGTAGGAGCCATAGCATATGACCGGTTACGGGTGCGCAAGACCACCTGTTACGCTTGTATGATTCACTGTGGCAGTATTACCAAAATGGGGACAGGCAGACACGCAGGAGCATGGAGTGAAGGGCCTGAGTACGAGACCATCTGGAGCTTCAGTGGGCAGATTGGGGTCTCGGACATTGGCCTAACCATCGCCGCCGACAGGCTGTGTGATGAGCTGGGGCTTGATACTATCAGTACCGGCAACATAATTGGGTTTGCCTACGAGCTCTATGAGCGGGGTTTAATCACTAAAAAGGACACCGGAGGCATTGAGCTCACTTTTGGTAATACTGAGCCGGTCTTGCAATTGATCAGACAGATTGCTTATCGAGAGGGCTTAGGTGATTTACTAGCTGATGGTGTATGTGAGGCAGCACGTCGCATCGGAAAAGGGGCTGAGGAATATGCGATGCACGTAAAAGGTCTGGAACTAGCTGGCTATGACCCCCGCGGTGCTAAAGCTCACGGGCTTAATATGCTCACGGCAAATAACGGTGGTGACCACGAAAGTGGCTTTGCTTCTCAAGAGCTCTTCAACTCATCAGTACCTAAAAAAGCAAAGCGCCTTACCATTGAGAACAAAGGTGAGTTAACCAAATGGAATCAAGACATCACATCCTTCATGAGCACAGGCATCGTCTGCGCTTTCGCCATTTCCAATGGCTTCATAACCCCCGAGGGCTATGGTAAGCTCGTCTCCGCAGCAACAGGTGTTAAGGATTTCGCTGATCCAGATTACCTGTGGCATATAGGGGAGAGAATTTTTAACCTGGAACGAATGTTTAATGTGCGGGAGGGGTTTAGCCGCAAGGATGATGTCTTTCCATCACGTTTTACCAAGGTGCCAATGCCAGCTGGGCCCTCAGCTGGTCAGGTCTTTGAAGCGGAGCGCTTGCTATTGGATTACTACCGTGCACGGGATTGGGATATGAAGACCGGCATCCCTACTGCAGCCAAGCTCAAGGAACTGGGGTTAGGCTTTACTATAACATAAAGAAAAGATTAGAATGCAGGGTACGATATATTCACGGAGGTGATTAAATTGGTGTAAAGTAGTAGCTACGAGGTATCTATTAACGCTATGAAGGGAGAGAAGGGTGATTACCAAAGAAGAAAAGGAAAAGCTACTTAAATGGGATAGG
>CAZDHX010000002.1:65568-113402 GCA_964505425.1 uncultured Dehalococcoidales bacterium | reverse complement strand
CCTATCCCATTTAAGTAGCTTTTCCTTTTCTTCTTTGGTAATCACCCTTCTCTCCTCTTTTTATTTAGTCAGGGCTGTAGCTCACCCTGGTCTGGGGGGACTCCCACACCTCAATGGCGGCGATTGTCACCCCAGTCAGCTTCGGCTTGAGCTCCTTATAAATTGTGGTTGCAATATTCTCCGAAGACGGATTTATTTTATCAAAGGGGGGCACGTCATTAAGGCAGGTATGGTCAAAACGGGACAGAATATCCGCCAGGTGCTGCTTCAGCTCAACAAAATCGTAGGCGATGCCGATGTCATCGAGCTCGGAGGCTTTTATCCTCACCACCACCTGAAAGCGGTGCCCGTGCACCGCCTCGCACTTGCCCCGATAACCCCTCAAGAAATGAGCGGCATCAAAATGCTGCTCAATAGCTATCTCAAACATCCTTAATCACCCTCCCACTTAAATACTCCCTGAACCTCTTTTAGCGCCGCCAGCAACCCCCTGACTGTTTTGCCGTTTACCGGGTGCACCAGTTCCGGGGCAATCTCAACCAGGGGAACCAGGACAAAGGCTCTCTCGGTGAGTCTGGGGTGGGGAATAATAAGCTCCGGGGTTTCAATAACCTGGTCGCCATAAAAGAGGATATCTATATCTATCAGGCGGGGTTCACCGGAGCCGCCCGTCCTGCCCATCTTGGCTTCAATGCCCTTGGCTAAAGTCAGAAGCCCCGGCGGGGAGAGGGTGGTAATAGTCTGGCATGCCAGGTTGAGAAAACGAGGCTGGGCAATATTGCCCACCGGCTCAGAATCATAGATGGAGGAGACCTTCTCCAGGCGCAATCTCTGCGATAGAAAGTCTAATGCCCTTTCCAGGTTACCCCGCCTCTCCCCCAGATTGGAGCCAAGACCAAGATATGCCGTTACCGGCTCAGTTTCCATCTTGCTCCCTCCATGGCTAAAATTCCACGATATTTTAGCACGCTTTAGGCGGTGTGGCTAGATGATGGGGGGAGAGAAGGGGCAAAGCAAAAATGCTAGCGGGTTTTTAAGGTTTTCCCCGGCTTTTGGTTTTTTCTGGTTTGACAGGTTTTTCAGGATAGTAATTAGAAGCATGGCACATAGCATCTAATATATTGTGAAAATGCACTTCATCAATTATAATTCGGAACTGTTCAAATGTACCCTTTGGGAGGTTGGCTGTGAACCTAATGAAATGCATACCATCGTTTCTCCTGTGGATTTCAGCACCGTCAACATACAGTGTTTGGAGATTATCATTAGTGTGAGTAGTTGAACCAACATCTCGTTTATTTGGCATAGCGGTTTACCTCCACTTTTGTTTGTGCTTTCACAAAGTACGATCTACTAGGCTTTCTAGTAGTTAGCTCAGGGTAATAGTTGTATACAATCCCCCTTAGGAAGGTGAAGTATTCCAAATATTCTGCTTTAATATAGCGACCACCGCCGTACAGGGGAAATCGACCATCACCAGTCTTTTCGAACTGGATGACAGACTCTTTAAGATAAACAGTGGCTCCGCCAAACGTAGTTTGGTGAATAAAGCCGTGTCTTATTCGGCGGTTCTTGTGCAATGCTTGGCGAGATATACCTAGAAGTGAAGCTGTTTCTGAGGCACTTATGAAATCACCGATTGGACATTGGTTGAGCAGTTCTTGTTTGCGATTGTTTCTTGCTTCTTCAAGAGCTTGTGACATCTCGACAGTAAACAGAACATCGTTACACTGGTCACATTGGAAATATGGAATTCCTTGGACAGAAATTGGCCCTACATAAGGGTCAACAAACTCAAAAAGGTCGGATTTCTCACTATAAGTACCGCCACATTCATAACAGCGCATTGCAACCCCCCTCTAAGCTTTGATTTCTCTTAAATTCTTTTGAAACTGTTGATCACGAGTTTTCCCTTAGTATCATCGATATAGAAATGGGTGTAAATGTCTTCACCATATAGACTAGCTTTGTAGTAATCAATCACTACAAGAGGCTTACTCCTTGAATTTTCTTTCTTGTAGAAGTGTTTAGGCTGCAACTTACGGTAGACATTTAATATGTCTTTTGTTTCCCACCCAAAGTCTTGAAACGCACATTTTATAGCATTTGCGCGAATTAGCACCTCTCCTGCGGCAATTTTTTGCCTGACTTCTGATAACTGGTAAAAACTCTTTTGGCAAGAAGATTGCCTTTTCCGTTTGCCCTTTGCTTTAGACACTTTAGATACTACCACCAAAGTTGACGGTTGTCAACCAAGTCATTGCAATAATACGGTAAAATTTTACTAAAAGAGTTGCTAGCAAGCTCACCTTTTTATCTTTTTTATAATCTACAACTTTACCCATGTTTATGCAATATAGCGGGAAGAAAAATGTAAGCCAAAAACGGGGGCAGGGGTGATAAACACTTACCAGTTAGACTTGCCTGTGTAATAGCCAATATGCTATCATTAACGATACACCTCTACACCTAGTTCAAAGGTAAAGCCCAGATGTCAATGCGAGATAAACTGGCTAAATTGTCCCAGATGGAAAAGCAGGCACGGGCCGGGGGCGGAGGAAAGCGCACCGAGCAGCAGCACGCCAAGGGTAAACTGACCGCCAGAGAGAGGCTTGACCTCCTCCTTGATAAGGGCAGCTTTGAAGAGCTGGACCCCTTCGTCACCCACCGCACCACCGACTTCGGACTTGATGAGCAAAAATACCTGGGCGATGCCGTAGTTGCCGGCTCGGGCAAGATTGACGGCAGAATCGTCTTTGTCTACTCCCAGGACTTCACCGTCCTTGGGGGGACAATATCCGAGGTCTCGGCGCAAAAGGCGTGCAAGGTGATGGACCTAGCGGTTAAAAAGGGGGCGCCCATAATTGCCATCTGGGACTCCGGCGGTGCCCGCATTCAGGAAGGGGTGACGAGCCTCGCTGGTGTTGGCGACATACTGCTGCGCAACACCCTTTGCTCGGGAATTATCCCCCAGATATCGGTAGTCCTCGGACCATCCGCCGGCGGGGCGGTCTACTCACCGGCAATAACCGACTTCGTCTTCATGGTCAAGGGGATAAGCCAGATGTATATCACCGGTCCTGATGTCATCAAGGCGGTTATCAGCGTTGATATAACCCATGAAGAGCTGGGGGGGACCAAGACCCACGCCGAGAAGAGCGGGGTGGCTCACTTCGTTGCTGACAACGAAAAGGAATGCCTTCAGGCGGTGCGCCGACTGCTCGGTTTTATTCCCCAGAGCTTTAGGGAAGACCCTCCCCGCCTGAAGCCAAGCGATGACCCCAAGCGGGCTGATGAAAAGCTGCTCAAAATCGTGCCGGAAAAGCCGGACAAGTCTTACGATATGAAACAGATAATCACCAGCGTGGTAGATAACGGCGACTTTATGGAGGTGCAACGCCACTTTGCCCCCAACCTCATTATCGGTTTTGGGCGGCTGGACGGCAAGGCGGTGGGGATTGTCGCCCAGCAGCCGGCTTATATGGCGGGAATTATTGATATCAACGCCTCGGTCAAGGGGGCTAGGTTCGTCCGCTTCTGCGACGCCTTTAACATCCCCCTGGTCAGCTTCGTTGATGTCCCCGGCTTTATGCCCGGTCCCAAGGAGGAGCAGGGCGGTATCATCAGACATGGCGCCAAGTTTATCTATGCCTACGCCGAGGCAACCGTGCCCAAGATTACCGTCATCACCCGCAAGGCTTACGGCGGGGCTTACATCGTGATGAGCAGTAAACATCTGCGCGGCGACATTAATTATGCCTGGCCCACCGCCGAGATTGCCGTCATGGGAGAGGAGGGGGCGGTGAACATCATCTACCGAAACGCCCTCGCCAAGGCAAAGGACAAGGATAAGACCAAGCAGGAGCTGATTAAGGAATACAGAGAGAGGTTTGACAACCCTTACATCGCCGCCGCCAGAGGCTATATTGATAATGTCATTGACCCGAGGCAGACCAGGCCCAAGCTGATAAGGGCGCTAAGGATGCTGGAGAGCACCGGCATCGCCCACCACCAGAAAAAACACGGGAATATTCCACTATAAGGCGGTAGGGAAAATGGGGGACAAAAGGAAGTTAATCGCCGCTATCATGGGTGCCATCACCGCCTACATCCAGACGGAGCATAAATCGCCGGAACAAAAGCCAATCGGGAGTAAATAATGGCAACTAGAAAGGGCGCAAAGATGGAGACATTGGAGAACCGATTAAAAATCACCGATGTTACCTTCCGCGACGGGCACCAGTCCTCGCTGGCGACGAGAATGCGCACCGAGGACATGGAAGCCATCGCCGGAGAGATGAATAAAGCCGGCTTTTACTCCATGGAGGTGTGGGGGGGAGCCACCTTTGACGTTGCCACCCGCTTTCTCAACGAGGACCCCTGGGAAAGACCTCGCATCCTGAAAAAATTAATGCCCGATACCCCCCTCCAGATGCTACTTAGGGGACAGAACCTGGTGGGCTACCGCAACTACGCCGACGACGTGGTTACCGCCTTCGTCAACCATGCCGCCGAGGTCGGCATTGACATCTTCCGCGTATTTGACGCCGTGAACGACGAGCGTAACTTTGAGACCAGCCTCAAGGCAATCAAGGAATGTGGCAAGCACGCCCAGCTTTCCCTGTGCTACTCCCTCACCCAGCCCAAGATGGGGGGACCGGTATATAACGTTGAATACTATGTCAAGAAGGCGCTCATCCTTCAGGACATGGGGGCGGACAGCCTCTGCATCAAGGACATGGCGGGGCTTATCGCCCCCGACGATGCCTATGAGCTGATTAAGGCGCTGAAGAAAGTGCTAAAGATTCCGGTACAGCTCCACACCCATCATACCAGCGGCATGGGGCTGATGAGCTGCCTCAAGGCGATTGAGGCCGGGGTGGATGTCGTTGATACCGCCCTCGCCCCCTTCGCCCTGCGCTCTTCACTGCCCCCGGTTGAGCCCATTGTCGTTGCCCTTCAGGGAACACCTAGGGATACCGGGCTTAACCTGGCTCACCTATTCAAGCTGGGGCAGTATATTGAGTCCGTAGCCCCGAAGTATCGGGACTTTCTGGACACCACCCGGATGGGGGTCATAGATACCTCAGTGCTGATGCACCAGATTCCCGGCGGCATGACCACCAATCTGGTAGCCCAGCTAAGGGAGGCTAACGCCCTGGATAAGATTGAGGAGGTCTACGCCGAATTGCCTCGGGTAAGAAAGGAGCTCGGCTACCCACCCCTGGTCACCCCCACCAGCCAGATTGTCGGCATTCAAGCCGTGCAGAATGTCCTCTTCGGCAGGTACAAGATGATATCAGACCAGGTAAAGGACTACTGCTACGGCTTATACGGCAAGCCCCCCGCCCCTATTGACCCCGAGGTCCAGAAGATAGCGCTCAAAGGCTACAGCCGGGGGGAGAAGCCCATCACCAGCCGCGCCGCCGATGCCCTGAAGCCGGAGCTGGAAAAGGCTAAAGAAGCGACCAAGGGTATCGCCAAGGATATTGGCGATACCCTCATCTACGCCCTCTACCCCACCACCGGCATGCGCTTCCTGAAGTGGAAGTACGGCCACGAAGCTCCACCGCCGGAGGTAAAGCCGAAGACCTTGAATGACGTCAAGCGCGAAGATGAGCTCCTGGCGAAGCTAAAAGCCGGTAAGATAGCGGAGCAAGAGACGCCGATAACGAAGTCCGGCGCCAGAACGTTCAAAATCTCCGTAGGTAACGAGGTCTATACCGTCGGCGTGGAGCCAGCTGAGGGAGCGTCACCGCCAACCGCGCCCACGCCGGTTAAAGAAAAAGCACCACCACCAGCGGCACCGGCAGCGCCAGCTAAAGCGCCGCCGGCGGTTGCCAAGGGCAAGGAGGTAACCATTACCGCCCCGATGCCGGGGATAATAATCCGCTACGAGGTAAAGGTGGGCGACGAGGTCAAGGCGGAGGATGTCATCGTTATCCTGGAAGCGATGAAGATGGCGAACGCCATAGCCACCCCCGTTAGCGGGCGGGTTAAGGCAATAAACTTCGCCAGCGGCGATAAGGTAGCCAGAGACGATGTCCTGGCGATAATCGGCTAGCAGGGCTTAAGTGGGTAAGACATTAGCCGAGAGGATTTTAGACCAAGAGTCAGGGAGCATTGTTATTGCCCGGGTAGACCTGGCCTTTGCCCAGGATACTACCGGACCGCTGACGATAAGACAATTTCAGGCATGCGGCTTCAAGCGCCTGGCTAACCCCAAAAAGACGGCCCTGTTTCTTGACCACGCCGCCCCCAGCCCTGATATCTCAATATCAAACGACCATAAGCTACTGCGCCAGTTTGCCCAAGAAAGCAGATGCCTTATCTATGACGTTGGCAGCGGCGTCTGCCATCAGCTGGTGGCTGAGTCCCTGGCTAAGCCGGGCGATATCATCGTCGGGGCTGACTCTCATACCGTAACCGCCGGCGCTCTTGGTGCCTTTGCCACCGGCATGGGCTCCTCGGACGCGGCGGTGGCTCTCGCCCTGGGTAAGACCTGGCTTCGAGTGCCGGAGAGCATTAAGATAGCGGCTGAGGGGAAATTTTCCCCTGCCGTCATGGGCAAAGACCTGATTCTCCACATCATAGGCAAAATCGGGGCTGACGGCGCCACCTATAAGGCGCTGGAGTTCGGCGGCGAGGGACTGGAAAATATCACCATGTCCGCGCGATTTACCATCGCCAACATGTCAGTGGAGAGCGGCGCCAAGGTGGGGCTCTTCCCCGCGGATAGAATCACCAGGGACTACCTGAGCGCGCAGGGGAGGGGCGACCAATATAAATCGCTGTCTGCCGACAAAGATGCCGGCTATGAAAAAACCATCAACATTGACCTGGCGGCTCTTGAGCCAACGGTAGCCAAGCCCCACAGCGTGGATAATATCGCCCTGGCAAGGGAGCTTAAGGGGACTAAAATCCAGCAGGTATTCATCGGCACCTGCACCAACGGGCGCCTTGAGGACTTGGAAATCGCGGCTGGAATATTAAAGGGGAAGAAACACCACCCCGAGACCAGGCTTATCGTTGCCCCGGCATCGCAAAATGTCCTGCTTGAGGCAATCAGGGCGGGCTATATCCAGACCCTGATTGAAGCCGGAGCGAGCATCCTGCCCCCGGGGTGCGGGGCTTGCCTCGGTCTCCATCATGGGGTACTGGCGAGCGGGGAAGCCTGCTTGTCCACCTCCAACCGAAATTTCAGAGGTCGGATGGGCAGCCCGAAAGCCTTTATCTACCTCGGCAGCCCGGCGACGGCGGCGGCCAGTGCCATAACCGGAGAAATCACCGACCCTCGGGAGATGACGTAAATGCTCAAAGGGAAAGCATTAAAACTGGGCAATAACATCACCACCGACCATATTATACCCGGGCGCTATGCCCACCTCAGGAGCGACCTGCCCGAGCTGGCAAAGCACGTCCTGGAAGACGCCGAGCCCGAATTTGCCTCAAAGGTAAGAGAGGGGGACTTTATCGTCGCCGGCAGTAATTTCGGGCTGGGCTCAAGCCGGGAGCATGCCCCGCTGGTGATAAAGATGGCGGGGGTAAGGGCGATACTGGCAAAGTCGGTCGCCAGGATATTTTTCAGAAACGCTATCAATATCGGGCTGCCGGTGTTAATATGTAATACGGCTAAGATTAATGACGGCGATAAGCTGGAGGTAGACCTGAAGGCGGGCACCGTAAAAGACGTAACTAACGGCAACCAGCTTACCTTCGGTAAAATCCCGGAGATAATGCTCCGCATCCTTGACGAGGGTGGGCTCATCCCCTATATAAAGAAGTACGGCGACTTTAGGTTATAATACAAGTTAGGATAGATTAATGGCAGAAGATTGTTGTTCAGGAATGGGCTGCGGTTGCAACGCAACTAGTCTCTACACAGATAGGAATTGCCCCAAATGCGGTAGAAGACTTAGAATTATGGGTAACATGCAGCGAATCCAACTTAGGCTAACTTGCCAAGATTGCGGCTACCAAAGCCCAGAGTTGTCAATGGAAGAGCTTCGTGAGTTCATTGACAATTGAGATTGTTTAGATAACCCATCCCCCTGACCCCCTTCCCTTGGTAAGGGAAGGGGGAGTGAAAGTAAGAGAGGGGGCGAAGCCCTTATGGGCGGTCGAAGACTCTTCGAGGCTGGGTGGGCAGAAAAACCTCAAGAAACTAGAGGTGGAGCTAAAATAACAAAATGACGACCTATAATGTTACCCTTATCCCCGGCGACGGCATCGGACCTGAGGTCACTGAGGCGGCAAAACGGGTCCTGGAAGCAACCGGCGTCAGCTTCAACTGGGAGCTCGCCTACGCCGGCGCCGAGGCAAAGGAAAAGTCTGGTGCTGTTCTTCCCGATGCCACCCTTGCCTCAATCAGGAAGAACAGAATCGCCCTCAAGGGGCCGGTTACCACGCCGGTAGGCTCCGGTTTCAGGAGCGTTAACGTCGCCCTGCGTAAAGAACTTGACCTCTACGCCTGCCTCCGTCCCTGCAAGACCTACCCCGGCGTCCCCTCCCCGTTTAAAGACGTGGATATTGTCATAGTGAGGGAGAACACCGAAGACCTCTACAGTGGTATTGAATTTGAGCAGGGAGCAAGCGATACGGCAAGGCTGCTGAAGCTGCTCTCAGAGACAGAAAGGGCGGTCAGGGCGGACTCTGGCATCAGCCTGAAGGTGATTTCAGAGAGCGCCAGCCGCCGGATCATTAAATTTGCCTTTGACTATGCCCAGGCTAATAACCGAAAAACGGTAACCGCAGTCCACAAAGCCAATATCCTGAAATTCTCCGACGGGCTGTTTTTGGCTATGGCCAGGGAGGTGGCCGAGGATTACCCCGACATCGAATTCAACAACATAATTATTGACGCCCTGTGTATGCAACTGGTGCGAAGACCGCAGCAATTTGACGTGCTGGTCCTGCCCAATCTTTACGGCGACATCGTCTCCGAGCTATGTGCCGGCTTAGTGGGCGGGCTGGGGGTAACCCCGGGGGCTAACCTAGGCGATGACATCGCTGTCTTTGAGGCAACCCACGGCAGTGCCCCCAAATATAAAGGGCAAAACAAAATAAACCCGATGGCAATGATACTTTCCGGGGTGATGATGCTCCACCACCTCGGCGAAACAAAGGCGGCAGAACGGCTTGAGAAGGCTGTCGCCGGGGTCATCGCCGAAGGCAAGAACGTCACCTACGATATGAAGCCCAATATACCCGATGCCAAGGTCGTCGGCACCCCACAGGTCGCCGAGGCGATAATCGAAAAACTGAGGAGCTAAAAAATAGCCACTAAAATCAGCATCATTGGCGCCGGCAATGTCGGCGCCGCCTGCGCCCAGCGAATTGCCGAGAGAGGATATGCCGATGTGGTCCTGGTGGACATTGTCCCCGGTCTGGCACAGGGTAAGGCGCTGGACATCTCCCAATCGGCACCCATCGTCAACTTCGATACCAGCGTCAGCGGAGCTAATAGTTACCAGGAGACCGCCAACTCCGAGGTGGTAATCATCACCGCCGGCTTCAGCCGAAAACCGGGCATGATCCGCGATGAGCTCTGCCTGACCAATATGAAGGTTATCAACGATACCATCCGTAATGTGGTGAGCCACTCCCACGATGGCACCATTATTATGGTGACCAACCCGGTAGACGCCATGACCTACCTAGCACTTCATGCCAGCCAGTTTCCCCGAAACAGGGTGGTTGGCTTATCCGGCGTCCTTGACGGCGCCCGGCTCAGCAGCTTTATTGCCGCCGAGCTAAAAGTTTCGCCGGCCAGCGTCTCCGCCTGTATTCTGGGGGAACACGGCAAGAATATGCTCGTCATCCCCCGCCTGACCACGGTCAAGGGCAGACCAATAACCGAGCTCCTGCCCAAGGAGACGATTGATAAGCTGGTGGGGAGGGCGGTAATGGGCGGGGATGAGATTGTCGCCCTGCTTAAAACCGGCAGCGCCTTTTATGCCCCCTCCGCCGCCGCCGCCCACATGGCGGAGGCGATAGTCCTGGATAAAAAAGAGAGCCTCCTCTGCGCCGCCCGCCTTGATGGTGAATACGGTATCGGGGACACCGTAATTGACGTTCCCGTGAAGCTGGGCAAAAAGGGCATTGAAGAGATAATTGAGCTTGAGCTGACCGAAGAAGAAAAGCAAGCCCTGAATAAATCAGCCGAGGCGGTGAGAGGGCTTATAAAGACTATGAAACTGGGTAAGGGAGAGTAAAGAGAGGCTTTATCTCTTCCCACCCACCACCCTTAGAGGTGTCATAAGAGGGCAAAGCCCTTATAGGGTGGGCTGGGTGGGAAGAAGGACATAAGTTAGCAAGGGAGGAAATAATTGAAGATGACAACTCTCATGGTAGCTTCGGTCGCCTTTGCCTGCTTTATCCTGTGCCCCAGGATGGTAGGCATGGCCTCAGTTATAGCCGGTATTAAAGAGACGAATCCCTGGCTGATAGTCTTGCTCGGGGCAATAATAGCTATACCCCTGATGATGCTACTGTACTGGGTATTGCAAAAGTTCGGTGCCGGCTACGCCATAGGATTAGCCGTGATAACCGACATAGTGGCTGCTTTAGTTATAGGAACTTATAGCTGGAAAGCATCGGTGAGTATCATCATCATAGCTGCCTTCGTCTGGGCAGGTATAGCTGTATCTAACCTGGTCGCTAAAGCAATATCTTGACAAACCCAAGGTAGAATGAAAGAAATAAAAACCAGCGACATCACCGAAGCCGTCGCCCGGCTCTGCCAGGAAGCCAACTTTGCTCTTGGCGAGGACGTCCTCGCCGCCATGAAAAAAGCCCTCAAGACCGAGCAGTCACCCCTGGGGAAAGAGGTCTTAAGCCAGCTCATAGAAAACGCCAGGATTGCCCAAGAGGAGCAATTGCCCCTATGCCAGGACTGCGGCACGGCGGTGGTCTTTCTGGAAATAGGTCAGGATGTCCATATCACCGGTGGCGACTTATATGCCGCCGTAGAAGAAGGGGTGCGGCGGGGCTACGCTCAGGGCTACCTCAGAAAATCCATCGTTAAAAAGCCCTTCTCCGCCAGAACAAACACCGAGGATAACACCCCTCCCGTCACCCATGTTGAAATCGTCCCCGGGGATAAACTAAAAATTACCGTCATGCCCAAGGGGGCGGGCGCGGAGAATATCACTAAACTGGCGATGCTCAAGCCGGGTGAGGGCAAGCAGGGCATTATTGAGCTGGTAGTAAAAACCGTTGATGAAGCCGGGGGCAGTCCCTGCCCGCCGCTAATCATTGGTCTTGGCATTGGCGGCACTGGGGAAAAGGCGATGCTGCTGGCGAAGAAGGCGCTACTGAGAAAGGTTGCCGAGCCAAACCCCGACCCCGAAGTCGTCGGGCTTGAGAAAGAGATTTTAGCCAGGGTAAATGCCCTGGGCATCGGGCCGCTGGGCTTCGGCGGTCGGACTACCGCCCTAGCAGTACACGCCGAGGTCATGCCCACCCACATCGCCAGCCTGCCGGTAGCCGTCAACCTCCAGTGCCACAGTGCCCGCCATAAGGAGGCAGTGCTATAAACATCACTTCACCAATTGAGCCTGAAATTATAGAAAAGCTGACCGCCGGCACCGAGATCCTGATTTCGGGGGTGGTCTATGCGGCTCGTGATGCCGCCCACCAGAGGCTTACCCAGGCGCTGGAAAAGGGAGATAAACTGCCCTTTGACCTCGAGGGACAGACCCTGTATTACATGGGGCCCTCTCCCGCCAGACCGGGGCAGGTGATTGGCTCCGCCGGTCCCACCACCAGCCGCCGCCTGGACGCCTATACCCCCCGCCTTATCGCCGCCGGCATCAGAGCCATGATTGGCAAGGGAAGTCGCCCACCAGAAGTAAGAGAAGTAATCAAAAAGCACAAGGCGGTCTACTTCGTCACCTTTGGCGGCGCCGGTGCTCTGCTATCTAAGGCAATCAAGAAGGCAGAGGTCATCGCCTATGAAGACCTGGGCACCGAGGCTATCCGCCGGCTTGAGGTCAAGGACTTCCCGGCTATCGTCGCCAACGATATCCGCGGGGGAGACCTCTTTGAGCAGGAAAAGGATAAATATCAAAGGGGCAAATAACAAAATGAGAGCTGAGAAGGACAACCCCGAGCAAAAGTATAATGATTTTCGGGACTGGCTATTGACTGGCTGGCATCCTATCTGGCTCATAAGTACCGTCTTTGCCTATGTGTACTATCTTACGACCACTGAGGAGGTATAAATGGACTGTATCTTCTGCCAGATTGCCTCAGGCAAGATTCCCAGCGACATCGTCTACCAGGACGAAGAGCTAATCGCCTTCCGCGATATTAATCCGCAGGCGCCGGTGCACATACTGGTTATACCCAAACGCCATATCCCTTCCCCAGACCAGCTAACAGAAAACGAACTGCCCATCATCGCCCATATGGTAGAGGTTGCCAACCAGCTGGCAAAGGGGGAGGGCATAGCCGATAAAGGCTATCGGCTGGCGATAAACTGCGGGGAAGAAGGGGGGCAACTGGTTCCCCACCTCCACCTCCACCTCCTCGGCGGGAGAAGGCTCTCAGACACCCTTGGCTGATTTCCGATGCTCAAGAAAGAAAAGCAGGGCGGCGATGCTCTTGGCATCACAGATTGAGCCCGAGTTAATAAGGCCGAGAACCTCGCCTAGCCGCACCCGGACCAAACTAATACTCTCACTATCCTCCGCCTGAAGGGGACTAGAAATAAGCTCAGTGGCTAGAAAAAAGTGGAGGTACTCAGTACAGTAACCGGGGGAGGAGTAAAAACCACCCAGCCGCTCCACTTTTTGGGGGAGGAAGCCCGTCTCCTCACGCAGCTCACGGCGGACGCACTCTTCCAGCTTTTCGCCCGGCTCAATGCCGCCGGCGGGAATTTCTAGCAGTTCCTTCTCCACCGGCTTGCGGAATTGGCTGACCAGGAGGACATTTTCTTTATCGTCAAGGGCGATAATAGCCACGCAATCGCTGTGCTCCACAATCTCCCTGGTCGTCTCCCTGCCGCCGGGCATCTCTACGGTATCAACCCGCAGCCTTACCGCCCGCCCTTCATAGATTAGCTTGCTGGACAATGTCTTTTCTTCAGCCAATTTAGCCTCCCATAATTTCAGCCAGACGGCTTTAGATGACGGATAAGGGCTACCTCGTCACAGTCGGGGAATTTGGGACAGCGGTAGCACTCAGTCCAGACCTTTCTGGGCAGCTCCATCTTATCAACCTGAGAGAAGCCAAACTGCTCAAAAAAGGTTGGCTTATAAGTCAGGCAGAAGATGGTGGCGATGCCAAGCTCCTCCGCCTCCTTGAGGCAAGCTTCAACCAGTTTGGCGCCAATGCCCTTCTCCTGGCTCTTCTTGACTACCGCCAGCGACCTTATCTCTGCCAGGTCAGACCAAAAAACGTGCAGTGATATGCAACCGAGCATCTGCTCCCCCTCCCTGACGACAAAACAGTCCCTGATGTTCTCATATAGCTCACTCAGGGAGCGGGGCAGCATCTCGTCCTTCTCGGCAAAGGAGTTAATCAACTGGTGCATCTGAGGGACATCGCTGATTTTGGCTTTTTCTACCTTCAACCTACTGCTTTCCTTCCAGCTTTTGCTCCAGAGAAGCATAGAAACTGGTTTCAGGGCGGCTTCTCAAAAACCGCCCCACTCTGGAGCTATGCTTTATAGTTATAACTGCGCCGCTGGTTAAGGGCAGATTTATATGACCATCAATACCCAGCGTCGCCTGATGAGTGGTTGCCAGGCGCAGGCTGACCACCGCCGTCGCTGGCAATACCATGTGGTAAGCCGGGCTGAGGTGGGGCATTACCGGCAAGAGCAAAAACTCCTCGGAGCGGGGGTGGAGGATGGGACCGCCGGCAGCCAGTGAATAGCCGGTACTGCCGGTGGCAGTCGCCACAATAACGCCGTCGCCCTTATAAGTGGTCAGCACCTCTCCATCAATGCTGGCTTCCACATAGACGACGCGGACGGCTGCCCCCCTGGCCACTACCACATCGTTCAGGGCATAGAAAACGGAGGGTGACTCAGACCCACCGGGTTGAAGCTCAGCCTCAAGCATCGCCCGCTCATCAACCCAACCCCCTCCCTCAAGCAGGGCGGGGAGTTTTTGCCTGGCTTCCTCGGCGCTGAGCTCGGTCATAAAGCCCAGCCTGCCCAGATTTATCCCGATGATAGGGACCTGCTTCGGAAACGCCACCTGAGCCGCCCGAAGGATAGTGCCATCGCCGCCGACAGTCAGGATTAGCTCGGTGCCATTCACCTGAGCCTTGGCTTGCTCCCCCTCCCACGCCGAGCAGAGCCAGACCGACATCCCCCTGGCAGTCAGCAAGCCCTCTAGCTCCTTAGCCAGAATAGGGGCAGTCTCAATCTTAGGGTGATAAAGAATACCAACCTTTTTTATCGCCATTACCGTTTCCGCCGACGAGGGGGAGACTTCTTGAAGCTAAGAGCGACACTGCCCACACCGCCGACCAAAAAAGCGAGCGGGCAGACATAAACAGCCATAATAAAAGAGAGCGGCTCTTCTACGCCGACCATATCCATAACATTGTGCATGATTATGCTGACCACCATCCCGGCAGCGGAAGCCCCGCTTAAGAGCAGGAACACCCTGGGCATCCCCGCTACCTTTTCCCTTACCGTTAAAACTATGAGTGCCACCCCCAATAAAAGAAGCAGGACACAAGGGACGATAAAAGAGAGAACCCTAACCAGAAAAAGAGATTCCAGCGGGGCACGTATCGGAACGAAGCCGAAAATAAACACCAAAAGGAAAATGGCGACCGATGCCAGAAATATTGACCAGAGTAATTTTCCCTTCAATCCTAGCCTCCGGCTCTTATGCTCGCTTTCTTCTAGTACGTCCCTTAGCACGTGCCTTAGAGGGAGACTTCTTTACCTTCCAAAACTTAAGGACGATACTGCCAATAGCCCCCACCAAGAAAGCGAGCGGGCAGACAAAAACAGCCATAATAAATAAGACGGGCTCGTCACCACCAATTCCGCCCCAAAAGCCTTCGCCGAAGAAGTAAATAAACAGGGCATAAACGGCATTGTGCAGCACAACAAAGATAGGCATGCCCACGGCGGAAGCCCCGGTCAAGAGCAAGAACGCCTTGGGCATTTTCTTCAGCTTTGCCCTTGCCACCAGGACAAGCAAGGTCACCCCCAGCCCAAGGAGGACACCTAGCCCAGCAAAGATGGCATAACCACTCTGTGGCAGGGGCGTGAACATCATGCCCATTTCGATGACAAAAACCCCGACCAACGCCCAGAATATTGACCAGATTAATTTTTCCTTCACTTTAACCTCCGTGCGTAAAGAGTAGAGCCAGCCCAACAGCAAGGGCAATGACGCCAATAGCCAACAGGATATACAGTATACGATTACTCATTTTTTGACCCCCTTTTTACGCCTATCATATGTCGCCTTGCTCAGTTTCTTAACCGCCCTGCCCGACTTAAACCGGTTAAGGTTAACAAAGCCCTTGGTCCGGTTCACCACTTACTCCTTACTTTTTACTGAAGGCAAAGATGTATATTATCGGCAGTATGCCCACGGTGCTAAAGATGAACAGACAGATAAACCATATCAGATGAGCATTTCTGCCTGCCTTCCAGAGGGCAATCCCCTTCCACACCAGCTCCCAGGCCACTACCAGCGGTAGCCACAGATGCATATAGGCAAGAAATGCCGGACAACTATCCATCAGCATTTTCGCCTCCTTTTAATAAATAATCATAACATATTAAGGAGGATTGGTCTAACGGGGTATCTATTCCCACCCACCACCCTCAAAGGTTATTTAGGGGAAGCGAAGCCCTCGAGGGCGGGTTAGGGTGGGAAGAAAAAACTAGAAACCGAACATATTAGCCGCCAGCTCGGCGAGCTTCATGATATAACCGGGGATAATGCCCAGCAGCAGGACGCCGAGGCAGGAGAGAGACAGCGCCAGCCTCAGCGCCCAGGAAGAGGGCACCTTTCCCTTGGAGGCGGGCTCGCCCAGCCACATTACCTTAACCACCCTCAGATAGTAGTAGGCTGATATTACGCTGTTGATGACGGCAATGACCACCAGCCAGAGCAGTCCATGCTGCACCGCCCCGCTGAAGATATAGAACTTAGCCATAAAGCCAGCCGCCGGCGGCATGCCAATGAGGGAAATCAGGCACAGGGTAAGGGCTAAAGCCAAGAGTGGCGCTCGTTTGCCCATCCCAGAATAGTCTTTAATGAGGTCGCTATCAAGCTTATTGGAGATGGCGATGATGGCGATAAAGGCGCCGAGGTTGGTCAGGGCGTAGCTGGCGAGGAAGAAGAGAAGCCCGCTCCTGCCGACAATGTCTGCCGCCGAGGAAAGTCCCACCGTGGCTAGCCCCACCATGAGGTAGCCCGCCTGAGCGATGCTGGAGTAACCGAGCATCCGCTTGATGTTGGTCTGGGGGATAGCGATGATATTGCCCGCCGTCATGCCAATGGCCGCCAGCACGGCGAAGATTAGCCCCCAGTCCAGGCTCAGCCACGATGGCAGCCCGAAGGCGGAGTAAAAGACCCGCAGGATAACGGCAAAGCCAGCCGCCTTGCTGGCTACAGATAGATAGGCGGTGATTGGCGTCGGCGCGCCCTCATAGACATCGGGCACCCACATATGGAAGGGGATGGCGGCAATCTTGAAGCCGAAGCCGGCAATCATTAATATCATGCCCAGGATAAGCCCGGGAGAGGCTAAAACACCGGACAGCGAAAGCCCCTGGATAACCCCAGCAATCTCCCCGAGCTGGGTCTTGCCGGTAAAGCCAAAGACAAGAGCCATGCCGAAGAGCAGCACCGCCGAGGCGACCGCCCCCAGCAATAGATATTTAAGCGAGGCTTCGGTGGACTTGGGGTCCTTGAGAAAGCCAGCCAGGGCATATAAGGAGATGCTCGCCAGCTCCAGGGCAATATAGATAGAGATTAGCTCGGCGGTAGCCGCCATCAGCATCATGCCCAGGGCAGAGAGAAGCACCAGGGCGTAGTATTCACCCTGAAAACGAGCCATCTTGGAAACATAGTCCACCGAGGCCAAAATAATCAGGGCGGCGATGACCAAGAACAAAAGCTTGAAGAAGAGAGCAAAATTATCCACCGCCAGCATATTGTTGAATATCGCCAGCGAGCCGCCACCCCACATGGTAACCGCCAAGCCACCGGCAACCACCACGCCGATTATGCTGACCACCGCCAGCACTCCCTTCTGCTTGATAACAAGGTCAAGCAGGATGACCAAGATGGCGGTCGCCGCCAGGGTCAGCTCCGGTAAAAGTAGCCCAAGATTCAACATGCCTTAAGCACCCACAAAAATCTTTGATTTTTCCGGGAACCCGCTTTACCCACCTAATAACCTCACTATGGGCATGACGCCCATCTTAATAACATCGGTCAGGATTGCCGGGTAGATGCCGACGAGCATAATCACAGCGACGAAGATAAACATATACACCCGCTCCAGGATATCGGCGTCATAAGCCTTCTTGAAACGCTCCAGCACCTGGCCGTAGAAGACGCGCTGGAGCATCCACAGAATATAGCCGGCGGTAATAACGATACCAAGGACGCCAAGGATGGTGTAAATCTGAATGCCGGCAACGGTGGTGCTGGCAAAGCTGCCGACAAAGACGAGAAACTCGGCGGCAAAGCCGCTGGTGGTGGGCAGCCCCAGCGCCGCCACCCCCGCCACCGAGAAGACAACGGCAATTATCGGCATCTGCCTTGCCAGACCGCCGAGCTTTCGGAGGTCCCTCTCCCCGGCATTGTGCATCACCAAGCCTGCCATGGCAAACAAGAGCCCGGTAATAATGCCGTGGCTGAACATCTGCAAACTTGCCCCCACCATGCTCACCTGCCCCAGGGCAAAGATGCCCAAGAGAACATAGCCCATGTGGCTGATGCTACTATAGGCAATCATCCGCTTTAAATCGGTCTGCCTCAGGGTTACCGCCGCCCCGTAGAGGACATTGACCACCGCCAGTATTACCAGAATGAGAGCATACTGCTGGGCAACGGCGGGAAAGATACTGACGCATACCCTTAGCATCCCGTAGCCGCCCATCTTGAGCAATGCCCCCGCCAGCACCACGCTCACCGCGGTGGGGGCATCGGTGTGGGCATCAGGCAACCAGGTGTGCAGCGGGAAGACAGGTAATTTCACGGCAAAGCCGATGAGCAACAGGACAAAGATAGCCCCCGCCGGCATCACTGACTGAATCATCGCCAGCCCGCCCTGGGCTATCTCCACCATGTTGAGACTGCCGGTGGTGAAATAAAGGCTGAGGATGCCAGCCAGCATCATCGCGCTGCCGAACAAAGTATATATCACGTACTTTATCGCCGAGTATTCTTTTCTCCCCGTCCCCCAGATTGAGATGAGGAAATACATCGGGATGACCTCAATCTCCCAGAAGAGGAAGAATAGCAAGAGGTCAAGGGAGCAGAACACTCCCAGAATGCTCGTCTCCAGGAGTAGAAGCCAAGCGAAGTACTCCCGGGGTCTTAAGTCAATCTTCCACGATATAAGGACCACCAGGAAACCGAGGAGGCTCATCAAGAGCACCAGGGGCAAACTTAAACCGTCCACCCCCAGGTGGTAGTGGGCGTTAATCGCCGGAATCCAAGCAAAATTTTCCTCAAACTGGATTGCTCCCAGCGACCGGTCAAAGATGGCAAAGAGATAAATAGACATAGCCAGCGGCACAAAGGTAAACAGAGCCGCCAGCCACTTAATCGCCCGCCCGGAGAGACCGGGAAGAAAGGCAATCAGGATTGCCCCCACCACCGGCAAGAAGATTATCCAGGTCAAATAATTAAAGTCCATTCACCTCTCACCCAAAGAAATACACGCAGGCAATAATCGCCAGGATACCGATGCCAATAAACAGCCCGTATAGTTGTAACTGCCCGGTATGTGCCTTTCTGATAGCCTTGCCGGTGGCAATCGCCCCACCGGCTATCCCGTTCACCGCCCCGTCAACGCCATAGCTGTCAAAGAGTTGAAAACCGGCAAAAAGCCCACGGACCAGAAAGTTCTTGACGATTACCCTCTCGTAAAGCTCGTCAAACCAGTACTTGCGGTAGAAGAGGGTATAAAACGGCTTGAAGATGCTGCCCGCCCTCTCCGCCGACAGCCACTTCACGCTGTACATGGCATAGGCGAGCAAGATGCCCAGGCCCGCCAGTATCAGCGAAATCCAGGGGAGGGGGTGAGCCAGAATACCGAAGAACCCTTGAGCGAAGCCCTGGCTCTCGCCGTGACCGAAAAGCCCGCCGAAGGCGCCGGTAACATTCCACAGACCGGAGACCACCGCCAGCACCGCCAGGACGACCATCGGCATCACCATCACCGACGGCGACTCGTGCGGCTTGCCGTGCCCCTCGGCACTACCGCCCCGGTAGTCGCCGCCGAAGGTCAAAAAGACCACCCGGAACATATAGAAGGCGGTCATAAACACGGTTATCATCGCCAGGTAGAAAAGTATCGGCTGGTTCTGCAGAGAGGCTGCCAGAATCTCGTCCTTACTCCAGAAACCGGCAAGAGGCCAGATGCCGGCGATGCTCAAGCTAGCGATAACAAAGGTGGCATAGGTCCAGGGCATAAACTTGCGCAGTCCCCCCATCCGCCGCATATCAAAGGTGCCGGTGGCATGATTAACACTGCCGGCGCCAAGGAATAATAACGCCTTGAAGAAGGCGTGATTGAACAGGTGGAAGATACCAATAGCTACCCCCCCAACCCCCAAGCCGAGCATCATATAGCCAAGCTGGCTTATAGTTGAATAAGCCAGCACCCGCTTGATATCGGTCATTACCAGACCCATGGTGGCGGCAAAGATGGCGGTAAAGCCGCCGATGACGGCTACCGTGGTCAGCGCCTCAACCGAGTGGGCAAAGAGGGGATAGCATCGGGCGACCAGAAAAACGCCGGCGGCAACCATAGTTGCGGCATGGATTAAAGCACTGACCGGGGTGGGACCCTCCATGGCATCGGGCAGCCAGGTATGCAGCGGGAACTGGGCTGACTTGCCCACCGCGCCGGCAAAGATGCCGATGGCTACCCAGGTAAGGAGGGTGCCCCCCAGCGCCCCGGTTATCGCCAGAGAATGGAGCTGGGCGATATCAAAGGTGCCGGTGTTAAAGAACAAAAGCAGGATTGCCGCCAGGAAGCCAAAGTCGCCGAGGCGGGTAACAATAAACGCCTTCTTGGCGGCATCAGCCGCCGCCGGGCGGTGGAACCAGAAGCCGATAAGCAGATAGGAGCATAAGCCCACCATCTCCCAGAAGACATACATGAAGAGCAGGTTATCGGCTAAAACCAGCCCCAGCATCGAGCCGGTAAAGAGGGACATAAAGGCGAAGTAGCGGTGATAGCCGGGGTCGCCGTGCATATAGCCCTGGGAGTAAATCTGCACCATCAGGCTGACCAGCGTAACCACGATGAGCATCACCGCCGTCAGCGAATCAACCATCAGCCCCAGGTGAATGGTAATCCCCCCCTCAATAACCACCCAGCTGACATCGGGCACGGGTAATGAGTGACCGGGGGCAGCCATAACCTCCAGCAACGTCCAGACTGATAGGGCAAGGGAGCCTGTTAAAGAGGCGATGGTGATATAGCCGCCAAGCTTGGGCCTGTTGTTAAAGAACGGCCGGAAAAACAGCGATATTATGGCAAAAGAGAATAAAGGCAGTAGAAATATAAGCCAGACCAGTTGATACGGCATCACAGCTTCCTCAATACCTCTTGTATAATATGCTCCTTATCCCTGGGCACAAGGATAGAATAGGTAGCCAGCTCCTTGTCCCTGGGCTCGCCGGAAGCGGGGAGGATGCGAGCGGGTATCCCCTCGCCCTCAAATAATTCCTTCCACATCTCGGCGGTCATTAAACTGTTTGCCTGCTTAACCTCTACCCACATCTTGAGTTTCTACCTCACCCCTTCAATTCACGTTTTGCTTCCCACCCAGCCTGCCCTACGGGGCGGCGGGCGGGGAAAGATACAAAATGCCCGATTAGTCTAAAGTTGTGCCAGCACGGCGTCGCCGAGATAGAAGGGCCAGACGACGATGCCCAGAATAATCTTCCACCAGACCAGGTTGGCAAAGCCGACGGTGAAGAGCCAGCCCATGAACCAGATTACTCCACCCACTGTACCCCCGGTATTCCTATTCATAGTTACGCCTCCTCTACCACTTCATTAGATCGATCCTGGTAGCGTCTATCGTCTCGCGGTGGCGGTAGATTGAAATTATTATCGCCAGGCCGACGGCGACCTCGGCGGCCGCCACCACCATAACGAAGATAGTAAACACCTGCCCCGTCAGCATCAGGGGCACAATATAGCGGGAGAAGGCAACCAGGGCGATGTTCACCCCGTTGAGCATAAGCTCAATAGACATCAGGATAACTATGGCATTGCGTTTAGCCATGGCGCCATAAAGCCCGATGGAGAACAGCACCGCAGCTAATATAAGATAATGTTCCAGACCTACCATAGTTTATTTCTCCCTAACCAGGGCGATAGCCCCTAAAATTGCCGCCAGCAAAAGGACGGGGGCAATCTCCACCGGCAAGATAAAGCCGCCCTCGCCGAAGAGCAGACCAGCAATAGCCGGGGTGGTCGGCTCCAGGGGTGGGGCGGAGGATACCGCCCACGGGGTATTGAGCAGGGCGAAGGCTACCCCGCCCAAGAATAATATGGCGACCAGAAAAGCCGGGATTTGCAGTCTATTTGAGGTACTGCCCCGCTGGACCTCCCTGGTGAGCATAATCGCCAGGATAATCAATACCGATATGGCGCCAACATAAATCAGAATCTGCACCGCCGCCAGAAAGTCGGCACTGAGGGTGATATAGATTCCCGCCACCGTCAGGAAGCACAAGACCAGGGACAGCGCCGCCCGGAAGACATCACGAAGCAAGACCACGGCTAGAGCCGCCATTACCCCTATTGCCGCCAGTATCCAGAAGGCGATACTAACTCCCATCACCCTTTCCCTTCCCCCGCTCAACAAGCAGCGTCTGGCGGGGTAATTTCGCCGCCCGCTCCGGATGAAAGTATCCGCTGACTTTCTTATCCGGCGTCTCCATCATTGTTTCTTTATCCTGCACCAGCTCGTGGCGCCGATACCTTGCCCTCTCGTAGTCGTAGCCCATAAACAGGGCATCGTAGGGGCAGGCTTCAACGCACAAGCCGCAGAAGATGCAATATCCAGTATCAACCTGATAGGTCTCAACTTTATATTTATTCTCCTCGGCACCGACCGAGGTCACGATGTGAATAACGCCCTGGGGGCAGGTCTTGGCGCAGGTAGCGCAGCCGGTGCACTTATTTTTGTCCCAGATAAGCTCGTTACCCCGCGTCCGCCGCGAGGGATTGAGCCTCTGCTCCGGGTACTGGGTGGTTACCGGGCGCCGGAAGAGGTGCCTTATCGTTACCGATAAGCCCTTGGCGATGCCTAACCCGTAACGCTCAAACTTCAACTCTACCCCAGCCTAACTTAAATAGTCTTGACCACAAAATCACCAAAAAGAACATGATAGCGATGTTAACCCCAACCATCACCCACGGTGAAACCGCCGGGAAGAGTAAAATCTCCACGGCAGTGATAAGCAGGTTTAATAGAGCCAAGGGGAAGAGGAATTTCCAGGCCAGCGCCATCAGCTGGTCAATCCTCACCCTCGGCACCGTCGTCCTTATCCACACCATAACGAAGAACACCAGCCCGACCTTGACCAGGAACCAGAGCCAGGGGGGCAAGAGGGGTCCCCTCCAGCCGCCGAGGAAGAGGGTGGTGACAATAGCGGAGATAGCCAGCGCCTCGCCGTACTCCCCCAGTTGTAACATGCTCCACCTTATTCCCGAGTACTCAGTGTGAAAGCCGGCGACAATCTCGGAGTCAGCCTCCATGAGGTCAAAGGGGGCGCGGTTAATCTCCGCCAGGGCGCCAATAAAAAAGAGCAGGAAGCCCAGCGGCTGCAACAGGATAAAGGGAATATCCTGAGCGATTACTATCTGCTGCAGGGATAGCGACCCGGCGAGCAGCACCACCCCGACAATGGAGAGCACCACCGGTATCTCGTAGCTCACCACCGAGGCTACCACGCGCATGGCGCCAAGCAGGGAAAACTTGTTATTGGAAGCCCACCCCGCCATAAATATCCCCACCGTAGCCACCGAGCTGATAGCCACTATATAGAGGATGCCGATGTTGAGGTCAGCCAGGATGGCTCCCCCCTGAAAGGGCACCACGGCAAAGATCATCAGTACCGGGGCAGCGACAACCACCGGCGCCAGCCAGTGAATTAACTTATCGCCCTTGGCAGGGATAATATCTTCCTTGAGCAATAGCTTAATGGTATCGGCTATCGACTGGAAAATACCAAAGGGTCCCACCCGGTTGGGTCCCAGCCGAGCCTGCATAATCGCCATCGCCCGCCGCTCAAACCAGAGAGCCCCCATTATAAACCCCAGGACAAAAACGAAGATGATGACGACAAATACCGCCCAGTGCGCCCAGAAGCCGCCGGGCCAATCAGGAGGCAACATTGCCATTGCCGTTGTCATTATCTATCCACCTCAGCCATACAGATATCAATACTGCCGAAGATGAGAATAAGGTCAGCCACCTTCCACCCCCGCGTCATATCCCGGAGAGCCGTCAAATTTATCAATGTCGGCGCCCGGACGTGGAAGCGATAGGGGGCGATGGAACCATCCGAAACCAGATAGAAGCCGAGGTCGCCCCGGGGGGCTTCAATATGAGCGTAGGCTTCGCCCACCGGCGGGTGGAACCAGTGGGGGACCTCGCTCCTCACCTCCCCCCTGGGCAAGTCTTTTAGCGCCTGCTTTAGGATGCGCACGCTCTGGCGCATCTCCTCAACTCTTACCCGGTAGCGGTCGTAGCAATCACCGGCATTGCCGGTGGGGATATCAAACTCAAAGCGGTCGTAAATAGAATAGGGGTCGGAGCAGCGGATGTCCCACTTGACCCCGCTGGCACGCAGCACCGGACCGCTGGCGGCAATGTTGATGGCCAACTCCTTGGACAGGATGCCCACCCCCTTGGCACGAGCCAGAAATATCTCGTTCTCCTTAAGCAGCTGGTCATACTCATCAATCCAGCCCGGCATCTCCTTGAGGAATTTCTCCAGGGCAGGGGCGAACTCCTCGGGGACGTCCTGGCTGACGCCGCCCACCCGCATATAGTTATAGGTCAGCCGCTGACCGCAGGCCATATCAAAGAGGTCCAGAATCCTCTCCCTCTCCCGAATCATATAGACGACGGGGGTCTGAAAGGCGCCGCAATCATTCAGGAAAGTGCCCACCGCTATCAGGTGACTGGCGATGCGCTGCAGCTCCGCCATAATCACCCTTATATATTCCGCCCGCTCCGGGACGGCAATCCCGGCGAGCTTCTCCACGGCTAAAACATAGGCGAAATTGTTGGACATTGAAGCCAGGTAGTCCAGCCGGTCGGTCAGCGGGATACAGCCGGCATAGGTCCGCTCCTCAGCCAGCTTCTCAATGCCGCGATGCAGGTAGCCGAAGACGGGCTCCATGTCAAGGACGACCTCGCCGTCAAGGGTGGTCCTCATGCGGAAGACCCCGTGGGTGCTGGGGTGCGCCGGACCGAAATTAACGACAAAGGGCTCGGTTTTAATCGCCATCACAAATAATCCTTACGTAATGGATACCCCTGAAATCCGTCCCAGAGGACGATGTGCTTCAGATTGGGGTGCCCCTCAAACTTAATCCCAAAAAGGTCGTAAATCTCTCTCTCCTGAAAATCGGCGCTCCGCCACAAACCGACCACCGAGGGCAGGGCGGGGTTGTCCCGCCCGTAACAGCGAGTTTTCAGCACCAGGCTATGGTTATGACGCAGTGAGGTCAGCAGGTAGATGACCTCAAAGTAGTCAAGGTAGTCAACGGCGGTAACGGCGCTGAGGTAATCAAAGTCAAGCTTGGGCGTGCTTTTTAAGTAGGCGGCTATCTCCAGCAGCGATTCGGCTCTAACCAGCAGGCTGTCTGCCGTTGACTTGACAACGCTTCCCGGAAACTGCTTTTCTATCTGCTTGGCTATTTCACTACCGGAAAGGGCTACCGTCATTCTTTACCTTTCAGTGATAAGGCTCTCTTTGGCTATCTTCTGGTGCAACATTCTTATCCCGTAAAGCAGGGCTTCGGGGCGCGGGGGGCAACCCGGGACATAGACATCAACCGGGATTATGCGGTTATACCCCGGAACCACGCTATAAGACGAGCGGAAAATGCCGCCGCTGATGGCGCACGACCCCATAGCGATTACCCACTTCGGCTCCGCCATCTGGTCATAGATTCTCTTTACCTGAGGCGCCATCTTCCAGGTCAATGTACCAGCGGTAATCATCAGGTCTGCCTGGCGGGGGGAGGCACGGATGATTTCCATGCCGAAGCGAGAGATATCAAAGCGGGAGGCGGCGGTAGCGATAAATTCAAAGGCGCAGCAGGCAGGAAAACAGACCACCGACCACAGCGAAGAGCGCCGCGCCCAGTCAAGCATGGCGTCCACCGAGGTCAGCAGGATATTGCGCTTGAGTTCCTCCTCGAGCCATTTATCGGGGTCGGGAATTGGCTCTTGAGAACGCGCCATCAGCGCCTCAATCTGCTCACCCTCAGCCTTATCAAGTTGCTCGCGGGAATAAACCTCTTCTATTTCCACTCCAGGACCTTCTTCTTCCAGGCATAGATATAGCCGATAATTATAATGAAAATGAAAATGCCCACCGCGATAAGGCCGAATAACCCCAGCCCCCTAAGCTCAACCGCCCAGGGGTAGAGGAAAACAACCAGCACGTCAAGGGCAATAAACACCAGGGCATAGAAATAATAGCGGAAGTTAAACCGGACCCACGCCTCGCCGATGGTCTCCATACCACACTCAAAGGTGGAGCCTTTGACCGGAGTGGGGTTGTAGGGGGTAATCTGCATAAACTTGGGGAAGGAGGGAAGGGGAGGCATGAATTTAACCAGGAAGGGATAACGGGTCTGCAGATATTGCTGAACGCGGCGGAAATATAGTCTCAGGCGCGACGGCAGACTGAGAGCAAAGGGGAGAAGAAGAGTGGTAATCACGAAAAGAACGGCCACTACCAGGAGTAAACCGATATAGCCGTAGTTAGCCAGCAATCGCTTCCTCCCAATTTACACGATAACGGCTACCAGTATAGCATAATAAACTTTCTCAGGGCAATAGCCGAATGGGCGGGTGGGTGGGAAGAAAGCATTGACAACACTGGTTAAAACTGGCTATCATCACAGGGCAGGAGAAGCCATGCGAGTGATTGCCGGCAGCGCCAAGGGACACCAAATTAAAGCACCCAAGAGGACGGCTACCCGCCCGGCGACAGATTTAGTCCGGGGGGCAATCTTCTCCATCCTGGAAACTACCATCACTGATTGGTCACGAGTGCTTGACCTCTTCGCCGGCAGCGGGGCTTTAGGCATTGAAGCCTTATCCCGCGGTGCCGGCTGGGTTGACTTCGTGGAACATGAGCCACTATGTTGCCGTATAATCAGGGAAAACCTGGAGAAGACAAGGCTTTCGGCTAAGGCTCACGTTTATTGTTGCCGTGTAGCTAAAGCGCTTTCCTTTCTTGAGGAGGAGTATAGTATCATACTGATAGACCCGCCCTATTCCGATTCGTCGATAGGCAGCTTACTCCAGCAACTGGCAAGCTCCAAATTGGTCAGTCCAGAGACAATCGTGGTGGCGACGCACTCCCCCCATCTCCCCCTGGAATCGGTCTATACCCCGCTAAAGGCGATAAAGGAGCGCCGCCACGGTGATAGCTGCATTAAAGTTTTTCAAAAGGAGGCAAGGAGTTGAACATTGCTATCTATCCGGGCAGCTTTGACCCGATAACTAACGGACACCTTGACATCGCTACCAGAGCCGCCAAGCTCTTTGATAAGGTCATCATCGGCGTCTACGAGACCCCGACTAAACCCATCCTCTTCAGCACCGAAGAGAGGGTGGAACTAATAAAAAAAGCGATAGCCGACCTGCCCAATGTCGAGGTGGAGCCCTTCAACATGCTGACCGTTAATTTTGCCCGGAAGTCAAAGGCAAAGGCGATGGTGCGAGGGCTAAGAATGAGCGCCGACTTTGAGCGGGAATTTGACATGGCAATGATGAATAAAAAGCTATTCCCGGAACTGGAGTGCGTTTGCCTGATGTCAAGGATAGAATACCAGTTTCTCAGTTCCAGTTTGCTAAAAGAGGCAGTCAGTCTGGGCGGTGCTATCGATGACCTTGTCCCCGAACACGTGGCATCGGCTCTGAAAGAGAAGTTTCAAGGCAAAAACCCTCACTGAAAGAAAGAGCGCACCGCGTCAAACTCGTCGGGAAGCAGTGCCAGCACCATCGGCAAGCGGTCCAGTAATATCCCCGCCACGGTTGATTCGGTGATAGCCTCGCCGCCGCCAACAAACTTGACCCATATCGCCAGCAAGCAGCCACAGAGTAAAGCCCCCATCAACAGACCAAAGACAGCCCCACCCAGCCGGTCTGCCCAGCCCAACTTTATCACCGAGGCACCCTGCCTCAAGAACATAGCCAGAAAAACCGCCGCCGCCATTACCGCCACCAGTATGATGATAAAGGCGACAACCTTAGCCACATTAGGCTGCAGGACGGCGTCCAGCAAGTGGGAGAAGGGGATATAGTAGTGTCCGGCGAGGACTATGCCGAATATTAAGCCGGCAAGGTATAAAGCGGCTCTAATAAGCCCAATCCCCAGCCCAGCCACCGTAGCCAGAGCTATAGCCACCAGGAGCACGATATCAAGCCAGTTCATATTATAAGCCTCCTTTATCCGTAGCGCAGGGCATCAATCGGATTCAGCCTGGCTGCCCTCATCGCCGGGTATACCCCCGAAGCCAGACCAATAATCACCGATACGGTGACCGCCAGAACCACAATATCCGCCGAGACCACCGAATGAAGGGTTATGCCTCCAATATCAATGAGGGAAATCAAGAAGGCTAACATCCAGCCGCCAACTATGCCGATGCCGCCACCGAGCAGGCTCAGCACCGCCGCCTCTAAAAGGAATTGGACCAGAATGTCCCTCCGCTTCGCCCCCACCGCCTTGCGAATGCCTATCTCCCGGGTGCGCTCAGTTACCGAGACCAGCATGATGTTCATAATGCCGATGCCACCGACCAGCAGTGAGATGCTGGCAATAGCCCCCAGAACTATGGAAAATATGCCCAGCACCTGCTGTAACTGGCCCAGCATCTGCTCCATGCTGACAACGGTAAAATCGTCATCCTCATCGGCGGCTATGCGGTGGCGATGCCTGAGGATATCTTCAACCTTCCCCCTGACATCATCTATGGCACCAGCGCTGGCTACCTGAAGAGCAATTGTCTGGACGGCGTCCTCGCCCCGGCTGGTTTGCTGGGTAAACAGCCTGGTCTGAAAGGTAGTTATTGGCGTCACCACCACATCATCCATGCTGACCCCCATAATCGCCCCACCCTTGGGCTCCATGACCCCGATAACGGCAAACCGCTTCCCCTTGATTTTAACATACTGCCCCACAGGGTCACTGTCACCGAAGAGGTCACTAGCCACCTCACTCCCCAACACTACTACCGAATTCCTAGAGGCTATATCCCGGTTAGAAAAGAACTGCCCCGAGGCCATGGAGCGCTTGTATACCTGCAGATATTCAGGGGTAGTCCCGTGGATGATAGCCGCCTTACTCTCCCCGCCAGCGGTTACCTCAACATAGTTCTCATTCGCCGAGGCCACCGCCGTCACCGAGTCGATATCCTCCAGAGCCTTGGCATCCTCCAGGGTAAGATTGGGCGTCGTCGAGCCGTATTGTATTGCCATCATCCCCCCCTCCTCAGATGAGGTGGACATTACATAGAGTACATTGGTGCCCATCTTCTCAAAGGTGGAGGTAATGTGTGTCTGGGCTCCCCTCCCCACCGACATCAGGGTGATTACCGCCCCGACGCCGATAATAATGCCGAGCATGGTCAGCGCCGAGCGCAACTTGTTGGCCAGTAAAGACCTTATGGCGATAACTAGTGATTCAAGAAGCTTCACTGGCTTACAATCTCCCCGTCACGCAGACGAATGATACGCTGAGTCTGAGCGGCGATATCCGCCTCATGGGTAACCACGACCACCGTAATACCATCCTTGTTTAGTGAACGAAAGATGGAGATAATCTCCTTGGTGGAAACGCTATCAAGGTTGCCGGTAGGCTCATCGGCTAGAATGAGGGGCGGGTCATTCACCAAAGCCCTGGCGATAGCCACCCGCTGCTGTTCACCACCGGATAGCTCGGTTGGTCTATGCTTTGCCCTTCCCCCCAATCCTACCCGCTCCAGGGCTTCCAAAGCCTTCTGGTGCTTTTGGCCACCACCGCCGTAGATAAGGGGAAGCTCAACATTTGACAGGGCAGTGGCACGAGAGAGTAGATTAAAGTCCTGAAAGACAAAGCCAAACTTTTTATTTCTCATCTCCGCCAGCTTGTCATCGTTAAGCCGGCCGACATCAACCTTATCAAGGAAGTAGTTGCCTGACGAGGGTCTATCCAGGCAACCAATGATATGGAGCAGGGTGGACTTGCCCGAGCCTGAGGCGCCAACAATGGACACCATCTCCCCGGCTTTGATGGTGAGAGACACCCCCCTAAGGGCGTAGACCTCCACCTCACCCATGCGGTAAACCTTGGCGACGTTTTCCAGTTTAATCATCTGCCCGACTCACTAATACCTGCCCATCACAACATCACCCTCGTTAAGCCCGGATACAATCTCGGTCTGATAGCCATCGCTCATACCGACAACCACCACCCTCTCCTCAATCTGGTTATCGACCACGACCTTAACCACCGTATTGCCCTGGCTATCCTCCCCGATAGCCCGGCTGGGCACCAGCAAAAGGCCAGTGCCTCCAGTGATAATAATGTCGGCGGTGGCACTCATTCCCGCCTTAAGCCCGGAACCCTCCGGCGCCTCAAAGCCGACCTTAATCTTGTATAATATCAGTCCTGATTCCTCAGTCGCCAGTGGTGAGACAGAGGTAACCTCGCCCTCAAGTTGAACATCGGGCAAGGCATCGACACTGATAATAGCCCTTTGCCCCAGCTTCACATTCGGTATGTCTATCTCATCAACCTCAGCGCTAAGTTCCATCTTCGCCGGGTCAACTAGCTCAACGATAGTTCTGGTTGCATAGTCCATAGCGGACAGGCTATCCCCCTCTTTGATATCCACCAGGGCGACGACACCGTCAAAAGGAGCGACCATCACCGCCTTCCTCAAGTCATCGTTAGCTATATCCAGAGCCACCTGAGCTCTGTCCACCCCCAGCTGGGCTTCCCTCAGTGTCCAGAAGTCGGCAATACTAAGAATCCCTGTCCCGAATAAATCCACCCCCTGTCCCCGACCCAGTCTCTGTGTGGCTTCAGCCAATTTGTCCTGGGCTTGAGTCAGCCCCTTCCACACCTCCCAGTATTGGTCAAAACTTAATCCTATCTCCAGTGCTTCCAGAGCCCGGTTTAACTCCCGTTTGGCATCAACAATGGAGGTCAAGGCATAAGAAACGTCAAAGGCAAAGGTCTCATAGCTATAGGGATAGGTTATCCTGGTATAGCTATTCGTAGCTATGTCCAGGTCAACCTGGGCTGCCTTGATAGCTAGTTCTAAGGAAGTGGTATCCAGCCCGGCCAGCACCGTCCCCTGACTTACCCGTTCACCCTCTTCAACATTTACCTCGGCTATAGTGCCACTGATGCCGAAGGTCAACTTCCTATCCTTAACAAAAGAAAGGTTGCCATCAGCACTGACGGTCACCATTAAATCACCCCGGCTTACCTCAACTGGCTGGTTCTGGTCTTCTTCGGGTGGACCACCACAGGCGCTAAGACTGACCACCAGTAAGCAAGCCAGAGCTAGAGCTAAAACTAATTTCACCTTATTTCTCCTCATCGGCTTCCTCCCGGGAGCTTTCCCTAGTTGCTTTGGATGGCGTGTAGCTCTTCAATAACCCCTCAACACCAGCCAGATGTTCGCTGACCATTCTTACCATTTGTTCCACGGCATCAGCCTTGAACAGGAATAACCCCTTACCCCGGGGTCCCAAGAAAACGAGCAGCGTCGCCCCTGCCTCTATACCCATCTTCTTGCGGGCATTGGCTGGTATAACTACCTGCCCCCTGGGACCGACGGTCGCCGAGCCAAAACACTTGAAATCATACCGGACATCTTTGTCGTTCATGTGCCTCCCCTCCTCATGACAATAAATATCTGATTTGTATGAAATATAGAACTTTTTGGAAAAATTGTCAAGCGTGGGGAGAAATGGCTCTACTCGCCCAATGCCCTGGCTTTATTATAAGCCGCCTTTACCGCCCGCTTAATTAGCTCAGCAAAATTCCCCTTTTCCAACTGCTCAAGAGCCTGGGCGGTGGTGCCACCGGGGGAGGTGACCATCCGCCGCAACTCGGCGGGCTCTTCGCCCGAGCGCTGAATAAGTTGACCCGAGCCGAGCATAGTCTGCAGTACCAGCTCCAGGGCCTTATCCCGGGGCAGACCAATTTCTACCCCGGCATCAACCAGCGCCTCAACCATCGAAAAGAAATAGGCTGGCCCGCTACCGCTTACCGCCGTCGCCATATCAATATAATTTTCATCGTCAACATAGACCTCTTTGCCCATCGCCCCGAGGATAGCCCCTGCCACTTCTTTTTGCTGCTGGCTCACCTCGGCGGTAGCCGCCCAGACGCTTATCCCCTCCCCAATCCGGGCGGGGGTGTTGGGCATCGCCCGAACGATAGGCTTATGCCCCAGCCCCCCGGAGAGGGTTTCAATCTTCGCCCCGGCGATGATTGATAAAACAAGCTGAGACGGCTTGAGCTGACCCTTTAAGTCGGTCATTACCTCAGCCAGGTTCTGCGGTTTAACCGCCAGGACTATTATGTCTTTGCCCGCAACAGCCTCGGGGTTGCGGGGAGTCGCCGCCACGCCGTATCTTTGCTTCAGAGACTCACGCCGGGCTTGGGCAACATCACTGACAGTAATCGCCTCCGGCTCAGCCAGCCCCGTTTTCAGAATAGCTGCCAGCATTGCCTCCCCCATATTCCCCCCACCGATAAATGCTATTTTCATTTTGTATAACCCTATCCCCTTTATCCCCTTCCCCTTAATAAGGGGAAGGGAAAGATTTTTTGTTAAGAGGGGCTTCGCCCCTCTTAAACTCTCCTCATCGTACTACCAAGTTTACCAGCCTGCCCGGGACATATATCGTCTTAACTATTTTCTTGCCCTCAAGGTGAACCTTTACCTTCTGGCTTGCCAGCGCCTTCTCCCTGGCTTCGCCTTCGGTGATGGACGCCGGAACAGTAATCCGGTCGCGGAGTTTGCCGTTGACCTGGACCACCAGGGTAATCGCCTCATCCTTAGCCAGCGCCTCGTCCCACTCCGGCCACTTCTGGTTATGGATGCTGTACTCGTGCCCCCTCTGCTGCCACAACTCCTCGGTTATATGGGGACAAGCGGGAGCCAAAAGTAAGAGCAGGGTATCTATCGCCTCCCCCCACTGGGAAAGGCTGACCGCACCCTCTTCTCTGACCCTGGTCAGGTAGTTGGTGAACTCCATAAGCGCCGCCAGCATGGTATTAAAGCGGAGCCTTTCCATGTCATCGGTGACCTTCCTGATGGTCTGATGAACTACACGAGATAAATCCCGCTCCGCCGGCTGGCTGACCTTACCCTCACTATATTCGCTGGTAACCAGGTTCCAAACGCGGTTAAGCCAGCGGCTCATGCCGCTGATGCCGGCATCATTCCACTCCCCACCCTGCTCCCAGGGTCCGATAAACATCAGATAGGCGCGCACGGCATCAGCACCGAGCTCGGAGACATAGGCATCGGGGGTGACCACGTTGCCCCGGGACTTGCTCATCTTCTGTTTTTCAGCAACAATAACCCCCTGATTGAACAGGCGGGTAAACGGCTCGCCAAAACCGACCAGCCCCATATCCCGCAGCGCCTTAATAAAGAAGCGGGCATAGAAAAGGTGCATCACGGCATGCTCGGCGCCGCCGGTATAGAGGTCAACCGGCAGCCAGTATTTTACCTTGTCAGGGTCAAAAGCCGCCTTGTCATCATGGGGGCTGGCATAGCGCAGGAAATACCACGAGGAGCACATAAAGGTGTCCATGGTGTCGGTCTCGCGCCTGGCCGCCGCCCCACATTTCGGGCATGTGGTATTGACAAAATTCTTGTTATATTTTAGCGGTGACTCACCGGTGGGCTTAAACTCGGCGTCCTCGGGCAAGAGCACCGGCAGCTCTTTTTCGGGGACGGGGACAATGCCGCACTTATCACAGTAAACCATGGGGATGGGCGCCCCCCAGTAGCGCTGGCGGGAGATAAGCCAGTCGCGGAGTTTGTAGCTTACCGTCCGCCCGCCTAAACCCTTCCCCTCCAAGAAATCAGAGATTTTATCAATGCCCTTTTCGCTGGGGAGACCGTCAAACTGCCCGGAGTTGACCATCGTGCCCGGCTCAATATAGGCTTCCTCCAGTTCCCCTCCCTGCCAGTCCGGCGGGGCAATCACCACCCTTATGGGCAGGTTGTACTTTTTAGCAAAGGCAAAGTCGCGCTCGTCATGGGCGGGCACCGCCATCACCGCCCCGGTGCCGTAGCCCAGGAGAACATAGTCGGCAATCCAGACTGGCACCTTTTCCCCGTTGAGCCAGTTTACCACATAGGCGCCGATAAATACCCCGTCCTTTTCCTTCTCCGTTGACAATCTCTCTATATCGCTCTGCCGCCGCGACTTCTCAATATAAGCCTCAACCTCAGCCTTTTTCTCCGGCGAGGTCAGTTTTTCCACTAGCGGGTGCTCCGGCGCCAGCACCATAAAGGTTACGCCAAAGACGGTATCGGGGCGGGTGGTAAACACCCGAATTTCTTTTTCACTGGCGCCGGCATGGTCAAGACCGAAGGCAATCTCCGTGCCCTGACTTTTGCCCACCCAGTTCCGCTGCATTATCTTTATCCGCTCCGGCCAGTCAATGCCGTCATGCTGCATAAGCTCATCGGCATATTTGGTAATGGCGAAGAACCACTGCTCCAGGTCCCGCCGGGCGACCATCGCCCCGCAGCGCTCGCAGGAGCCGTCGACCACCTGCTCGTTAGCCAGCACCGTCTGGCACTGGGGACACCAGTTGACCGGCGCCTTCCCCCGATAAGCCAGACCGTGCTCATATAATTTCAGGAAGAACCATTGCGTCCACTTATAGTAATCGGGGAGGCAGGTTATGACCTCCCGGCTCCAGTCATAGATGGCACCGATGCTCTTTAGCTGGCGGCGCATATTTTCTATGTTTTGCATCGTCCAGACAAAGGGGTGAATGCCGCGGCTGATAGCCGCATTCTCGGCGGGAAGCCCGAAGGCGTCAAAGCCCATGGGGTGAAGCACGTTATAGCCCTGCATCCGCTTGAACCGGGCGTGGACATCGGAGGGCGCCATGGCGTACCAGTGCCCGATGTGGAGGTCGCCGGAGGTGTAGGGGAACATGGTCAGGGCATACCACTTGGGCTTGGCAGTCTCCTCGCCTACCTCATAAAGCCCGTCCTCCGCCCACCTCTGCTGCCACTTCTTTTCTATCTCCTGGGGGTTATACTTAGCCGCCATTCTACTGAGGGTAATTGTAGCAATAAAGCGTAGGGGGTGCAATCTCTGGGGGAGATTCTTTAGGTCTTACTTCCCACCCAAACCCACCCAAAAGGGGCAAAGCCTCTTTAAACTCTCTTTTTGCCCCGTTCTCCTGCTATGCAGAATACTATTGTACAAACGTGGTATAATTAACATAATGGGATAAAATTAACATTAATATGATATGAAATATGAAAGCAGAAAGGAACATATTCACATCATTACTAGAAAAAGTACTCGTAGATATTTGGGGAGGTGGTGGTGACCATCTCAGCACAACTCATCTTAAAAGTACACGTGCAGCCCTTTCTTATATTCGCCGTGTCTATAGGTTTAAAGGCGAGCACGGTACTATCCAGCCGACCAGAATAAACTACCAACTTAAGAAAAACAGGGCTGGTTATCTAGCTGCCTTCGGGGAGAAACATGCCTATCTATCCTATTTACAATTAAAAAATGTAGAAAGTGAAAATCCCGAAGCAATACCAAAGCCACGTGGCAGGCGAAACGAGTTGGTAATTACTTCTTTGGGAGCGGGAGCTTGTATTGAATTGTTTGGTATATGCCTTTTCTATTTATCAGATGCACCTCGTCAATCGCTCTTTTTAAAATTGAACTCTATAGAAAAAGAGCGTGAATGGAATTCAAGCCAACATATTGTTTTTACTAGAGTGTTAAAAGATACTTTTCCAAAAGTAGATGTTGACCCAATTAATATTGAAGCAGATTTAAAAATGGATGCTATATCTGCATTCGCTAATCAATATGATAGGCTTGCCAACACTGATATATTACTTATTTATAACGTTCTAAATGAAATCCCATCAACTTATACTACTAAAGTATGGAGAAACATAAAATTTTTAATAGACATATTCCAAAGGCCAGTCCTCATTCTTCTAATGGAACCTGCTGCTCCACGTGCTGAACCTCGTATATATGATTTAAAGAGACAAATAGCCCAACAAACTGACTTGATTAAAGAAAGCAAAGAAGAAATGTTTTATTTTAATGAAGCGCCTGTTTGCATTAATATGAGTAATTCTAATGATGATTTAAACTGTAGATTGTTCAGACCTAGCACTGGTGGCGCGAGGCCAGAGTTTGACACATCAATTTCAAGAGCACATCTGTCTTCTTTGAAGAAACCGGATTCACCAATAACCGTTGAACAAATGGCTCGGCAACTTTTAAGGTTGGGTGTTAAGAGACCAAGGAGAGGAACATCTGCGTATCGGCGTGGTAGAGTAGGGCCACAATATACGTTTGCTTCTGTAAGTGATAATTGGAAATTATAATGAAAGGGGGCTTAAAGCCCCCTCTTAAAAATCTTTCCCTCTTATCTTACTTCTCCTCAAGCTGCTTCATCAGCGCCTCAACCTCATCCTTGAGCCTCTGGTTATGTGCCTCTCTGCCCTCGGTAAACGCCGCCGGCTCCCACTCCATCTCCTTCAAATTTTCCACCACCATGGGAATCAAGTCCCAGGGGAGGGATATAAGTATTATACCGTCGGGAAATACCTGCCTTGCCTTTATGCCATGGATAAGACCGGTGATTACAAAATTTATCTCGCCGCTTAAGTAGGGGTAAATAATTATCCAGGCACATCCCATAACCGGCGTCGCCTTGCCGCACCACATTTTGCCGGTGGTATAGCTGCTGGCTCTCATTATAATCTCGGCTTGAACGGGGTTAGTTGCCAGAACTAATACGTCCGGCTCAAAGGTTAACTTGTCCAGCGGAGCAAAGGCGATATAGTTAACGATGTTGCTGGTCACCCTGGGAATGTAGGGGTAGAGCCTACTGTTAGCCCGCGCCTCCTTAAAGATTTCCAGCCTGGGTCCTATTTGTCCGCTTTCGAAAATCGGGTCATGGCCCACCATACCCAATAATATCGGACCGACGCACTCAAAATCCTCTTTTGTGGCGTAAAAAGAGCTTCCCCCCTGGGCTTCGGGAAGCATCTCGCATAAAGCCAGCTTCTTATCCAGCTTCTTGATTCCAGACGGTTTCATGAGCAGGAACTTAACCCCTACCGGCGGTCTCTCGAAATTAAACTTGTTAAATATGGATAAGTCCTGCTGGATTGAGCTCATAGCCCAATTATATAACACGATTGTAGGTTCAACAAGGACCTAAGGGCTTTTTCATATTTATTTGATAGCCCCTACCGTTAGGTTTATACTATTATCGGATATCGGAGATAAACATGACGGCAAAAATCATGATTGTCGAAGATGACCGAAACCTGCTGGACACCCTCAAATATAATCTTCGCAAAGAGGGCTATGAGGTCGTGACAGCCGTTGATGGCGCGGAAGCCCTGGATATCGCCCGCCGGGAAAAGCCCCACCTCATCATCCTTGATATAATGCTGCCCAAGCTGAGCGGCTTTGAGGTCTGCCGCATTCTGCGGAAAGAGATGACCACCCCCATCCTGATGCTCACCGCCAAGGCGGAGGAGGTGGACAAGATAGTCGGGCTTGAAATCGGGGCTGACGATTACATGACCAAGCCCTTCAGCATGAGGGAGCTACTGGCTCGCCTAGGGGCTATGCTCCGCCGCACCAAAATGACAAAACCGGAACCGGGACCACTCAAAGTCGGCGGCCTGGAGATTGATAGCGCCCGCCACCAGGCTTTACTGAGAGGGGCGGAGCTAGAGCTTACCCCTAAGGAGTTTGATTTACTGGCTTTTCTGGCTGAAAACAAGGAGCTTGTCTTCAGCCGGGAGCAGCTTCTGGAAAAGGTATGGGGCTATGACTACGCTGGCGAGACCAGGACGGTGGACGTCCACATCCGCTGGCTGCGGCAAAAAATAGAGAGCGACCCGGCAAGACCCACCCTCCTGGTGACGGTCAGGGGCACGGGCTATAAAATGGTAGGCTGAAATTGTTTCGTAGTATTCAATGGCGCATAACCATCCCCTTCATGGTACTGGTACTGGTCATTATGGGGGCGCTGGGGATTTATCTGGCCATCTCCACCCGAAGCTCTCAGCTGGACAGCCTGCGCTCTCAGCTAGAGTCTGAAGCCAATATTACCGCCGAAGTCAGCCTGCCCGCTTTCTTGAGCCCTGATGAGGCGGGCAACCTTGATGCCCTAGCTAAGAAGCTGGGTGAGGAAATCGACGCCAGGGTCACCATCATCGCCGGGGACGGCACCGTGCTGGGTGACTCCGAAGAAGACCCGGCCACTATGGAAAACCACGCCACCCGTCCCGAAGTCAAGGACGCTCTGGCAACAGGCGTTGGTGAGAGCACCCGCTACAGCATCACCCTGGGGCAGAAGATGATGTATGTGGCCGTGCCCATCTCACATGAGGGTGAAACTCTGGGGGTAGCCCGCGTCTCGCTGCCGCTGACAACAGTGGAAAACGTAGTGCAGCGGGTAAGGGTAAGCATTATCATTGCCATGGCGGTGGCTACCGTGCTGGTCGTCCTGGCGGCCTGGCTTATCGCCCGCATCACCACCCGCCCAATACGGAGGCTTACCGTCGCCTCCAAGAGAATCACCTCGGGGGAACTGGGACAAAAAATAGCCGTAGGAACCAGGGACGAGGTGGGAGAACTGGCTCAAGCCTTCAACGAAATGTCAGTCAAGCTGAAAAAACTGGTGGAAACAATCTCGGAAGACAGGACCAGACTGGAGAGTATCCTAGATAACATGGCTGACGGCGTTATCATGACCGATACCGAAGGGGAAATCTCGCTGGCTAACCAAGCGGCCGCCAAGCTATTTAATATAAAGGAGCCAGGGAGTAAGCCGCTCATCGAGGCGGTGCGTGACCACGAGATAGACGAGCTATTGAAGCTATGCCTGAAAACAGCCAAGATGCAATCCGTCCAGTATGAATCGGGCACCTCAAGGCGCTACCTGAGGGCAATTGCCGTCCCCATTGTTAATAGCGGCGTCCTGCTCCTGTTTCAGGACCTCACCAGCTTGAGAAACCTGCAAACCACCCGGCGCGAGCTTATCGGCAACATATCCCATGAGTTCCGCACGCCGCTGGCCGGCATCAAGGCGATGGTGGAAACCCTGCACGGTGGCGCCGTTGACGATAAAAAGGCGGCGCGGGATTTTCTCACCAAGATTGACAGCGAGGTGGAGCGGCTGACCCAACTGGTGGCGGAGCTGACCGAGCTTTCCCGTATTGAGACAGGCGGAGCCGAGCTTAAACTGGAGCCGTTCAATATAAACGACCTGGTGGAGGAAGTTACCACCCAGCTCAGCCCCCAGGCGGAGAGGCAGCAACTTTCCACGGTCAAAGAGCTCGCCGCCGACCTGCCGCCAGTTTCCGCGGATAGAGCCAGGGTGCGGCAGGTGATAGTAAATCTACTGCACAACGCCATCAAGTTCACCGAACCCGGCGGCAAAATCACGGTCAGCACTAAAAAACAGGGTGATTCCGTCACCGTAGCGATAGCCGACACTGGCCGGGGCATTGCCCGTGAAGACCTGCCTCATGTCTTCGAGCGCTTCTACAAGGGAGACAAAGCCCGCGCTGGTGAAGGCACCGGCATGGGGCTGGCTATCGCCAAGCACATAATCGAGGCACACGGCGGCGATATCCGAGCTCAAAGCGATGAGGGGAGGGGTGCCACCTTCAGCTTCAGCCTGCCGCTTAAATAGCACTTTAAAATATTTAACCAAATCTTAACATAGCCTTAAACCGTCCTTAAGGTTCGCCTGTTACGGTGATAGTAGATGAACAGGACAGCCGGTTTAAGGCTTTTTTGTTACGGCGAGGAAAGGGGGTGAGAGATTGAAAAGACTTACCCTGGCACTGGTTGCCCACGATTCTAAGAAAGAAGACATGGTTCAACTGGTAAAGGCACACAAGGAAGAGCTGGCCAAGCTTAATCTGATTGCCACTGGAAGCACCGGGCGTCTTATTCAGGGGAGAACCGGCCTGGCAGTGAATCTATTGCAGAGCGGCCCTCTGGGCGGTGACCAGCAGGTCGGTGCACTGGTAGCCGGCGAGGAGGTAAAGGCGATGATTTTTCTGCGCGACCCGCTGACGGCACATCCCCACGAGCCGGATGTATCGGCACTGCTTCGGGTCTGCGACGTCCACAACGTACCCCTGGCAACCAACCTGACCACCGCTGAAGCTGTGCTCTCCCTTATCTTTGAACACCCTGAGGCGTTAGGTGGACAGCATCCTGCTGCCGAATATATTGAGGAAATAGCAGCCGTTAATGGATAGGCTGTTAAGGTAGATAATCAAAAGGAGGAAACAGTTTGTTTGCCAAGCTAGCCAGAAATTGGTTCATATTGCCGGTAGCGGTCTTAATGACAATCGCTATTGCCCTGGCCGGTTGTCCCGCCACCGATGGGGGTGGGGCATCCGGCTCGTTCAAGATTATCGGCTCTAACACGGTAGAGCCGCTCAGCGCGGTATGGGCGGAGGATTTCATGGCGGCCCACCCCGAGGTGAGCATTGCCGTTAGCGGTCCCGGCTCCGGAGTGGGTATCGCCGCCCTGATTGACGGCACCACCGACATCTGCCAGGCCTCACGCACCATAAAATCAAGCGAGGTGGAACAGGCCAGAGCCAATGGGGTGGAGCCCTACGAGATTCAGGTAGCTACCGACGCCCTCTCCGTGGTGGTGCACCCCTCTAATCCGGTCTCCGAGCTGACCATAGCCCAGCTATCAGCTATCTACACCAACCAGATAACCAACTGGGAGGAGGTCGGCGGCGATGATGCGCCGATAGTGGCTATATCCCGTGACACCAACTCCGGCACCCATGTCTTCTTCAAGGAGCATGTGGTGCAGATGGCGGGTCTGACCACCGAAGACAAGACCCTGGAGTACGGCGCCGAGGTTATGTTCCTGCCTTCCACTAAAGAAGGGGTGGATGAGGTCGCCAAGAACCCCAACGCCATCTTCTACCCCGGCCTGGGCTATATTACTGAGGAGGTAAAGCCCCTAGCTATCAAGCGGACGGCGGATACCCCTGGCGTCCTGCCCAGCGTAGAAACAGCTTTAGATGGCAGCTACCCCATTGCCCGACCGCTCCTTTTCTACACCAACGGTGAGCCGACGGGCGCCATCAAGGACTTTATTGACTACTGCCTCTCCGCCGAGGGGCAAACTAAGGTAACCGAGATAGGCTACGTGCCGCTGCAGTAATAAGGTAGAATAAATATGCTGGGGCAACAATTTTCGGTTGCCACCGCTGGAGCCAGCCCTGATAAGGGGCTGAGGCGGCGGTGGCGTTTGGGCGAGAGGTTCATTGAGGGCTGGATTTTTCTTACCGGCCTGCTGGCTATTGTCGTCCTTCTGGGTATTATCGCCCTCCTGATTAAAGAGGGTTTACCCGCTTTCTTCTATACCCCTCCCTGGGAGTTCCTCTTCGGCACCAAGTGGTACCCGGTATCGGAACCGCCCACCTTCGGCATCATGCCCTTCTTTGTCTCCACCCTCTGGGTGACTCTGGTAGCCACCGCCATCTCGGTGCCGATTGGTGTCGCCTGCGCCGCCTACCTGGCCGAGGTAGCCCCGGACAAGGTAAGGGAGACAGTGAAGCCCATAATTGAGCTGCTGGCCGGAATCCCATCGGTGGTGATGGGCTTTATTGGTTTGATGTTGCTTTCACCGCTGGTACAGAGCGCCTTTAATTTAAATACCGGGCTTTGCGGGCTGAGCGCCGGCATTATGCTGGCGTTGATGAGCCTGCCCATAATCGTCAGCGTCTCCGAGGACGCCCTTAGAGCCGTCCCTGACGAGTTCCGGCAGGCGTCTTATGCCCTAGGAGCTACCAAATGGGAGACGATGATACACGTCTCCATCCCGGCGGCTCTCTCCGGAATCACGGCGGCGGTGATGCTGGGGGTGGGGCGCGCCATCGGCGAGACGATGACGGTGCTCATGGTGGCCGGCGGCGCTTTAGCCGTACCCCTATCCCCTACCGAGCCGATGATGCCCATGACGGCGGCTATCGCCTCCGGCATCGGTAACGCCGTACGCGGGGGCTTGCAATACCAGGCACTGTTTGCCATCGGCCTGATTCTGTTTATTCTCACCCTGGCGGTCAACGTCATCGCTGACCGGGTTTTAGAACGCCAGAAAAGGAAGTTCGCCAGGTAACATGAGAACGGTAAGTGTAACATCACGCCAGCTATCACAGCAGACCGCCTTCGTCCTGCTGATTATTTCGGCAGCGGTGGTCGTGCTGCCGGTTATATTTATAATTCTGCAAATCGTTATCAGCGGCGGCAGCGCCATCAGCTGGGAGTTTTTGACTCTGGCGCCTTCGCAGGCGGGCAAAGCCGGTGGTATCTTCCCGGCGATTATCGGCACCTTCTATCTCATGCTGGGCACCATAATCTTCGCCCTGCCGGTGGGGGTGCTGGCCGGCATTTACCTTACCGAGTACGCCGGCGATAACTGGTTTACCCGCCTCATCAATCTGGCGATAGTCAACCTGGCCGGGGTGCCCAGCATCGTCTACGGTCTCTTCGGGCTTGGCATCTTTGTGATGGCGTTTCATTTTGGCATGTCCTTACTTTCCGCCAGCTTAACCCTGGCCTGCCAGGCGCTGGCGATGACTATAACCACTTCCAGAGAAGCGATTCTGGCGGTACCCAGGGAATATAGAGAGGGTAGTCTGGCGGTGGGGGTAACCAAGTGGCAGACAATCAGGCACATGGTCCTGCCCCAGGCGCTACCGGGAATAATCACCGGGGCAGTTCTGGCCATGAGCCGCGCCGCCGGGGAGACGGCGCCGATTCTGGTGGTGGGGGCGGCCTTTCTTTTGCCCGCGCTGCCGACCTCTCCCTTCGACCAGTTCATGGCGCTGCCCTATCATCTATACACGGTGGCGGCCCACGTTCCCGGCATGCCCTATAGCACAATGTGGGGCGTTGCCCTGGTACTGCTGGCAGTGGTTTTATCCTTTAACATCCTGGCCACGGTCATCAGACTGCGCGCCCGAAAGCGGAGGTATAGTTCGTGAATATGAAATTAAGCCCTGATTTGTTAAAAGAATCACCCAGTTGCAAGAGAACCCGCTTGGGCACCGATAAGGTAAACCTTTTCTACGGCGATTTTCAGGCGCTGCGCAACATCAGCCTGGAGATACCCGAATGCGCCATCACCGCCGTCATCGGACCTTCCGGTTGTGGCAAGTCGTCATTTTTGCGCCTCTTTAACCGTATGAACGACCTCATTACCGGAGCCAGGGTTGAGGGGCGTATTGAGCTTGACGGCATAAATATCTACGATAAGTCCATTGACGTGGTAGAACTTAGGAAAAGGGTGGGCATGGTCTTTCAGAAGCCCAACCCCTTCCCCCTATCGGTGTTTGAGAACGTGGCTTACGGACCGAGGCGGCACGGGCGGCACAACCGCGGTGAGCTTGAGGAAACCGTGGAAAAGAGCCTGCGTCAGGCGGCTTTATGGGACGAGGTCAAGGACAAGCTGGGGCAGTCGGCTTTAGCCCTCTCCGGAGGGCAGCAGCAGCGGCTCTGTATCGCCCGGGTGCTGGCAGTGGAGCCGGAGGTTATTCTGATGGACGAGCCCTGCAGCGCCCTCGACCCGGTAGCCACCCTCAAGATTGAGGACCTGATGAGGAAGCTGGCGGAGAATTACACTATCATCATCGTCACCCACAATATGCAGCAGGCGGCACGGGTATCGGATATGGCTGCCTTTCTGATGATGGAAGAGAATAGAGCCGGCGTGCTGGTGGAATACGGCGCCACTTCTGAGATATTTACCAACCCTAAAGATAAGCGCACTGAGGACTACATCACTGGAAGGTTCGGATAAAAGCCAAGGGAGGTAACTAACATGGAGATAAGGACAACCTTTCGCAAGAAGTTAAGGGAGATACAGGACGAGGTTCTGGTCATGGGCAGTATGGTTGAGAAAGCCCTCATGTCCTCGGTTAAAGCCCTCAAGGAGAGAGACCTTGAACTGGCGCAGCGGGTGGTCACCGACGACCTGAAGGTAAACCAGAAGCGGTTTGATATCGAGGAGAAGTGCATCCAACTCATTGCCACCCAGCAACCGATGGCCAGCGACCTGCGCACCATTATTTCGGCGCTTAACATCATAAGTGAAGTTGAGCGCATCGGCGACCACGCTGAAGGTATCGCCAAGATTGTACTAATGATAGGCGATGAGCCCCCCCTGAAGCCGCTTATTGACATACCCCGCATGACGGAAAAAACGATAGACATGCTGCACCGCAGCCTGGATACCTTTGTTAAGGGCGACGCCGATGCCGCCAGGAAAATCGTGGCTGAAGATGATGAAGTTGACAACCTTTACGACCAGGTCTTCCGTGAGCTGTTAACCTTCATGGCGGAAGACCCGAAGACCATTACCAGGGCAACTCGCCTCATATGGGTAGCCCATAACCTGGAGCGCAGTGCTGATAGGGTTACCAATATCTGCGAACGGGTGGTCTATATGGTGACGGGGAAGATGGAGGAGATAGGGGTATCGAAATACTAAATGGCACGAAAGCTTGTTTTGTGCCGTCGAAGTAAGCGGAGAACACACCTAAAAACAAGTGGGCTTGAGGGGACGATACCTAGAACCGAAACAGACTCCTGCCTGGAGTTATCCGGGGGCAGCGGCAGGGTATAGTTCAGAGTTATTTGTTTGCTCATGTTTACCTTCGTAAATTATAAACTCTGGAAGTGCTTTTAAAGTCAAGACCGGTATAGGATTGACTTAGGAGGATAAGAGGGTATAGGATATGGCTAGATCGAATTTTCACCAGTTACGGAACGTAATTGCTGGCAAGCGGTGAAGGATACCGACAGGAGAATAGCTCATGGACGAATTAGCGGAGCTGCGCCGCCGGATTGCTGAGCTGGAAGCATTGGATAGTGAGCACAAGCGAGTTGAGGAAAAGCTGCGGAAGCTTCATGAAAAGGAGAGAAAAGAGCGTATCAAGCTGGAGACGGAGAGGGGAGAGAGACTTCAGTTTATTAATGCCCTGGCCCACGAACTCAAAACACCGCTTACCTCTATTGTTGCCTCAGGAGGGTTATTGCTTGAAGAGCTTAAGAAGGGGGGACAAAGCCAGGAGGTAAGACTTACAGAAAACATACTCAGTGCTACCAAGAAGCTTGAAGCCAGGCTGTCTGAGTTGTTAGACATGGCTAAGATAGAAAATCTAGGCTTTAAGCTGAATTTGGAAACCTTGGACATGCGTCCGCTACTGCATAACATAGCCAACGAATTGTTGCCTGTCGCCGCTGAGAAACACCAGGCCTTGACCCTGGATATATTGACCTCGGTACCTATGGTCAACGCAGATAAGCAGCGCTTGGAGCAGGTGCTGTTTAACCTTTTGACCAACGCTATCAAATTCTCTGGGGAAGGCAGCAAAATACAACTTGCGCTGAGAAAAGAAGGCAACGAGGTAGTGGTGGAGGTGAAGGATAATGGTCCCGGCATTTCCATGGAAGAGCAGACACGGTTGTTTACCCCTTACTATCGGATTGAGGCAGATAGGCAGCGTTTCCCCGGCCTAGGTCTAGGGCTTGCCTTGAGCAAACAATTGGTGGAATTACACGGGGGTAAGATGTGGGTGGAGAGTGAAATAGGGAAGGGTAGCACCTTCGCCTTTTCCTTAGCTGCTGCTGAGCAGGAGAATCATGTTGAAGGCGTTGATTATTGAGGATGCTCCGGATATTGTCGAGACTTTCTCCCTGTGTTTTGAGCTACGCTGGCCCGGGGTTAAAGTAATAGCCACCGCTGAAGGAGAAGAGGGATTAACCCTGGCTGAGACTGAGTCCCCGGACGTCATTATTCTTGACCTTGGTCTGCCTGATATGGACGGCCTTGAAGTACTTAAGGGTATTCGCTCTTTCTCCAATGTGCCGATTATCATCGTTACGGTAAGAGGCGATGAGATAGACAAGATAAGGGGGCTAGAGCTGGGGGCCGATGATTATATTACCAAGCCCTTCAGCCACATGGAGCTTCTGGCGCGAGTGCAGGCCGTCCTCCGCCGGACCCGCCCCGCCGAATTTAAAACTGAAGAGAAGCCCTTCCATAGCCCGGGGCTGAGCATTGACTTTGCCTCCCGAACGGTGATTGCCAACGGACAGGCGGTAAGCCTTACCCCTACCGAATATGAGCTCCTCCGTTATCTGGTGCTGAATGAAGGCAACGTGCTTACCCACCGGGCGCTGCTGGAGGAGGTGTGGGGGGAGGAATATACCGATGCCCCCGAATACCTCAAGGTTTATATCCAGCGCCTGCGTAATAAGCTGGAGAAAGACCCCTCCAACCCCCAGCTCCTCATCAGTGAGCGAGGCGTAGGTTACAAGTTCGTTAGGCCGTCCTCTGCCTAGCTAGCTACCGTTATCAAAATATTTACCGTTTATTTACCAAATCTTTACCCCGCTGTTTACCATTTTTACCCGCCTTTTTACCCTACTTTGGTACTATTACATTAGTACCAAATTAAATAGCTATCTAACGGGTAGAGGTTCAAAGAGACAAATGAAAAAGATTTACTATCTGCTCTCGCTGTTTATAGGGCTGGCTCTGGTTTTTACCAGCGCCAGCACCGGAACGGTGTTAGCCAGTGACCCTACCTGGACACAGACCAGCAAAAACGATTTCGCGACTGGCGTCTTAAGCCATGTTGATATCACCACCAGCCCTGGGGATGTTAAGCTAGCCGCCGGATACCTTTATGCCTTGCAGGGGAGCGGTACGACCGGATTCTTTAAATATGACACCGCCGCCGACTCCTGGACAACAAAGCACACTACGCCATCAAGCGTGTCCTATGGCGGCTCTGTTATCTTCGCCGGGAGCTATATCTATGCCCTGCGGGGGAACGGTAGTAGAACATTTTGGAGATATGACACCGCCGCCGACAGCTGGACGGCAATGGCAAATACGCCAGCGAATGTGAGCGATGGCGGCGCTCTCGTTTATAATGGAACCTATATCTATGCCCTGGAGGGGAACTATACAACAGCATTCTGGAGATATGACACCGCCGCCAACAGCTGGACGGCAATGGCAAATACCCCAGGGGCGGTGGGCTCCGGTGCTGACCTCGTCTACACCGGAAGCTATATCTACGCCCTGCAGGGGGACACCACGACCGCATTCTGGAGATACGACATCGCCGGCAACTCCTGGACGGCAATGGCAAGCACGCCGGCAGGGGTGAAAGATGGCGGCTCCCTCACCTTTGATGGGACCTATATCTACGCCCTGCAGGGGTACTTGTCGGCGAGCAGTAATACCGGATTCTGGAGATATGACATCGCCGCCAACTCCTGGACAGCAATGGCAGTTACGCCAGCGGCGGTGGGGCCTGGCGGCGGTCTCACCTTTGATGGGACCTATATCTACGCCCTGGAGGGGAACTATACAACGACATTCTGGAGATACAACATCGCCGCCAACTCCTGGACAGCAATGACCGTTGCGCCATCATCAGTGGGAGACTGTGGCGGAAACTTAGCCAGAAACGGCTACGCGGCATCGGGCACCATCGCCTCTCAGGTTTATGATACGGGGATAGCGGGGGCGATATGGAGCCAATTGAGCTGGACCGAAACCGCTCTCCCCAGTGGCACTGACATAACCTTTGAAGTTAGAGCCTCCGATACCCTATTCGCTAAAGATGCCGGGACGCCCTCCTGGGCGTCAGTTGGAGGGACCTCGCCGGTTAACTCGGGATTGCCTTCAGGGAGATACATGCAGTGGCGGGCAACATTGACAAGTACCAATATCGTCAATACCCCGACCCTGCAAGATGTGACTACAACCTATAGAAAACCAATAAGCAAGATTGTCTTCACCACCACTGCTCAAACGCTTACTGCGGGACAGGTCTCGTCTGTCATGACCATCCAGACCCAGGATGCCGATAGTACCCCAGCCAATGTCACCAGCAATACCACCATCAACTTAACCTCAAGCTCAACTAATGGCAGATTTGATACCAGTGCCGGTGGTGCCTTTGACGGCTCAGTAACCTCAGTAACCATCCCCAACGGCAGTAATTCGGCCAGCTTCTACTACAAGGATACCCTGGCCGGAGCGCCCACTATAACTGTATCTGCG
>CAZDHX010000002.1:62939-65558 GCA_964505425.1 uncultured Dehalococcoidales bacterium | reverse complement strand
ATGCTACCCAGCAGCAGACGATTAATCCCGGCGCCGCCACCACCCTAACCATAAGCACCCAGCCGGCGGGCACGGGCAGTGTCGATGATCCTTTAACCACCCAGCCTATTGTCAATGTTAAAGACCAGTACGGCAACAATGTGGCTAATGGGGTAACGGTAACCGCCTCCCTGGTTTCTGGCACCGGCACCCTGCGCGATGTCACGGCTGATACCGCCGGTGGCACTGGAAATGCTACTTTCACTAATCTGGGCTACTCCAAGTCAGGCGAAGCCTTTATGGTGAAATTCATCGCCAATGGCTATTACAGCGCCAACTCAGACGGTATTGGCCCTTTGGCCCCCGGTGCCACTGATCACTACTTGGTATCGAGCATAAGCTCACCGCAGACGGCTGGCGTCGCCTTTAGCGTCACCATCCAGGCTCAGGACCAGTACAATAACAACATTACCAGTGGCGGTGAGACGGTTAATATCACCTTTGGTAAGCCAGATGCTGGTGCCACCCCGACCTCAACCAGCACTACCGATGGTGCAGTCACTGTTAGTAACATGACAATGACGGTAGCCCAGACCGGCCAGACTATTATCTTCACCGGGGCTACTTCAGGTAAGGTGGGTACCTCGAACAGCTTTACGGTCAATCCTACCATCACCGCCACCGCCGGTGCCAACGGCTCAATATCACCTTCCGGCACGGTGCCGGTTAACTATGGTGCTGACCAAGCTTTCACCATCACGCCAGCCGCTGGCTACCATGTCGACGATGTCCTGGTGGATGGTAGCTCGGTAGGTCCGGTAACCAGCTATAATTTCACCAGCGTTGCTACTGACCATACCATAACCGCCAGCTTTGCCATTAACCAGTATACCCTGACCTACACCGCCGGCGCTAATGGTTCTATTAGCGGAACGTCACCGCAAACAGTAAATTACGGCGCCGATGGGTCAGCTGTGACAGCTGTGCCCGATACCGGTTATCACTTTGTAGATTGGAGTGATGCCAAAACAGATAACCCCAGGACTGACACCAGCGTGACTGCCGATATCACCGTCACGGCTAACTTCGCCATCAATACCTACACTATAACTGCCAGTGCTGGTGCTAACGGCTCGATAACACCTTCTGGCGCCGCTACGGTTAACTACGGTAATAATCAGGCTTTCACCATCACTGCTGATGCTGGCTATCATGTTGCCGATGTCCTGGTGGATGGCTCCTCAGTGGGGGCGGTAACCAGCTACACCTTTAATAATGTTACTGCTAACCACACTATAGCCGCCAGCTTTGCTATTAACGGTGGTGGAGGTGGCGGTGGAGGTGGTGGGGGCGGGGGTACACCACCCTCTCCGCCCCCAGTGACTCTTAACCGACTAACTACCACAGCTAGCCTGGCTCTTGATGCTAGCGGTATTATCCACGCGACCGCTCAGATTGAGACCACGGATGGGAAGGCCTCCCTCCATATAGCTGTAGGGACAAAGCTGCTTGATGCTCAGGGCAAGCCTATAACCTTGCTGTCAGCCAGTGCCGTAACCTCGCCGCCAGCGCCTCCTTCAGATAGAGCTATCGTGTTAGTTTACGACTTTGGTTCTAACGGAGCTACATTTACACCGGCGATAACATTGACCATGAGCTGCGACCCTGAGGCATTGCCCGAGGGGGTATCAGAAACTGATCTCTATATTGCCTACTGGGATGGGGCACACTGGGTAGCTTTAGACACTACAGTAGACACCAACACGCATACCCTCTCGGCGAGAATAAGCCACTTCACATCTTTCGCCATACTAGCCAAGCTACCCCCACCGCCAGCTTCCTTTGAAGTAAGCAACCTAGATATTAGCCCAAGTCAAGCTGGAATCGGGGAGAAGGTTACCATTAGTGCCCAAATCGCCAATAACGGGGGGGTGAGTGATAAGTACACTTTAATGGTGAATGTAAAGGGACTGCTAGAAACAAGTCAGGTGGTAGAACTCGCTCCCGAGCAAAGCCAGGAGGTAAGCTTTACGGTAACCCCTAATACCCCGGGCAGTTATCAGGTGGAAATCGGCGGTTTGCAAGGTAATTTCGTGGTGGTGGCACCCTCACCCCCACCAACAGCGCCAGCAGCCAAGGCCGGTGGGTTTAAATGGGCAACACCCTGGTTAATAGCAGCCATCGCGGCCACGGTCCTAGCCGTTTTAGTGGTCACCCTGGTAAGAAAGCGCCGCCAACTCGTCCCTGTGGCCCCCATCCCTGCGGCCCGGGAACCTCTGCCTTCAAAGCCGGTCTCAGCCCCGTCTCGCCTTGGGAAGGCTATGGCAGCGATAGCTAGCCTAGCCTCGACCTTGGTAAGAAAACGCCCACGGCCTACCGCTATACCTGAAGCACCTTCAAAGCCTACCCCAACTGTAGCCGAAGAACCTCGGAAGCCGGCCCCAGTCCTCTCCCCGGTCAGGGACCTGAGGATTATGCCCAGCCGGGTCAAACCAGGTGGGACTGTTCGTGTTTTTGCCGAGGCAACTAATAACAATCCTACCGCGAGTAGCTTTAGCCTGGTATTGAAGATAAGAGGCGTTGTCGAAGCGGTTAAAGAGATATCCCTTGGCCCGGGGCAGAGCCAGAAAGTAGCCTTCA
>CAZDHX010000002.1:0-62839 GCA_964505425.1 uncultured Dehalococcoidales bacterium | reverse complement strand
TCAGAGATAAGCCTGGTGTCTACGATGTAGACCTGGAGGGCTTGAAGGGCAGTTTCATTGTTGAAGAGCCTTCGAAGCCCGCCCCAACTGCAACTGAAGAGCCTCAGAAGCCTGCTCCAGTCCTCTCTCCAGTCAGGAACCTAGAGATTATCCCCAATCGGGTCAAACTAGGTAAGATTGTTAGTGTCTTTGCCGAGGTAACCAATAACAATCCTACCGCGAGTAGCTTTAGCCTGACACTGAAGGTAAGAGGCGCTGTTGAAGCGGTTAAAGAGATATCCCTTGGCCCGGGGCAGAGCCAGAAAGTAGCCTTCACAGTACTCAGAGATAAGCCTGGTGTCTACGATGTAGACCTGGAGGGCTTGAAGGGCAGTTTTACCGTCTACACTGCCACCGACACCCCTGGAGTCACCGGCCTTGCCGGTAACCACGTTGAGGTACCTCCAAAGCCTTCTCCAATTGCATTTACTGTCAGAGCCTTAGTCTCTGGGGGCCATGGCTCAGTGAGTCCGGTCACTCAGACGGTGAATTCTGGTACTAGTGCTGCCATAGTCATCACCCCTGACAGTGGATATCACATTGCCGGTATCACCGACAATGGCGAGGCGGCGGCTATTGCCAATCCCTACATCATCTCGAAGGTTACTATCGACCACACGGTGGAGGTGACCTTCGCCATTGATACCCCTGAGAAGCCTTCAGAGCCTACTCCAACTATAGCTGAAGAACTTCGGGAGCCTGTTCCCCATGTGTGTCCTTCGTGTGGCGCTCAGGTTCCAGAAGGTACCAAGTTCTGCAGTCAATGCGGGATGAAGCTTCTCACACCGCCTGTGTGTCCTTCCATTTCTCCGGTCATGAAAGAATATCCCTAACCAGCCAGCCTTTTTCCAGCCAGTCGCTTAAGCTCATGTTCATCTCCAATCACGAATATCCTTTCACCACTCAAAACGTCCCGTACGAAGTAGTGCTCCTCAGCAATTCTGGAGCGGAACTCAGCAACAGGATAGACAGTCGGGCTGATTTCTCGCCCCAGGGTCTCTTGCGCACTACGGAGCGCTTTAACCACTTCCGAAAAAGCAACATCGCCGACAATGAGCAAATCTACATCACTGCGGTGGTTCTCTTCTCCTCTAACGATGGAGCCATAAACAAGGGCAATGGTGATGTGGTCTCTAAGGGGTGCCAAGGCACTTTGTAGCGTCTCAGCAACGCCAGCAGTCTTGGTTACCAGGCTTTTAAGCTCCTTAAATATCGGTGAGTCCGGATTAGCCTGGTAATAAATCTGCCGCCCCTGCACAGAGCGTCGGATGATGCCAACATCGGCAAGCTGTTTTAGTTCTCTTTGCACCGGACCCAGACCCACGCCGGTTGTTCGAACAATCTGTCGCAGATAGAAAGATTCATCAGAGTGGCCATAGAGAAGAGAAAGGATTGCCCGCCGTGCCTTGCCGAAAAGTATTGAAGAGAGATTCTTATTTCCCATAGTCGTATTCATATCGGTTACAATTGCAACTTTTAGGGTTACGGAAGTCAATAGCCTTTTGGCTGAGTAAAGGATGATTCTTAGTACGATTGATAGCAGGCCTTTTGGCACACGATATTTCGGAGTCACTGAAAACAACCGCATTCTGCAGATGCGAGAGTTTGAACGTTCCTGGACCTTCCGATTTCACGAGCCTGGGGAAGACACCAGGAGGGGACGGCGGGAGCGTGTTAGTTGGTACCTTAGACTTCGCACCAGGACTACGGCAGATCCAGAGTTTGGGTTGGTCCGCGTTGAGATTAGTCACTCTTACGCCGACAAGGCAGCAGAGTTTGCTGAGCGATTTTCAAGGTCACTACTATCTGAACGGCTACCGACATCTTACCCATCGGCCCGATGGGATAAGCATCTATACCCAATCCGAGAGTGTGAGAACTACCTTTCTAGTATAATCCCATCAATTACCACTATTACTGCCAGCATGAAAGGAGCGTTGTTATGAATGAACAGACCCAGCACCCCGAAGCACAAATTCCACAGCAAAACGCTGCCGAGAACTTCTCGCGTTTTCTCAACACTGAATACGGTGTGATCGGACGAACGGCTTCAACCCGATTTGAACCGAATACGTCTGCGAGATTCCAGTTCTGGCTTTCTAGCCTAGTGTCCCGCCCCGGAGAGAGGGAGGATAGTGTTGTGGAAGTAGGTCGATCTAGGGAAGAGGTGGCTCCTCTTGAGATTGGAAATATAGTTGCAGCCCTAACAGACGAAGAAGAAGATGTAACATTCGGTGTCGTGACAGAGATGCGATCATACAGCGACGTTGATAGCTTCATTGCTGATTACCTTGGTCATGATTTCGGAGATGCGACTATTCGGGTACCTACTGATATAGCAGAGTTCACGGTGGTAACGTGCTCAGTTATGAGGAATGTGTCGCTGCGGACGAAACCTGTAGGGAGATCACGGGTGTACTTCCCGAGTACGATGGGGATACAGTTTGCATACAGCCTTGTGGACGCTACTGGAGAGATAATTTTCAGTGGCTCCCCTATACCCTGTGGCTTGTTCGAGAATGGAGACGGCACTACTGCGCCCATTAGCGTGGATGAAGATTTCCTGCTAGGGCCAGAGGGAGCGCATCTTAATGTCTCTGGCATTTCTGGACTGGCCTCGAAAACCTCTGCAGTAGAATTCATCATCAAGTCTCTGCTGACCCACACCGGCAAGCGCGTGGCTGTTGTCATGTTTAATCTCAAGAGCAGAGATCTTCTATATGTTGACCAGCTAAATACAAAGCTTAACGAAGAAGAGTGGTCGCAGCGAGCTTATAAAGCTTTAGAGATCATAGCAGAACCATTCACAGAGGCTCGCTTCTTTGCGCCGGCTGATCCCTCGAACCGGCCAGACGGTACGAAGAGCCTGCGAGATTTCCCGACAGAGCCCTTCGAATGGGATCTGCAGATGATCTACCTTTCAATCCCTTCCCTGTTTGACCCGATTGATTGGGATGAAAGGATGGAAGGGGTTTGGTTTTCCATTCAGGATCAAATAGAACAGAGCTCGCTACTCACTTACTCCCAGATGATAAGCTGGATTCAGGGTTTGATTGATAGGGCAAATCAGGCACGCCCACAACAGACTTGGATTCGATCTGGGCACATTCTTACTTGGCAGAAGATGCTCTCTCACCTTAGGCGTTTTCCGCAATCGTTTCAGGGACTGATCACGACCGCCGGTCAGGGAAGAGACATTCCTTGGCAGGAGTTGCAAAGCGGTAGCGTCTTTGTAGTTGATATGCACATGCTGACAGACAGGGGGCAGCGGCTCGTATTCGGACGCTGCATCTCTGCGCTCAGCGATATGCTAGAGACTGGTGGTAACGAGTTGGACGCTGTGGTTGTCTTTGTTGATGAGCTAAACAAGTTCGCCCCATCCGGCAATGTAAGGTCTCCACTGAAAGCACGCCTCATTGACATCACAGCACGGGGTCGCAGTCTGGGCTTGGTGCTTTTTGGTGCTGAGCAGTTTGCGTCCGCTGTAGATACCGAGATCCTGGAGAATAGTTCAACATACTTGATTGGACGTTCTGAGTCAACAGAACTCCGTTCAGCTCCATACAGCGGATTGAGTGGTGAAGTTAAAACTAAATTAACTATGCTCCCCCAGGGGCAACTGCTGATCAAGTTTGCGAAGTTCCCACAACCAATTTTCCTGAAGTTCCCATTCCCTCCATGTTTGCCCGGTGACCAGTACGTGGTAACGGAACAGGGGTAAGCTCTCTTCCTAGGGGGATTAAGGGGATACCACATCAAACAAAGAAAAGGGGGAATGCCGAGCAGATATGCTAGCTTTTTGTTACTCTCTTACCCGTATCAATTGGCTCCAGGTTCGGTATCTTCTGTTAAGCTGAATGTGAATTTAAAGGCTTCTGTCTATTGTGCGGACTGCTACTTAAGGCGATTCGAATGCACTCTCTTATTTAACAAAAAGCCATTTTAGTGCGGCTTAGACTTTTGGGAATTCCAAGGGAAGGTTATCGAAAAGACTCTGTCCGGCAAAAGCTGGTTTCTTTGAAGCCGAGGAGTTCTAGGTATCGTCCCCTTCAGTGGAGCTGGGGGGATTCGAACCCCCTACCTTTTGACTGCCAGTCAAACGTTCTCCCAATTGAACTACAGCCCCATCAAGATTTAATCTAGCAAAAATTGGCGGGAAGCGCAAGTCTGGAAAGGGGCATATCAGCCACCACCCAACATCCCCAGGAAATTGAGCAGGGAACCGAGTCCGAAATAGCCGCAAAAGGCGAGGAATAAGTTTTTAACCGTGTTACCCAGGAAGGAGAAAAGGAGAAACTTCAGCGGCGAATAATGGAGCGTCCCCATAGCAATCGTCATCGGCAGATGGAGGGGGTTGAAGACCGCTGACATGGCAAAAGCCGCCCACGAACCATGGCGCCGTGCCCAGTCCATACTGCGGGTATAGAAGCCACGCTTGTTACCCTCATCCTTAGTACCAACCTTATCCTTAACAAACCTGGCTAATCCCTGAAAGGTCTTCCCACCCCCATAGCCAATCATGAAGGTGGGGAGGTGACCTAAACTGGTGGCTAAGGCTGAGGTCAGGCCGACAAATATTGGCGCCCATACCCCCCATTGGGGGGCTAACACGCCGGAGAGAGTAAACACCAGGAGCCAATAAGGGAAGGGTATGGCTACGAAACTGAAAACGCTTCCGGAGATAAAGGAGATAAGGAAGACACCAGCCAGACTATAGCCGGTAATGTGGGCGATATCCATCAACTTGTCCTGGTAACAAACAGCCAGGACACAAATAGCGACCGTAACAACTATTGTTACGGCGCCAAGATAAATATCCCTTTTTGGCCGGGATGGTTTAACTTTCTGGCTCATGCTTAGTGCATCCGCTTAAGGCTCGCCATCGCTCAACTTACCCTCAGGCAGCCGCCTTAGCTCCCTTCTTCAGGCTAAAGGTCAAGCCTTCTTTTCCGGCATCAACCTTGACAGTATCGCCATCGGCAAACTCGCCCCGCAATATCTTGGCGGAGAGAGGATTTTCCACATAGCGCTCAATGGCTCGTCTTAACGGTCGGGCGCCATATACCGGGTCATAGCCCTGCTTGACCAGCCACGACTTCGCCGCCGCCGTCAGCTCAAGGTTCAGCTTACGCTCCGCCAGGCGCTCCTGCAAGTCCTTTACCAGCAGCTCAACAATGCTCCCCAGCTGCTCCTCGGTTAGCTGATGGAAGACTATTATCTCATCTATCCGATTAATGAACTCGGGGCGGAAGGTCTTCTTCATCTCCGCCAGCACCTTCTCCTTCATCGCCTCATAAGCCTGCTTCTGGTCCTTAGCTTCCTCTTTCTTGGCAGCAAAACCAATGCCCATCTCCCGTCGGATAAGCTCAACGCCGACGTTAGAGGTCATAATAACTACTGCATTCTTAAAGTCTACGGTGCGACCGTGACCGTCGGTCAAGCGCCCGTCATCAAGTATCTGTAAGAGGCTGTTAAACACCTCAGGGTGCGCCTTCTCAACCTCATCCAGCAGGACCACCCGATAGGGGCGCCGCCTCACCGCCTCAGTAAGCTGCCCCCCCTCCTCATAGCCAACATACCCCGGCGGGGCGCCAATAAGCCTTGAGACGGTGTGCCTCTCCTGATACTCCGACATATCCAGCCTCACCATGGCATTCTCATCATCAAAGAGGAACCTTGCCAGGGTCTTAGCCAGCTCGGTCTTACCCACACCGGTGGGACCCAAAAAGATAAAACTGCCGATGGGGCGGCGGGGGTCCTTAAGCCCGGAGCGGCTGCGCCTTATTGCCTCAGAAATAGCCGAGACCGCTTCGTCCTGATTTACCAGCCTCTCGTGGAGCCGCTCCTCCATATGAAGTAGCTTTTCCGCCTCCCCTTCCAGCATCTGGGAGACGGGAATGCCCGTCCACTTGGAGATGAGCTGGGCAATATCCTCCTCATCAACCACCTCATCAATCTTCTCCCCCTTCAGCCATTCACTCTTCGCCCGGTTATATTCCTCCTCAAGACGCAGGCGCTCGCTCCGGAGCTGAGCCGACTTCTCATAGTCCTGGCGCTGTGATGCCGCTTCCTCCTCATTAGCCAGTTGCTTGAGCTTCTGTTCCAGGGACTTAACCTCGGGCGGGGCACTCTCGGTATCAATTCTAATCTTGCTGGCCGCCTCATCAATAAGGTCAATAGCCTTATCCGGCAGATATCTATCGGAGATATAGCGCTGGCTGAGTTTGGCCGCCGCCTCCAGGGCTTCGTCCTTAATCTTTACCTTATGGTGCGCCTCATAGCGGGGGCGGAGCCCCTTGAGCATCTCAATGGTTGCCTCAACGCTGGGCTCACTGAGAAACACCGGCTGGAGGCGCCTCTCCAGCGCCTTATCCTTCTCAATGAACTTGCGGTATTCGTCAAGGGTGGTAGCGCCGATACACTGGAGTTCCCCATGAGCCAGCGCCGGCTTGAGCATATTGCTAGCATCAATTGCCCCCTCCGCCGCCCCGGCACCAACCACGGTATGGATTTCATCAATGAAGAGGATTATCTCTCCCTGTGCCTGGCGCACCTCATCCATCACCGCCTTAAGCCGTTCCTCAAACTCGCCGCGGAACTTGCTGCCGGCGACTAGCGACCCCATATCCAGAGCGATTACCTTTTTCCCCTTGAGGGAATCAGGGACGTCATCGGCGGCAATCTTCTGTGCCAAGCCCTCGGCGATAGCCGTTTTACCGACGCCGGCATCACCGACAATCACCGGGTTATTCTTGGTGCGCCTGACGAGTATCTGCGTTACCCGCTTAATCTCGTCCTCCCGACCGATAACCGGGTCAAGCTTGCCCTCCTTGGCCAGCTCAGTGAGGTCACGCCCGTACTTCTTCAGGGAGCGATACCTCTTCTCCGCCCTGGCATCGGTAACCCGATGCCCGCCGCGGATTTCCTGAAGGACGCGGTATACCTTTTCCTGGTCAACGCCAAACCGCTTAAGGATATTAGCCGCCTCCCCCTTCTCCTCCCCGGCGATGGCAATAAGCAGGTGCTCCGTGCCGATAAACTCGTCCTTTAGCCGGTCGGCTTCATCGCCCGCCCTTTTCAGCAGGTTGGCAATGCGGGGGGTGGCATAGACCTGTCCCGTCTCATAGGCTGTTTTGGGGAATTTCTCCAGAACAGCTTCTACCTCTTTCTTCACTTCATCAACATCAACGTTAAGCCCACTCAGGATGTCACCGACTAACCCCGCCTCCTGCTGGAGTAGCGCCAGCAGGATATGCTCCACATCCCACTGGCTATGGCGATACTTCTGGAGCAACTCCTGGGATAAAGCCAGTGCCTCCTGGGCTTGTTCCGTAAATCTATCTTGCCTCATAATCCAATCACCCTTAATATTTTATCTTTATCTGCCATATCAGGCAAGTCCCATATCTATTTCTCAACCTTAATGGGCGGGTGGGTGGGAAGAAAGACGTAAGCCAAAAACTGGGGTGGGGCAAACTCTTTGCTTTTCCTAAATTTCGGGGCTAGTCAGCCTCAAGCCCTCCAGCGCCTGGCTAAAAACATCAAGAAACTGGTGGAGTATCTTGGCGGTTGCCCCCCAGATTACACTCCCCTCATACTTATAAACGTAAAAGTCAACCGTCCTACTGCCTAAAACCGCCCTCTTCTGATGTAAGCGGTCTTTGTCCATGAGCACCGAGATAGGGGCTTCAATTATCTTTCCCACCTCCCTGCCCGCAATCTTGAACCGATAGGGATAGGGGATAAGGGCAACAAAGGGGGAGATAACATAGCTAGAAGTCTCGGTGGGGGTGTCATCCAGCTCCCCCAATATCTTAACCTTATCGGGGGCTAAGCCTATCTCCTCGGCACATTCACGCAGGGCGGTATCAAGCAGCGTCCTGTCACTCTCCTGACGGGCTCCCCCGGGAAAGGATATCTGTCCCTTATGCTCCTTCAGCCACTCCGTCCGCTTGGTAAAGAGGATGTAATACTCCCCTTCTTTATAGTAAATTGGTACTAGTACTGCGGCGGGGGTGCGGTCGGCATCAGTGATAGGCTGCTTCTGTCGCTGGGAAAGGACCTCCCTCAGCCTTTGCTCCATAGCTATAATAATAGCACCACCCCGCTTGCCAATACAAACTTGACAACCGGTATTTCCATCATTATAATAGATAAAAACCTGCCCCTTTGTTTTAAAGTGCTTTCGTGTTTAATTCCTAGGTTTGGTTTCCCCAATGTCAAGGTATATCTTTGTTACTGGTGGTGTAGTTAGTTCCGTTGGAAAAGGTATCACCGTCGCTTCCATTGGTACCATCTTAAAGAGTCGTCAAATTACAGTGTCAGTGCAAAAGCTAGACCCCTATCTTAATGTCGACCCCGGGACAATGTCCCCCTATCAGCACGGCGAGGTATTCGTCACCCAGGACGGTGCTGAAACTGACCTTGATTTGGGCAACTACGAGCGCTTTATTGATATTGACCTCGGTGCCGAATCAAGCGTTACCTCGGGGCAAATCTACAGCGCCGTTATCGCCAAGGAGAGGCGGGGTGACTTCCTGGGAGGAACGATACAGGTGGTGCCCCATGTTACCACCGAGATAAAAGACCGCTTCAATAAACTGGCGGAAAAATCAAAGGCGGAGGTGGTTATCATTGAGGTCGGCGGTACCGTAGGTGATATTGAAGGACAGCCCTTTCTGGAGGCTATCCGCCAGATGCGCAACGATGTAGGACGGGATAATGTGCTCTATGTCCATGTGACCCTCCTCCCCTACCTCAACTCCACCCAGGAGATAAAGACCAAACCAACCCAGCACAGCGTTAATGAGCTGCGCCGTATCGGCATTCAGCCCGATATAATAATCTGCCGCAGCGATTACCCCATCTCGGAAGATATAAGGAATAAAATATCCCTCTTCTGCGACGTTGAAAAAAGAGCGGTCATCCCCATGCCCACGGTACCCACCATTTATGAGGTGCCGCTTGTCCTGGAAGAGGCGGGGCTGGGACAATTAGTTATCGACAAACTCAGACTCAAGCCCCCTTCCTCAGACCTCAAGCAGTGGCACGAACTGGTCAACCTCATCAAGACCCCCCGTGAGCCGGTTAATATCGCCCTGGTGGGGAAATATGTGGAACTAAAAGATGCCTACTTCTCCGTCCGGGAGGCATTACAGCACGCCGCCCTCCATCACGGAAGAGAGGCTGAACTCCACTGGGTGCCATCGGAGACGCTGGAAAACAACGGTGATGATTCCGTGTTGCGCTCCGCCCAGGGTATTGTCGTCCCCGGCGGCTTTGGCGTTAGAGGGATAGAGGGCATGGTAAAGGCAGCCACCTACGCCCGGGAGAATAAAATCCCCTACCTCGGGCTATGTCTGGGGATGCAGGTCATGGTAATTGAGTTTGCCCGCCACGTCCTGGGTTCGACCAAGCCAAACTCAACCGAGTTTGACGCCAGGACCCCCTATCCCGTCATTGACCTCCTCCCCGGGCAGAAGGGCAAGACCAAGGGTGGCACCATGCGCTTGGGCAACTACCCCTGTAAGCTAGCCAATGGCAGCCATGCCGCTACTGCCTACGGGCAGAAGCTAATCCAGGAGCGCCACCGCCACCGCTATGAATTTAATAATAAATACCGCCAGCAGCTGGAGGCAGCAGGGATGGTCTGCAGCGGACTTTCTCCCGACGGCAAACTGGTTGAGGTCTGCGAGCTGGCTGACCACCCCTGGATGGTAGCCTGCCAGTTTCACCCTGAATTTAGCTCCCGCCCCGGTCGTCCCAACCCCCTGTTTCGCGATTTTATCGGGGCGGCTAAGGATATACTAAGAGAAGGGGCTCAACCACCACTGCCCCTTTCATCGGAGAGGTCCAAATGAAAATCTTTCTTGATACCGCCAATATTGACCAGATAAGAAAAGGCGCCAAGCTTGGCATCGTCAGCGGCGTCACCACCAACCCCACCCTGGTGGCCAGGGAAAAGACCGCCGGACTGGCTAATTACCAGAAAATCGTTCAGGAGATCTGCTCCATAATCAGCGGACCGGTCTCGGTTGAGGTGCTGACGGGAGGTGCTGAGGCAATGCTTGAGCAGGCAAGGAAAATTGCAAAATGGGCACCCAACGTCAATATCAAGATACCAGCCACCAGCGAAGGTCTCGAGGTAACCTCAGCCCTGTCAAAGGAGAAGATAAAGGTAAACTTCACCCTCTGCTTCTCGGTAAATCAAGCCCTCCTCGGGGCACTGGCCGGTGCTGCCTATGTCAGCCCCTTTGTCGGCAGACTGGATGACGCCGGGCACGACGGCATGGAGTTGGTCAAGGACATCGTTAATGTCTTTGCCCATTATAAATTCTCCACCGAGGTGATTGCCGCCAGCATCCGCCACCCCCAGCACTGCGTGGTGGCCGCCAAAGCGGGGGCCCATATTGCCACCGTCCCTTATAGCGTCCTGATGAAGATGATACAACACCCCCTGACCGATGTCGGCGTGGCCCGCTTCCTTAGCGACTGGCAAGCCGTCTCAAAGGGGAAGTAAAACAACCATAGCGAGGCTCTACCATGAACATTAATGAACTGGAAACTAAAAGTCGGGAGGAGCTGCTTGAGCTCGCCAAGGGGGCGGGCATCACCAGCTATACCAACCTCAAGAAGCAGGAGCTCGTAATGAGGTTGCTTCAGGCATCCGCCGAGCAACAGGGCTATGTCTTCTGTGGCGGCATCCTGGAGATTACCTCGGAGGGCTACGGGTTCTTAAGACAGGACAGCCTCCTGCCCAGCTCGGCTGATGTCTATGTCTCCCAGTCCCAAATCCGCCGCTTTGGCCTGCGCAACGGCGATACCGTTGCCGGTCAGGGCAGACCACCCAAGGAGGGTGAAAAATACTACGGACTGGTCAGGGTTGAGGCAGTTAACGGCACCGACCCAGAACTTGCCAAGAGCCGCCCCACCTTTGGCTCACTCACCCCCACCTTCCCTGATAAGCTGATTAACCTTGAGATTAACCCCACTGAGCTTTCTACCCGCCTTATCAACCTCATCGCCCCTATAGGGCGGGGGCAAAGGGGCTTGATTGTATCACCGCCTAAAGCCGGTAAAACCATCCTCCTCAAATCCATCGCCAACGCCATCACCACTAACTATAACGATATCAACCTCATGGTCTGCCTCATCGGCGAGCGACCGGAGGAGGTTACCGACATGAAGCGCTCGACCAAGGGGGAGGTAATTTCGGCCACCTTTGACGAGCCGGTGGAGAACCACACCCGCGTCGCTGAACTGGCACTGGAGAGAGCCAAGCGACTGGTGGAAACAGCCAAGGACGTGGTCATCCTCCTTGACGGCATTACCCGCCTCACCCGCTCCTATAACCTGGCGGTGCCGCCCAGCGGTCGCACCCTCTCCGGCGGCATTGACCCCGCCGCCCTCTACCCCGCCAAACACTTCTTCGGCTCTGCCCGTAATACCGCCGAGGGCGGAAGTCTGACCATCATCGCTACCTGCCTCATTGATACCGGTAGCCGTATGGATGAGCTTATCTACGAGGAGTTCAAGGGGACAGGCAATATGGAGCTCCACCTTGACCGCCGCCTCTCGGAGCGGCGAATCTTCCCGGCAATGGATATTCCGCGCAGCGGCACGAGAAGAGAGGAGCTTCTCCTCGGTGAGGAGACGGTAAAGGGGGTCTGGCTGCTCAGGCGCATGGTCTCCATGATTGCCAATGACGCCACTAACTTCACCGAAACCACCGAGCGAGTCATTGACCGCCTGCGTAAAACCAAGACCAACGCCGAGTTTCTGGCTACCCTGACTAAAGAGATGTAGAGTAGGTTAGGAGAGGTTAGGAGAGGTTAGGAGAGGTTAATTAACGACTAAAAGACCCACACATAAGACTTGACAAAGACAGGATTTGTGCTATCATAGGGGAGATTGAAAGGAGGTGATGTTATGTCAAGGACCCGCAAGGGGAGCATAATAAAAACAAACCGAAATCCGAAATAATCTGGTCTCCGTAAGGCAGAGGAGTATATCCTTTTGCTTATGGGGACAAAATCCTTAAAGGAGGAACTTCAAAGGTCGATGAAAACTAAAATATCTAAAATATTGGGCGTAGGCTTAGCACTGATAATGGTCCTCAGCCTGACGTTTGCCCTGGTACCAACCAAGGTACAGGCGGATGAAGGCAACCAGCAGTGGTTAGCCCAGGCGTTGCCAACTAACCTCTATAACGTGATAGTTAATGGCAGTAACACAGTTGACGTAGCGGTAGGCCCTGACGGCACTACCATCTATGTCCTAGATGCAGCCACTAACTGCAATGCCGCTGGGTTCTGTCTCAAGTCAATTGACGGCGGGCAGACCTTCGCCGCAACCGCGGTTCCGGGCGGAGCCGGGGCTAATCCCCCAAGGTGCATGGCTGTAGCCACGGATACCCCGAACGCCATTGCCGTGGTTGAGAACGTTCCTGCGGGTGACGACCTAGTCCACATCTCCAAGGACGGTGGCTTAACCTGGTCAACCCTTCCCACCCTCGTTACCGGGTTCGGCGCAATGACCCTCCTCAGAGATATAATGGATGTGGATGTCAGCCCAGCCCGCATTGGCGCCATTCTTGACAGGGATTATCTTGTCGCCGTGGCTGACCCTGCAGCTCTTACTGGTGCCACTGACGGTGGTCTGGGTATTATGGGTGTTGGCGCCACCCCGACGGCATGGACACCTTATAACCTCGGTGTTGCCGACTATATGGCGTGCTCCTTCACCCCGGGCTATACCAGCAGCTGGATAATCGGTGCTGTCCAGGCTGGGGCTGCAGGTACTGCCACCGAACTCTGGAACGTCCAGACCGGCGCATTGGTACCGGCGACTGGTGGTCCTGTCGTGATTAATGCCGTTGCTATTGACCTTGGTAGTGTAAACGGTATCACCGCTGCCGACCTGGCATTCCCCACCAACTTCAACGTCACCTCTCCACTTAATGAGAGGTTCTGGGCTTCCTTCGCCTCGACTGCGGCTGTACCTAACAGTGGCGGCGTCAACCGGGTTGACGGTCCACTAACGTGGGCGCTGCTGACGAGCAGGGCAGTTGAGAGCCTCGCCTTCGCAGGCGATGCTTCCAATACAGGGAACCTAGCCCTGTTTGCCGCAGACCAGGCGGCTGTTGGTATCTACACTCAGGTGTGGTACACCACCGAGGCGACAACCAACAATCCGTCCTGGTATCCGAGCTTTAAGCCCCCGACGGGCAATGGCGGTCTAGCTAAGGTTGCGGTAGCACCTGACTACGCTGCCACTTCAAAGGTATTCGTCACTGTTTCTGGTGCTTCTGAGAGCGCCTTCTCCATATCCACCGATGCCGGCATCTCCTACGACCAGGAAGCAGTCATAGACAACGACGTGGCGGCTAACACTGTTAATGCCGTTACCGGCATTGCTCTGACGCCAGACGGCACGAAAGTAATTGTCGCTACCGATGACAACAGTGCCGTTAATACTGCTGCCGAGCTGTGCCTGTGGGAGAGCGATCTCCCCATCAGCCCCTTCAGCTGGAAGCGGATATTCTGCTTTACCAGCGGTGCTGTCGTTGGTGTGGACAGCGTTGGCGTGCTCAACATCAACCGTGCCACCTGGGACACGAACCCCGAAATCTACTTTGCCGAAACCCCACCTCAGGCTGCCTCCTTCTACAATTCCACTAACGGCGGCATTTACTTCACTGGCTGGTCAGCTCCTGTGTTAACAGGTGCAGGTGGTGTTATCGCCTCCATAGGAGTAGAGGGCAACGGTGTAATCTACCTTGCCAACGGTGCTGCTCCAGTTACCAACATCTACAAGAGTGTCACTGGCGGACAGTCCTGGGGCGTAGCCACACCGGCTAATACTGGTGCAATCATCTCAATAATACCCGCCGGTGGCGGACATATTCTGGTGGGCGGCACTGGAGGCTGCTCACTCTCCACCGATGGTGGTACCTCTTACTCCGCATTGCAACCTGGTCTGCCGGCTGCTGGCTCCTACATCGCCATACCCGATGAGGGCTATGCCGACAACAACCTCGTCTATGCCGCTGACATTGTCGCTACCACCGTTGACGTCTACCGGCTTGATGTTGTCAACGGTAGCATCTGGGAGGACATACTTAATCCATCTACTACAGGTGTTGCTGAGGCATTTGCTGGCATAGGCATGAGTAACGGTGCCCTATACGCCATGACCCAGGGTCTTGTTGGCGGCGCTGCAGAGTGCGACCGCACACTTTCCCCGCACTTTACTCCCGGCGACATAGTCGCCACCTGGGGAACCATGAATGTACCCGCTGGCGTACCAGCAGCCTGTGGCATTGGCTTATTTGACGTGGCACAGAACAAGGTGTATACCTCCACTGGTGCCGCTGACCTGACTGCCTACGGTGACTACATGGCTACAGTCGCGCCAGCGATTGACGCACCGGTGTCCGGCGTTGTGATACCAATTGACCCGGTAACCGGGCGTGCTGATACAATACAGGTAACCTGGGGTCCCATGGGCACAAGCACTGGGCTAGCCACTACCTTCATGTTCGCCATCTTTGAATCGGCGCAGGGTTTCTCTGGAGCCCAGCTAATCGTTACTGGTAACGCTGCACCGGGTGCTGCTGGCACAGCAGTGACTCAACCAAGCGCGCCAGCTATCGCCATTTATCCCGCCGCTGTAGCTGCGGCTGCAGGTGCCGACATCAACTACACATTCCTGGGCGGCGTGGAATACGGCATGATGATCACTGCCTACAACCAGGTCAGTGGTGACTTCATTGGTAGCCAGTGGTCTGCCCCGGTCTTCTTCCAGATTGAGACCTCCAGCGGTATCATCTCGCCAACACATCCTGGACCTGAGCTAACGAGCCCAACTCCGGGAGACCTGAATGTTGACCCGGGTATCGGCTTTAGCTGGAACCCGCTATCAGGCACTACGGAGTATGAGTTCATCCTGGCTACTGATGCAGCTCTAACTCAGACCGTCGCTGGAACTCCGGCTAGCGTGACAGGGACTAGCTATGGTCCGGTTACGCTTGATTACGGTACTGACTACTGGTACGCGGTCAAGGCATCAGCCCCGACCTCAAGTCCACAGAGCATCGGTCACTTCAGGACCATGGATACACCGGTAGAGAAGTACACCTGCCAGTACTGCGGTCTCACCTTCGACACTCGGGCTGAACTTGAGGCCCACATCGCTAGTGCGCACGCACCAACGACCCCACTCTACATCTGGATTGTAATCATTGTTGGTGCGCTTCTGGTGATCGCCGTAATTTACCTGATATTCACCACGCGCAGAACATAAGGCCTAACGGGTAACACCCGAGCGGATACTCCGAGAGCCCCCCGCTAAGCGGGGGGCTCTCTCTTTTAACCTATTGACTTTCAACCAACGCCAGACTAAAATAAATTCTCCACATGGCAAAGTTAGCATTAGCTCTGGGGCTGAGTTTATTATTGCTAGGCTTCGCCTCCCCCGCTCTTGCCGACCCGGATACAGTAAAATGGTCCAGGGTCAATATCCCAACCCAGGGTAAGTCGGGGGGCTGGGTGCTGGCTTCCGGCTCAGATGTCCAGCACCTGACCGTGGCTAGTGATGGCATCCTTTATGCCTACGGCAAAGGGCTGACCTATACCCTGTATCAGTCAACAGACCAAGGCTATAGCTGGTCAGCCATCGGCAAGGTAAAGGACGCCATAGTTGATATCGCCATCGCCCCAGATAAGGTTGTTTACTACGCCACCTCATCTCAGATTTACAAGTCAGTCGACGGCGTCAGTAGCTTCGCCGCCATGCCGGGTCCAGGTGGGGTGGGGGCTAACAATATAGAAATCACCTCCATAGACGCCACCAGGCTGACGAGCAACATTATCGTCGTCGGCACCAGAGACACTGATATCGGCGAGTATGGCGGCATCTATCTTCTGGACGAAGCCGACCCCTTCACCTGGACAGACACCAGCCTGGGCAACTACGACGTATGTTCTGTAACTTTTTCGCCAAATTACTCCGGTGACCGCCAGCTAATAGCTGTGGTCACCGATGAAACCCACACCTTTATCACCACTGATTTTGCTGGCGCCGGCTGGGGAAGCACTATCGCCGATGCCAAAATCAATAACCTGGTGCCGCTCTCAGCCAGCTTTGCCTTCACTGAGGACTACGACACCAGCATATTTGTCAGCTATTTTGTCGCTATTGATAGCGGGGCAAACAAGGGTGACGTTTATAAAGTGGAAAACTCGGCAGTTACCGACCTCAATCTCGGCGCCGATATCACCGGGCTGGCAGCCAGCGGATACGCCCCACAGGCTAATCTCATCGCCGGGGCGGCAGCTAGCGCCGAGGTATACTTCAGCAAAGATGGCGGCAGAAGCTGGCAACGAAGCACCAAACCACCAACCGGAGAGTCCAAGACTTATATCGCTATGGCTGCAGGCAGGGCATACGCTGCCACCAGCGGCGCCGAAAGTGGCTTCTCCTATACCACCAACGGCGGCATTACCTGGAACCAGCTAAGCCTGATTGATACCACCCTCGTTGATATTGTTGACCTGGCTCCGTCCCCCGGCTACAGCGAGGATGAAACCCTGTTTATGCTTACCTCTGGTAGCGGGAAGGATAGCCTGTGGCGCAGCTTCGATGGTGAAAAAACATGGGAAAGGGTCTATACCAGTGCCCCAGCCGATGTAGATTGGATTGACCGGGTTGTGCTTCCCCCCCAATACGATATTGATAACCAGATAGTATTCATTGCCGGCAGCAGCAACGGCAATTCAGCAATATGGAAGTCAACGGATGACGGGCAAACCTTCGGCTGCCGAATCATCCCCTTCCCCATTAACACCTGGGTGGTGGTTGATAATACCACCCTGTTTATTGGCAGCTTTGACGGCACTAACGGTCTGGTCTACCTCAGCACCGATAGTGGCTTAAACTACCCTGAGGGGGCAATAGCCGGCGACAACTCATTAAACTCCATAGCCCTCTCGCCTGACTATGGTAATGATGAGACAATCCTAGTTGGCAATAGCGATGGCTGGGTATTCTGGTCTGAAGATAATGGCTCATCGTTTGAGTCACTGCCCCAGGATGCCACCTCAAAGCCCCTGGACGGCAACATAAGCGTCGCCTTTGACCCCGACTATGCCGACAATAACACCGTCTATGCCGCCAGCGATAGCGCCGATGAAGGCATTTACCGCTTTATCATCGGCAGGAGCGACAAGTGGGAAAACATAGACAAGCCGGCCTCGGGCACTATCGGCCAGCTATTAACCTCAGCCGAGGGAACGCTGTATGCCGCCAACTTCAAGGCTGACGGTGGCATGGAGCGCTGCCTCAACCCAAACTATCCACTGGGACCAACCTTTGAAACCGTAACCAAAGGGCTTGACGATGGGGCTAAACTGTTCGGACTGTGGCTGGGCGATAATCGGCTGTGGTCGGTTGACAGCGCTCACACCAAGCTGATTACCTACATTGATAGCCTGGCCCAGCCGGTTATCCTTACCTCACCGTCTGATGAGGCGGGAGGGGTAGGCACAATTATCAAGGATACGGTTAAAAATATAAGCCTTGATTGGGAGACTCTGGAGGGTGCCACCGACTATGAGTGGCAACTTGATTACGACAATGAGTTCTCCAGCGTCCCCACCGGCTTTGAGGGGGATACCAGAGCCAGCACAGCGCAACTACCCGACCTTGACCCAACTACCACCTACTACTGGCGGGTGAGAGCTAGTGAACCGGTATTAAGCCCGTGGTCAGAAAAATGGTCATTTACTACCAGCTTTGGCACCGAGGCCTACGCCCCGGAGCTAGAGAGCCCTGAAGCCGGCGCCACCGAGGTATCGATAAAACCAGTATTCCAGTGGAGCGCCATAGCTGGCGCCGAGGGCTATGAATTAGTCGTCTCCACCCACGCCGCTGTTGACAACCCCACCATCCTAAAGACCGGCACCTTCGCCTTACCCAACACCGCCTGGGAGTCCAATATTGAACTGGGTTATGATACTACCTACTACTGGAAGGTAAGGGCGGTCAGCTCTAGCAGCTATAGTCCATGGAGCGCAGCTAGCGCCTTTACCACCGGGCCACCACCATCGCTGCTATCAACCCCGGAGCCATCCCAACCGCAATCTCCAACCACCCTCAACTTTACAGAGTGGCTCTTGCCGGTAGGCGGCGCCATGTTCGCCATCTTTCTCCTCATCATGATTATGATGCTAATCACGATGATGGTACTGGTGGTGAAGATATCCAAGCTCTAGGGGATTTAGCGCTGGTAATCAAGCAGAAAGACCTGCGTACTAAGGGGAAGGTTTGACTTGCTGACGGAGAGTTTGGGCTGGGAAGTGAGTTGCTTTGTCCCTATCTCCTTAAGGAATCTATCCACCGGCTCCAATTCCCACTTTAACGCCGGCGTTTTGTAATGCATCGGAATGACAACCTTGGGCTCAAGCTGCCTCACCACCTCAGCCGCCATCGGGGCATTTATGGTGGATACCCCACCCACCGGCAGCAGTAGCACATCAACGTTGCCTATATCCTCAATCTGCTCATTGGTAAGCACGTGCCCCAGGTCACCGAGGTGGCATACCGCCACCTCGTCTATCTCCATAAGGTAGACGGTATTTTTGCCCCGCTTTTTGCCCCCCTCCCTATCATGAAAGGTAGCTACCCCGATAATCAGGACGTCGCTGATTTCATACTCACCGGGATGGCTGACCACCTTCGGCTGACCGCCAACGCCTTCAGCATAAGAGTGTCCCGGGTGGTCATGGCTTATGGTGACAATACGGGCATTAGGCTTGCCCAGTGAGTAACCCAGGTCCTTGGAATAAGGGTCGGTAACAATGGTGGCGCGACTGCCCTTAATCCGGAAGCAAGAATGACCCAGCCAGGTGATATCCATATCGTTTAAATATAGCATAGCTGGGGTTCCCCAATCAAACTTGCCTCTCTTGACAAGAGGGGCTAAAGGTGGTAAGTTAAATAGGATTAGCAGTCTTAAGGCTAGACTGCTAACGCAAGGAGGTAAAGGTGCTATCCCGTAGGGGCGAGGCGATACTCAGGTCCATAGTGGCACAATATATTGCCCGGGCGGTGCCGGTGCCATCGCAGAGCCTCATTGACAACGATGAGCTGGCGGTAAGCTCGGCTACCATCCGCAATGAGATGGCACACCTGGAGGAAGAGGGCTATATTACCCGTCCCCACCCTTCCGCCGGTAGCATACCCTCGGACAAGGGCTACCGCTACTATGTGGAGACTCTAGGTAACATCAGGCTCCCCTCAGCCCAGCAGCTCCTAATAAGACACCTCTTTCACCAGGTGGAGGGGGAGCTGGAGCAGTGGCTGAGCCTAGCGGCAACACTCACTGCTCAGCTAGCCCAGAATGTAGCTATAGTAGCCATGCCAAGGGCAGCAAATTTCCGGTTTAAGCACCTGGAGGTCATCGCCCTGCAGGAGGAGCTGGCGCTGATTATCGTTGTCCTTCACGGCGCCAGGCTAAGGCAACAGCTAATAACCTTTGAGCAGGTTATAGCTCAATCAGAATTAACCGAGATGGCTAATAAACTAAATGCCGCCTATTCTGACCTGACCCAGCCCGAGATTTTAGACAAGAAGGTAGAGCTTTCCCCCACCGAAGAGCAGTTACGCAACTGCCTGCTCAAGATAATGCAGGCTGAAGACGAGCAGGAGTCGGAGAGGTCCTACCTTGATGGACTCCACTTTGCCCTCAACCAGCCAGAATTTCATCAGGCTCAGCGCCTGCTAACCCTGATGGAGCTGGTTGAATGCCGAAGGCTACTGAGGACAATCATCCCCGAGGAGATTGTCAGCCAAGGAGTGCAGGTAATCATCGGCAAGGAGAACAAGGCAGATTCAATTCAAAATTGCAGTGTGGTCATCAGCCGATACGGACTGCCGGAAGAAGCCGTCGGCACTATCGGGGTGGTTGGTCCCACCCGCATGCCCTATGCCCGAACCATCTCTGCCGTAAGCTACCTATCTCTGGTGCTGAGCCAGCTGGTAGCCGAGCTATATGGTAGAAAGCATAAGGAAAGTTAAAGAGGGACAGAGTCCCAAAAATAGGGATTAAAGAGGGACGAGGTCCCTCTTATAAATCCTCTTCCCCCTCTCTTTAAAAGGAGAGGGGAATAAAGGGGGTGAGGTTGATGGTAATGGAACAAGAACCGCCAGAGGAAGAGCAAACCGACGAGATTACCGAGGTCGGTGAGGATATAGAGACATTAAAACAGGCTCTAGCTGAGGAAAAGGCAAAGGCGGAAGAGAACTTGGCTGGGTGGCAGAGGGCGCAGGCTGACTACATCAACTACAAGCGGAGGAGTGAGCAGGAGAGGGATGAAATCAGCCAGCTTGCTAATGCCGTACTCGTCCTTAACCTGCTGCCAGTTCTGGATGATTGGGAGCGAGCCCTGGCCTCTCTCCCGGATGACCAGGCAGACCCCGGCTGGGTAGAGGGCATCAGGCTTATTGAGCGCAAACTGCGGGGGGTCCTAGAATCCCAGGGGCTTTCCCCAATTGAGGCGGTGGGACAACCATTTGACCCGAACCTGCATGAAGCAGCCATGCAGGGGAAGGGTGAAGAGGGGATAGTTGTTGAAGAGCTGCAAAAGGGATACAAGTTCCGAGACAGGGTTATTCGCCCGTCCAAGGTAGTGGTGGGCAACGGAGAAGAAGAGAAAGAGGAGGAATAAACGATGGCAAGAGCGGTAGGCATTGATTTAGGAACAACCTTTAGTGAAGTAGCGGTAATGCAGGCAGGGGAACCGGTAGTTATCCCGTCCGCTGAGGGGGGCAACCTTTTCCCATCAGTGGTGGCGATAAGCAAGAGCGGGGAGCGCCTCGTCGGGCAGATAGCTAAGCGCCAAGCCATCATTAACCCGGAGAATACCATCTACAGTATTAAACGCTTTATGGGGCGCAAGTGGGGGGAGCCGCTGGGGCGGGAGCTGCCAGTGGAGGAGGACGCCAAGCGCAAGACCTATAAGGTCACCAAGGGAAAAGATAATGAGGTGCGGGTGGTGATGGGAGAAAAGGAGTACAGCCCGCCCGAAATCTCGGCGATGATTCTGCAAAAGCTGAAGGCGGATGCCGAGGCTTACCTCGGCGAAAAGGTAACTGACGCCGTAATCACCGTCCCTGCCTACTTCAATGATGCCCAACGCCAGGCGACCAAGGACGCCGGCGCCATCGCCGGGCTTAATGTGCTGAGAATAATCAATGAGCCAACGGCGGCTTCACTCGCCTATGGACTGGACAAGAAAAAAGAGGAGACCATCGCCGTCTACGACCTCGGCGGTGGCACCTTTGATATATCAATACTTGAGCTTGGCGAAGGCACCTTTCAGGTCAAGTCAACCAGCGGCGATACTCACCTCGGTGGTGACGACCTTGACCAGAAGGTTATGGACTGGCTGTGCGATGAGTTCAAGAAGGACCAGGGGATAGACCTCCGGCAGGACAGGACGGCTTTACAGCGGCTCAAGGAGGCGGCGGAAAAGGCAAAGATTGAGCTCTCCAGCGTTACCCAGACGGAGGTAAACCTCCCCTTTATCACCGCCGATGCCAGCGGTCCCAAGCACCTGACTATCACCCTTACCCGCTCCAAGCTTGAGCAACTGGTAATGGACTTAGTAGAGAAAACCCTGGAACCCTGCCGCCAGGCGCTGACTGACGCCGGAAAGAGCGCCTCCCAGATTGACGAGGTAATTCTAGTTGGCGGGCAGACCAGAATGCCACTGGTCCAGAAGAAGGTAACCCAGTTCTTCGGCAGGGAACCGCATAAAGGGGTGAACCCCGATGAAGTGGTCGCCGTAGGTGCCGCCATTCAGGCTGGGGTGCTCAAGGGGGAGGTCAAGGAAGTTCTCCTGCTTGATGTTACCCCCCTCACCCTCGGCATTGAGACCCTGGGCGGGGTGGCTACCCCCCTGATTACGCGCAACACCACCATCCCCACCGCCAAGAGCCAGATTTTCAGCACCGCCGCCGATAACCAGCCCAGCGTTGAGATTCACGTCTTGCAGGGGGAAAGACCCATGGCGGCTGATAACCGCACGCTGGGACGCTTTATGCTGGACGGCATCCTGCCGGCACCACGGGGGGTGCCCCAGATTGAGGTCACCTTTGATATTGACGCCAACGGCATCCTCAATGTCCGCGCTCAGGACAAGGGCACCGGGCGGGAGCAGAAAATCACCATCACCGCCTCCAGCGGCTTGTCCAAGGAAGAGATGGAAAAGATGCGCGGGGAGGCGGAGACCTACGCCGCTGAGGATTCTAAACGCCGCGAGGAAGCCGAAGTCCGCAATACCGCCGACACCCTGGCCTATACTGCGGAAAAGACCCTCAGGGACCAGAAAGATAAAATAGCCGAAGACATGAATAAGGAAGTGGAGGAAAAGGTCCAAGCGGTACGCTCGGCATTACAGGGCACCGATTTAAACGCCATCCGCCAGGCAGTGCAGGAGCTATCCGACTCAATGCAAAAGCTGGGTGCCGCCATCTACCAACAGCAACCACCCCCCGGCGGTGAAACACCCCCGGGCAAGGAGGGAGGAGAAGAAGGAGAAGGCGAAGGCACCGTGGAGGGCGAGTTTAAAGAGGTGTAAGAGGGGGTATAGGCTATGTATGATATAGAAAGTTGGAACAGCACGATTAAGGTATTTTTAGATTTCATAGGCTCAATATCATGGCCCATAATCGTATTAATTATATTTTGGGTTTTTAGGTCGCCAATATCAAAGTTAATTGCAACTTTGAAGACCCTAAAATGGAAGGATTGGACACTGGAATTTGGTGATAAAATTCCGGTGTATTCTCCAACCGACAAAGCCTTTCAAGAAGTAGTGCTCCAACCCCCAGTTCCTGCCGTAAAAGCTCAGGTAGCAGAGATTTCTAAGTTGTCTGATGAGGAGATAGAACAAAGCCGGCAAAGAGCACAAAAGAGACTCGACGAAGATACCAAGCGAGTTGGCTATCAGCGTGGGAAACTTTTCCAAGTTCCAGACAGTGGTAAATGGGCTATTGCGTGGGATTTGGAAGTAAGCGACAGAGTTATTATTGGGGAGTCTTAGAGGGGCTACGCCCCTCTAAAAAACCCCCTTAATCCCCCTCTCCTTTGAAGGAGAGGGGGATTAAGGGGGTGAGGTAGAAAAAACTATATGATAAAGCGTGACTACTACGAAGTCCTCGGCATAGACCGGGACGCCTCTGATGAGGAAATAAAGAGGGCGTTCCGCCAGCTTGCCTTCAAATATCACCCCGACCACAACCGCGATGAGCGGGCGGCGGAGGAATTCAAAGAGGTAAACGAAGCCTACGAAGTCCTCTCCAACCCCGATAAGCGCGCCGCCTACGACCGCTTCGGGCACGGGGGCATTGAGGGGTTATGGGAGCAAGGCTTTGACCTCGGCGGCTTCGGTGATATATTTGAAGCCTTCTTTGGCGGAGCCGCCACTGCCACCCGCCGGGGACCACAGCGCGGCGCTGACCTTTATTACAGCATTACCACCTCCTTTGAGGAAGCGGCACTGGGCTGTGAAAAGGAGATAAGTATATTACGCACCGAGAACTGCTCAAACTGCCAGGGCGTTGGCGCCAAGCCGGGCACCCAGCCCAAGAAATGCCCCAGCTGCAATGGCAGCGGGCAGGTACGCCGCGTCCACCAGAGCCTCTTCGGTCGTTTCTCTCACACCACCACCTGCGAGCAGTGCCAGGGTAACGGTAGAATTGTTACCGACCCCTGCCCTCAATGCCGGGGCACCGGTAGAGAGAAGTGCCAGCGTAAAATTACGGTCAATATTCCCGCCGGGGTTGACAACGGCACCTACATACACCTCAAGGGCGAGGGGGAAGCGGGGACAAGGGGCGGCTCGCCGGGCACCCTTTACATTACCCTGTCAGTCAAGGAGCACGAGTTCTTCAGCCGCCGAAACGATGATATCCTCTACGAGCTGCCAATCAACTTTGTGCAAGCTACCCTGGGCACCGAGGTAGAGGCGCCTACCCTGAACGGCGCAGCCAAGCTCAAGATTCCGGCTGGCAGCCAGACAGGGCAGGTATTCCGGCTGAAAAAGCAAGGGGTTCCCCACCTCCACAGAAATGGGCGGGGCGACCAGTTGGTTACCCTCTTCGTCACCACCCCCCAGTCACTAACAAAAAAGCAGCGCCAGCTGCTTCAAGAGTTGGGTGATAGCCTGGGTCCAGCCAATATGCCAAAGACAGAGAAATGGAAGGGATTTTCTCGCCGCTCTAGCGCTTAAACAAGGAAAAGAGCTGCCAACTTCTCCCCTCCAGCTCGTGCCCGGCCTGTGCCTCCATCAGCTCCAGGGCAGCCTGGCGAGGGCTAAGCCCGTGGTAAAGCACCTGATAAATCTTCTCGGTGATGGGCATCTCCACATCGAGCTGCCAGCCGAGTTTGCGGGCAACGATGGTCGTGTTCAACCCCTCGGCAACACCGCTCATCGAGGCCGTTATCTCATCCAGCGGACGCCCCTTGGTCAACTCCACCCCAACATAGTGATTACGGCTCAGCGGACTGGAGCAGGTAGCGATGAGGTCACCCAAGCCGGTCAACCCGGCGAAGGTCAGTGGATTTGCCCCCAGGGCGACGCCCAGAGCCGCTATCTCGGTGAGACCGCGGGTGATTAAGGCTGCCCTGGCATTATCACCATAGCCCAGCCCGTCAGCGATGCCGGCACCGATGGCAATAATGTTCTTTAATGCCCCGCCCAGCTCCACACCGATGACATCGGTATTGGTATAGAGACAAATGCCGGGGGTATTTAGCAAACGCTGCGCCTTTCTGGCTACCGCCTCATCCTCAGCCGCCACCACCGCCACCGCCGGCAGGTTCTGGAGAATCTCCGGCGAGAGATTGGGGCCGGAAAGAACGCAGATATTAGGCCAGAAATCGGGGTTTACCTCATCAGCAATTACCTCGGAGAGGCGCTTGTTACTGCCAACCTCCATGCCCTTGGCGGCACTAACAATTAATATTGAACCATCCAGGTACTCGGCAATGGCTTTCATATTCTGCCGCACACTCTGGGATGGCACCGCCAGGATTACCGCCTTGGCGTCGGTTAAGGCTTCTTCTAGCGAGCTGGTAACTGACAGGCGGGTGGGGAAGGTAACACCGGAAAATGCACCGGAATGATGTTCGGCTTTTTCCAGTTCAGCCGCCTCTTCCTCCGTTCGTGCCCACAGCCCGACCTCCGCCTTTTTCCCAGCTAGCACCACCCCCAGGGTTATCCCCCAGGTGGTGGTACCAATGATGGCAACCTTGGGCATACCCTACCCTGCACCCCCGGTGCGGCCAGAGGAGGAGGCTCTCCTCTTTGCCTTCTCACCGAGCTTGCGCTCCTTGCCCGCTATCAATCGAGCGATGTTATCCCGGTGCATAACAAAGATGATTATTGTCCCGACTAGAGCATAAAAGATGTACTCTATAGGGAAGCCATTCATAATGGTGAGTGGGACCAGCACCACATAGCTACCGACGGCACCGGCAATGGAGCCCAGCGATACATATCTGGTTAAGCCGGCACCAATAATTATAATCTCGCCACCAAATATTGCCGCCGGCGGGCATAAGGCGACTAAGCCACCGAAGAAGGGAGCTACCCCCCTCCCGCCGCGGAACTTGAGGAATACCGACCAGTTATGCCCAATTATAGTGGCTAACGCCGCCAGAACCTCGGCTACCAGCGCCCCCAAGCCAACACCGCTCACCACCAAATAGCCTTTGCCGACTATCAAGCCGGCAAACACCACCGCCAGCACTCCCTTTGACAGGTCAAGTAGGGTCACCATAATTGCTGACTTGCGACCGGCGGTCCGGAGGACGTTGGTTGCCCCGGTCTTGCCACTACCGTACTTGGTGACATCCACCTTGGCGTATCGCTTGGCTATCAGCAAGCCAAAGGGGATAGAGCCTAAAAGATAGCCAATTATTACCACACTCACAAATTTGAAAATCATCATGATGGTTCGCCTCTGGTCTTAAATACTAAACGAAGCGGGGTGCCGCCAAAGCCAAACGCCTGGCGCAGCTTGTTCTCCAGGTAGCGCCGGTAGGAGAAGTGGATTAACCTGGCGTCGTTGACAAAAAAGACGAAGGTCGGGGGACCAGTCTCCGCCTGGGTAGCATAAAAAACCTTTAGCTGTTTGGCGCCCTTTCTCGGCAGAGCATGGGAAGCCACCGCCTCCCCAACCACGTCATTAATCAGGGTGGTCGCTGGACGCTTGAGCCTCTCCTCGTACACCTCAAACGCCTGAGGCATCACCCTGTCCACCCCCTCCCCGAACTTAGCCGAAATATACAATACCGGCGCATAGGAGAGAAACTTGAGCTCACGCCTGATATACCTGTCATATTCAGCCGCACTCTTCCTCTGAGCCAGATCCCACTTATTAACTATCAATACCACTCCCTTAGCCGCCTCCTGAATATATCCGGCGATGTGCTTATCCTGAGCCGTAACTAGCTCAGTGGCATCAAGCACCAGCAGGGCGATATCAGCCTCATCAATAGCGCGGAGGGCACGAATTACACTGTACCGCTCCACCCCCGCTCCCCACCGGCCCCGCCGCCTGATACCAGCGGTATCAATAAGTATCACATTTTGACCCCCAAAGTCAAGTCTTGTATCTACCGCATCGTGGGTCGTGCCCGGGGCTTTATCAACGATAGCCCGCTCCTCACCCAGAATGGCATTCAGGAGGGTTGACTTGCCCACGTTAGGTCTGCCCACGATAGCCAGCTTCATAACCTCAGCCCTGGCTTCAACGGCTTCAGGGGTGGGGAGGAGGGAGGCAACCCTATCCAGCAGCTCAGCAGTATGCCGCCGGTGATAGGCAGAAATGACCAGTGGCTCGCCAAGCCCCAGCTGGTGAAATTCTACCGCCTCACTCTCAAGGCGGGGGTTATCCGCCTTATTAGCCACCAGCACCAGAGGCTTGCTTGAGCTACGAAGCATCTGGGCAATCTCAAGGTCAGAGGGAACCACCCCGTCCTTGGCGTCAACGAGGAAGATAATAAGGTCAGCCTCGGCGATAGCCGCCCCAACCTGCGCCTTCACCCCTCGCCCAACCGAAGATTTCGGGCTTAGTTCCAGCCCCCCGGTATCAACCAGGGTAAAATCAGCTCCCTGCCAGGAAACATCGGCAAATATGCGGTCGCGGGTGGTGCCGGGCAGGTCGGCGACAATAGCCAGCCGCTTGCCCGCCAGGCGATTTAGGAGGGTTGACTTGCCCACATTCTGCCGCCCGATAATAGCCACAATCGGTTTAGCCATTATTAACCCCTCAGACCGATGGCAGCCACCAGTAGCAATGCCGAGGCGGGGAGGAAAAACAGACCGATACTGAATATGGCGAGGAGGCTGACCGCCAGCATAGCCGAGGCACTTATCCACATAAATATCCTCCCCAGGCGAGGCTTCCTCTTGCTGAGCACTATCGCCAGAAGCCCCAGCATACCCATCAGGGATATGAAGCCAAGGACAGGCAGGGCATCACCGGCCACACCCGCCGCCACCATGCTCACCATCCTCTCCTCCCCAACCCCACCGGAGAACGGGGCGGTGACACCCACTCTGGAAATAGGCAGGAACACCACCAGAGGCGCCAGAAGACCCCAGACTCCGCCGATTATCCCGCAGGGCACGGCTACTTTAGGCATGGTGCACCCCCCTAGCGAAAGCCAGCCAGCGGAATTTCCAGCCCCCCCAGTATCTGAGCCAGCAGCGCTTTCTGCAGGTGCAATCTATTTTCCGCCTGGTCAAAGACCACCGAGCGGGGACTGTCTATGACCCCCTCCGCCACCTCCTCCCCGTGATGGGCCGGTAAGGGGTGCATAAATATCGCCTCCCCCCCAGCTAAGGACAATAGCTCGTCAGTCACCTGATAGCCAGCAAATACCTTGCGCCGCTCCTCAGCCTCCGCCTCCTGCCCCATGCTCGCCCAGACATCAGTATAAACGATATCAGCCCCACCCACCGCCTGACGCGGGTCCTCGGTGCAAACTATCTCACCGCCAGCGTGGCTCCGCGCCAGCGCCACCGTCTTGTCGTCAAGAGCATAGGCAGGCGGAGAAGCAATCCTGAAATTCATGCTGCTGAGCGAAGCCGCCAGCATAAGGCTTCGGGCCACATTGTTGCCATCGCCAACGAAGGCTAAGGCGAGACCCTGAAGTTCCCCCTTCTTCTCATAGATGGTCAAGAGGTCAGCCAGAGCCTGGCAGGGGTGCTCCCAATCGGAGAGGGCGTTTATCACCGGCACGCTGGCATAGCTCGCCAGAGCCTCCAGCGACTGGTGGGAGAAGGTGCGGGCGGCAACGGCATCTACATAGCGGCTGAGCACCCGGGCAACATCCGAGACCGCCTCCCGCTTCCCCAGACCAACCTCAGCCGGCGAGAGGTAAATGGTCTCACCGCCCAGCTGGCGCATAGCCAGCTCAAAGCTGACCCGCGTCCGCAGCGACGGCTTCTCAAACATTATCGCCAGCGTCTTGCTGCTGAGCGTGGACAGCCAGCCGGCGGCTTTCAAATCAACGGCGTCTGATATCAGCCGGCTGATGTCGTCGCTGGTGAGGTCAGCTACCGAGAGCAGGTCTTTACCTTTCATGCCCTACAGTATATCACGAAAAGGCAACTATTCAACAGAGGTCTTGACAGGCACCAGCTACCAACCTAATATGCCTCTAGATGGGGATATAAGGAGGCTGGACATGCCCGAGAGCGAAAGGTTCACCGTATCCGGAGACAAGCTGGTGGAGAAGGTCAAGCAACTCATCCATGAGGGCAATATCAGAAGGGTGCGCGTAATCCACGAAGGGCGAACTGTGCTTGAGATTCCACTATCCATTGGGGCGCCGGCGGCGGCAATCGGCATTATGGTCGCCCCGGTACTGGCGGCGCTGGGGGCTTTTGCCGCCCTGGTAACCGAATGCACCCTTGAGGTGGAGAGGATAGAAGAGAAGCAAAAATGAAAAGGCTGCTGCTTATATTACTGGTTACCGCCGTCATCTTAACCGTTGGCTGCACCAAAACTACAACACCAGAACCGGAAACGCCAACCCAGATAATTGCCGATATCAGCACGCAGGATGCTTACGCCCTAATAGAGGAGAACACAGACCTTATCATCATTGACGTGCGCACGCCAGCCGAATTCGACTCAGGGCATATAGAAAACGCAATCAACCTAAATTATCAATCTGAGACCTTCGGGGACGAGCTTAACGACCTGGAGAAAGATAAGACCTACCTCGTCTACTGCGCAGTTGGAGGGCGCAGCGCCTACGCCCGAGACATGATGCAGGGGCTTGGCTTTATGGAAGTCTATAATATGCTGAGCGGTATCAACCAGTGGAAGGTAGACGGACTGCCAATTACAGAGGGGGTAAAATAATAGCAAAACTACCGATTATCCTGATAACGCCCCTAATTTTAGCTGGCTGCGCTCAGCCAGAACCCCTAGCTCAACCCTCGCCCGGAGAAAGGTCAACCGAAACAATAATTATCTATGATAACAACCCATTTGATAGCCGGCTGGAGACAGGCTGGGGCTTCTCCTGCCTGGTAAGGCTCCCCGAAAGGACTATCCTCTTTGACACCGGCGGCGATAGCCCCACCCTGCTGGACAACATGCTCAAGCTCCAGATTGACCCCGAAGAGATTGAGGCAGTGGTGATATCGCACGCACACGGCGACCATACCGGCGGACTGGGCGGTTTTCTGGAACAAAACAGCAACGTTACTGTTTACCTGCCAAGGTCGTTTTCTCAAGGGTTTAAGGATGATGTTACCTGCCTCGGGGCAAAGGTAGAGGAAATATACGAAGCCAAGGAGCTTATGCCCGGCGTATACAGCACCGGCGAGCTCGGGGGTGGGATAGAAGAGCAATCGCTGATAATAACCACCAGCCAGGGTCTGGTGATAATAACCGGCTGTGCCCACCCCGGCGTGGTGAAGATCATCCAGAGAGCCAAGGAAGTAGTCCCTGATAGTAAGGTCTACCTGGTAATGGGGGGCTATCATCTAAGTGGGGCATCCTCTACGGAGCTGGAGTCTATTATTGATAGCTTCCGCCAGCTAGGCGTGGAAAACGTAGCCCCCTGCCACTGTAGCGGCGACCAGACACGGCAATTATTCAAGGAGCGCTACGGTACGAACTACATAGAAAGCGGCGTCGGTAAAATAATACCGCTACCGTTTTAATAAGCTCCCGGCTAACCCAATTATTTCCCACTCTGCTATAATATACTCGTGAAAAAGCCGCTTCTGGTCCTGTTTGACGGTAATGCCCTGATTCACCGCGCCTTTCATGCTTTACCTCCCCTCACCGTGAGCAAGAGCGGCGAGATGGTGAGCGCTGTTTATGGCTTTGCCCTGATGCTGCTCAAGGTAATAAATGAGCTGAAACCCACCCACTGCGCCATCGCCTTTGATATGAAAGCCCCCACCTTCAGGCATAAGCTCTTTGACCAGTATAAGGCACACCGCCCCCCTGCCCCCCAGGAATTAATCAGCCAGCTGGGCAGGGTAAGAGAACTGGTCTCCGCCTTCAACATCCCTATCTTCGAGCTTGAGGGCTATGAAGCAGACGACCTACTGGGTGCCCTCAGCCACCAGGCAAGCCAGCAGGACGTTGATACCGTCATCGTTACCGGTGACGCCGATACCATGCAGCTGGTCTCCCCGAAGGTAAAGGTGCTCTACCCCAAGCCGGGGAGGAGTTTTAGCGACACCATGCTCTACGATGAAGCGGCGGTAATTCAAAAGTATAGCCTCAAGCCGGAGCAGATCGCCGATTTTAAGGCACTAAAAGGCGACCCCTCGGATAATATCCCCGGCGTCCCCGGCGTCGGCGAGAAGACGGCGGTCAAGCTCCTCCAGCAGTTTGGCTCCGTAGAAAAAATCTACGAGCACATCGGTGAGGTGACTCCCCAAAAACTGCAGACCATACTGCGGGAAAATGAAGCCATCGGACGCAAGAGCAAGGAACTGGCGACCATCGTTACCCAGCTACCGGTCACCATGAACCTTGATGACTGCCGCGTCAGCCAGTATGACCGCAATAAAGTAACCGAGCTCTTCCGCGAGCTTGAGTTTGCCAGCCTGCTGCCCAAGCTGCCCCAGACAGAGGGGGAAGCCCCGGTTGAAGCCAAGCCGCCCAGGGGAGACTATAATATCGTCAACACCGCCCCCGCCCTTGATGAGCTTATAAAGCGCCTGTCAGCGGCAAAATCATTCGCCGTTGACCTGGAGACCACCAGCCTGGACCCGATTTCAGCCCAGCTCGTCGGCATATCCTTTTCGCCGGCTGAGGGCGAGGCCTACTATATCCCGGTGGGTCATGTCGGGCTGGATGAGATAGGGCAACTGCCCCTGGAAGAGGTCATCGCCAAACTAAAACCGCTTCTGGAAGATAACGCCTTAGCCAAGCTTACCCACAACGGCAAGTACGACACCACCGTGCTGGCGGAATACGGAATAGAGGTGAAAAATCTGACCTTTGACAGCATGCTTGCCGCTTATTTGCTGGGGGAGAAATCGCTGGGCTTAAAAGCCCTCGCCTTCAGCAAGCTGGCAATTGAGATGACGCCCATCGCCGACTTAATCGGCTCCGGGGCAAAGCAGATTCCCATGTCCCAGGTAGAGATTGCCCGCGCCGCCGACTACGCCTGTGCTGATGCCGACATGACGGGAAGGCTGAAGGCACTGCTGGAGCCGGAGCTACACCGGCAGGAGAAACTATGGCAACTCTTCGCCGAGGTTGAGATGCCACTGATGCCGGTGCTGGTCCACATGGAGAGAAACGGGGTCGCCCTAGATACTGAGCTACTAGCTCGGATGTCACATCGCCTCGGCGAGCAAATATTAAAGCTGGAGGCGGAGATATATAACAGCGTTGGTCATCAGTTCAACATAAACTCGCCCCAGCAACTCTCAACCGTCCTCTTTGAGGAACTAAAACTATCACCCCAGCGCAAGACCAAGAGCAGTTATTCTACCGGGGCGGCGGTGCTGGAGGAACTGCGTGGCGTCCACCCCATAATAGAATTCATCCTTGACTACCGCCAGCTGAGCAAGCTCAAGTCAACCTATATTGACGCCCTCCCCAGCCTGGTCAACCCCAGGACAAAAAGGGTGCACACCAGCTTTAACCAGACGAGGACGGCTACGGGCAGGCTCTCCTCCAGTGAGCCAAATCTGCAGAATATCCCCGTCCGCGGCGAGCTGGGAAAAGAAGTCAGGCAGGCGTTTATTGCCCCGATGGGGTCGTATCTACTAGCCACCGACTACTCCCAGATTGACCTCCGCTGTCTGGCTCACCTCTCCCAGGACAAAAGCTTGCTTGATGCCTTCCGCCATGATGAAGACATTCACTCCACCACTGCCGCCCAGGTCTTTGGCGTTAAACCGTCGGCGGTAACCGTGGACATGCGTCGGGTGGCAAAGACAGTCAATTTTGGCGTTATCTACGGCATGAGCGACTACGGCTTGGAGCAGGCGACCGGCTTGTCGCGGGAGGAAGCATCTCAGTTCATCACTGCTTACTTTGAAAAATACCCCGGGGTGAAAAAGTACCTTGAATCGACCAAGGAAGGGGCGCGGAAAGAAGGCTATGTCCAGACCATCCTCGGCAGGAGGCGCTCCATCCCCGAAATCAAATCGCAAAATCGGCAGGTGAGGGAAGCCGCCGAAAGAATGGCGATAAACATGCCCGTCCAGGGTACCTCCGCCGATATCATAAAGGTGGCGATGATAAATTTGGACGGGGAGCTAGCTAAACGCCAGCTTACGAGCAAGATGCTGCTTCAGGTGCATGACGAGCTTATCTTTGAGGTGCCCCAGGCTGAGCTGGAGGAGATGAAGAGGCTTGCCCCCGAAATAATGTCCACCGCCCTAAAACTCAGAGTGCCGCTAAAGGTGGACATCAAGACCGGCAAAAACTGGGGTGAGATGGAGTAAGGGCTGAGTAGCAGATGACCAGGCTCGGTATCGGTATTTATGCCTTTTTCATTATGCTATTTGGGGTGCTTTGTTATTTTGCCCATAAGTTGCCCTACTTTGCCGGTGACATCAGCCTTAGTCTGTGGCTCCAGAGTATTGATTACCCCTTCCTTAATCCGATAATGCAGGTTGTCTCCCACTGGGCTATAGCGAGCATTGTAGTCGTTTTAATTGTCGTTGGACTGTGGATACTGAAAAAAAGGCTTGAGGTTATCTTTATCGCCTCACTAATGTCCGTCGCCGGCTTAGCCAGCTGGCTGCTAAAAGAGTCAATCAGCCGACCCCGCCCCAGTGGTGAACTTGTCCAGCTCTCCAGCGAAAGCATGGGGCTAAGCTTTCCCAGCGGACACGCCACTCTTGCTTTCGTCTTTTGTGGCTTCCTTTTCTATCTAGCACCGAGATTGGTCAAGCAGCCAGCAGTTATAGTAATTCTGCGGTCGCTGTTGATTATATTCATCCTTCTGGTTGGGATGTCGCGCATTTTTCTCGGGTTACACTGGACCAGCGATGTCGTGGGCGGTCTATTTCTCGGCGGGCTAATACTCTACCCGGCTATCGTCTTATACCGCAATTACGCCGCCAAGCAAAGGGTGAAAAATGCCTGAACTTCCTGAAGTTGAAACCATAAAGAACGAGCTATCGCCTCACATTACCGGTCGTAAAATCAGCGGTGTTACCCTCTTCTGGGACGGCATAGTGAAAAAGCCGTCACTGGAAGAATTCTGCTCCCGCCTCATCGGGCAGAAGATAACCAAAATTGAGCGGCGGGGAAAATATCTCATCCTCGGCTTAAGTGGCGGCGAGGTGCTAATTATCCATCTCAAGATGACCGGCTCACTACTGCTAAAACCGCCTGACAGGTTTACCCGGGCTATACTCCAGCTGGACGGTGGAACGAAAATCTACTTCCGCGACCCGCGCAAGTTCGGGGCAATGTGGCTGGTAGAAAATAAGAATACCATTATTACCAAGCTCGGCCCTGAACCACTGGAGGCTGAGTTCACCCCCAAAATCCTAGCCCGGCGCCTGAGCAAACGCAAGGCGCCGATAAAGGCTCTCCTCTGCGACCAGAAATTCGTTGCCGGCATCGGCAATATGTACGCCGACGAAGCCTTGTTTCAGGCAAGAATTCACCCCCTCAGGTCAGGGGAAAGCCTGTCTCAAGCGGAAATAAAACGACTTCACCGCGCTATCCAGCAAATTTTGCGCTCCGCCATCAATAACAAGGGAGCCAGCGTGGAAAATTACTTTCGCCCCGACGGGCAGATAGGCACCGCCCACTTTGAGTTCAAGGTTGCCCACGGACGGGGTAAAAATTGTCCTCACTGCCGCACGCCGCTGGAGCGCATTCCGGTTAGAAATCGGGGGAGCTACTTCTGCCCCAGATGCCAATCAAGGAGGAACTCGCCAAACCAGCAGGGGAGTCAGGTGCCCAGACTGAGGAGCAGACCGAAGTTCCAGAAGACGATTGCCCCGTAAGCGACCATGAGGCATGAGGTGGTTATCAGTGCCACTTTGGGGTATCGCCGGTAGAGGTCCCATAAAATGATGACACAGATTATGGTGCCCACCAGCTTAAGCAACATGAGGTTGCCCTGAGCCACCAGAGGCACCAGAAGCGGGTTACCTTCTCTCATCAAGCCATCGCCAACAAGAGCGTGAGTCAGCAAGCCATCCGAGATTATAAAAACAGCCAACAAACCAAGAAGATATATCATCTAAATCTCAGTCTCTCAGAAAGCAGAAAAATTATAATATGCCAATTGGCACGTGTCAATACGAAAGGCAAATTTTAGTACCATTATACTATGCCTTCTTGCCTCAGCCCCGCCACCTCGCCCTCACTCATGCCCAGCAGCTGTTTATAAATATAGTCATTATCCTGGCCCCGAAGTGGAGCCACCCGCCGGTATCTTGCCGGGGCATCGGAAAGCCTTATTGGTGTCGCGTCGGATATTGTCTTGTCCAGCTCAACGAAGAAGCCCCGCTCGTTTAGGTGGGGGTCTTCGGCTAAATCGCTGGCATCCGCCACCACCCCGGCAGCCACCCCCCGCTTCTGCAATAAAGCCATCGCCTCCTCAGCGGTGTGCTTTTTCGTCCAACCTTCAACCAGCCTGTCCAGCCTGGCTTTATTCTTCAGGCGCCCGGCAAAAGTAACAAAACTTTTATCCTCAGCCCAGGGCGGGTTGCCCAGCGCCCGCTTAAACCCCTGCCACTCCTCATCGGTGAAGACGGCAATGGCACACCAGCGGTCGTCCCCCTTACAGCGATATACCCCGTGAGGCGCCGCCTCGGTTGAGCTGTTGCCCACCGCCGCCACCTCTCTGCCCTTAAGGCAGTCCAGAATAGCCTCGCCCAGTAAGCTTACCATCGCCTCCGTTTGAGAAAGGTCAATATACTGCCCCTCCCCGGTCCTCTGCCGGTATTCCAGAGCGCCGAGCAGAGTTAAACAGCCGAACAGACCAGCGACATGGTCGGCGTAGGAAGTGCCCAAACCCAGCGGCGGCTCGCCGGGGAAGGAGGTCAAGTACGTCATCCCGGAGAAAGCTTGAATCGTCGGCCCAAAGCCGACATAGTCCCGCCACGGCCCAGTATTTCCCATGGTTGACAGGCTGAGCATGATAATATCGGGCTTTATCTTCTTGAGGTTTTGATAATCAAGCCCCCAGTTAGCCATCACCCGCGGGGTAAAATTCTCTACCACGGCGTCGCTTATCTTAACCAGCTCCTTCGCCAGGGCCACCCCCTCCGGCTTACTCAGGTTCAGGGTGATGCCCAGCTTATTGCGGTTCCAGGTGTTATAGTAGCCGCGGCTGAAGTCGTCCTCCGCCTGGGGCATAGGCGGCTGGATCTTAATAACCTCAGCGCCGAAATCAGCCAGTATCCGGGTGGCATAGGGTCCCGCCAGCACCCAGCTGAAGTCAAGGATTCTAACGCCTTTTAAGACAGGTTGGTTAGCAGTCATTCTTCCTTTTGCACCAGTGATTTCTAATCCAAGTACAAAGGCGGCAGCATTTTGGCCAAATACATTCCCGCCAAACTCTACAGCAAACTATAACAACAACAGTCAGTACTGCTGCCGCTACTAGTGCTATTCCAACGCACAAACAACAACGACAACAAACACCGACTAAAGAGAAGGAAATTAGAATTAAGCCAGCCAGAGTGGCTAGCCAGATTAAGCTAAAACTTTTTCTACAGCTACACCCACCTACAAAAGATGTCACGGGGGGGTTCTCGGGGCATTCCCCGCCAGAAAAAATCCTAAGCTGAAAAATATTCAGGACAAATAAAACAAATATGTTCATTCCTGTCATAAAGAAAGCCAGTATGAGGAAGCCCTTGGCACAAGCGCTTGCATTGTCGAGCACAAAAAGAGCTACCGCAAATAAAGCGAATAATATCGCCAGATAGGCCCAGGCAACTCCACAATACCAGTTAACATTTCTTTCTTCTCTCCCACCACGCACATGTAATTGCACCCAGACCAGTAGTACAAGTGCAAGCAAAGCAGCAATTGGAATAAAAACAATATCTTTCTCTAGGCTATTCAAACAAGGAATCATGGTTCACCTCCCCTTTTATCTATTCCCACCCACCACCCTTAAGGGGGGTGGAAATTACGCGCCTTTAGCTGGGGGCTAGACAAGAGCTTTGATATTGAGACGACCTCCGCCCAGGGGAAGCGCATCGCCTGCCCCTTCTCCACCAGCTCAGCGACAGCGTGATTTTTCGTCCACCGCGTCAGAACCTCAATGACATGGTCAAGGTGCTTGAAGCGATAATCCCTGTCCAGCCATTTTTTATGGGTCAGGTCTTCCGCCATCCCCTCAGAGGCAAGCCACTCCACCAGTGTCTCCCACTGGTGAAACAGGGAGAGCAGAATATAGCCGTCCTTACAAGCAAAAACATTGAAAGCGCCGTTCCAGTAGAGGCTGCCCCGGCGCTTGGACACCGCCCTCTGGTAAAAATAGCGCACCAGGACATGGTCAAGGGCGGAGGCGACGCACTCCTGAAGGGAAACGTCAATATGCTGACCCTTGCCCGAAGAACGGCGGTGCCACAATGCCAGCAGGACGCCGATGGCGGCCAAGAGCGAGCCAAGATAATAGCTCTGGTTGCCGAAGGGTTTTAACGGCGGCGACGAAGGCTCGCCGCAGACGTACATCTGACCGCCAAGGGCTGAGGCGACAATATCGCAGGACTTATAATCACGATACGGTCCGCTCTGCCCGAAAGGGGTGATGGAAGCCATAACCAGGCGGGGGTTGAGTTGAGCCAGCTGGGCATAGCCCAGACCCAGCGATGGCAGGTATCCCGGGACAAAATTTTCCACCAGGACATCAGCCGTCTCGACCAGCCGCTTGAGTGCCTCCGGCTTCTCTACCCGGACGACCTCAGCCCCCATATCCGCCAGCAGGCGGCAGCAGAGCCTGCCCCGCTCATCGGTTAAATCAAGGACGCGGTAGCCGGATAAGGCACCTTGCCTCTTCATAGCCTCTGAAGCGCCGCTTCAATCCGTCTCAGACAGCGTTCTTTGCCCAAAACCGCCATCGTCTGAAAGAGGGGCGGGGCGGCAGTCCGCCCGGTAACGGCTACCCTCAGCGTGCCGAAGAGCTGACCGGTCTTCAGCCCCAGCTCCGCCGCCAGGGGGCGGAGGACGCCCTCCAGGGAGTCGGCGTCAAAGGCTGATAGTGGAGTGAGTTTTTGCTGGGACGCTTCTAATGCCTGAGTGGTTGACTGCCCGTCCATATTCTTGCCGACAAGCAGCTCAGACTGGTAGTCAAGCTCGTCAACGAAGAAAAACCGTGTTAGCTCGGCAACCTCAACCAGCGTCCGTGCCCTCTCCTGGACGAGAGATAGCGCCGCCTTCACATATTTTTCATCTGCTATCAATGCCTTGCCGGCATCTATATCCAGCATGAGATAAGGCTGCGCCGCTTCAAAGAACTCGTCAGGGGTCATCCGGCGAATATAGACGCCGTTCATCCAGTCAAGCTTTTCGCGGTTGAAGATGGCGCCGGTCTTGCCGATTCGCTCCAGGGAAAAATTTTGTATTAGCTCCTGGCGCGATAGAAGCTCGGTCTTATCATCTAAAGACCAGCCGAGCAGGGCGAGAAAATTGACCATCGCCTCCGGCAGATAGCCGTCCTCGCGATACTGGATTACAGACACCGCCCCGTGCCGCTTGCTCAGCTTGGAGCGGTCAGGACCGAGTATCATCGGGTGGTGAACAAACTGCGGCGGCTCAAAACCGAGAGCTTTATACAGAAGCAGGTGGCGGGGGGTGCTCGAAATCCACTCCTCCGCCCGGATGACATGGCTTACTTCCATGGCGTGGTCATCAACCACATTAGCCAGGTGATATGTCGGGTAGCCATCGGACTTGAGCAGGACGAAGTCGTCAATGGTGCTGTGCTCAAAGACGACGTCGCCATAGATGAGGTCGTTAAAGCGGGTCTGCCCGTCAAGCGGGGTCTTGAAACGAACCACCGGCTTGATGCTCTCGGCCTCTTTCCTTGCCCGCTCCTCGGCGGTTAAATCGCGGCAGTGGCGGTCATAGCCCGGGGGCTGCTTGCGCTCGACCTGCTCGGCGCGCATCGCCTCTAGGCGCTGGGGGGAGCAGTAGCAGTAGTAGGCGTCCCCCTGAGAAATAAGCCTCTCAGCCGCACTACGATACAAATCCAGCCTCTCTGACTGGATATAAGGCCCGTAACTACCCCCCACTTCCGGACCCTCGTCCCAATCAAGCTCAAGCCACTTCAGTGAGTCAAGAATCGCCTTCACCGCCCCCCTCACCTTGCGGGTGACGTCGGTATCCTCAATGCGGACGATAAACTTGCCCCCGTGATGGCGGGCAAAGAGCCAGTTAAACAAAGCCGTGCGTATATTGCCCACATGGGGATAGCCGGTGGGGCTGGGGGCGAAACGGACTCGGACTGGTTTGGTCATTCGGAACTAAAATTTTACCTCTTCAAATTCCAGATCGTCATTTTCCAATTCATATTCGATATATTTTAGGGGTAAACATTTATTATTCTCCCTGCTAAATTCCTTGAAGGTGCCGATTATTTTCAGGTAATAAGGTTGGTTTTTATTGATTATTCTCCTTGATACTAAAACAGGTTGTATATCGCTAATCCTATTAGGTATGTAGTATTGTTCAAGCCAATTAACGTACCTTTGAAGTTGAAAAACAGTATCTACTGTCGCTGCACTCGGCTTCAACTCGATTGGTATAACAATTCTTATGTTGTCTTTAATAACTGACAACATAACGTCTATCCTTTGCATACCAACCCCGCACGAAACTTCATTACCCAGCCACTCTAAAGGTAAACCCCCAAGCAAGCATTTGTCCAAGCCAGGATTAGTGTTTCTACCTACATTTTGTACAATATAAGCCTGCAAATGAGCCTCAAAAGCCTTTTCCTCGCGACATTTCCTTATTAATCGCGGTAGAATATCAATTATCTCCTTCCTACCTGTATATGGATGGCTTTTATTGTCCAGCTCTATCTTTCGAGTTGAGACATCAAGAGTAAAATTTGTCCCTTTTAGAACTCCTCTATTATTCTTGTCTCTTAACAATTTAAAAATCCGATCACTTTCATAAATAGTAATCATCGTATTACCGCGGTTAGCCTTCAATTTTCTGTAAATCAAGCTCCAAAGCATCTGATTGGGTGACTGAATGTATTTTATTTCATCCAATGCTTCCCACTCAGTAACCCCCTCAGCATAAACTTCATACGGCTCAACCAAAGTTCTAAAAGTCAAGGATTTCACTAGTTCATCTTTAAGAAATTGGTTGCTGTCATAGTTATCTAAGAATGATAAATCTTCCTTAACTTTGAAAATTCCGTAGAACTTACCATCAAAGACATTTTGAGAATAATTCTGTTGTAGATAAAAAATCACATAATCGTTTTTCCTTACCCTTTGTGCATCTGCAATCATACTAACTAAATTATTTTCAGCCGCCCCCCTTAAAATCGTATTAGGATTTGCATTAAAGTCAATATAGCTTTCCTTTGCACCGGTGCCCGCAAACTGATATTCCAAATGAAGCTTAAATGTGATAGTATCGACTATAAATACGTGCGTTGTTGCCATATTTCTACCTCTTTTTGAAAAGCATTACATACTCATGCTTAAAGACGTAAAAGCCTCCGACTAAAGCCCTATACCGCCAAAGTTCTTTTTGATTTCTCTTGCCTCTCGTTTCCTCAAAATTTTTTACGATTATGCTCTTTAATGAATATCCTCTTTTTAATACCTCTCCCATGCAACGAAAACCTAAGGGTATCCACTCACCCCTAGAATACTTATCACCTATGACAAGAGCGAAATATCTTCCCTTCTCCAAAAATGGGGTTGCATTGCCCACCACCTCACCAAACATCTCCAAAAATTCATCAACACTTTCAGCCTGGGAAAGGTCTCTGCGATCCTTAGAAAAGTCAATAATATCATAATACGGAGGGTGCATAATAAGAAGTTGAACTTGCTTTACGCCATATTTCCCAAGAACTTTTTCTATATTGACTGTTCTGCTATCATCAGGGATAACCTCGGTGGTAACATCGTATTTATTAAGTTCCTTCTCTACTAACTCGTTTGCTTTCCCAGCAACCTCAGGATTTAGCTCTATCCCAATACCATTTCTCCCTAGCCTTCGGCACTCAATTAAGGTTGTCCCACTGCCGACAAAGGTATCTAAGACCCAGTCTCCTTTTTTGGTATACCTTAATATCATTTGATGAGGAATCTGTGGAATAAAGTTTCCCCAATACCAGCCAAGATGAGCGCCTGAGGTGTCTCTCTTACCTAGTACCCAAAGGCTGTCAGTGATAATGTCATCATATTCTTTCCATCTGAGAAGGTTTATATCGCTAACTTTGTTAGTTTTAATCCTTTGAACCCCGTTTTCTAACCTTTTCAAATAATACCTAGCCCTGCCAATAGTTTGCGCTTCCAGAATCTGATCCAGCTCAGAAAGGAGCACATCCTTACGCAAGGAAACAGTGTCCCCATTTGAATCAATATTTAATATACCTTCTCGGTCATCCTTGAAGGAAACTATAATCTTCCTTAAGGAAAGGACTTTATCCTTTAAAAGATTAAAATCGTTTGTACCATCAGATTCTCTTAGAATTTGCAGAAATCTCTCTTTGTTGAGAATAGTTGCACCTAAATTTTTAAGAAAATCTGATTGTATTACGCGCCTAGCCTTCATAGCTCCCCACCTTCCCCCCATTCTACCACCCCACCCAACAAGATTCTAGAGTTATTTGTGAACCCAGAGGAATGAATCCCGGCCCAACGTAGCAAATTGGGAGCATTACTTTCTCTCGTCTTTTAACAGATATACGATAATATCACCTACATTTGTTCCGGTGTCACCAGTTATTACCAATGAACCACCAATTTGCTCCAATAATCGGTTACTGTCATACCTTTCCAAATAGGATTTCACATTGATTCCTTTAACCTTGGCCCTGTTTAAGCAATCTTGGTCCACAATAGCACCAGCCACATCAGGCAAGAAATCCGAGCCATCGGTCCCAACACTAGCCACAACCCATTCACTGGGGTATCGTTCCATGGCCAGCATGGATACCGCGGCATAGTGCTGGTTTCTACCTCCCTTCCCCGCAGAAGCTGGCAGGGTTACCGTTGTTTCACCACCAATTAGAATGACATTGTACCCAGCATATATCATGTTTAGTATCTCATCGGCTCTAGACCAGGCAACTGCTGTAGTATCACCTTTTTGCTGGCTAGTAACAACAAGGGGCACCAGCCCCATCTCCTTAGCTCTTCCTTGCATGACTGCCAAAGCTAGCCCATTGTCTCCAATTATATAATTATGACAATTAACTAGGGTCTTCGGTGTTTCGGCTACTTCTCCAAGACAGCCTTTTCTTAAAAAGTCGGTAACGCGTCTTGGTGCCCTCGCTAATAGGTTATATCGTTCCAATACTTTATAGGCGTCAGAGAAAGTGGATGGGTCAGGGAAAGTCGGGCCAGACGCAATCACCGCTAGGTCATTCCCAACTACGTCAGATAATATCAGCGAAACCACGGTTGCCGGTGAATAAAATTGACCCAATCGCCCACCTTTAATCTTAGACAGGTGTTTTCTCACGACATTAATTTCATTTATATCGGCGCCAGAGCCTATCAGTAATTTGGTAACTTCCTGTTTATCCCCTAAGCTCACCCTGTCAACAGGATAAGGCATCAGTGCCGAACCACCACCTGAAATTAGGCATATGACTAAATCCTTTTCACCTATGGAATAGCGGCGTTTAAAGTCTAGCATCTCTCTAACCCCATCAATACCCCGTCTATCCGGAATGGGATGACCGGCAGTGATTATCTTAATCTTGCCTGTCTCATAGTGCCCGCCTTTGCCATTAACCACACCAGCAGTTATTCTTTCCAGTGGGATTATGGCCTCCAAAGCTTCTGCCATAAGACCGGACGCCTTGCCACCACCGATAACAAACACCCTCCCCGTAGAGACAGGGTATGCGTCACCCATTACGGTAACCATCTGCCTGGCGGCATGATATTTCACCGCAGACTTCATAATGCTGGGCGGAAGAACCCTGCTGATACCGGCTTCAATAATATCTAGAGCCTGTTTTCTTAAGCTGGTCGTAGCCAGAGTACTCAGGTTCTTTATAATCATGGTAACAACCGGCCTCACAATAAGGCTAAAGTAGTTTACGCCTTAATCAATAATAAAGAATCCAGAAACCTACTCTATATCCTCAAGCGCCTGCGCCAAATCAGACGCCAGCTCGGACTCGAACTCCATATACCTGCCGCTGGAGGGGAGGCGAAAGCCGAGGCGGGAGGCGTGGATGAACTGGCGGGATAAAAATGGGGATTTCACCCCATACACCTTATCCCCAATTACCGGATAGCCGATAGCCGCCAGATGAACCCTTATCTGGTGGGTGCGCCCGGTCTCAGGCTTGACCTCAAGCAGGGTATAATCACCGATATATTTGATTACCCGATATTCGGTGCGGGCTTCCCTGCCCTTAGTCACCACCGCCATGCGCTTGCGGTCACGGGGGTCGCGCCCGATGGGCGCCTCAATAACGCCGTTCTCCGGGGTGAGTTTCCCCTTAACTAATACCAGGTAGGCTTTCGCCACCGAGCGAGCCTTAAACTGCTCTATCAGCCTGGCTTGAGCCCGGGTGTTCTTCGCCACCACCATCACCCCCGAGGTGTCCCGGTCCAGCCGGTGCACAATCCCCGGGCGCAGCGAGTCGCTGAGAGCCGCCAGATGGGGAAAGTGAGACAAAACGGCATTGAGCAGGGTATGGGCGGGGTGCCCCGGGGCGGGGTGGACGGTCAGGCCCGCCGGCTTATCTACAACTAAAAGGTCGTCGTCCTCATAAAGAATATCTAGCGGAATCGCCTCCGGGGAGAGCGGGCTGGGTGGGGCGGGGGGAAGGACAACCTTCAGCCTATCGCCGGCGTCGAGCTTGAGCCCTGCCTTAGCCACCTGGTCATTGACAGTGACAAGACCATCGGCGATAAGTTTTTGGATGCGGCTGCGGGAGAGCTCGGCAAGCCTTTCACAGAGGTACCTGTCCAGGCGAACGCCCAGCTCGTCAGCGATGAAATTATATACCTTATCCATGCTTCCCGGCTATGCGGAGCAGTGAGTAAACAAATAGAATCGCACCAACAACTACCGCCGAATCAGCAATATTGAATGCCGGCCACCAGCCGACGCTGATGAAGTCGGTAACACCGCCAAAGCGCAAGCGGTCAATGAGATTGCCAACTATCCCGCCGAGAACTAAGCCCAGGACAGTCCAGGTCAATAAATTGTTCAAGGGGGAGAAGCGATGACGAATAACCAGGGCATAGACCAGAAGAAGGCTAGCGGCGAGGATAGCCACTATAGCCAGGGCAAATGATTGGTCCTGAAATAAGCCGAAGGCGGCGCCGGTGTTAGGGGAAAAACGGGTGATACTAAATATTCCCGCCTCAAACAGCGATTGCCCTTCTATAAGACTGGCCCTTATCCATAGCTTGGTGAGCTGGTCAGCAACCACCACCCCTAACGCGGCCAGGAAAAAGGGCCACATTCCGCGCCTGCCTTGGAGACTACTTTCCCTTCGCATTCTTTGCCTGAAGTGCCTTACAGTTCAGGCACAGGCTAGCCTGGGGGAGTGCTTCCAGCCGGTCGGGGGGTATAGGTTGACCGCAATTATCGCATTTACCATAGGTTCCGTCTTCAAACTTTTGCAAGGCATGTTCCACCTCGGCTAACTGCTCCCGGATACGCTTCTCCAGGGTCAATCTCTTCTCCAGCTCGAAGCTCTCGGTAGCCTCCTCCTCCCTCTTGCCAAAAGGGCTACCCTCCCGCCGCTCATCAGCCGGGCGAACGGTGGATTTCAGTTGCTCCATTTCCTCATTCAACCGCTTTCGCATACTCTCAAGACGAGAGCGCAGTAAATTAAAACCTATGGTCATCTTTCCCTCCCCAGCCTACCTATGCTAACAGGTAAGCACTCACAGCTAGCAATTATCACGGTAAGGATTGCGTAAAGATGCCCGTCAGGCATTACACGCAACTGAGGGGTGGTACCCCTGCCTGCCCACACCAATTATTGTTGACAGAGTATACCATACATTAAGTGTATCCTATTTGTTTCATTTGGTCAATCCCCTTAAAGCTATTGACAATGGGGGGGGATATTGCTATGGTGTATGTGGTGTAAATGATAATATTTTTCATTTACAAGCGAGCCCCGGGTAAAATCAAAGATGAAACTTGCTGAGAGAAGAATATTAGCTACCCTGAGAGAGCACGGCTATAAGCTCACCCCACAGCGGCGGGCAGTGATACGAACAATTGCCTCCACCCCGGACCACCTCACCCCTGCCGCCTTATATGAGAGGGCGCGTCAAGAGCACCCAACTATCGGGCTGGTAACCATTTACCGCACCCTTGACCTGCTGGCCAAGTTTGGGCTTATCTGCGAGCTACACGCCGGCGGTAGCTGCCACAGCTACACCACCGGCATTCCGGAGCACCACCACCACATTATCTGCTCCCACTGCGGTGAGGTTATTGACTTTACCGGCTATGACCTGACCGAACTGGAGCAGAGGCTACGCCGGGAGACCGGTTTTGAGATTGAAGGGCACCTCCTTGAGTTCATCGGTGCCTGCCGGAAGTGTCAGAAAAATGCTTAGACAAATAGCCAGCGAGCTCAAAGAGCATGTCCCCTTCACCGCCATCGGTGCCGCTACCGGCATTGTTCTCATGGTGATAATAATCTTTACCCATATCCCAGCCCCCATTTCCGAGGCGGCTTTTTACACCCTGCACCCCCTGCATCTCCTGCTGAGTGCCATGGTGACCACCGCCATGTATGCCCGATATAGCAAGGGCAAGCTCTGGGCAGCGATTTTGATTGGTTACGTCGGCTCCGTCGGCATATGCACCCTGAGCGATGCCGTAATCCCCTATCTGGAAGGAAGTACGCTTAACATTGCCATCAGCTTCCACCTGCCTTTTATTGAGACCGAAAAAATGCCCTTCCTCGGGATTGCCGAGTGGGTGGTGATAAACTCGGCGGCAGTTATCGGCATTGCCCTAGGTTACTGGAAGCGGATAACCAAATTCCCCCACTCCGGGCATGTACTGATAAGCACCTGGGCTTCGCTATTCTATTTCACCGCCTTCGGCACTGCTTCCTGGCTCTCCCTCCTCCCCCTCGTCTTCATCTTCCTCTTCCTTTCCGTCTGGCTCCCCTGCTGTCTCAGCGATATCGTCTTCCCCCTTCTCTTCGTAAGAAAAGTAAAATAGTTGCCACCCGATAAGATATGACCTAAAATAACCAGTGATGGGGCTTAAAATCACCACCCTGAGCGACAATTCCACCGGTCTGGGCACTTTTCTGGCGGAGTGGGGGCTGAGCATCCTGGTGGAAACCGCCGAAACAAAAATCCTGTTTGATACCGGACAGAGCATCGCCGCCAGCCACAATGCCGACCTACTTGGCATAGACCTGAGCAAAATCAACCGGATTGTCCTAAGCCACGGCCACTACGACCATACCGGCGGTCTGCGCAATATTTTGCGCCGGATAAGAAGGGAGATTGAGATAATAGCCCACCCCGATATATGGCAAGCCAAGTATTCCACCCGAGAGGACGAAGAAGGTTATATCGGCATACCCTTCCACCGCCAGACGCTGGAAAGCCTCGGCGCTCGCTTTAACTTAAGCAAAAAAGCGGTAAGAATAACTGATAACATAACAACCACCGGCGAGGTTCCCATGGTAACCGATTATGAAGAGATAGAGCCCTACCTGGTGGTAAAAGAGGGAAAACGCTTCCAGCCAGATAAACTCCTGGACGACCAGGCGCTAATTATAACTACCAGGCGGGGATTGGTGGTCATTCTGGGCTGCGCCCACCGGGGTATCATCAATACCCTGTATCATACCCGGAAGCTTACCGGGGTAAAGACAATATACGCCGTGGTGGGTGGCTGCCACCTTATAGATGCCTCCGAAGAACGGATATACCTGACCATCGCCGCCCTGAAAGAGCTCGGGGTGCAAAGGCTCGGCGTCTCCCACTGCACCGGGCTAGTGGCATTAGCCATAATGGCTCAGGAATTTGGCGATAGGTTCTTCTTTAATGTTGCTGGCACCGAGATTGACCTGTGATAGGGAGCATCTATGAAACTTTCGGTCCAACTGGCGCCAAAGAATAAACGGGGGCTTTTGCTGGCTAACCCGGTGATGACCGCCTCGGGCACCTTTGGCTACGGCACCGAGTACGAGCACCTCTTTGATATCCAAAGGCTGGGGGCTATCGTCAGCAAGGGGACTACCCTCAAGCCAAGGGAGGGAAACCCACAGCCAAGGCTGGCGGAGACACCCTCGGGGGTGCTCAACTCAATCGGGCTGCAAAACATCGGCGTCGAAGCTGTAATCAAGGAGAAGGCGCCAATCTGGGCGGGCTGGCGTGTGCCCGCCATCGTCAATATCGTCGGCGAAACCGTTGAGGATTATGCCCGGCTGGCGGCAGAGCTGGACGGGGTGGCTGGTATCAGTGGTCTTGAGGTAAATATTGGCTGTCCCAATATCAAAGCCGGTGGTGCTGAGTTTGGCGCCAGGGCAGAGTCAGCCGCCAAGGTAACTGCCATAGTTAAAGCCTCAACCTCCCTGCCGGTGATGGTCAAGCTAACCCCGAACACTGCCGATATTGCCGAGGTGGCTAAGGCGGTGGCTGGAGCCGGCGCCGACGCCATCTCCCTAATCAATACCCCCAGGGGGATGGTCATTGATATTGCCCGGCGCCGACCCCTGTTAGGCAACAAATTCGGGGGGCTCTCCGGACCGGCGATAAAGCCGATAGCCCTCTATATGGTCTATACCGTGGCTGGTGCCGTAAAGGTGCCGGTTATCGGCGGCGGGGGCATCGCCACCGCCGATGACGCCCTGGAATTCATTATGGCTGGCGCCAGCGCCATCCAGGTAGGCACAGCTAACTTTAACAACCCCCGCGCCCCGCTTGACGTCCTTGAGGGGATTGAGCAGTTTATGGAAAAAGAGGGGGTAAAGGATATCGCCGAGCTTATCGGCGCGGGACGGGAGTAGATTTAAGGCGGGAGGTGACAACATGGTCTCAGGGTTTAAGACCTATTTCAACCTAGCCTGGGCTTGCAAGACCCCGCTGGTATTCCTCCTCGATAAAGAGTATAAAACAATCTCGGTGGCCGCTCTCAGGGAGATAGCCGAACTGATTAAGAGAAGGTTCAGGTATATCAGGGATATCTCCGACTGTGACGATGCCGCCCTGCTCTTCAAAGCGGCCGCCAGTGAGAGGCACGAGAACGGGGTTGGCTTTATCTACGGCAAGACTCCCAGGGGATTCCATGCCTGGAATATAGCCATTTGCCCTGATGGTATTTTTGAGGTGGAGCCTCAGACGGCGGCTATGGGGAAGAGGAAGGGCTATAAGCCCTGGATTATCGTTATATGAGCCTCTTCCGCCCCCCGTTTGATTCCAGCTCCCCCTCTCAGGTATAATTTTAAGTGCCGGCATTGAATTCATCTTGGGAGGCGATATAGCAGTGGAAAAGGATAGTTTCAACCAATTCAGCGGCTCGGAGGACTACGTTACCTCGGAACCGCTAGAGAATGCGGTCAATGTCTCTATTGCCCTGGGCAGACCTCTGCTGATAAGAGGGGAAGCGGGTACTGGTAAAACGCTGCTCGCCCACAGCGTCGCCCGGGGACTTAAGAAAAAATTAATCACCTGGAATATAAAATCGACCACCAAGGCGCAGGAAGGGCTTTATGTCTACGATACCGTGCAGAGGCTCAACGACAGCCGCTTCGGCGACAAGGACATCGCCGACATCAAGCAGTACATCAAGCTGGGCAAGCTGGGGCAGGCTTTTAACTCCCCGGAGCAGGTGGTACTGCTCATAGACGAGGTGGACAAGGCGGACATTGAATTCCCCAACGACCTGCTCAACGAACTTGATGAGATGAGCTTTTACATCCCGGAGACCAACGAGACCGTCACCGCCATCCACCGCCCGATAACCGTTATCACCAGCAACGCCGAAAAGGAGCTCCCCGACGCCTTCCTGCGGCGCTGTATATTCCACTACATCGAGTTCCCCACCCCGGAGCTGATGGAGGAAATCGTCAGGGTGCACTTCCCCGATATCAAGGACAGCCTTCTCGCCGAAGCCCTCAAGACATTTTACTCGCTGAGGAAGGTTGACGATTTCCGCAAAAAACCGTCGACCAGCGAGCTGATTGACTGGATTCGGGCGCTTATCGCCGGCGGTATACCCCACAAGGAGGTCGCCAAGAAAATACCCTTTGTCGGCACCCTGCTTAAAAAGGAGTCGGACTACGACCTCTTCGTCAGGAATTTCGCCGACCGGCGCTGGTAGCCATGTTTACCGATTTTTTCTATATCCTCAGAAAAAACAAGGTCCCCGTCTCCATCGTGGAGTGGATGACCCTCATGGAAGCCCTGGCCAAGGGGCACATTAAGAACTTAGACGAGTTCTATTTCCTGGCCAGAGCTATCTTGGTCAAGAGCGAAGCCTACTACGACCAGTATGACATCTCCTTCCAGGAGTATTTCCAGGGGGTGGCAGCCCCGGAGGAGATTGCCCGGGAAGTGCTGGACTGGCTTAAAGACCCCCTCAACCGCATGTTATTTGGCGAGGAGGAACAAGCCCTCTTCGACAGCATGGACTTCGACGAATTGATGAAGGAGCTGGAGAAGCGCCTAAAAGAGCAGACGGAGCAGCACGATGGGGGCGGCTACTGGATAGGGCGGGGAGGCACCTCTCCCTTCGGGCACTCCGGCTACCACCCGGCGGGCATCAGAATCGGGGGGCAGAGCGGGGGGAGGCATGCCGTTCAGATTGCCCAGGAGAGGCGGTTTAAGAACTACCGCAGTGATTTGACCCTGGACGTGCGCCAGATAGGGGTAGCCCTTAAAAAACTGAGGCAGCTGCGCCGCACCGGTCCCGAGGACGAGTTAGACCTGGAAGGAACCATCAAGGCGACAGCCAAGAACGCCGGCGACCTTGATTTCATCTGGCAGCGCAGCCGAAAGAACGCGGTCAAGCTGCTTTTGCTAATGGACGTCGGCGGGTCTATGGAGCCTTATGCTCAACTCTGCAGCCTGCTATTCTCGGCGGCTCACTCCAGCACCCACTTCAGGGACTTCCAGTACTACTACTTCCACAACTGCATCTACGATAAGCTCTACCGGGACATAGAGCGGGAAGATGCCGTGAGCACCGTCCACCTGTTGCACACCCTGGAGCCGGACTATAAGCTGCTGATAGTCGGCGATGCCAGGATGGGGCCCTGGGAGCTAATTGAGGGGTACGGGGCAATCAACTACTATGAGCGCAACGAGATACCGGGGATAATCTGGCTTAAAAGGATTGCCGACCACTTCAGCCACTGCGTCTGGCTCAACCCCGACGACCCGCGCTTCTGGATGCATACCACGGTGCATATGATAGGGCGGCTGTTTCCCATGTACCCGCTCACCCTGGGGGGGCTGGAAGAAGCTGTGGGTAAGCTGGTAGTGAAGAGGTAGCCCTTTACCCTTCCACCAGCCTCTGTCCAGCAAGAAAAGCCTGCTTCAGGGTGTCAGGATTTTGGGCTATTGCCCCCTTCTCATCCACCCCGGGGAAGGCTAGTTTCCCCCCGTAGGCGATGTCAAGGACCCTGAACCAAGCCTTTACCGTCGCCAGCGCCGGCTCAAATAGATTAGCCAGCTTCATGCCGCCGACGGAGACAAAAAGACCCTTCCTCTCCCGCTTATCACCCAGGGGCGGTCGTTTCAGAATGTACTTTCTCGCCCAAAGCGCCTGGCAGCGGTCAATCATCGCCTTTGCCTGAGCACTCACCCCCATAAAATGGACCGGCGAAGCCAGCACGATTCTATCCGCTTTCTCCAGCTCTCTATAGACCATCTGCATATCGTCCTCTAGCCGACACTTGCCCGCCTCAAAACAGGCGTCACAGTGTTGGCAGGGGGTAATCTTAAGGTCATTCAGGATAATAGTCTTGACCTCCGCCCCCTGGCTGGCGGCACCCTTCATCACCTCAGCCAGCAACAGGTCGGTGTTGCCACCACGGCGCGGGCTGCCGGCAATGCCAAGAACCCTCACTCTAGTCCCCCAACATGCTCCATGATTTCTTTTTCTCTGGCTCTCATCTTGAGCTCCAGCTCCGGCGTGTCGTGCTCATAGCCCAGCAGGTGAAGCACGCCATGAACGATAAGGGTCAAAATCTCCCTCTTTACGGAATGTTTATACTCCTCAGCCTGCGCTACCGCCTGAGGGTAGGCGATAATCACCTCCCCCAGGTGGAGAACGCCGTCAGGGGGCGGGACAAAGGGGGGATGACCTCCCCCAACCTCCTCGCGGGCGGAAAAGGCAAGCACATCCGTCAGCTCATCCCTCCCCAGATAGTCGCGGTTTAGCTGTTTAACCCTTTCGCCGGTGGCAATAAACAAGCCAAGCTCGGCATTGGCATCAACGCCCAGAGCAATGAGGACCTGCTCGGCTACGCCCCGCAGCCAGCCCGTCTCAAGCCTTTCTTTAAGCTCCTCATCAACCAAAACGTTGATTTCCACCTGTGCTTCTCATAATAGCACACCAGAAGATTATTTATCACTCTCAAGGGAGAGGGGGAGGAAGCAAAACCCCTGAGGGCGGGAGGGTGGGAAAGAAGACCTCGGGGAGTGGCGGGGGGTTTGAGCAAGATAAAGTGTTATGCTACAATTGACTGTATCAACAAATAGAAAAGAAAAGGGGGACTAAGATGCCAGGAGCCTGTGGCATAGCTTGTGAAGTCTGCGGATTTTTAGCCAGGGGGGTTTGTCTCACCGGGGAGGGTTGTGTAGCCGGGACAGACCCAAAAGCTCCGGAAAGGCTGGAGAAATTCAAGGCAGGATTTGGAAATCCCTGCTTAATACTTGAGTGTGCTATAAATAAGAAGGTGGATCACTGTTTTAGGTGTGATGAATTCCCCTGCGAGATTCATTATAAGCAGGAGATTTTCAGTAAAAAGCTCCTCGACATGATTAAGGGAATGAAAGAGAAGATGCAAGGCACCTAGACCATCCTTGGGTGGCTGTATTTAACTTAAGATTATGGAGGGGTCGCATAGAGGACTAGTGCGGGCGCCTGCTAAGCGCTTGCCCTGGGAGACCGGGGTCGAGGGTTCGAATCCCTCCCCCTCCGCCAGAGGTTAAGTAGTTCTCTGAGTGAGAGGAATGGCATATCAAGTTTTTATCTCTCATACAAAAGACGATATAGAATTCTGTGATAGGTTTGATAGAGCATGTGCACGGGTAGGACTAAGGGCTTTCCGCTCAGAGTTTGAAACTATCAAGGTACCACAGTGGGAAACCATTAAAGAAGCGATGGAGAACTCTATAGCTATGTTTTTGCTGGTGGGTAAACAGCTTGTGGCCCACCAAGCAGCTCTGAGCCATGATTTGGAAATACACTCAAAATTGGATTGCCTATGAAATCGGCTTAGCATGTCAAAGAGGCATTGATGTGTGGGTCTATTGTGATAATGTCGACATAAATTTCCCCGTACCATATTTCAATAATTATGCACTTTATGGAGAATTTGAATTTCTAAAGAGGCTACTGACTAGGTATAATAACGGAGAGACCTGTCCTGTGCCAACTTTGGGTAGAGGTACACATTGCCCTTACAAGGATTGCGGAATCAATTTTAATCTACACTCTACGCTTCCTGTCAATACAACTATCAAATGCCCTCAATGTTTAAGGGATATGAAATTTGAGAAGGGTTTTCTTCTCGACAAATCCCAAGATAAATAAAGCACGGTAAATGTGAAGTAATGTGCCTCTTAAATTAAGGGGTATTGTTTTAGCAGAGCAAAGACCATGCCCAAATATTATATCTGGACAATCGGTTGCCAGATGAACAAGGCAGAATCGGAGAGGCTGGGCAGCTATTTTGAGCAGCTGGGCTACCAGCCGGCTGCCGCCGATGAGGCTGATTTAATCGTGCTCAATAGCTGCGTCGTCCGCCAGAGCGCCGAGGACCGCGTGGTCAATAAGCTCCATAACCTCAGGCAAATGAAAAGGGCAAGACCGGAGCTGACCATAGCCGTTACCGGCTGCCTGGTCAACGCCGATTCAGCCAAGCTTGAGAAGCGCTTCCCCCAGGTTGATTACTTCTTCAAGCCCGGAGACTGCCCCCAGTGGCTGGAAAATCCGGGGTGGGAGCAAGCGTTACCCCACCACCCAGCGCCCAGCACCTATGTTTCTATAATACAGGGCTGCAATAACTTCTGCTCCTACTGCATCGTCCCCTATCGCCGGGGAAGAAACCGGAGCCGACCGCCCGAAGAAATCGTCCACGAGGTGAGGGAGCTGGTAAAGCGCGGTGCCAAAGAGGTCATCCTCCTCGGGCAGAACGTGGACTCATACGGGCGTGATTTGCCCCAAAAGCCAGAGCTGGCTGATTTGCTCTACGAGCTAAATCCAATTGATGGACTATTTCGTATACGCTTCCTCACCAGCTACCCTAGGGACATAAACTCCAGGCTGATTGAGGCGGTAGCCGCTCTGGACAAGGTCTGCGAGCAGCTCAGCCTGCCGGTTCAGTCGGGGAGCAACGAAATTCTGGCGGCGATGAAGCGGGGCTACACCGTAGAGCAGTACCGCCAGCTTATCACCGAGATAAAGGCTAAAATAGCGGGGGTGGCGCTGAGCACCGATGTTATCGTCGGCTTTCCTTCAGAGACCGAGCCTCAGTTCCAGGAGACGCTGGACCTGCTCGCCGAGCTAAGGTTTGACACCGTCCACGTCGCCGCCTACTCGCCAAGAGCGGGGACCCTTTCCGCAGAGAAACTTGAGGATAATGTTCCCGCCGAAGAGAAAAAGGGACGGCTGGGCAGGGTTGAGCGCCTCCAGGAGGGCATTGCCGCCGAGATTAACGCCCGCCTGCTGGGTAAGACGGTTGAAGTCCTGGTGGAGGGGAGGAAGAAAGGGAGGTGGTATGGACGGACCAGAAGTGATAAACTGGTATTCTGCAGTGATGATAATGATTGCCTGGGAAAATTAATCAACATCAATATTGAGAAGACAAGCCCCTGGTCGTTACAGGGCAGGGTTGAATCTTAAAAAGAGGGGAGAAAGATGAACCATAATAAAGTCTTAAGCTTGGCGTTAATCGCCGGGTTGCTTATCACCGTCCTGGTATTGATAAGTGGCTGTTATCCCACGCAGACGCCTACCGAAGGAGAGGGGGGTGGTGGTTTCGACTGGACGATAATCATCTTCCTGGTGCTGATTTTTGCCATATTCTATTTCCTCATGATTCGTCCCCAGCGCAAGAAACAGAAGGAACAGCGGGAGCTAATGGAGGGACTGCAGAAAGGGGACAGGGTACTCACCGTCGGTGGCATCTACGGGCAGATTGAAAGCCTCAGCGAGGACAGTGCGGTCCTGAAAATAGAATCAGGGGCGACGATAAGGGTGGCTCGAGGCAGCATCGCCGGCAAGCGGGAGCAATAGAAGTTTCAGAGAGGGGGCTTTTCACCCCATATAATCTGCCCCCTCTCTTCCCATTTCCTAACCCGGCTTAAGCCGGGGATTTACCCTTTTATTCTCTTTAAAACTCCTTTGGGGTCACTGATCAGCAGCACGATTTCCCACACTAAGAGGGCGAGAATTATTACCGAAAGCCCAAGCAGTGTTGCCTCTAGATTTATTTCCAAAAACTCTCCCCCCTCCATTAAATATGCCATCACGTGGTCAACGAGCCACATGAGTGTTGCCCCCCATAATATCAGACTTAATAAGCCAAGCTTATATTTGTCTCCCGGAGCCCTTATATACCATATCGCCGTTGCAATTATCGCGGCTAGTGCCGTCATTAGGAGCCACATTATCCACCTCCGCGGGCAGGGCTCACCTTGGCTTGGGGCATAGCCCTAGCCTTTAGCTCAACAACCAGAACCATTATGCCCCAGATAATGGTTACGAATACCGCCATAGCGACCCCGATGGTCGCCATCTCGTGAAGCATGGGGGCTACCTCTGCCGGATTGTTCATCGCCGTCAAAAAGGGTGGCCAGGGGACAACCTCTCCATGCCATATATGCTCCAAGGCCAGCAGTATCGCTCCACCCCATAATAGTTTATTCAGCCAGCTCAACCTCCGGCTCCAGCTCAACCCTGTTTTTTTAGTCCTTTCCCCGCCAGCCTTCTTCTCCCTGTTCTCCACCACCTTCTGCACAACGGTGGTCACCACCGCCTCCGCCGCCGGTACCAGAAAACACGCCATCTCTTTTTACCTCCTTTTATTAATTTAATTGCAATTATATGCAATAAAACCTCAAAAAAATTAGCCGCACTTAGAACAGCGACCAAAAATAGCCAGGTGCTTCAGGTCGGCAGTGAATTTATATTCACGGAGGAGCATACTCTTCAGGGAGGACAGCGAGGACTCATCAAGGTCAATAACAGCGCCACAGCCGGTGCAAACGAGGTGGTGGTGGTGCCCCTTCTCCGCCGGGTGATACCTAACCCTGCCTTCGCCAAAGTCGGTCTCGGTTACCAGCCCAAGCTCTTTGAGCAGTTCCAAGGTGCGATAGACGGTTGAGATATTAACATGGGGGTATCTAGCCGCCACCTGGGTATAGATTTCCTCGGCACTAATATGACCATCGCTATCCTCAATAGCCGAGACAATCATCAGCCGCTGGGGTGTCAGCCGGTAGCCTTTGTCACTTAACCTTTTTACAGTCTCTCCAGGGTGGTTCATTTGACCGGGGGTATTATATCACTGATGCCCTGTTATTGCAAGCCTTTGCGACTGCAATTATTTTCCTAAAACTTCTCCCGGCTATCAAGCATTATGGTTACCGGGCCGTCGTTGTGGATTTCAAGCTGCATATGCTGTTGAAAGCGCCCCGTCTCCACCCTTAAGCCGCTGGCTCTCGCCTCACCGACGAAAAGGGCAAATAATTCCTCCGCCTGAGGCGGCGGGGCGGCATCGGTAAAGCTGGGGCGGCGCCCCTTTCTGGTATCAGCCAGCAGGGTGAACTGGCTGACCACCAGCAGCTCGCCCCCGATATCCATGGCGGAGAGGTTAAACTTACCGGCTTCATCAGGAAAAATGCGCAGGTTAACCGTCCTCTGCGCCAGATAGCGGGCATCCTTTTCGCTGTCACCCTGCGCCACGCCGACCAAGACCACCACCCCCCGCCCTATCCTGCCCACCACCTCCCCACCCACACTCACCGAGGCGGCAGACACCCGCTGCAATAGCGCCTTCACTTCGGCTTCCCCTCCTCGGGTGACTTCTTTTCCGGCACACCCTTACGATTATCGGTAGAATAAAAGCCCTTGCCCTTAAAGATGACGGGGGCAGGGTGAATTACGCGGCGAGCCTCCCCACCGCACTTAGGGCATCTGGCTACCGGCTTGTCATGAAATCCCTGCCGGCGCTCAAAGCGAAATGAGCAGGAATTACACTGATACTCATAGATAGGCATTAGCAGACCTCAAAGTTTTTTCCCGCATATTTTACACAAAAGCCAGGGCTAAGGCAAAAATAATTCTTCCCATACCCACCCACCCTTGGGGCGTCTGCGGTTTATCCCACAATTTCCCCCCTTGGGGGTGGGGCAAGGAGATTGTAGAGAAGCGAGACCTAATGGGCGGGCGGGTGGGAAAGAAGACCTTGGGGAGGGGCGGGCTGGGTGGGAAGAAAAACGAGCAAAACCTCTTGACCTAGTGCCAAGGGGGTGTATAATGAGCCCTGGGGGTGTGGGGTGAATTTTACCGAAAAGCTATCAACTGCCACCGAAAGAAATAACAGCCTCCTCTGCATCGGGCTTGACCCCGACCCGGAGCTAATGCCCCCCAAGACAGGCGTTTTTAAGTTCAACAAGGCAATTATTGACGCCACCTCCGACCTAGTATGCGCCTACAAGCTCAACCTTGCCTTCTACGAAGCCCTGGGGCTTGACGGGCTGGATGACATGAAGCGCACCATTAAATACATACCGGACAATATCCCGGTGATTGGCGACGGGAAGCGGGGTGATATCGGCAGCACCGCCAAAGCCTATGCCCGGGCTATCTTTGATACCTTTAACTTTGATGCCACCACCCTGAGCCCCTACCTCGGCTTTGACTCCGTGGAGCCCTTTATTGAGCACTGGGAGCGGGGGGTATTCATCCTCTGCCGGACGTCAAACCCGAGCGCGGTTGACTTCCAGAACCTGCCCCTTGAGACGGAACACAAGCGCCTCCCCCTCTTTGAGATAGTAGCCCTCAGGGCGGCGGGGTGGAATAAACACGGTAATATCGGGCTGGTGGTTGGCGCCACCTACCCTGAGGAATTAAAGCTGATACGCCAGAATCACCCCGATATGCTGCTTCTGATACCCGGCATCGGTGCCCAGGGGGGAGACCTGGCTTCAGCCGTTGGCTATGGGGTCAATGAGCAGGGGAGGAAGGCTATTATAAGCTCGTCACGGCAAATCATATACGCCTCACAGGAAAAGGACTTCGCCCAGGCAGCACGGGAGGCTGCCTCCTCACTGCGAGGGCAGATTAACCACTACCGCCCTACCCCCTGAGGCAAAAACCATGGAGATAAAGCTGGGCGATATGGCCCGCCTCAAGAAGAAGCACACCTGCGGCAGCGATGAGTGGGAGGTGGTCAAGGTGGGAGCCGCTATCGGTATAAAATGCCTTAAATGCCAGCGCCGGGTGCTACTTGAGCGCAGCGTCTTTGAGCGCCGGCTCAAAACCCTCGTCCATAATAGAGAAAAATAGAGCTAAAATTGAACGCTTGAGGCGTCACCCTACTCCATATCCAGCAGTCGCTTCTCGCCGCTTATCTGCTGCAGGTCGGTTATGTCCTGAGAAACCTCCACGATGCCAATATACTTGCCGGCTTTGTCCCTGACCGGGAAATACCTGATATATATCCGGCGCCCCTTGAGCTCAATCCAGAATTCGGCGACGTCCCTTTTGCCCGATTTCAGGTCGCTTACTACCTGATTTACCTTATGTATGCTCTGCTGCGGGTGGCACTGCTGCACCTTCTTGCCGATGATCGCCGGAGTCCGCCTGAATATCCTCTTCTCCCCCCGGCTGTAATACCTGACGGTATCAGTCTCATCAACGAAGGTTATATCTACGGGCAGGGCGTCAAAGATAGCCTCCAGAACCTCGGTGGAAATCGTTTCCAGCATAACTCACCTCCAACCCTTTATTTAATATATACCATCCCGCCCAATTTAAGTCCAGCCTCTTGTAAAGAGATTTTTATTAACCTCACCCCCTTAATCCCCCTCTCCTTAAAAAGGAGAGGGGGAAGAGAAATTAAAAGAGGGGCTAGCGCCCCTCTTAAACACCCCACAAAGCAGGAGAGCTAAACAGGGGTGAAGCCCTTGAGGGCGGGAGGGTGGGAAGTATGAGTTATTTTAGAATGGTTGTCTCATTTCGGGTTTTGGAGTAATATATGTTTAAGCCTTTGGGGAGGATTTTGCTATGTGGGAATTAAATTATGCTCCGGCAGCGAGTTGGTTTATGAATGACGGCATCCGTATATGCATTATACTGGCGGTAGGAGTCCTGCTATGGTTCTTTCTGCGAAGGTTTATCCGACCGATAATCTACCATGCCGTAAAACGAACCAAGGGGGAAAGCAGGGAGGGAATCAGGAAGAGGGCAGAGACCCTTACCGGTGTCTTCGTGAGCACCGCTAAGATTCTCATTTTCTTAATCGTCGTACTTATGATTCTATCCGAGCTTGACGTAGCTATTGCGCCCGCCCTGGCTACCCTCGGCGTCGCCGGCGTCGCCGTCGGCTTCGGCGCCCAGTACATGATAAGAGACCTCATTGCCGGCGTCTTCATCATCTGGGAAAACCAGTACCGGGTAGGGGATGTGGTCAAGGTAGCCGACATCGCCGGGCTGGTGGAGGAGGTGCACCTGAGGAAGACGGTGCTCCGCGACCTGGATGGCAAAGTCCACCATATACCCAACGGCGAGATTAAGGTTGCCAGCAACTACAGCCGGCGCTTTTCCCGGGTCAACCTTAATATTCCGGTAAGCTACGGCACCGACCTTGACCATGCCATAAGCGTAATAAACCGCGTGGGCAAGGAGCTGGCTAAGGACAAGGAATGGCGCGACCGGATTAGGAGCGAGCCCCAGGTGCTGAGAGTGGATAACCTCGGCGACTCCGGGATAGACATCAAGATTCTGGGCGATGTTATACCCCTTGCCCAGTGGGACGTGATGGGGGAGCTGAGGCTTCGCATCAAGAAGGCTTTTGATGCCGAAGGGATTGAAATCCCCTGGCCTCACCTCAAGGTATATTTCGGTGAGAGCCCGGCAGATACCGGACCTGTCTGTAAGGCCTGCTCCCAGCCTAACCCTCCCGGCAGCAAGTTCTGCTCCCACTGCGGCGCCAAGCTCGGCAGGTAAGGTTACTTGTTTTCTATCCCGCCAAAAGCTATAATAAGCGCTATCTAACAAGGAGAGTATCAGATGCCGTCTTATGCTTATTTTCATAAGCAGTTTGTCCCCCTAGCCGAAGCCAAGCTGGGGGCTATGACCATCGCCCTTCACTACGGCACCGCCATCTTTGAGGGCATCAGGGGTAACTGGAACGGCAAAGAGAAGCAGATTTACCTCTTCCGCCCCAGAGACCATTACCAGCGGCTGCTTGATGGCTGCCGTGTCATAAAGATTAAGTTGCCTTATACCTTAGATGAGCTATGCCAGATAACGGTCAAGCTGGTGGAGATGTGCCGCTTTGAAGAGGATTTATATGTCCGCCCCCTGGCTTACAAGAGCGCTGAGCTCCTGGGCGTGCGCCTCCATGATGTAGAGGTTGACTTCCTTGCCTTTGTCATCCCCTGGGGACCATACCTGGACATGGATAAAGCCAGGTGCGGCGTCTCCTCATGGCGGCGCCCCGACTATAATGTAATCCCGCCAAACGTCAAGATTACCGGGCTTTACGCCAATAATGCCCTGGCTAAAACAGAAGCTGTGGAGAACGGCTTTGACGAGGCGATTATGCTTACCCCGGACGGTCATGTCTCCGAGGGGAGCGGGGAGAATATCTTCCTGGTTATAGATGGCAAGCTGGTCACCCCGGCAAGCTACAATAACATCCTGATGGGCGTTACCCGGGATACAGTGATAAAGCTGGCGCAAAACGAGCTGGGCATAGAGACAGTAGAGAGACAGGTTGAGCGCAGCGAGCTTTATACTGCTGAGGAGTGTTTTCTCACCGGCACCGCCGCCCACCTAACCCCGGTAGCGGAAATAGACCACCGCCCGATAGGTGACGGCGAGATTGGTGAAATAACCAAGAAACTGCAAAAGCTCTATTTTGAGGTAATACGGGGCGATAACCCCAAATACCTTGACTGGTGCACGCCGGTCTATAAGCGGTAGGCTATTTTTTAGTCGTCCTTACCTGCAGCGACTTCAGCAGGCAGATGACCTGGCAGTTTTCCTCCAGGGTGGTGGTGTAATCGTGGGCTTCCTCAAGCAGCTGGCCGATGGCAAAGCTGCCATGACCATGAACCATAACAATCCGGTGTTGCCCCAGTGCCTGGGCGATGATATCCGCCAGACCGCCGGGTTTAACATCCATGTTCCAGCCCAAGACCGGAACCCGCCCCAGTGCTGAAAGACCTTCGGTACACATGGGGACAATCTCAGTTTCAGTCAGCGAAAGGGCAACGGCGTGAGGGGGGTGGGCATGAACGACGGCTAATGCCGGCGTCTCCCGATAGATGGTGCGATGGACGGCCAGCTCTATTGACGCCAGCGGCGTATTGCGGTCGTTCTTGCTTATCCCGGTCTCGACCAAATCATGCTCCTCTATAGAGCCAAGCCCGCACTGGCGGCGGGTAATAATGAGGCGCTCCCCCAGCCGGATACTCAGGTTCCCGCTATGGGAGGAGACAAGCCCGGTGGTGAACAGGTCACGACCTACACCCTGAAACTGAGCTAAGATCACAGTGCCCCTAACATAAACCTCCCCCCCATCTCATGTCAAGTTTTGGGGGCTTGGGCTTCATTCCACTTCTTCATCAAGCGGGACTTGCGGCGGGCGGCATTGTTGGGGTGAATAACCCCCTTCTCTGCCGCCTTGTCCAGGGAAGTGATGGCAACCACCACCGCCTCCTGAGCCGCCTTAAGCTTACCAGTAAAGATGAGCCTCTCCGCCTTGGTTATATTGGTCTTGCACTGGCTACGAATAGCCTTGTTTCTGAGTCTCTTCCGTTCCGCTGTTCGCGCCTCTTTTTGAGCTCCCTTAACCGCTGGCAATATCTACCTCCTTAAAGGTTTTCTTACTACCGCCTCATCCCCAACCCGGGAGATACTTATCACTCCCTTGACCCCCTCAATCTTCTTGAGCAGCCGACTGAGCTGGACCAAGCCCGTCGTTTCCAAGCTAAAAAATTCAGAAACGGTATGGTCATGATGATGGGTAGAGCTCACCCCGGCAATATTAACCTTCTCCTCAGCGATAATGGTGGTAATATCGCTGATAAGCCCCACCCTGTCCCAGGCTTCAATCTTTATTTTAACCGGATACAGGGAATCAGTCGACTCCCACCCCACCCCAATAAGCCTCTCCTTCTCATCCTCATGAATCACATTGTAGCAGTCCTGGCGGTGAATAGTCACCCCCCGGCTGCGGGTAACATAGCCGATAATCTTATCCCCGGGCACCGGGTGGCAGCACCGGGCTAGATTGGTGACCAAATCCCCCATCCCCAGCACCCGGATGGCTGACTTGGGCGGCTTGGGGGGAGCGGCCACCGCCTTGACCTGGGATTGCTGGGCGGAGAGCTTGACGGCAATCTGATGGGTGGAAACGCCGCCGTAGCCAATCGCCGCCAGAAAGTCGTCCAGGTTATCGTATTTGAAAAGCTTGGCCAGCTCCTCCCGCTGGCTGGATTTTATCCCCAGGTGCCGCATCTCCTTTTCCAGAAGCTCCCGCCCCCGCTCAATATTATCTGCTCGCTCCTGGCGCCGGAACCATTGTTTTATCTTCTCCCTGGCGTGAGATGTATTGACGTAACCGAGGTGGGGGTTCAGCCAGTCGCGGCTGGGCGCTTTCCTCGTCTTAGCCGACACAATCTCAATGACATCGCCGTTATTCAGCCGATAGTTGAGTGGCACCAGCTTGCCGTTAACCTTAGCCCCGATACAGCGGTGCCCCAGCTCGGTATGAACCCGATAAGCAAAATCAAGGGGGGTGGCACCCTTGGGCAGGTCCTTTATCTCCCCCTTGGGGGTGTAAACAAAGACCTGGTCAATAAATATATCGGTCTTAACCGATTCCAGGAACTCTTCCGCCCCGCTGAGCTCGCGGTGCCAGTCAATCAACTGGCGCAGCCAGCCTATCCTCTCCTCAAAGTGGAGGTCAGTCTTTTCCCCTCCCTTATAGCGCCAGTGGGCGGCTAAGCCGTACTCAGCAATATAATGCATGTCGCGGGTGCGAATCTGCACCTCAAGGGGAATCTTCCCCAGGCACATTACCGCGGTGTGCAATGCCTGGTAGCCGTTGGTCTTGGGGCTGGCGATAAAATCATCAAAGTCCCCGGGCAGTGGACGCCACAGGCTGTGGATAATTCCCAGGGCATGATAGCAATCGGGCACGGTGCTAACCAGTACCCGCAGGGCGAGGAGGTCGTGGATATCATCAAAGTGTTTGTCCTGGGCGGAATACCTCTCCATCTTGCGGTAGATACTGTAGATATGCTTGGGCCTGCCTGATATCTCCGCCCTGAGGTTAGCCCGCTCAAACTCCCCCTGCAGAATCTTAATCACCCGGGCGATAAATGCCTCCCGCCGTCCCCGCCGAGCCGCCACCAGGTTGGCAATCTGGCGGTATTTTTTGGGCTCCAGATAGCGGAAGGCAAGGTCCTCAAGCTGCCACTTCAGCTCCCAGATGCCGAGTCGGTGGGCCAGGGGGGCGTATATCTCCAGCGTCTCCGCAGCGATGCTGTGCTGTGCCTCCGAGGACAGCGCGCCCAGGGTGCGCATATTATGCAGCCGGTCAGCCAGCTTGATAAAGACCACCCGCAGGTCCTCCGCCATCGCCACCAGCATCTTCCTCAGGTTCTCCGCCTGCGCCCCCCCAGCGGCCACA
>CAZDHX010000001.1:55451-118801 GCA_964505425.1 uncultured Dehalococcoidales bacterium | reverse complement strand
CCTTTATCCCCCTTCCCCTTACCAAGGGGAAGGGGGAAGGTTTTTCTTAAGAGAGGCTTCGCCTCTCTTTAACTCTCCTTATATATTTACTTATTTATAGTTGTGCCGCCGCCTTTGCCCTCAATCTCGTCGAGCAAGACGTGTGGCTTCCTACCGTCTATGATGCGGGTAACTCGGGTTCCGGAGAGCGCCCTCAGACACGCCTTAATCTTGGGAATCATCCCCCCTGAAGCCACCCCCGAAGCCAGTAGAGCCTCGGCTTCATCGGGGGATATATCGGGCAGCAAATTGCCCGACTGGTCGCAGACGCCAACGACATCAGTCAGGATGACAAGCCTCTCAGCGCCAATCGCCGCCGCAACCTCCCCAGCGACAGCATCGGCGTTGATATTAAGCACCTTTGGTTTATCCGGCTTACCGGCATAAAGGCTCACCGGAGCCACCACCGGGATATAGCCGGACTTTAGTAGCGCCTCAAGCGGCGCCGGATTTACCTTAGCCACCTCACCAACATAACCCAGTTCCCTGTCCTTAATTTTGCCCTGAATCAAGCCTCCGTCCACGCCGCTAATACCTATTGCCATTCCTCCCAGGGCATTTATATCGGCGACAATCTCCTTATTGACCAGCCCCGCCAGCGCCGAGACCACCACCTCAAGGGTCGGCTCATCGGTTACCCGCTCGCCGTTGACAAACCTGGTGGCAATCCCCCTCTTCTCCAGCCAGTCGGTTATTATCTTGCCACCGCCGTGGACGATAACCAGCGACTTACCCTGCTCCTGGAGGGAGACGACGTCCTCAATGGTGGTGTCCTGACTGCCCAAAGTAGCCCCACCGATTTTAACAACAATAACCTTGCTCATTTTATGTCATATATTGACTATTAATAGTGACATATTCCTCAGACAGGTCGCAACCCCAGGCGGTGGCGCTCGCTGAGCCGAGGTTAAGACTTAAGCTTATCGCCACCTCTTTTGCCTCCAGTAGCCTGATTACCCCCCGCTCATCGAAGGGTGAGGGCGCGCCTGCATTCACCACCCGTATATCGCCAATATAAAGGTCGGTCTTGACTTCTTCAACCTCCACCCCACTCCGACCCAGGGCCGCCATAATCCGCCCCCAGTTGGGGTCGGCGCCGTGAACCGCCGCCTTCACCAGGGGCGAACTTACAATCGTCCTTGCCGCCAGTCTCGCCTCAGCCAGACTGCGAGCACCGCCGACCGTTACCTCAATAAGCTTACTCGCCCCCTCCCCATCAGCGGCAATGCGCTTCGCCAGATAAAGGCAGACCTTTTCCAGAGCCTGCTCAAAGGCATCAGGCGGCGTACTGCCCCCCGCCCGACCGTTAGCCAGCAGCAATACCATATCGTTGGGGCTGGTGTCCCCGTCAATAGAAACCATGTTAAACGAGACGTCCACCGCCTTTTTCAAAGCCGCCTTAGCAAAATCAAGCTCTACGGCGGCATCGGTAGTCAGGAAGCAGAGCAAGGTCGCCAGGTCAGGGTGAATCATCCCCGACCCCTTGGCTACCCCGCCAACGGTAAACTGGCTACTGCCCACACTGACCCTGACCGCCGTTTCCTTGGCAACGGTATCGGTGGTCATTATCGCCCTTGCCAGCTCATGACCGCCGTCCCGGGAGAGGATAACCTGCTCAATGGCAGGGGCTATCTGCTTCATCGGCAGGGGCACGCCAATAACGCCGGTGCTGGCGACCAGCACGTCCTCCGGCGACATGCCAATGCCCTCGGCGGTTAGCTCTGCCATCTCGGCCGCGTCCTTAATGCCCCGCTCCCCCGTGCAAGCGTTGGCGCAACCGCTATTCACCACCACCGCCCCTGCCCTCCCCTTTTTTAGCTTCTGCTGAGAGAGGACCACCGGGGCTGCCTTAATCCGGTTAGTAGTAAATAAAGCCGCAGCCACACATGGCGCCTCGGAAAACAAAACGCCGAGGTCTGGCTTATCTTCGGCTTTTTTGTTTATGCCGGCGGAGGTAGCACCGGCAAAAAAACCCTCAGGCGAGGTAACCGTGCCCTCAGGAATAGCCTCAATCCCGGCTTTCATTACCCAAAATATAGCACACTAGCTTATGTATAGCAACGAGATTATTTGTAACCTCACCCCCTTTATCCCCCTCTCCTTTGGGAATTGGTGAAGGAGAGGGGGAATTTGTTTTTTAAGGGGGCTTACGCCCCTTTAACCCCTGTGGGGGGTGGGGATAAAACGAAGGAATAAACCGTGAAGGCTTTGAGGGCGGGTGGGTTTGGAAAAAGAAAACACGGGTGTGGGGGGAGGGGTTAGTGCCCCTTTAGTCGGCCTACAATAACCAGATATTCAGGTGTCTGGTAATTAGCAAATAGCCTTACTCGGGCCCCTACTTCGCTCTTATTTATAAGGATATCTATCCTATGAAAGTATTGTTCTCGCTGAAGAAGGGCAGGGGACTCATGGGGGGCCTCGCACCCAACCCATTGACCAACATCATTTTTGGGGTCCAGTATACATGGAAGCACATAGGCTTCTTCAATCATGTCAAGGCCATATTTAGCTACAGCCATTCCATACGCGATTTTGGCAAGAACACGCGCAAAACTTGTGCGTAGCTCTCTAGTATAAGATATGCTCTCAATATTGTATTTAGCCTTAAATTCTCGAAGTTCGCTTTCTTTTCCGTGTAAACTCATCCCTGACACCACCATGCCCTTAACCTGAGTATCTTTACGAATATAACCCGGTTTCCCAAGCAACGGCATCATGAACAAGGTGGGACAATCAGACACTGGAACTTCCAAGACCTTTTCTTTCCCGCCTATTGTGACAAGGAAGGGAAAGGTTTTTGGCCTATTTTTAGGGTGATAGGTCGGTAAGCCCAACTTCGTACGCACCAGAATAAAGAATTTTCTCAGTACACCCCGTTCAAAACCCGAGGTAACCTTGGCACATTTTTTACAACTTGCCTCAAGCAATAGCCAAGGACCACCAAGACCACGTGGCACAATGTGTTCATCGGTTAAGTCATCAGTAGACCCGCAGTATATACATTTACCAATGTATCTTGACAATGGAATAGGGCTAATGGAGCTATTAGAGCTATTCACCCTCACCCCTCCCTCGCCTTCTTCTGCAGCTCGTAGAGCTTGGTGATGGCTTCAAGCGGGGTTAGAGAATCAATGTCCAGCTTCTCAAGTTCATCAAAAAGCGGCGATTTTTGCCCCAATAATGGCAACTGCTGGGCTATCTCTTTTCGCCGTTTCTGGGGGGCGGCGGTGCGGCTGTCCCCCTCCAGTTCCTCCAGAACCTCGCGGGCGCGGTGCACCACAGACTTGGGCAGACCGGCGAGCTTGGCGACATGAATGCCGTAGCTCTTGTCAACGCCGCCGGGGACAATCTTATATAAAAAGGTAACCTCCCCTCCCTCCTCGCTCACGGCAACATTAAAGTTCTTGACGCGGGACAAAAAGGCGGCCAGCCCAACTAATTCGTGGTAATGGGTGGCAAAGAGGGTCTTGGCGCCCAGCCGGGGATAACTATGAATATACTCAGCGACGGCGCGGGCAATGGAAAGTCCGTCGTAGGTGCTGGTTCCACGTCCGATTTCATCGAGAATAATCAGTGAGCGGGGGGTGGCGTTATTCAGGATATTGGCCGTCTCCACCATCTCCACCATAAAGGTTGACTGACCGGCGGGGAGGTCTTCACGAGCGCCGATGCGGGTGAAGATGCGGTCAACGATGCCCATAGTTACCGATTCCGCCGGGACAAAGCTGCCTACCTGAGCCAGGAGCACAATCAAGGCTACCTGCCTCAAGTAGGTTGACTTGCCCGACATGTTGGGGCCGGTAAGGACGATAAGCTGGGCGTCACCGTTTGAGAGATAAACATCGTTGGGGACAAAGCTGCCTTCAGGCAGGCTCCTCTCCACCACCGGGTGGCGCCCGTCAGAGATAACTATCTCGCTGTCCGTGGTCAATTTGGGTCGGACATAGTTATAGCGCACGGCGACCTCAGCCAGACTGGAGAGGACATCTATATTGGCTAAGGCGAGGCTTGAAGCCGAGATGCGCTCGCTTTCCGCCCCCACCTGGCTACACACCTGACGGAATATTTGCCCCTCAAGCTCGGCAATCCTGCCCTCGGCGTTTAGAATTAACGACTCATACTCCTTCAGCTCCGGGGTAAAGAAGCGCTCGCCGTTGACCAGCGTCTGCTTCCGGATATAGTCCTGGGGCACCTGGGGCAGATTTGGCTTGGAGACCTCAATATAGTAGCCGAAGACCTTGTTAAAGCCCACCTTCAGCGACTTGATGCCGGTTTTCTCCCTCTCCTGGCGCTCAAGGTCAGCCAGGTACTGCTTGGCATTCTTGGACGATTCACGGAGCTTGTCCAGTTCCTCGGAGAAACCCTGCCTCACCACCCCACCCTCCTCCAGGCTTCCCGGTGATTCAACAAGTGCCCGGGAAATCAAATCCACCACCTCAGGGCAGGGCTTCAGCTCGTCTTTGAGCCAGTCTGCTGGCTCAAGCACCTGCCTGAGCTTCGGTATTACCTCCAGGCTGCGGCGAAGACTGGTCAACTCGCGGGGGGCGGCAATACCACCCTTTATGCGGTTAATCAAGCGCTCCGGGTCAGCCACCTCCCCGAGCAGTGATACGGTCTGACCGCGGGCGAGGGTATTGTGATAAAACCAGCCGATGGCGTCCTGTCTCTTGTTCAGCTCGGCGATATCAAGCAGGGGCTGACCAAGCCACCGCTTCAGTAATCTACCCCCCATCGCCGTCCGGGTCAGGTCAATCACCCCCAGCAGCGAGCCGCCAACACTCCCCGAGCGGCTGCCAGAGAAAAGCTCAAGGTTTCTCTGGGTCTGTTCGTCCAGCGCCATAAACAGGTCAGTGGAGTAAGTAGAAAGACGTCCTAGCTGCCCCAGAACCCCCTTCTGCGTCTCCTGAATATAGTGAATGATAGCCCCGGCGGCTTGCGTTGCCAGAGGCAAGTGGGCACAACCATAGCCGTCAAGGGTAGCCACGCCGAAGTGGTCAAGCAGAGTCTTCTCAGCGATTTCAGGCTCAAACCAGTAGTCTTCAAGGCGGGTTACCGGGGCAGTTAGCTTGACTGCTGATAAATCGGCGCCCTTGCCGGCAATAATTTCAGATGGCTTGAGCCGCTCCAGCTCGGGAATGGCGCGGTGAAAGGGAAGCTGGGTGGTGGCAAACTCGCTGGTGGTGATGTCAACGTAGGCGATGCCCACCTCCTCCCCACCCGGAACTACGCTGACCAGATAGTTGTTGCTCTTGCTATCAAGCAGACTCGGCTCAACCACCGTGCCCGGTGTTACCAGCCGGATGACCTCGCGCTGGACCAAGCCCTTGGTCTCGCCGGGCCTGGTGAGCTGCTCACAGATAGCCACCTTATAGCCGCGATTGATTAATTTTGCCAGGTAGTTATCAAGGGCATGATAGGGGATGCCCGCCATCGGGACGCGGTGCCCCTTCCCCATCTCCCTTGAGGTCAGGACAATCTCCAACTCCCGCGAGGTAATACGAGCATCCTCGTCAAAGGTCTCGTAGAAATCGCCGAGACGAAAGAGGACAATCGCCTCGGGATAGCGGCGCTTAATTCTGAGGTACTGCCGCCTGATGGGGGTTACGCCTTCACTTGCCACGAGATTATTCTACTAGAATTTCCGTCTAAAAAGAAGGGATTTTATAAGGATATTTAAGAACTGACCATAATGAGCGGGAGGAAAACTATACCAGACCCTTTTTCCGGAAGTAATGGATATAGCCGCTGACGTTGCTCCACAGCTCATACTCGTCCAGAGTAACGCCGAGGTGGTCACGGAGGTAGTCCCCGACATGGCTGATTATTGCCTCCTCACCCTCCCCCGCCTTCAAATCGCGCAGGATGAAATCGCCGACCAGCCTGGTGTTCTCCATAGCAGTGGTAATCAGCTTCTCCGGCTCGCTGGCGACACTGCCGTGAGAGTAGAATAAAAGCTTGGGCTTCAGCGCCCTCAGCCGTTCCATATCATTGAGGTATAGCTCCATATCAAAGCTCGGCGGCGCTACCGCCGGCAGCGGCGGATAGCCCGGGCTATAGATAAGACCGAGCGCCTCCCCGCAAAACAGCCCCCTCGTTTTGGTATCAAAGACGGATATGTGGTGCGGGGCATGACCGGGGGTGTAGATGACGACCAGCTCCCGCCCCCCCACCGCCAGCTGCTCCCCATCCGCCACCACCTTGAGCCGCGACTCGGGCACGGGCAGAATGGGGCCGTAGATGGTCTCAAAGTCATCGCCAAAAGCCATGCGGGTGCTCTCAATCAGCCGCGACGGCTCAATTACATGCTTCACCCCCCGCTGATTGACCACGATTTTTGTTTCGGGGAAGACCTCCGCCAGCCTCCCCACCCCACCGGCGTGGTCAAGATGGATATGGGTGGGGATGATATATGTCGGCTCGGACAGCCCCAGCTCCACCACCGCCCCCTGGATTTCGGGGACAACCACCGCCGGACCCGGCTCTATGATGGCGCCGTCGCCGTCCTTGATAAAGTAAACGGCAAAGACGGCGTTTGCCCCGGGAATTTGCACTCCCAAGCGGTAGATTTCGTCAGTAACCGGCTCAACTTCAGCCATAATCGGCTTTAATTCTACTAAAAATCCCGCCCAAAGGGAAATAGCTACCTCTCCCCCTTAATCCCCCTCTCCTTCAAAGGAGAGGGGGAGAAAATTAAAAAGAGGGGCTAAAGCCCCTCTTAAATACCCTTACTTAATAAGTAAACTGGTGGTAGAATAAGTATAGAAAGAATAAGGAGTATCGGATTTTGACTGCCCTTACTATTGGCATAATAATTGGTGTAGTCGGTATAATAGTTACAATACTTGTTGTAGCTATTCCTTTCGTCTGTAAGAAATTTCGAGCCCCTGTAATAATCTCTCCTAAGCGGATTAGTCTGAAAGCGCAACCATGGAATATAAAGACTACTTTTCATGTTCAAAATAGGACTGAAGAAGTACTGTTTGATATCTGGGTAAAACTCTACGGGGAGAACTGTGATTTAAGAACCGGTGATATCAAAATTAATCCTAAAGATGGGAAACCATTCTCATCAGCAAACTTATCGGCAAAAATATCAAACATATCTATAAGCTATGATTTTATTAGAATGGACGGGGTTGACAGCATAGGTAACAAATGTATCTTTTTCGTCATCTATAGTTTAGACCCACACACAACTCAAACATTCACCATTGACATCACTGTAGCAACCAATGAGTACACTAAAAAATCTCGAATACTGCTGAGAGTGGCGCGCCATGCAAAGACGCCGGCACAAGTGCTAAGTCGGAAAAATGAAGCTGCTTTCCCGTTTCCGCCACCCGAGAATTTCACAGCCAAAAGTATAGCGCTCTTAATGAAAAGAGAGTAAGGGGCATTAGACACCCCTCAACCTACCCCCTCAAAAACCTATCAATATCGGCGGCGGCGAGCTTGCCCGCCCCCATGGCAGAAATCACCGTCGCTGCGCCGGTAACGATATCGCCACCTGCCCACACCCTGTCCTTAACCGTCTTACCCGTCGCTTCAGAAGCCACCACCGTCCCCCGCTTGCCCGTCTCCAGACCGGGGGTGGTTGAGGCGATGAGGGGGTTGGGGGTGGTGCCCAAAGCAACTATCACCTCGTCAACGTCAATAACAAATTCGCTCCCCTCTTTGACCACCGGACGACGCCGCCCGCTATCGTCAGGCTCGCCGAGCTCCATCTGGTAGCATTCGGCACCGACCACCCAGTTCTTCTCATCGCCCAGAAATCTCTTGGGGGTGGTCAACAGCTTGAACTGGATGCCCTCCTCCTGGGCATTCTCAACTTCTTCTCGGCGGGCGGGCATCTCCACCTCGGAACGACGATAGATGATATAGACCTCGTCGGCGCCGAGCCTGAGGGCGCAGCGGGCGGAGTCCATGGCGACATTGCCGCCGCCAATGACCGCCACCTTCTTACCCAGCTTTACCGGGGTATCGTACTCAGGGAATAGATACGCCTTCATCAGATTGACGCGGGTCAGAAATTCATTCGCCGAATAGATGCCGTTGAGGTTCTCACCGGGGACGCCCAAAAACATGGGCAGTCCGGCGCCGGTGCCCAAAAATACCGCCTGATAGCCGTTACCGAGCAGCTCGTCTATGGTAAGGAGCTTGCCGACCACCGAGTCCAGCTCAATCTTCACCCCCAGGGAAGCCACGTAGTCAACCTCGTTCTGGACGATTTCCTTAGGCAACCTGAACTCCGGGATGCCATACATCAAGACCCCGCCGGCGACATGCAACGCCTCAAAGATGGTGACGTCATGCCCGAGCTTAGCCAAATCAGCGGCGGCGGTTAGTCCCGCCGGTCCCGAGCCGACAATAGCCACCCGCTTACCACTGGGTGTTGGCTTTGGCGGGGGCGAGCTTTCTTTCGGCATATTAGCCCGCTCCCAGTCGGCGACAAACCTCTCCAGCCGACCGATGGCAATCGGCGCCCCCTTCTTTGCCAGCGAGCAGGTAGCCTCGCACTGGGTCTCCTGGGGGCAGACCCGCCCGCAGATGCCGGGCAGGGCGTTCTTGCTCTTCAGTATTCTCACCGCCTCCGGCATATTGCCGTCGCGGAGCGCCTGGATAAAATCAGGGATATCCACCCCCACCGGGCAGCCCTCAACGCAATTACGCTTCTTACACTGAATACAGCGGCTTGCCTCTTCCTGAGCCTGCTTGAGATTATAGCCCAGGGCGACCTCATTAAAATTCTTACCCCGAGCTTTTGGGTCCTGCCTCGGCATTGGCAGCCGGTTCAGATTCAGCTTCGCCATATACCAGTCCTCCTAACTAACCAGCGCCACACTGGCACTGCCAGCGCTCAAAAGAACGCTTCTCCTCGTCAAGGTAGATGCGCTGGCGGGCAAGGAGCAAGTCCCAGTCCACCCGATGCCCGTCAAACTCAGGCCCATCAACACAGGCAAACTTGGTCGCGCCGCCAACCTCCACCCGACAGCAGCCGCACATCCCCGTGCCGTCAACCATTATTGAGTTCAGGCTGACGATGGTCTTGACGCCGAAGGGTTCAGTAGTCTTACAACAGAACTTCATCATGACGCCCGGTCCAATGGCAACGACCCGGTCAATCTTCTCATCGGACTCAAGTAATTCTTTTAGCGGTTCCGTCACCACCCCCTTACGACCGTAAGTGCCATCGTCGGTGGTAACTATCAGCTGGTCGCTGAAACGGCGCAGGTGGTCCTCCCAGAAAATGAGGTCTTTGCTCCGCGCCCCCAGAATTGAGATAATTTTATTGCCGGCATTTTTTAATTCCCGCGCCACAGGTGATATGGGAGCCACCCCAACCCCCCCCGCGGCACAGACTACGGTGCCGAATTTCTCAACATGTGTCGGCACGCCAAGCGGGCCAACAAAGTCAGCGATAGCGTCCCCGGCTTTCAGCAAGGCCAATCTGGCGGTGGTTGTCCCCACCTCCATAAAGACGATGGTAACAGTGCCCTCGTCCCGGTCCCAATCAGCAATGGTCAGGGGAATACGCTCGCCCTTTTCGTCAATCCTGATAACGACAAACTGCCCCGCTTGAGCCTTCCTGGCTACCGCCGGTGCCGCCACCTTAAAGAGATGGATAGTCGGTACCAGGTCCTCCCTTAACAATACCTTATACAACTACTGCCCCCTCACTCTGTCTCATCCGTCAGATAACAGAAAGGCTATCCCAAGGTTAACCCTCCCGGAGACAGCCCCTTCTTCGGTAAAGACGTGTCCTCAATCCGTAAAAACAGGATATCACCAAATGTTTTATAATTCAAGTCATTTTCCGCTCAAAACCCATTGCCTAATTATTATTAAAGGTATATGATAATAAGCGCCGCGATTAAAGAGGGAAGAGGTGATAACCATGGTCACCGAATTGGTTCACGTTGGATTTAATAATTTCGTAGCCATAAATAGAGTTATTGCCATCGCTTCACCAAATTCAGCGCCGACCAAACGCACTGTCCAGGAAGGGAAAAACAAGGGATTACTCATTGACATGACCAATGGCAGAAAGACCAAAGCGGTTATCATTACCGATGACGGGCACATTATTCAGACCTCCCTTGCCCCGGAAACAATCGCTGGCAGACTACAAACCGGCCGAGGCTCAGTGCTAAAACTTGAGCAGAGTGATGAAAAGGTCGAGCCTGAAAAGTGAAGCCCCGTTTAACCTTCCCTCAAAGCCACTACTCATAGTCCTCTCCGGTCCCTCAGGGACGGGGAAGGACGCTATCCTCAGCCGAATGAAAAAATCGGCTTACCCTTTTGAGGTTATCACCACCGTAACCACACGCCCCCGGCGAGCCAGAGAAAAAAATAATGTCGACTACCACTTTGTCTCTGCGGAAAGTTTCCAGAAGATGATTAAAAATAATGAGCTGGTGGAGTGGGCAAATGTCTACGGCAACTGGTACGGAGTGCCCAAAAAACCGCTCCAGCGAGCGCTCAATAAGGGAAAGGACACCATAGTAAAGGTTGATATTCAGGGGGCAGCCACCATAAAGAAAATCATACCTCAGGCGGTATTTATCTTTCTTGCCCCCCCATCAAAGGAGGAACTGGAAAGAAGGCTTAGCCAGCGCCGCACTGAGTCGTCCCTTGACCTAGCCCTGCGGCTAAAGACCGCCGAGGAGGAAATGAAAAAGCTACCCCTGTTTGACTATGTAGTGGTTAACAAGCAAGGTAAAATTGGCCTGGCGGTCTCAGCTATTGAGGCGATTATTATAGCCGAAAAGCAGCGGGTGAAGCCCAGAGAAATCAGCTTATAAGCCGATTAGAATACAAACGCCAAAAGCCAGGCAAAGACATAACCCAGTATCCCGCAGACAGGGAAGGTTATTATCCAGGCCAGAACAATGTTGCCCGCTACCCCCCAGCGCACTGCTGAAAACCGCCTGGTAGCACCAACGCCCATAATAGACGTATTTATGCAATGGGTGGTGCTCAGGGGTATGCCGAAAGCGGAAGCCAGCATAATAGACACCCCACCCGCAGTCTCAGCGGCAAAGCCGTTCACCGGTTCCAGTCTGGTCAGCTTGAAACCCATGGTGTTGATGATGCGCCACCCGCCGATAGCTGTTCCAACTGCCATTACCGCGCCGCAGAGCAGCATTATCCATATGGGAATCGAAAACTCCGTCATTACCCCACCCAGCATCAACGTCAGGGCAAAGACCCCCATAAACTTCTGCCCGTCGTTGCTGCCGTGGCTAAAAGCCATGAAAGCCGCCGAGAGTATCTGAAGCCGGCTGAAGATTCTACGGATAAACGATGGTCTAATTCTCCGGAGTAACCAGTAGAGACCGGTCATCATTCCTACACCCAAGAAAAAACCAAGAAAGGTGGAGATGCCGAGACCGATGATTACCTTCAGCCACCCACCCCAGAGTAAAACCGACGGACCGGCAACAGCCAGTCCGGCTCCGGTAAGCCCGGCAACTAGCTCGTGGCTTTCGCTGGTGGGTATCCCGTAGACCCAGCATACTGAACTCCAGATAATAATGGCCAGCATTGCCGCCGCGATTACAGGGAGAGTGATAATCTCCGGGCTCACGATACCCTTGCCGATGGTGGCGGCTACAGCCGTGCCCGTTGCCATGGCACCAACGACATTAAGCACGGCAGCCATAATCACTGCTTTAGATGGGGAAAGGACGCGAGTGGAAACTACGGTGGCAATGGCATTAGGAGCATCCGTCCACCCGTTGACAAATTCTGCCCCTAATATTAACAGTAAAATAGGCGTCAGAAGGAGGATACCTTCAGGCATTCTTAATGGCTACCCCTTCTAGGACGTTAGCCACATCCTCACACCTATCCGTGGCGCTCTCCATATGAGCGTAAATCTCGCGCCACTTAATAATATGAGCAATATCTGTGGAATCACTAAAAAGCTCAGCCAATGCTGAGCGATATACCCGGTCAGCCGCATTCTCCACGCGGTTAAGCTCCACACACCGTTTGAGAATATGCTTCAAATCGCCGCGGCGTCTCAGCTGGGGCATCGCCTTTTCTATCTCGGTTGCCCCCTGCACTATTATATCGGCAAGCTCCTTAGCCCTATCGCCCGGCGGGTCTACCTTGTAAAGAAGCATGGCATCGCTGGCAGCGTGGATAAAATCGATGACATCATCCATGGTATGAGCCAGATTGGCTATGTCCTCGCGGTCAAATGGGGTGACAAAGGTGCGGTGCAGTTGGGCCGCAATCTTGTGGGTAATAATATCCCCCTGGTGCTCAAGCTCGGTTATCTCATTTACCTTCTTTTCAACATCCTGCCAGGTATCAACCAGCTCTTTCAGGCAATGGGCTGCTTTGACTACATTACAAGCGCCCTCCTCAAAAAGGTCGAAAAAGCCCTCTTCACGGGGGATGAAGGGAAGCTTCACGCTCCAACCCTCCTTCGTCATTTTGAGTTTAGTGGAGAGTTAGACCGATTGTCAAGCCAAAACTGTTGACAGCCAGCACCAAGAAGCATAAAATTCGGCAAACGGACTATGGAAGATGGCTGGCAACCCAAACCAGGGGATAAGGTCTTTCGCCCCCGCCGAATTAAGGGCTACCGCTTAAGAAGGGTGCTGGGCGTCCCGGCTCTATTCAGTGCTGGCTATGGAGATGTTGGCTCCTCTATTTACTATGCCCTGGGTGTCGTCGCCCTGGTAGCTCTGGGAGCCACCCCAATTGTCCTGGCTATAGCTGGCATTATTTATATCTTTAACGCCCTTACCTATGCTGAGGGCTCAGCAATGATACCTGAGGCTGGGGGCTCAGCCAGCTTCGCCCGGCATGGCTTTAATGACCTTGGCGGCTTTATCGCTGGCTGGGCACTGATGCTAAGCTACGTGGTTACCATGTCAATCTCGGCTTACACCATCCCCCCTTATCTCAGTCACTTCTGGCCAATATTAAGAGAGCCAGTAATTGGCACCTCGGCATCCATGGGAATTATTGTATTTCTCATGCTGCTAAATGTTCTGGGGGTAAGAGAGTCGACAAGGGTAAATATATTCTTCATCGCCATAGATATTGTTACCCAAGTTACGCTGGTAGTCCTGGGTATTATATTAATACTCATGCCCAACCCGGGGATTCTGTTTCAACATATGTTTGGTCACGGCAACTGGCCATCAATGCAAAATCTGGTCTTTGGCATTGCCATTGCCGCCCTGTGTTTTACCGGGGTAGAAACTGTATCTCAATTAGCCGAAGAGACACGCCAGCCAGCGAAGAAGGTGCCCCAGGCGTATGTCGTGATGATTGTCGCCGTTCTCATTCTATTTGCCGGCATTTCAATTGTCGCCCTGTCAGCCATGACCCCCCAGCTCCTTGGCGACCCGGTGAACGGCTGGGCAAGAGACCCGGTGGCTGGCATCGCCGCTAATCTACCTTCGGCAACACTGCAAGCTATCTTCGCCCCACTGGTTGCCATACTGGCAGCCACCATCCTGCTTACCGCGACCAACGCCGGACTAATGGGTATCTCCCGGCTTGCCTTCAACCTGTCTTCACATCACCAGCTACCGGCAACCTTAAGTCAGGTGCATCACCGCTTCCGGACGCCCTATCTTGCCATTATCCTGTTTTGCCTGATAGCCATCGGTGTGTTAACCCCCGGCTTCTTCGTTACCAACTTTTTTGCCGATTTAGGCGGGCTATATGTCTTCGGCTCCCTGCTTTGCTTCGCCCTGGCTCATGCCGCAGTTCTAGCTCTGCGGCTGAGAAAACCTAAGCTGCCACGCCCATTCAAGATTGGCGGGAATATCAGGCTTAAGGGACGTGAATTACCAACCACTACCGTCCTCGGCTTAATTGCCACTGTAGTAATATGGCTAGTAGTGATAATCATCCAGCCTTACAGCCGCTGGGTGGGGATGGGCTGGATGGCTATCGGCTTAATCATTTACGTCGTCTACCGCTGGAGGGCGCATCTGCCATTAACCCACCTACCCAAGAAGCCCGGGGGAAAGGTGTTGTAGATTTTAAAGCAGAAGGTTATAATACCAAACGCCCCCCTAAACAGGAATAGAGGGCAATGAAGTTCAAGAAGATTCTAGTACCGGTAACCGGCACCCCGGTTGACAGCGAGGCAATGAGGCTAGCCTGCCAGCTAGGCAAAAAGGATAAGGCTAAGGTCCGGGCAATTTGCGTTATTACCCTAAAACGTTCCCTGCCACTGGAGGCAGAGATTGAGCCTGAAATTAGAAAGGCGGAAGAAATACTAGACCAAGCCGAAATTGTGGCTGAGGAGGAGAACTATGAGGCGGAGAGCGATGTGCTTCAAGCCCGTGAAGCAGGTCCGGCTATCGTTGATGAGGCAGTGGAGCGGGGGGTTGACCTAATCCTGATGGGCGTCCCCCACAAGCGGCGCTTCGGGCAGTTTAGCCTGGGCACAGTGGTGCCTTATGTGCTGACCAACGCCCCCTGCCGTATTATATTGTATCACGAACGTGGTACCAGTTAGAGTTTGCTTATGAATATAGTAATTATGGGCTGTGGTCGAGTGGGGGCCTGGCTAGCCGGGCTTTTAGACATTGAGGGGCATAGCGTCACCATCCTCGACACTGACACTTACAGCTTCCACCGGCTTTCCCCCGAGTTTACCGGCACAGCACTGGCGGGTGACGGCATGGATGAGGAAGTGCTCAAGAAGGCAAATATAGAGAAAGCCGATGCCTTCATCACCGTAACCGATGTAGATAATCACAACATTATGGCGGCTCAAATCGCCAAGCACATCTTCAATGTGCCCAAGGTAGTCTGCCGCATCTATGACCCTCTGCGCCGGGAGCTGTTCAGCTCTCTGGGAATAGAAGCCCTCACCCCGACCACGACCTTCGCCCAGATGCTAAAGGACAAAATAGAGGGAGTGGAGGAATAGCTTAAAACATGTATATCATTGTCATCGGCGGGGGCAAGGTGGGCTTTTACCTGGCTAAAGCCCTGCTTAATGAAGGGCATGAGGTTTTAATCATAGAAAAGGACCCCCTCAAAACCGAGTTTATCAATAACGAACTGGGCAGTGTCTGCATCCGCGGCGACGGCTCCGAGGTAACTACCCTGACCGAAGTGGGCACGGGGCGGGCTAATATGTTCATTGCCGTAAGCGGCGATGATGATGATAACCTGGTTGCCTGCCAGATAGCCAAGCACAAATTCAACGTGCCCCGCACTATAGCCCGAATCAGCAACCCCAAGAACGAAGCTATCTTTAAGAAGCTGGGCATTGATGTTACCGTAAGCAGCACCAACGTTATTCTTGAAGATATAGAAGAAGAGGTGCCAACCCACCCCCTTACCCACCTCTTAGATATCAGGGAGAAGGGACTGGAGGTGGTGGAGGTAAAGATTCCGCCCAAATCACCGACTATCGGCAAAAAGGTAAAGGAGCTTTCGCTACCAGAGGGAAGCATCCTGACGCTAATTATTCGCCAGAAAGAAAAGCCAAAGGTGCCTACCGCCAACACTACCCTTCAGGCTGGAGACCAGATAATAGCGGTTACCGCCCCTGAGACGGAAGAGGCACTAAGGACTGTGCTCAGAGGTCTCTGACCACCCTCGGCGGCTAGAACTTCACCTTCTTTTGGGCAAAGGCGCGCTCGATAGCACGCTCCAGCCTCCCCCTAACCGGCATGAAAACACCAACCACAGCGGCTATTGAGATGAGGTGAATATACATTGATTCCTCGCCCAGCAGCTGCCCCACATAAGTAGACAGCAGGTGCTCGGACATACTAAAGACAAAGATAACGATTGCCGCCAGCGCCGAATATATGGTCGTCTTCTTTATGATAACGGTGATGTCAAAGAGCCGATACTTTATAATGGCGATGCCTACCAAGGCGGCGGCAATGTCGTTTAAGAACATGCAGGTCGGCATCAAGTAACGATTGTCAATACCGTAAAGTATAGCCACCTTCGACACGGCCAGATGGACTATAAAAAAGCTGATAAGGATGTAGAGAATGTGGCGCTTTTTTAGTGACGAGCGTTCCCTCTTGTAAGCACGGAACAGGAAGTAAAGCGCCGACACGCCGAAGAAGTACGCAAGTGGTAACCCCGCGAGGTTACCCATAAGTAGCATGGAATCGGGCCGGTAGATGTTCCCCCAGCTATAGTTGTAAACGCCTACAATCTTTCCCCCCAAGCCGGTGACGCCGAGAATAAAGATAAGGGCAGAAGCGGCCCAGATAAAAATTATCCTCTTCTTCCTCGGCTGGTTGAGGTAGGAGCAGGTGAAGTGAAAGATAATAGCGAACATGAAAACGCACGGCCACCAGATTATTTTGCCATAGATGGGCAGCTCGTTGACATGGGTGTTCCGTATCATGGACAGAAATATGCCGAGGTCCCACAGGGCACAGATGAAAAGAAAGCCGCTGAAAAGGTAATGATAAAGTTTTCTTCCCCGCGAGAGGACAAGAGCCAGAATGGTGCTATTGAGGAGGAAACCAATGAGCGATGTTATGGAGGTAGCCAAAACAGTGCCCGATTGCATAAGCCCTCCTCAATAAGGCATGAAACCGGCGCTATTATACCCCAGCCCTCGCCCCCTGTCTAGACCGCCGGAAGGCAAGGAGCAAAAGAAAAGAGGGGGCTAAAGCCCCCTCTCAAGTCTCCTACGGAAAGTACGACCTACAAGCAGACCAATTATAAAAATCTAAACTTACTTACTTCTTGCGACTGCGTGCCGCACCACCCCAGGGATACAGCGCCAGGAAAGCCACAGCGAAGGCGCCATCCATGATAACGCTCATTCCCACCTGCTGGAAGTTAACGAAACCCATCAGCATTGCGTACACAGCGACGGCTACAGAAATAATAGCCCCCGCTATGGCAAACTGTACCCAGAGAATGTTCTTCAGCAGGTCCCGTGACACGGCGGCTATGATAAAGGATGAACTCACCACGAGCATGGCGCCAATCGAAGCCAGCATATAGGGTATGTAGGCGGGTCCCTCCGTTGCGTAACCCTGCATGTTACCCATTTGTTGAGGAGCAAATATCATGCCCAGACCAATCAAAATCCCAAACGCCGACCAGATGATTATCAAGATCTTTAGAGCTTTTAACAAGATTCACCTCCATAATAATATTGGCGCTATTATACCCCAGTCCCCACCCCCTGTCCAGACCCCCGAAACATATTCATTGCCCACTCTTATTCTGCTATACTGGGTGAAGCTAACATTACGGAGGCTTGCCATGACCAAGAAATACTGGACGCTGAGCATCATCCTGCTGATAGCCGTTATTATCATCGGGGGCGCAGTAATCTGGTCAAGGTATAGCCCCGCCCACCACATAGAGATTTCCCCACCACCAAGCCAAGAACTGGAGGGCGAGATTTACCTCGGTGGTGCCGTAAGTAACCCTGGTTTTTATCCCCTGCAATCCGGGGATAGCCTTGAAGCCCTGATTCAAGCCGCCGGGGGCACCACTGATAACGCCGACCCTGACCGGCTTGAGCTCTATATCCCCAGTATCGGGGAGAAGGAAGGACCACAAAAGATTGACCTTAACCGGGCTGAAGCCTGGCTCTTAGAAGCCCTGCCCGACATCGGCGAAAGTCGGGCTCAAGCAATCATCAGCTATCGCCAGACAAATGGCGGCTTCCGCAATATCACCGAAATAACCAATGTTGACGGGATAGGACCCTCAACCTACGAGCAGATTAAAGAGCTGATTACTGTCGCCGACTAATGGTGGTGAATAGTGGCGCTTATCTATCTAAGTTGTGCCTGGGTGGCGGGGATTTATCTGGGGTCAAAGTTCGCCCTGCCCTGGGCCTTAATCTTTATCGGGCTTGCCCCACTCCCCCTGCTTTTCTTTTCTAAACATCGCCGGGCAATAATCCTGGCCGCAGTCTGCCTTATCGCCTTCTTTGGCGGCGCTCTACTCTTTCCGGCGTCTTTGCCCCCCGATGACGAAAGCCATATACAGTACTACAACAGCCAGCAGGTTGAAATCAGGGGCGTTATCGACGCCGACCCCGAGGTAGGGGATAAGACGACCCATATCCGCCTGTCAGATATCGAAATAAAAGGGGGTGAGGGGTGGCAGGAAATATCCGGTGATGCCCTGTTATTTGCCCCCCGCTACCCCACCTATCACTACAGCGATGAGCTTCAGGTGGTGGGAAAGCTGGAGACACCACCCCAGCTTGGCGAATTTGACTATGAAGGCTACCTGGAACGCCAGGGAATCTATGCCACCATGCTCTACCCCAAAATAGAAACTTTGGACACCGGCAAGGGTTTTAAGCCGCTGGCATGGCTCTACTCACTGAGAAACAGCCTATCTAACACCCTGGCTCAGGTCCTCCCCGAGCCGCAGGCATCTCTAGCCCAGGGGATTGTTTTGGGCATCAGGTATAATATCCCCCCGGATATTAAGGACGATTTCGTTCACACCGGCACCGCTCACCTGCTGGCTATCTCCGGGCTCCACCTGGCTATCATGGCAGGCATGCTGCTCAGCATCGGCATATGGCTCTTCGGCAGGAGACGCTATATATACATCTGGCTGGCGCTGGGTGCAATCTGGCTCTTTGCCCTGATTACCGGCATGCACACCCCGGTAATAAGGGGAGCGATTATGGCCAGTGTCTTCCTCGCCGCCGAGCTTCTGGGCAGGCAGCGCACCGCCATCACCTCGCTTGCCTTCGCCGCCGCCATAATGGTGGGCATTAACCCCACAATCCTGTGGGATGCTTCTTTTCAGCTCAGCTTCCTGGCCATGGCGGGCTTAATCTTCCTCGCCCCACCCCTCATGAATTTGGGGAGAAGGGCGGTTAACAAAGCCATTGGCGAGGAGGGGATAGGCGTATCCCTGGCCAACATCGTTACCGACAGTTTTGGTGTCACCCTGGCGGCAACCATCGCCGTCTGGCCGCTCGTTGCCCACTACTTCGGTATCGTTTCCCTGGCTGGTCCCCTGGCTACCTTTCTTGCCCTGCCGGCAATGCCCCTCGTTATTGCCAGCGGGGCTCTGGTGGGGCTAATCGGGCTTTTTGTCCCGCTTGTCGCCCAGGCTCTGGGCTGGCTTGCCTGGCTGTTCTTATCCTATATGCTGCTGATAGTAACCGGCTTCGCCTCTCTTCCCTCATCTATCAAGGTGGGCTCGTTTGGCACCGCGGCGATAGTGGTCTACTATTCCGCCCTAGCCGCTGCTATCTGGCTTATCAGCAGCCAGAGACTCAAAAACTGGCTGAGGTCGGGGGCAACAAGGACCACCAGCCTCGTTTCACGACTGCCCATTAAGTGGGTTATACCGCCGCTGTTAATAATGGCTATCCTGGCATCGGTAGCCGCCGCCTCTATGCCCGATGACGAGCTCCACGTAAGCTTCCTTGACGTCGGCGAGGGTGACGCCGTCCTGATTCAAAAGGGAAATCAGCAGGTTCTGGTTGACGGCGGGCCCAGCCCCCAAGCCCTGACCCTGGGGCTGGGGGATAAGATGCCCTTCTGGGACAGGACTATAGAGCTGGTGGTACTGACCCACCCCCACGCCGACCACATCGGCGGGCTGGTGGCGGTCCTGCAACGATATCAGGTGGAGCAGGTGCTCTACCCCGATTTAGATGATGACTCGCCTCTATATGAAGAATGGCTAAACCTTATTGAGGGAAAGGACATTGAATATACACTGGCGCAAGCGGGACAGGAGGTTGACCTGGGCGATGGGGTAACGATAAGCGTGCTCAACCCCCAAACTCCCCTCTTAACCGGCACCGAGTCCGATATAGACAACAACGGGGTGGTATTGCGCCTGAGACGGGGCAGGGCGAGCTTTTTGCTCGCCGCCGATATTATGTGGGAGGCAGAGTTTGAGCTTATCAGCCGCGGGGCTGAATTAGCCAGCACCGTGCTCAAGGTTGCCCACCACGGCTCAAAAACCTCCACCACCGCCGAATTTCTGGCGGCGGCTAACCCGGAGGTGGCGGTCATATCGGTGGGGGAGAACAGCTACGGTCACCCCAGCGATGAGGTCATGACAAGACTTGAGCAGGCTCTAGGCTCAGAAAACACATTCCGCACCGATGAGCAGGGAACTATAGAATTCACCACCGATGGCGAGAGGCTCTGGGTTAGGGTGGAGAAGTAAGAGACAATCTTTTATCCTATTTACAATCAATGGGATGTGATAAAATAGATTTACAATGATTAGCCGCGATTTAGACAGAAAAATCACAGTGGCGCAAGCGATAATAGAGCGACTAAATGGCGCCGAACCCCTCAGTAGCGTGCTCAGTCAAGCGCGGCTGCTGGCGAATATGAGAGGTGACATGGCAATGGCCGCCCTGATAGATATATTGACCCACGGCTTGCGCAATTTACCTTATCAAGGAAAACCCTTTACTGACCCAGCATATAGGGAAGCTGGGCTAATGTACACAAAATTGTGTGCCGTGGAAGATGTGAAAAAGCTAAATATTGACGATGTAATTAACGAATTACTGAAAGAACCTCAGGGCGAAAGAACACCTGTAAAGAATAAATTAGTAACACTAAGCGTCTATGAAATGGAAAACCAGCTACCACCCCCTCCAACTAGCGCTTTGGACAGCCGAGAGATTACCAATCTAATACTTCAAACAAACATATTCCAAAGTAGAATCAAGTCTATCCTAATAACACTAAGAGCCTATATTTATGACTATGTAAGTAGCATTTGGATTGAAGCAACTAGAGAGAAGGACAGGGTAGACCTATTGGGCCCAAATTACAAATTGATAACTGACAAACTTGATGCTCTTGAAACCCCTGTGGGGGGTGAACTGATAGTAGCTGTTGATAACCTTAGTTCCAGTAGCCCAGCTAGCTGGAATGCTTGCGCTCTCACTTGCCGAAATGTAGTTATCAAACTAGGTACGCTACTCTGGAAAGTTCCTAAGCAAACCTATGTAACACAAAATGGGCAACCGCTAGATGTATCAGCGAATAAGGAGAAGAATAGGCTCCTTGCTTACATAGACGCTTATTCTAAGAAAGTGCCTCCTGCTAAGCAAGCTCTACTTGACGAAGCCAAAGCATTGGTAAACCCCATATATAATAAAGGGTCAAAGGGAAAGAGACAAATCCGTCAAGATGAGGCACAAACGCTTGTAATTGATACATTTCGTTTCGCTGGTTTATTAAATGAAGCGACTGAGCTTAATCCTATTAATACATTATCTTAGACAGAGACCTCTCAGCGTCCTAACCTTTTCATTCCCTCTGCGTTATAGTATAGTAGACTACGGCTAACAGGAAGGATTTTGTTATGAAAAGGCTGATAATTGGACTTGTTTTAGTGTCGCTACTGCTGGGAGCGGTCTCATGTGCCGCGGCGCCATCCCCAGAGGAAGGGGCAATGATGCCACAAGAAGCACCATATCCCACATCAGTGCCGCCAACGGTGGTGAAGGGGGACGAGGAATATACGACTACGACTGTAACGGCGACTTATGAAGACCGGATGATAGTCCGCGCCGGAGATATGTCGCTGATAGTAAAAGACGTAATCAATGCCCGTGATGATATCGCCCAGCTTGCGGCGAGGTTTGACGGCTATGTGGTATCATCACAGATTTCGGGGGAGGAAGATGAGATGAGGGGGTGGATTTCCATCCGGGTGGTCGACGAAAAGTTTGACCAGGCGCTCGCCGAACTCAGAGCGCTGGCAGTAAGGGTAACATCGGAGAACACCAATAGCCAGGATGTCACCCAAGAGTATACCGACCTCCAGGCAAGGCTCAACAACGCCGAGGCAACGGAAAAACAGTACCTCGCCCTCCTGGAAGAAGCCACCGATGTTGAGGACATCCTCAAAATCTATGACAGCCTCTCCCGCGTGCGTCAGGAGATAGAGCAAATCAAGGGGCAAATGCAATATCTGGAGCGAACGGCATCAATGAGCCTGATTTCGGTTTACCTGAAGCCAGAGGCCTCAGAAAAACCGTTGGTTCATGCCGGCTGGAGTGCCCTGGAAGCACTCAAGTCCGCAGTCAGAGGGATTGTTACCTTCGGGCAGTGGCTTGCCATTCTAGTCATCTGGCTGATAATATTCATCCCCGTCTGGGGAACCGTACTCGGCATTATCTACTGGCGCCGAAAGAAGGGTAAGAAGAATAGGGCTTAGCCGGGGAGGAGCCGTTTCACAACTTGCTCCTCGCTCAAGCCATCAATAGCCAGGACCTTATTTCTGGAAGCACGACCATGTATAATGGTTAAAGCTCCCTGGCTCACACCCAATATCTGGCTGAGAAAAGCAACCAGTTCTTTATTGGCTTTACCCCTAACCGGTGGTGCCGCTACCTTTACCCTCAATACACCACCGGTAAAGCCCAGCACCTCATTCCTGGAGGCACCGGGCTGAACATGCAGTGAAATCCTTGTCACCCTTCCGGAAATAGACACAATTACGCTTGCCTAATCAAGCCGGCTAAAACTCCTCACCACCGCCACCCCGGCGACCACCACCGGCGATACAGGCAATATTGGCTAAAAATAGCAGGGCGGAGAGCCAGAACCAAACGTTCCAGGTAAACTCCTCAGGAAGTGACTCAAGTTCAGGAAACGCCCCCACCAGGGTGAGAACACCCATTATCATACAAAGGAAGGCAATTATACCAGCCAACATACCTATGCTCTTCACGTAAAACCTCCTTTTATAGCCATTGCATTTTATTTTAGCCCACGGTTACTATATAATGTAAAGTTGACTTGTGCAAGTCAATATAACAGAAGGAATAATAACATGAGGCTGACGAAAAATCTATACTTCTACCCGGAAAAGGGAATGATGGACTGCAATACCTATGTAATTAAGGACAAGACCAGCGTCATCATTGACCCCGGTCTTACCCAATTCCTGCCGGCTCTGTTCCAAGACCTGCAGCAGGACGGCATTGACCCCAAGGAGATAGATATTATCACCAATACCCACCTCCACGGCGACCACAGCTGGTCGAATGAAGCCTTCAAGAAAATCTCCGGAGCCAAGATAATCATCCACCCCGTACAAAAGGCTTCCTGGGAAGCGAGTGTTATCCAGACTTCAAAATTCTTCAGCGCTCCCATCGTGGAGTTCACCCCGGATGAACTATTTAAGAATAACAAGCTCAACACCGGAGAAATGGAATTCGAGCTCATCCCCTCCCCGGGGCATTCCCCGGACAGCGTCTGCTTCTACTCACAGAGTGAGAAAATCCTGATTTGCGGGGATGTCATCTTCAACCAGAATACGGGGCGGGTTGACCTGCCCGGCGGCAGTGCCAGCGCCCTCAAGCAGTCCATAGAGAGGTTATCCCAGCTGGAGATAGAGTACCTGCTTCCCGGACATATGGATATTATCGTTGGCGAGGAGAAGGTAAAGCGCAACTTTGAGTTCATCAAGCAATATGTGCTCGGCTACCTGTAAAGAGGAAAAATGACTGACTCCTTTGAACTGGGACCAATCAGACCGCCAAGCGAGGCTTATTCCCTGCTCCTCAGAGTAACCAGGAACTGCCCCTGGAACCGGTGTAAGTTCTGCCATGTTTACAAGGGGCAAAAATTTGAGCTGAGGCCAGTGGAGGAAATAAAGCAGGATATACTGGCCGTCAAGGCAATACAGGACAGGCTGAAGGAGACTTCGTGGAAGTCCGGCTACGGGGAGAAGGTGAAGGCGGTGGCGGCGGCTATTCTCAACAACCCGCCAAACGAAGCCTCCTTTAATGTTGCCCTCTGGCTTTATAACGGCGGCACCAGCGCCTTCCTCCAGGACGCCAATACCCTGATTATGAGGACTCCTGAGCTGGTTGAGGTAATAAAATTCCTGAAGCAGACCCTGCCCACCATCACCCGGGTGACCAGCTACGGCCGCTCCAAGACAGCCGCCAAAAAGAAACTTGAGGAACTAGTACAGCTCCATGAGGCCGGGCTTTCCCGACTCCACATCGGGCTGGAATCAGGCTATGACCCCCTGCTCGAATACATGGACAAGGGGGTTACCGCCGCCGAGCACATTAAAGGCGGCAAAAACATAGTGAAATCGGGCATCTCGCTATGTGAATATGTCCTCCTCGGGCTGGGGGGAAAGAAGATGTGGCGGGAGCATGCCACCGAAACGGCAAGGGTATTAAACGAGATAAACCCGGACTTTATCCGCATCAGGACCCTGACCGTCAAGGCGGGCATGCCCTTATACGACGAGGTCAAAAACGGCAATTTCGTTCGGGCAACAGATGAGGAGATTATAGAAGAGGAGAAACTACTGATTGAAAACCTCAACTGCCAGTCAAACCTTGTTAGCGACCATATTACCAATTTGCTCCAGGAGATTGAGGGGAAACTGCCCGAAGACAAGGGGAAGATGCTGGCTACCATCGCCAGATTCCAGTCCCTATCGCCGGAAGAGCAGCAAAATTTCAAGCTCGGGCGAAGATTGGGTATATACGAGGGGCTGGCTGACCTGGATAATTCCCTCAAGCATGACAGCGTGGAGCAGGCAAGGCAAAGGCTTAGCGGCAACGGCAAGCAGGTTGACGAAGAGACGATATACTCCCTGATGGAGAGGTTCATATGAGCCCGGAGGTAAATGTAGAGGAAGAGGTCGGCGCCCTGCTCCTCAAGAAGGGGTTAACCCTGGGGGTGGTTGAGTCCGCCAGCGGCGGGCTAGTCTCACACCTCATCACCAATGTCCCCGGCAGCTCGGACTACTATAAAGGCTCGGTAACCGCCTACAGCAACGAGGTCAAGGTCCGGGTGGTGGGGGTAAAAGAGGAGACCCTCTACCAATACGGTGCGGTCAGTCCTGAAGTAGCCAAAGAGATGGCGCAGGGTGGCAGAAAAATACTGGGCGTTGATATCTGCCTGGCTGATACCGGCATCGCCGGGCCCGGTGGGGCGGCAGCGGGGAAGCCGGTGGGGCTGTTCTTTGTCGGGCTGGCGCACGGGGCAAAAACTCTCACCCGTAAATACAACTTCAAGGGAGACCGGGAGCAGAATAAAAAAAGCGCCGCCGAGGCGGCCCTAGGCTGGCTGAAAGAATACCTTTTGAGCTTATAACCTAAACCTTCGGTGGTTTCCCAAGATGCCCCGATAGAGTGTAAATTCTACTCTTGGCTTTTCTACCTGCTTTGTATCCTCTGTCGTACCCTTTCTGGTAATCCGTCCGTACAGGATTTATCTTCCTCTTTTTACGCATTTCTTCTTTCCCCTTACATTACTTAATTGACCCTATCCCCCTTTATCCCCCTTCCCCTTGACAAGGGGAAGGGGGAATAGAATTTTTCAGCTTGCCTTAATCCTATCAACGAATCGCCGCAAATCAAAGAACCCTGTTATGAGTATAGCAAAGAAAAATATCCATACGAGAACTGTCCAAACAGTGTCAGCGGGGGAGATTTGTATCCATCGCAGAGCATTGGATAATCCAAAGAGAACTACACCAACCCACGCGATAACTCTGATATAGAACTCAAACAGAAGCCGTCCTCTTTTCACGCCTTAATCACCTTCTTTATCTCTTAGTAGTGTCAAACCAGCGTCGTGCCTCGTCGCCCTTGTCTTGTGCGATTTTGTGCTCCTCTTTATCTTTAACCTTTTGCCAAAAATCCTTAGCTTCGCGCTCTACTATCTCTCTTGTCTCTTTTGGTAGCTGTTCCTCCCACGCCTTCTTGTGCGCCAACCGAACCAACCACACCCCTAACCCCTCCGCTATGCCACCCGAAACAAACATCCTAATAGACATAGCAAAAACAAAACCCGGTGACGGATTACCAAACCACTCCCACCTTACACCCGAAAAGTGCAAAATTGGCAGAACAAAAGAGCCCAAAAGCAATAGTGCCCCCAATAAAACCAGAAGCCACCCGCCGTAGTATAGAAGATAGATTTTAAGCTTCATACTTCTTGCAAACTTTCTTTGCTCTTTATATTATACCACAACCTTTTATGTTAACTGGGGTGTTTAAGAGGGGCTAACGCCCCTCTTTTAATTAAATTCCCCCTCTCCTTGAGAAGGAGAGGGGGATACAGGGGGTGAGGTTACCATATTAAATTCGGGTTCCCTGAAAAATCACAGATTTTTTAGGGTAAAGAGGGGGTGAGGTAGAAAAAAGCCTAGTCGACGACCACCAGCCCTCTAACCGCTGCACTCCACCCCTCCGGTCCCACCCCTTTAACCTTACGTACATTCCGCAGCTTCAGCTTTCGCCACCGATTGCGCTGCTCCTGCACCAATATTGGCAGGTCCATCACCGCCAGCATCGGCAAATCACTATCAGTATCCCCGATACCGATGGTCTTTATCTTGCCCATATTTAGCTTGAAAAGCTCGGACAGGACCTTGACTGCCTTACCCTTATCGCTCCCTTCCGTCACCCCGTAAAACCTTCCCCCGAAGACACAGTTAAGCCCTGCCTGCTCAATCTTCTTTACCACGCGGTCTATATCCTTCTTATTACCTTCAATCTTGACCGTCTCGCTGTACTCCCTTTGCTTAGCAAACTCGGCAAGAGTCAAACTTAGACCGGTCTGGCGAGCCACCTCCTCTACACTCATATCGCCAAAACCGATAACACGGCAGCCAGTCTCCCCCTCAACAGCCTTCTTTAGTTTTCGTCTCACTTCCGGGTAGGGAGTGCCCAGCTCAATCACAAGATAATCCGTGGTCGCCTTGTCATAGGCAAAATTGAGACGGAAATAATCCCGTGGAATAAAGATAGCCCCCCCATTTTCAACTATAAATGGGTCTTTTACCCCCAGCTCCCTTCTATAAACCTCCTGCTCAGCCCTTGTCTTTGCCGAGCAGAATACGATTGGTATCCCCTTTTCCTGCAGCAGTCTTAAGGCATCCAGCGCCTGGGTATAGGAATAGGTGAGGGGGTGAAGCAGACTGCCGTCCAAATCGGTAAACACCACCTTTCGCACCGCCGCCTCTGACCGACCAAATTCAGCATTGATTAACCTCTCGCGTAATACTCGTCCCTTGGGCACTGAATACCCGGGGAGCTGCGCCTCAATTGCCCGGGCGAACTTCTGCATATCTGCTTTTTGAGGCGGGGGGATAAGCCTCATCTTGGGGACCTCATCCGTTGGCTTCAAACACTCCTGCTCCAGCAACTGGTTAAAGATGAGGTGCTTGGTGGATAATTCGCAAAGGGGACTATGGTAGATGACGGAAAGGCTGGGCAATAACATGTCCTGCACCAGATGCTCGCCACCCCTTTCCTCATGAAGGTGGGGGTTTATCGTCTCGGTTTGAATTAGCTCTACCCCCTTCTCCGCCGCCGTCTTGTCGCTTATAGGCAGTATCTCGGCAAACTGCTCAAAGATGGACATCAGTTCCTGCACTTCAACAGCATAGCCGGAGCCGTAGGTGAGCATCTTGGCCAGCTCTATGCTCATGGCGTGCTCTCCGGCATTGGCTGTCTTTATAATCTCGGTTTCAAATCTTTTCTTTGTCGATAAGAGGTGATTTATGTATTTATTGCTTATTTCCGAGACCCTCCCCCACTTCTTAAAAAATATCTCCCCGGCAATCTTAGGCTTATAATGCCATAAAATCCTGGCCATAACATAGGGGGATTGGGCTAGGCTAAAGCTGATGGCGTAGTGCTTCACATACTCCCAGACGGCACCTGGTATGTAATTATCGGTATCAATAAACCCCACGTAATCCTTGCCATGCAGCATAGTCAATAAAATCCCTATCATCATCCCCTCGCTCTTCCCATTCCTCACCAACCCATCCTCAGCCAGGACCTCACCATAATCGGCTTGTCTGAGAGCCTCAGCCAGGGCAGGGTCTTTTTGATGAACAATCAAAGCCTGGCGTTTGGTAGCGTGGCAAAACCGAGCTAAGATATCCCGCTCATTGCCAAAGGTATCCACTTCCCCCCTCCGGCTATTGGAGACTACTATCATCAGGCAGTCGTGAGGTACGCCACTGAGCACACCCTCAAAGACCTTAAGGTTTTCGTTTTTGATGGGGAGCACAACCACCATCCGCCGCTCAATATCTTCAAGAGCCTCCTTCTCGATTCTCTGGACTTCCGGAATGTCATCTTGAAGGGGTTTCACCCCCGAGTCTAACTCAAGGACCCGGCGCACGCCGTAAATCTTCACCGAGCCCAGGTGCTCAGTAGTGCCTATGCTTTCTATACGCATTTCTCCCCCTCGGGACTCATAATATATAGAATAGTATGCTCCATCAAAGGCTGTCAAGCCCCTTTGATTGCCAATATCACCGAGCAGTGCTATACTCTGACATACCTCAATAAGGAGAGTCAGGTGAAAAGGGCTGACGGGCGTGCCTGGGATGAGCTAAGACCGGTAAAGATAACCCCCGGTTTTCAGAGCTTTGCCGAAGGCTCGGCACTGATAGAACTGGGAAAGACGGTAGTGCTATGCTCGGTCAGCGCTGACGAGAAGGTGCCCCTCTTCCTCAGGGACAAGGGCAGCGGCTGGATTACCGCCGAATACGGTATGCTCCCCCGCTCCACCAGCACCCGCACCCCCCGCGAAGCATCACTGGGCAGGGTGGCGGGTAGAAGCCAGGAGATTCAACGTATAATAGGGCGCTCCCTGCGGGCAGTAACCGACCTCACCATGCTCGGGGAAAGAACCCTGATTATAGACTGCGATGTCCTGCAGGCAGACGGCGGCACCAGAACAGCCGCCATTACCGGCGCCTACGTCGCCCTGCACCAGGCACTTCAAACCCTGGCTAACATGGGGGTAATATCGTCCATACCACTGAACAGCGCCGTCGCCGCCACCAGCGTCGGCATCGCGCATGGTAACCAGCTACTGGACCTGTGCTATGATGAAGACTGCCACGCCGCCGTTGACTTTAACGTGGTGATGACGAGCAAGAGCGAGTTCGTCGAGGTCCAGGGCACAGCGGAGGCAAAACCCTTCCCCAGAGAGACTGTTGATTCCCTGCTCGCCCTGGCGGAAAAGGGTATCAAGCAGCTATTTGAAACCCAGCAGGCTGCCCTAGAGAAGCTATAGCCAGTTACGCTCTTACCTGCCCGCTGCCCAAGATAATCCACTTGTAGCTGGTCAGTTCTCTAACCCCCAATGGACCGCGGGCATGCATCTTCTGGGTGCTGATGCCGACCTCAGCCCCCAACCCAAACTGACCACCATCGGTGAAACGGGTGCTGGCATTGACATAGACGCAGGCGGCGTCCACCTCGTCAAGGAAGCGCACGGCGGCGCTATCTTCCTCGGTGATAATCGCTTCAGAATGCCCTGAGCCATAGCGCTCAATATGCTCCAGCGCCTCATCAAGGGAGTCCACCACCCTGACCGCCGCCACCAGAGAGAGAAACTCCTTGCCCCAGTCCCCTTCAGTAGCTGGCTTGAGTTTCAAGGAAGAATTGGCTTTGAGGATAGCCATCGCCCGCTCATCACAGTGCATCTCCACCCCCGCCTTCGCCCACTCCGCCGCCACCAGCGGGAGAAAGCGCCGGGCAATATCAGTATGGACCAGCAGACAGTCAAGGGCGTTACAAACGGTGGGGCGCTGCACCTTGGCATTAAAAGCGATAGCCACCGCCTTATTTACATCGGCGCTTTTATCAACATAGGTATGGCAGACACCAATGCCACCGGCTACCACCGGCATGGCGGCATTATCCCTTACCAGCTTTATCAGACCAGCCCCACCCCGGGGGATCATGAGGTCAATGAAATCACGCATCTTGAGCATCTTATCGACCAGGGCGCGGTCGGTATTCTCAATGAACTGGACCGCCCCATCGGGGATGCCAGCCCTGGTTGCCGCATCCTGGACTACCTTAGCTAAGGCACTATTGGAGTGAATTGCCTCTTTGCCCCCCCTCAGGATAATGGCGTTGCCCGATTTCAGGCAGAGGACGGAGATATCAATGGTAACATTGGGCCGGCTCTCGTAGATAGCACCAACCACCCCCAAGGGCACCCGCTTCCGGCTGAGCTGCAAGCCGTTGGGCAGGGTGCGCATGTCAAACACCTCCCCCACCGGGTCAGGCAGTGCCGCCACCGCCAGCACATCATCGGCTATCGCCTCAAGGCGGCTGGAGTCAAGCATCAGCCTGTCCAACATGGCGGCATTCATCCCTGAGCTATGAGCGGCGTGGTAGTCAAGCTTATTGGCGGAGAGTATTTCGTCCTTCTTGGCTATGAGGTCTTTGGCAACATTATGTAAAGCTTTATCCTTGACCTCAGACGAAAGATATGCCATCCGCCGGGAAGCGGCTTTAGCCGCTTTAGCCTTTTCTTCCAGTTCCTTTGTTGGGGATTGCATTTTTATCTACCCCCCTCTTACACCCTACTTAAGCAGTCCCAAGCCGTTAACGCGATATACGGACTTGGCGGGAATACCAGGAAACACTCGGTTGACCAGCTTCTTCACAAAGCAGTTGCCCTTGCAACCGTCATTCAGCTCTATAATATACCGATCTTCCTCGTCAAGCTTTTTACTCCTATCAAGGTAAAACTCCCCCCACCACCGAGGTGGCTCAGCGTCCAGGTCCTGGTAAAACTTATAGTCAATATCCGAGATAAATTGCTCGCTCCCAACGAGGTAGAGTTTACCCATACCCTCTTTAATATCCATGCTTGCTCCTTACCCTAATACTACCAGATTATTTCTATGCACTATCTCAGAGCCGTAGTCGTAGCCAAGGAGGCTGGTAATCTTCTCCGAGTGCGTTCCCTTAATTACGGCAATGTCAGCCGAGCTATAGTTGGTTATGCCGCAGCCAAGCCGAGACCCCTCGGGGTCATAGATATTCACTATGTCCCCCCGCTGGAACTCGCCATCAACGCCCTCTATACCGGCGGCGAGCAGACTTTTTTTCTGCTTCCTGAGGGCTATCGCCGCCCCCGAGTCCACCACCAGCTTGCCCTTAACAGCCAGACCGCTGAGCATCCAGCGCCGGCGGCTCTCAAGCTTGCTGGCGGCGGGCAAAAAGTGAGTGCCCAGAGCCTCGCCCTTTGCCAGCCGCAAGATAATATCCTTTTCCCTGCCATTGGCGATGACCACCACCACCCCCGAGGATGTAGCCAGTCTGGCCGCCTCTATCTTGGTGAGCATGCCCCCGGTGCCAAGCTTGCTGGACGTGCCCGCCGCCAGGCGCTCAATCTCCGCATCTATCCTCTCCACCCGAGGAATAAGGCGGGCTTTGGGGTCAAGGTGAGGGTCAGCGGTATAGAGCCCGCCGGTATCGGTCAGAATCATCAGCAGGTCGGCGTCAATAAGGTTAGCCACCATCGCCGAAAGGTTATCGTTATCGCCAAACATGGCTTCGTGAAGCTCGTCAACGGCAACGACATCGTTCTCGTTGACGATGCATATTACCCCCAGCTCCAGCAGGGCGAGGAGGGTATTGCGGGCATTAAGATAGCCGGCGCGGTCAAGGAGGTCAACCTTAGCCAGCAACGCCTGCGCCACCGTAATATCATACTCGCGAAAGAGCTGCTCATATAAGCTCATCAAGCGGTGCTGCCCCACCGAAGCCAGCACCTGCTTGAAGGGTACGCCCTTAACCTTCTTGCCCAACCCAAGCTGGTGCCTCCCCGAGGCTATCGCCCCCGAGGAGACGATAATTACCTCCAGCCCCTGTTTATGCAGCTGCGCCACCTGCTTCACCAGGCTGGACATTATAGCCTGCTCAAGGCGGTCGCTGCCGCCGGTAAGCAGACTGGTGCCGAACTTAGCCACTATCCGCCGATATGCCATCTATCTACCCCGCTAAACTTGCTTAATTATAGCAAGCTAAAGCATGCCAGACAAGGAGAGCGGATTATTTATTAACCCCCCGAAACCTTAACCGTAATTTAATATTCAGATGCTATTATCCAAAGAATAACGACGAGTTGAAAGGGGTAGCATTGTGCCTAAACGACGTGTTCTACTCTATGCCTTACTGGGGCTGGGCATCCTTATGGTCACCGTCGGCTTGATTTTCGCCTTTTCACACGTCTGATAAGCGGTGGAATTCAGTTGATATCTTAACCAGAACTTAATATTCAATTGCTATGATTGAACTATCAAATAACTGAAGGGAGGTGAACAAAAATGTGGCGGAGTAAGAAGTTTCTTCTGGTCGCAGTCTTGACGGTAGTGGTACTACTTGGGGGCATAGGCGGGGTAGCTCTCGCCCAGAGTGGAGACGGGGATAATGGCCAGCCGGTAGCTCAACACCAGGCTATGCTGGATAAAGTCTGCACTATCTATGAGGAGAACACCGGCACAGCCATCAACTCTGAGGAGCTGCAAAAAGCCTTTGCCCAGGCTAGAAGCGAGATGCAGGACGAAGCCCTGAATAGCTATCTTCAGGGCTTGGTAGACGAGGGCAAGATAACCCAGGAACAGGCTGACCAGTACAAAACGTGGTTGGAGTCAAAACCGGAGGTAGATATCCCATCGGCTCCTGGATTTCCTGGTCTTGGTATGCATCGCGGCTTCGGCGGACCCGGTGGCTTCCCCGGTGGGGAGGCACCACAACCCACAGAATAACCAGAAAGGCTCTATGCCAGATTTTAGAAGAGGAGGGGGAATACCCCCTCCTCTTCTTTTAACAATTTCTTAACATTTATGGTATAACATTAAGGAAAGATAGCCAATTGCAGGGGGCTTTGAGATGGCGGGAAAAAAGATTCTGGTGGTTGACGATGATGCCAAAACGGTAGAGCTGGTCAAGCTCTATCTGAACCGGGATGGCTACCGGGTTCTCACTGCTGATGATGGCACCGAAGCCCTGCGATTAGCTCGCGAGAGCCATCCTGACCTTATTGTTCTGGACCTCATGCTACCTGGTATTGATGGTCTTGAGGTCTGCCGCATTCTCAGGGATGAATCCGATGTGCCTATCATCATGCTTACCGCCAGGACCACTGACCGGGACAAGCTAATAGGCCTGGGCTTAGGGGCAGATGATTACGTGACCAAGCCCTTCAGCCCCAGGGAACTGGCGGCCAGAGTGCGGGTGGTGCTCCGACGCCTTCCTGGAGAGCGCCTTCCGGAAAGGATTGAACATGGGGAGCTTAGCTTAGACTTCCTTAGACATGAAGCCTCTCTTGCCGGCAAGCCTCTAAACCTTACCCCGATTGAATTCAAGCTATTGGGAGTTCTGGCTAAGGAACCGGGGCGAGTTTTCAGCCGGGCGCAGATTATTGAGAAAGCCTTTAGCTATGATTTTGATGGCTTTGACCGCACTATTGATGTTCATATCCTCAAGCTGCGCCGCAAGATTGAACCTGACCCCCGCCACCCCAGATACATAAAGACAGTTTACGGAGCCGGCTACAAGCTACTGGAGGTGAAGAGTGATACATAACCTGAACTTCCGTCTCCTATTAGCCTTTGCCCTGGTGATAGTTGTAACCATCGGCTCCGTGTTTTTCTTCACTTACTGGACTACCCGAAGTGAAATCAGCCAGTTCGGGGAACGAATGGAACTGATGCAGGCCAGAAGAGTAGAAGCTGAGCTGTCCACTTATTACTACCAGCAGGGGGGCTGGGAGGGCATTCAGCCCTTGGTGGCTCAGTGGGGCAACCTCTACGGACGGCGGATTATACTGACCGACAGCGAGGGCACAGTGGTCGCTGATTCTGAGGGAGAGCTTTCAGGAAAGCCATATGAAGCCGATACACCGGGAATACCAATGTCTCCTCCGTGGGAAAAAGGTGCTATTGGCATGCTTTACCTTGACCCTGGACTATCACCGGAGGTAGACATTGCTTCACTACACATCGTGTATGGAGCCATAGGCCGCTTCTTCATCTGGGGAGGACTGGTGGCAGTTGCCATTGCCCTTTTGCTTACCTTTTTCCTATCACGGCGCATATTAGCCCCGGTCAAAGCCCTTACTCAGGCTGCCCGGCGTTTAGGTAAAGGCGACCTTTCACAGAGGGTCCGTGTCAGGGACAAGGGCGAGGTAGGCGAGCTTGCTCAGTCCTTTAACTCCATGGCTAGTGACCTGGAACGCGCTGAGCAGCTGCGGCGAAATATGGTAGCCGACGCCGCGCATGAACTCAGGACTCCCCTGTCCAACATCAGGGGCTATCTGGAAGCAATTCGTGACGGTATAAAGAAGCCGGATTCGGATACTATTCGCTCCCTCAATGAAGAAGTCTCCTCACTGTCACGGCTCGTTGACGACCTCCAGGAACTGAGCCTGGCTGACGCCGGCGAGCTAAAACTGGCCTGCCGCAAGGAAAACATCTCCAGGCTAATCGATGGGGCAGTAGCTACCCTGCAATCTCAGGCAGCGGCTAAGGGTTTAACGCTGACGGTTAAGCTAGCCGAAAAACTCCCGTCGGTAAATATTGATTCACACCGCATCAAGCAGGTCCTGCGCAACCTCCTGGAGAATGCCATGGCTCACACCAGCCAGGGAGGCAGCGTAACGGTAGAGGCATGGCAACAGGGTAGCCAGATAAGGGTCAGCGTGGTTGATACGGGCGAGGGCATTCCAGCTAAGGACTTGCCCAACATATTTGAGCGCTTCTACCGTGTGGACAAGTCCCGCGCCAGAGCCACCGGCGGCAGTGGCCTGGGGCTTACCATCGCCAAACGCCTGGTGGAAGCCCATGGTGGCAGGATTGAAGTCCAGAGCAAGCTGAGAAAGGGCAGCCGCTTTACCTTTACTCTCCCCCTGTCAGAATAGCTCTTAGGGCACTGTCAATCTTAATAATTTCTTAATAATCCCCTGTCATACTAATCAGGAAAACGATGTCTTCCGTCCTATCAGTGGTAAAGGAGAGGAAAAGGAGAGGTGGACATAAAATGAAAATCTTAAAGCTCGGTCTAATAGCTCTTATCCTGTGCGTTATCGTTATTCCCCCGCTAAGCTGTGCTAAAAAGACGGCCACGATTTCAGAGGACCAACTGGTAACGGTGCAGCGAGGAGACCTGACAGTAGACATTACTGCCAGCGGTAATCTGGCATATGCCAATTACCAAGACCTCGCTTTTCAGATATCCGGAACCTCGACGCAAGAACCACTGACGGTGGCGGAAGTGCTGGTGGAAGAGGGCGATTCTGTTGAAGCGGGGCAGGTGCTGGTTAAAGCCGACACTGTCTATCTGGAGCAAGCAGTAACGACAGCCGAGCGAGAGGTCAAAACGAGTGAGATTGCCCTGGAAAAGGCGGCGAACAGCTATAGAAAGATAACCTATCCCTATAGCTATAAAACCTTAGCTTTTGATGTTCCTTATGCCTTGGAGTCCATTCTTGATGCCAAACGGGAGTTAAACAAGGCTCTTGAAGCACTGGAGATAGGATTGAGTTCTGAGCAATACTGGGATGTGTGGAAGGGGCTGACTCAAGCCGGGGACAAATTGACCGAGGCCACACAGAGGCTAGATCTGGGACAGGGGGTGGACTTATTTGGGACAGAGATTCTTAGTATTGGCGACTTCTGGACACTGAGAGCCGCCCAGCTGGATATGGAGACAGCCCAAGTAGCTCTAGATACGGCTAATGATAACCTGGCTCAAGCTCAAGCAAAACTACAAGAGGCGGTAATAGTTGCTCCATTTGCCGGTTTCATTACCATTGTAAACGTCAGTGGTGGCGATGAGGTACAGAGGGGCGTAGTGGCGGTGCGCCTTGTTGACCCCACCAAGTTTGAAGCCGAGCTCATGGTCAATGAGATGGATATCTTTCAGCTAAAGCTGGGGGGAGACGCCACGGTGCAGATAGATGCCATGCCAACACTCACCCTGCCAGCTAAGGTCACCTTCATCTCGCCAACGGCTACCATTACCTCGGGCGTAGTGAATTACAAAGTCAAGGTTGAAATAGAGTCGCTCGAAGACTTTCAACTCAGGGAAGGGCTAACGGTAACTGTTAGCATAATAGTGCAACAGCGGAGCGATGTTCTGCTGGTCCCCAATACGGCGATTACCAGTCAAGGAGGAAAGACATACGTCCAGGTCATGTTGCTGGAGGGTGCTACCGAAGATCGCGAAATACAGACGGGCATCAGCAACTGGCAATATACCGAGGTAACCGGGGGACTCAGCGAGGGCGAGACGATAGTCGTTCCCGAGGGGACAACTACCACCACGACAACAAACGAGCAACAAGGAGGACCAACTAGAGTAATAATACCGGGAATGGGAGGGCCGCGGTAGTGATTCGATTACAAGATATAACCAAGGTCTATCCCATGGGTGAGAGAGAGCTGACCGTGCTCAGAGGGGTAAGCCTCAACATTAAAAAGGGCGAACTGGTGGCAATTATGGGTCCCTCCGGCTCGGGCAAGACAACCCTGCTCAACCTGATTGGTTGCCTGGACAAGCCAACATCCGGTAGCTACTATCTGGAGGGCAAAGAAGTCAGCCAACTCAACAGTGGTGAACTGGCTCAAGTCAGGGCTCAGAAGATTGGCTTCGTCTTTCAGACTTTTAACCTGCTGCCGAGGCTCTCGGCAGTGGCTAATGTTGAGCTTGGTATGAGATATGCTGGCGGAAGTGACCGTTCACGGGCTCTGGGGGCACTGGCTGAGGTGGGACTCTCTGAGCGAGCCGACCACCGCCCTACCGAGCTTTCCGGTGGAGAGCAGCAAAGGGTTGCTATCGCCCGGGCTCTGGTAAAGAACCCTCCCCTCCTCCTGGCTGATGAACCTACCGGCAACCTGGACAGCCATTCTGGTGAGGAGATAATCTCCATCCTCACCTCTTTGCACGCCGAGCAGGGTATTACGCTGGTCATGATAACTCATGACGCCAACATTGCTCACCACTGCCAGCGTATCATCCATATCAAGGATGGGGAGGTGGTGTCGGAGGAGACGGTATGAAAAAAGAGCAACTGAAAAAGTGGCTAGAGCCCCTAGAGACGGCCTGGGTTGGCGTGGTCACTCATAAACTCCGTAGCTTCCTAACCATGCTGGGGATTGTCATTGGCGTCGCCGCCGTGATTAGCCTCATGTCCGTTGGCCGGGGTGCCGAGGCACAGATTATCTCCAACATTGAAGCAATGGGGTCAAACCTGGTAAGCATCCGCCCCGGCTCGTTCACCTTTGGCGGTGTTAGAAGTAGCGCCTCGGAAACACTGACCATGGAGGATGCCGAGGCAATATCAGAACAGGTCCCCTATGTTTCCGCGGTGGCGTCTTCTTACTCAAGCAGCCTGCAACTGGTGGTGGGCGGTGAGAATACGAGTGCTACGGTCACCGGGATAACCTCTGAATATATGCAGATAAACAACTTGAAGGTTGGCACCGGCGCTTCCTTCTCGGAGCAGGATTATCAGCGCGGTACCAAGGTAGCCGTGCTCGGTGCCAGTGTGGCTGAAACCCTGTTTGGCAGCACTAATCCTATAGGGCAACAGATGCGTATGGGTAATATCATCGTGCATGTCATCGGTGTTCTGGAGAGCAAGGGGACGAGGTTTAACTCCCCAGATGAGGCCGTCTATATCCCGCTGGCTGCCATGCAGCAGGCGGTAGCCCAGCCGCGGACTCCCCAGGGCGGTCGCATCGTGTCCTCCATATCCCTGACGGTAAGCGACCAGTCGCAGACGCAGAATGTCATTGATAATATCACCAGCCTGCTCCGCACCCGCCATAAGCTTGCCGCCTCCGCTGATAACGATTTCAATATCATGTCCACGGAGGAGATAGCCAGCGCCCTCTCCGAAACGATTGGCACCATGACCCTTCTGCTGGGAGCTATTGCTGCCATCTCGCTGCTGGTGGGGGGCATCGGCGTGATGAACATCATGCTGGTCTCGGTGCTGGAAAGAACCAGGGAGATAGGCATCCGCAAGGCACTTGGCGCCAGAGAGCGAGACATATGGACCCAGTTTCTCATTGAGGCCGCCTTCCTGACCTTTGCCGGGGGTATTATCGGGGTTATCCTGGGCTGGCTAGTTGCCTGGTTTGTCTCCAGCATGGGACTAATGACGACGGTAGTTACCGCTGATATAGTTATCCTTGCCGTCTCGGTATCGATTGGCATTGGTCTGTTCTTTGGCTTCTATCCGGCGTGGAATGCCTCCCGCCTGAACCCGATTGAAGCGCTAAGAGCTGAGTAGAGGCTGGCTTACCAACCAGTGTTTGCCTGTTCAAAGGCCGTAGCTCGGGCACATCTTTCTCAGGACGCAAGCCTGGCAGTCAGGGTACCGCGCCCGACACGTCGTTCTCCCATGTTCTATTACAAGGATGTGAAACGGATAGATATCCTCCGGCGAGACAGCTCCCCCCAGCGCATAATGCGCCTCACGTGGTGAGGCTTTGGGTCCGATTAGCCCTAATCGCTTGGTCACCCGCAGGATGTGTGTATCCACGGGCAGAACCGGAGTCCCCAGTGAAAAAAGTAATACGCAACGTGCCGTTTTCGGTCCCACTCCGGGTAGTCTCTGAAGCCAGTCCTCGGCACCAGACGGGGTAAGCTGAGTCAGGAAATCCAGTTCAAGCCGCCCTCGCTCCCGTATAATCTCCTCGAGCGCCTGTTTGAGCCGCTGTGCCTTTATCGTTCCCAACCCACCACACCTAATGCAATTGGCAATAGTACTAATGTCGGCAGTACCAATGTCCTCCCAACTATCAAAGGAAGCCAGTAATGACTGAAAGGCAGCCCTGGAGTTTGTATCCGAGGTATTTTGAGAAAGGATGGTTCGGACCAAGACTGAAACGGGGTCAGGGCGATGTTGCTGCTCAGGAACACCATATTCTCTCTTCAAGAGGTCAAGAATTTGCCTTATCTTTTCCTGCATTGGGGTATCACTCGCTCCTCTTCGTAAATTATATGCATTGTAACAGATTTTGGGAAACCCCCTCTCCGGACATTCCGGAGCGCGCCATAAACCACCCCTGTTGACTCTACAGAAATAAAATGCTAATATAGTATGCATAATGGTTTAAAAACCCGTGGTGTAATTAACTTCTCAACACCTCAGTCCACAACCAAAGATTCTCCCCTCGTAATTTTCTATCCCCGAATAACGTCAAGCTGCATCATAGCATGCTTTTTATTATTGGAGAGAATGATTAAGAAAGGTCGTTATTACACAAACCTGAGCACAGAAATTGTATAGTAGGAGGAATTTTGTATGAGTCCTGTATTCGGTGTTATTAACCGAGATGGAGACGAAGTTACCGAGCAAGTACATTCCATGATGAATAAGCTGGGCTACAACGGTCATGGTAAGTCTTGGATTATCAGCAATGGAGCAATAAAAGCCTGGCATAATGACCATGAGTCTATATACGGTCAGGCACTGGGGAAGATATCATTTGCCGCAAAAGAGTCCCCAGAAGACCCAGCCTTTGATTGCAGCCGTAGTTTGGTGGTGCTATACGAAGGTAATTTATACAATATTCAGGAGTTGAGAGCGAACCTGGAAACAAGGCATGACATTCATCTGGGAAGCGCATCTGAGGTAGTTGCCCACCTCTTAGAGGAAAAATATCAGGGCGACCTGAGTCTAGCCGTGAAACAGATACTACCGATTCTAGATGGGGCCTACTTCCTGGTAGCGAGCGACGGCACCCAAACCATTATGATAAGAGACACGGCTGGTCTCAGGCCAGCTTTCTATGCTGAAAATGGTAAGCTGACGGCTTTTTCCCCGCTGAAAAAGGCGCTCTGGGATATAGGTCTGCACGATGTAAAACCATTACGGGCAGGAATACTCGCTTCACTTGATAAGAACGGTATTAAGTTTGAGGATGTATGCTCCCTGCAACAGATGGGAATTGAGGTTGAAATAGATGACATGACTGCCGCCGTTGACGGATACTGCGATTTGATGGGTAGTGCGGTCAGAAAAAGGATGCATAACCTTAAAAATGTGGGGGTACTTATTTCAGGAGGGGTAGATAGTTGTCTGATGGCTAAACTGGTTGCTGAAGTAGCGGCTGAGGGAGGCACTAAGGTGACAGCATATACAGTCGGCCTAGATGGTGCCGACGATATTGAATATGCGAAACACTTCACCCGGGAAGTCGGTCTCAGTCACAAAGTGCGGACAATAAACCCGGACGAGATTGAATCTTACATCCCTAAGGTAGCTCAAGCCGTTGAAGAGAGGGACATGGTGCAGATAGAAGCCGGCGTCGGAATCTATGCCGCACTGGAGTTAGCCAGCCAGGATGACATACACACAGTCTTATCCGGTCAGGGCCCAGACGAATTATGGGGCGGTTATACCTGGTACCCCAAGGTCATCGCTGCCGAGGGTTATGAGGGTCTGCAAAGAAGAATGTGGGATGATTTACAGAGGGGTGATATAGAAACCTTCGATAGAGAAAACAAGATTGCGCTGGCACATGGCTCAGAGCAATTGTTTCCCTATTGCGATACTGAGGTGGTTAGACTGGCGATGAGCGTCTCACCACATTTGAAGATAAAATCTGCCGAAGATAGCATGGGCAAGCATCCCCATCGAGAAGCAGCCGTAAAAATCGGAGTGTCGGAGGAATTCGCCTACCGAGCCAAGAATGCGGCTCAGCACAGCACGGGAGTTCATGATACCCTTGACGCTATAGCGCGTAGGAATGGTTTTACTCCCGAGCTAACGGCTAATGCTGACTACGATAGTGAGGAAGTCTGCAAAGAGACGCTGGCCAGCTCTACCCGCTACGGGTATCGCTATGCCAATCGTGAATTATGGCAAGCCCCCCCTCATATTCAGTTCTTCCTCGACTCAGTCGCCTATGAAAATGGGCTGCTGAATAAAGATGAGAGGTCGACCATAAGCCGATTCTTGCAAAAAGCTGGAATCTGAGGAAGTAATCACGCTTTGGTTTCCACGTGCTTTCTGCTACAATGCTGAGGAGAATGCCATGGCGTACAAAATCAGACCAGCGCTGACAATCACAGATATTCAGAATGGGTTTGTGGCTACCGGAGGCTCGTTTGATAAACTCGGCTTTGATATATCCAGGTATCAGAAGGTGGTGCCTGTGATACAAGACGTTTACCACAAAGCAAAGTCGTTAAAGATACCAGTGTTCTTTTCACAGGCGTTACGCGAGAAATCCGGTATAGATATGCTTGATAGGTCACATAAAATCCTGCCAAGCAAACGGCGTGAGCGTATCAGGAAGCTGCCCTTGTGTGTCCGTGGAACGTGGGATAGCGAATTCATTGATGCCCTCCAGCCTCAAGGCGATGACCTTGTTGTTCAGAAGAGACGCGATTCGATCTTTCAGGATACTGAGTTCGAACTCTGGCTAAGGTCACTGGGTATTGACACAATTATATTTACCGGCATTGACACTTCTATATGCGTCGAGTCTTCGCTACGGGATGCCTTTAACAGGGGCTGGGATGTGATACTTCTGCATGATGCCACCGCCTCGTTGCGTGATGACTTCTATACGACAACGGTAGCCGAAACCAGAGAGAATTTCGGGCTGGCATTAAATTCGCAGGATTTGTTCAACAATCTAAAACGCATTGGTAATAATCAGTTTTTACTAAGCATGGAATTCAGTTAATTCCAGATACCACACCTTCAGCAAATCTTCGTGTTTTGCCTTGACTTGATACCTGCAATCACACACGAGCGTTTTCCCCCACAGATAGGTTTCCGAACAAGCTTAATTGCCCCCTACCCCCGCCTGTGCTAAAATTTTTCTGGAGGGCTAGGCCGTATCGGCTAGCCCTAGAGGTGTTTGGGGAAGAAAATATGGATTTAACCAAGCTACTCAATCTTATAACTGAGATGCCCGCCTACCGCCAGCTTTTAGATGAGCTGCGAGATAATGCCAGCACCGGAGTAATAGTCATTGATGCCGCCAAGCCGTATCTTATCGCTGCCCTATATAAGTCTATGCCACTGCCGATGGTAGTAATCACGGCGCAGCCGGAAAAATCAAGAAGGCTCTATGAGCAGCTACTCGCCTGGAGCAACTCAAGCCAGATAAAAATTCTCCCCGAGCCAGATGCCTTCCCCTACGAGCGCATTGCCTCAGACGCTTCTACTGAGCAGGAAAGGGTACAGGTGCTATCGGCGCTGGCCGATATAAATGGAGACCAAAACCCTCTCGTTGTTGCCTCGGCACCCGCCATAATGCCGAAGACAACGTCCTACCGCGATTTCACCGCCGCCGGCCACAGCTTAAAAGCGGGGACGACTATTGAGCCGCTTGAGCTAATAGAAAAATGGCAAGCCATCGGCTACAGGCTAGAAAAACTGGTGGAAATGCCGGGGACGATGGCTCGTCGCGGCGGCATTGTTGACATCTATCCCCCCACCAGCGACCTGCCGTTCAGGCTTGATTTCCTCGGCAACACCATAGAAAGCATCCGGAGCTTTGACCCGGCAAGCCAGCGCTCGCTGAGTCAGCTATCGTCCGTTGCCATTGGTCCCGCCACCGAACGGCTGACCACCCCAGAGGACAGCATCTTCGGCTTCATACATCCACCCTGCCGGCTGGTGCTTGATGAGCCCCGGCTTGTCAAGCAGGCAATAGACGAGCTTGATGCCCAGGCCAGCGAGCTGCGGGCGGAGAAGACTCCCAGACCATACTTCACCTGGGAAGAGCTTGAGCCAGGGATAAAAGAAAAGCCGCACCTCATGCTCGCCAGTTGGGGTGTTGGCGAAAAAGCCCACCGCCTGAATTTTAGCACCGCCCCCAGCTACGGCGGGCAGCTACCGGCTTTCGTCAACAAGGTAAAACAGCTACTAAAGCAAAAACAAAGAATCATCATCGTCAGCCACCAGGCCAGCCGACTGTCTGAGCTACTTGAGCAGGAGGATATTATTGCCTCCCTCACCACTGATATAAAGCAAATACCCCCACCCGGCTCGCTGGCACTAGTCCAGGGGTTGCTGGCTGAGGGGTGGGCGATGGATAACACCACCCTTTTCACCGATGCCGAAATCTTCGGCTTCATTAAGCAACGCCGACTGGTCAAGAGAAGGGCTGTACCCCACCACAAACTGGCTATTGAGTTTGCCCCCGGCGACTATGTCGTCCATGTTGAGCACGGGATTGGCAAATTTGCCGGTGTTACCCGGATGAGCACCGAGGACAGCGAGAAGGAATACCTCTGGCTGCAATACGGCGCCGGCGATAAGCTCTATGTCCCCACCGACCAGATAGACCGTATAAACCGCTATATCGGCGCCAGCGACCGCCCCCCGCTGCTGAACCGCCTCGGCACCCAAGAATGGACCAAGACCAAACAGCGGGCGAAGGAAGCCGCTGAGGATGTCGCCCAGGAACTACTTGCCCTCTATGCCAGCCGGGAGGTTATCCCCGGTTTTGCCTTCTCCACCGACAGCCTGTGGCAACAGGAGCTTGAGGCTTCATTTCCCTACGTGGAGACACCGGACCAGATAAAGGTCCAGGAAGAAGTGAAGGGGGATATGGAAAAAGCCAAGCCCATGGACCGGCTGGTGTGCGGGGATGTCGGCTACGGCAAGACCGAGGTCGCCATCAGAGCCGCCTTTAAGGCAGTGACGGATGGCAAGCAGGTAGCGGTGCTGGTGCCGACCACCGTGCTCGCCCAGCAGCACTTCGCCACCTTCAGCCAGAGGCTGGACGCCTTCCCGGTAAGAATTGAGGTCCTGAGCCGCTTTAAGACCCCCAGCGAGCAGGAGGCTATCGTTAAGGGGCTAGCCGAGGGCAGCGTTGACATCTGCATCGGTACCCACCGCCTGCTGCAAAAGGATGTCGTCTTCAAGAATATGGGGCTGCTCATTATTGATGAAGAGCAGCGCTTCGGCGTCGCTCACAAGGAGCACCTTAAGAAACTGAGGCAGGAGGTTGATGTCCTCACCCTGAGCGCCACCCCCATCCCCCGCACCCTTCACATGTCCCTCGTCGGGGTGAGGGACATGAGCACCATGGAGACCCCTCCCGAGCAGCGCCTCCCCATCAAGACTTATGTCGCTGAATATAACGAGCGGCTAATCCGGGAGGCTATTCTAAGGGAGCTGGAGCGCAACGGGCAGGTCTTCTTCGTCCATAATCGGGTCCAGGGCATTAACTATGTCGCCGATAAGCTCCGCGAGCTTATACCGGAGGCAAGAATCGCCACCGCCCACGGTCAAATGCCCGAAGCCGAGCTGGAGGTGGTGATGGCTGACTTCGCCCGCGGCAAAAGCGACCTCCTGGTCTGCACCACCATCATTGAGTCGGGGCTTGATATGCCCAATGTCAACACCCTCATTGTCAACCGAGCCGACAGGTTCGGCTTAACCCAGCTCTATCAGCTAAGGGGCAGGGTCGGGCGCGGCGCCAACCACGCCTACGCCTACTTTCTCTACGAGAAGGGAAGGTACCTCACGCCCAACGCCGAGAAGAGGCTAAAGACCATCTTTGAAGCCACCGAGCTCGGAGCTGGCTTTGGCATCGCCATGAGAGACCTGGAAATAAGGGGGGCGGGAACTCTGCTGGGACAGAGGCAGAGCGGCTTCATCACCGCCGTCGGCTTTAACCTCTACTGCCGACTGCTCGCCGACGCCGTTGAGGAGAGGAAAGCCCGCATTGCCGGGAAAGAAGAACCCCCACGCCGCCTCCCCTCCCCGACCATCGACCTGCCCCTAAGAGCCTTTATCCCCGAGGAATATGTCGCCGACCTTGACACCAGACTGAGCCTGTATCAAAGCTTAGCCAAGCTGGACAAAGTTGAGCAGATAGAGGCTATAGCTGAAGAATTAAACGATAGGTTTGGCGCTCTGCCGGCGGAAGTAAAAAACCTGCTCTATGCCGTCAAGGTCAAGATTCTGGCGGCAAAGGCGGGCGTTGAGTCTATATCCACTGAGGAAGGGCAGATTATCCTCCGCCTCTTTAACGGCATGAAATTCACCCCCCACCAGCGGGCGCTCCCCCTCCCCGATGGCGTCAAGATGGGCACCAGCCAGATAAAGGTGAGCTATGAGAGAGTTAAGGGGTGGGAACAGACGCTAGAGGGTATATTAAAAGGGGTGATATAACTACTTAATAATAATCCTTCAAGGTAAATCTCTTAATGCCCAAGATTCCTTTTCGACGGTATAAGGAATGTCAGAAGGTATCTTACCAAGTCTTTGTAAGCGCATCCAAATTGCTCTGGGCTTTCTTTTGCAGTCTTGTGATATTGATTTTATCGTTTTCCCTTCACTCCACGCTTTAATAACATAATTCTTTTGTTCTCTTGTCCATGGCTGGAACGATTGCGATGAATCGGGACTTATATATGAGCTATCCATTTCTTTGAAATCGAGTGGTATAGGCGTTATTCCACGTCCTTTTAACAAGAGCGCTTGTTCTTTTAAGAGACAAGCGCGATTATGTTGAATAGCATCATCATAACGACTATTCAACCAAGCTATTTGACATGCATAACCTGGCTTCCGTTCATTTTGAAAAGGGTCGCCAAAACTGTTGGGAATCCCTAGATTTCTAAGAGCCTCTTCCTTTGGTTCATACTCTCTAGCTTGTAATTCCTTGTCAAAAAGAGTCTTTGATTTTAGACGATAAAGGAGTACGCTCATTTCATGGTGACATTGGAAAGCATAAAGAGGTCTTTCTTTGTCTATTGTTTCTAGAAGTTTACTTGCCTTTTCTTCCAATTCTGGAATATCTTCAATTCCTTGAGCACAATAAATATGAAATCCTTGTCTGTTGATATATCCGAAGATTACCAACTTGTGCTCTTGATATTCCCTAGAGTCATTTTTAGGGTAGCCGCGGCAGAAGTCACCTATAGTTTCAATGTCAATAATTGTTCCTACATAATTTAGACTTTGGTTTCCGTGGCATTCCTTTAACATGCTTGACTACCCTTCACTTCCTTAATAGTACATCTGTTTCAATCAATTGTCAAGCCTTCTCCCAAACAGTTTCAAGTTTAAGGCAGTCTAAGAGGGGGGGGAGGTCAACAATAAGGTAAAAGATTTCTTCCCCACTTGGCAAAAAAATTTCCCCAAGTTCTCAAAAAACTATTGTTTTAGCAACTGCTTAGAGCTATAATGACTTTGTCTCCCGAAAATCCAACTAACTCAACATATTAACTTAACATAGGCGGTGGCACCATGAAGAGAAGAACGTCCATTATCCCCCCCGATGTCGCCGCCAAGATACAATTCCTCTCCAACCGCACCTGCTGCGTCTGCCGCCGGCAGGGAAAGCCCGTCCAGATTCACCACATCGACAGCAACCCCGCCAACAACAACATTGACAACCTGGCTGTCCTCTGCCTTGAGTGCCACATGCAGACCATGATCTACGGAGGGTTCTACCGCAAGCTCGACGCTAACCAGGTCAAGCTCTACCGAGACGACTGGCTCGATATAGTTGCCAGCCGGCGTACCCGAAAAAAGCTAGCCCGGCCCACCCTGGCCGAGCCGCTGAAACCAGCCCAGATGTACTGGAGTAACCGACCCGCCGCCGCCGCCAGCCAACGCGTCAGAGAAAAGCCGGTTACCCTAAACGAACCGTTAGAGGTGGTTAAGGTAGCCCTAATTGATGACCCGGCGGCTATTGTAAAGTTCAGAAAAGAGTGGCTTCCTGAGAGCGAGGGACCGCCTCGCAAGAAGGGCGTCTTCCCCATCATGGACGTAAAGCTTAGAAACAGCAGCAACGAGGCTATCCCCCTGAAATGGCTGGAGATAGATGTCAGGGCAGTCCGCATCACCTACGACTCCACCACCTACCACACTCCCCCGATGGCATGGGAATATAACGTACTACTCAATCCCCACGAGCCGGGAGCCAAAAAGAGCGTCAACCTATCCCAGGCGATAGAGGCAGGTCAAACTGGCAGGTTCATCATCATTATTGGTCAGCTATCGGGATACGGGGAGCTAAAGTATGCCGACTACGAGCTTCGCCTCTCGCTCTTCTACAATAACAAACAGAGCCTGGACCTTGGAACGCATAAAACGAAAGTGCACAGCCCCCCGTTTTTCCTAGTTGGCAGAGAAAGGGCAATCAGGCATCTAAAGTCCTGACCTTAGCGCAACGGGGCTAATTTATTTAACCATCCTCAATGCCGCGGTCCTTAATATAATCAATGGCATCCTGAATAGTCTGTATCTTCTCCGCATCCTCATCCGGTATCTCCATCTTCTGGCCTGATTTACTGAACTCTTCCTCCAGAGCCATAATCAGCTCGACCAAATCCAGAGAGTCGGCGCCTAAATCGTCAACAAAGTTGGACGACGGCGTCACCTCGGCTTCATCCACGCCGAGCTGTTCAACAACTATCTTCTTTATCCGCTCAAAAACTCTGGGCATTATTTACCTCCCTCTTTTCTACCGACTAGCAAGGGCACTAACTGAACCAAGGACTCCGTTAACAAACCTTGGCGAGCTATCGCTGCCAAACGTCTTGGCTAACTCGACCGCCTCATTTATGGCTACCTTAACTGGGACACTATTATCAAGCAAAATCTCAAATATTGCAAGCCTCAAAATATTCCTATCCACGGTTGGTATCTGCTCCACCGGCCAGGCCGGGGCAAAGTTCTCAATATGCTGGTCAATCTCCTTCTTGTTCTTAATAACGCCCCCCACCAGCCCTCGGGCGAAGGCAGCGTTCTCCTCGGACAGCCCGCTCTCCTCCAGAAGGCGGGGCAAGACCTTCTCCACGTCATGCCCCACCGAGTTGACCTCGTATAATGCCTGCAGGGCTATCGCCCTCGCCTTGTGCCGTACTCCCATAGAGCATCACCCAACCTGAGCTAACATTATAGCATTTCAACCGCTAAATTCCAGGCTATGTCATACCCCCGTCCACACCCAAGACCTGCCCGGTGATATAGCCTGCCGCATCAGAAGCAAGAAAGGCGACCGCCTCCGCCACATCGCGGGGGGTGCCAAAGCAACCAAGGGGAATCCGCTTTTTAAGCTCCTCTCTCCACTCCGTCTTCAACCCCTTGGTCATCTCAGTCTCAATAAAGCCGGGGGCAATAGCATTGACCGTTATACCGCGGGAGGCTACCTCCCTGGCAATCGTCCGGGTAAAGCCAATAATACCCGCCTTGGCGGCGGCATAGTTAGCCTGCCCCGGGTTGCCCACGATGCCAGTAATACTGGAAATGCTGATAATCCTGCCCCTGCGCTGTTTGACCATATGCTTTAGCACGGCTCTGGTGCAGAGAAAAACGCTCTTCAGGTCAACGGCGAGCACGCTGTCCCACTCCTCCTCCGTCATCCGCAGCAGAAGCTGGTCTCGGGCAATGCCGGCATTATTCACCAGAATATCAATCCGCCCGTAGGCGGTAATAGCCTCCGTCACCATTTTATCGACGTCTGCCGCCGAGCTGACATCGGCTAAAACCGGCAAGGCCTGCCTGCCCATAGCCTCGATCTCCCCGACTACGGCGTCAACCGGCTCAACGTCATTGACGACAATATTAGCCCCGGCTTCAGCCAGCCTGAGGACAATCGCCTTCCCTATCCCCCGCCCACCACCGGTAACGATAGCCACTTTATCAGAAAGGTTCATTTTTTAACCCCTATATTCTCGACCGCTTCGGCATCGCCGATATTAACTATATTAACATCCCTGTCAATCCGCTTAATCAGACCAGCCAGCACTCTCCCCGGCCCAATCTCAACAAAAGAGGATACCCCATCGCCGAGCATATATTCAACAGAACGCTGCCACTGGACGCAATTGCACAGCTGCCGGAGGAGTTCCTCCTTGACCAGCTCAGCCGTGGTCAGCGGCTGGGCGGTGGTATTACCGATAATGGGGACGGCTGGTTTATTAAAGGAAAGCTTGGCTATAATCTCAGCCATGCCGTCAACCGCCGGCTGCATCAGGGGGGTATGAAAGGCGCCGCTTACCTGCAAAGGGATGACGCGGTGCGCCCCCCTCACCTTAACCGAATCCATGGCCTTGGCTAACTTGTCCTCAGCCCCGCTGATTACTATCTGACCAGGACAGTTGATATTAGCAACGCAAGCGCCAGTCTCGGAACAGACCTCAGCCAGTGCTGGCTCATCAAGCCCGATTACGGCCGCCATGCCGCCGGGCGTTATCTGCCCCGCCTCATGCATCAGCCTCCCCCTCTCCCTGGCAAGATAGACGGTGGTGGCGAAATCAAGCACCCCCGCCGCCGCCAGCGCGGTATATTCTCCCAGACTGTGCCCGGCAACAAAGGCGGGCTCAAGCCCGCTCACACCCCGCATCGCCTCCAGGCAGGCGAAGCTAACGGTTACTATCGCTGGCTGGGCGTTTACCGTCTGGAGGAGCTCGTCCTCCGGACCGTCAAAGCACAGCTTAGAGAGGGGAAAGCTCAACGCCTCGTCAGCCTGCTCAAAGACGGCTTTAGCCGAATCAAAATTCTGGTACAGGTCACGCCCCATCCCCACCCACTGAGCGCCCTGCCCGGGAAAGACGTAGGCTGTCTTCATTGTTTCAGCCATCGGTCATCACTCGGTCTTCTTTTTGGGGCTCTTGACCTCGATGACCTCCCTGCCAGCATAGCTCCCACAGACGGGACAGACATGATGAGGCAGCCTGGGACTATGGCACTGAGGGCAATAGTCCAAACGAGGTGACGCTAAACCAAGATGGCGGCGTCTCTTACCCTGACGCGCCTTGGCATATTTTCGCTTTGGTAAAGCTCCCACGGCTTATTTTCCTTTCTCCTTATCGGCAGAGTCCGCTCCCTGCGGCGGACAACTGCAAGGTCCCAGGTTAAGATTGTGACCACAATTAGGACATAACCCGGCGCAGTCTTCACGGCAGAGGGGCTTCATCGGGATAGCCAGCACAGCGCACTGGCGCAGCGCCTCGGTCAAATCCAGAACATGGTGCTCATCAATAGTGAACCGGTCAGGCTCATCAGAGGTGGGCAGGGAAGCACCACTCATTATATCTGTAGTCGGGAAATACTCCTCTTCAATATTCAGGGTTAGCGGGAAATGAAACTGGTTCAAGCACCGGCTACAGGTAAGCTCAACCTCAGAATCTACTACCCCCTTTGCCAAGATGCTACGGTCGGTGCGGGTCAAACTGAGCTTGCCCCGAACCGGGCTGCTCTTGCCGTTCTCGGTAACATCAATAACCCCATCCACCTCATAGTCCCGCACCGAGCCGATATCTCCTTTAAGTAGCTGAGCTACATTTACCTGCATTATTTCCCACCTCCACCCCCAAAGATAAGCCCCCTATTATAAGCCAAGCCTCGTCATCACTGTCAAGCTTGGTCAGCTTCAATTATTTCAGCACCCACTTCTGCTTCCTCAACTCAAAGGCAATCTCATTCCTCAGCACCTGATTGGTACCCTCGTATATCTGGGTAATCTTGGCGTCCCGGAACATCTTCTCAATGGGATAATCCCGCATATAACCGACGCCGCCAAAGACCTGCATGGCATCGGTGGTAACCCTCATCGCCGTGTCTGAGGCAAAGACCTTAGCCATCGCCGAATCTCTGGTGAAATCCCTGGCGCCGCTATCTATCGTCTTGGCGACGGCATAGACCAGCCCCCGAGCCGCCTCTACCCGAATGGCCATATTCGCCAGCAGGTGCTGGACAGCCTGCTGGGCAAAAATGGGGTGCCCAAATTGAACACGCTGCTTGGCATAGTCCACCGCCGCCTCCAGAGCCCCCTGAGCCAACCCCAGCGCCTGGGCGCCCAAGCCGGGGCGGGAGTAGTCCAGCAGCTTCATGGTCATAATAAAACCCATCCCCTCCCGACTGATTATATTCTCGGCGGGGACGAGGCAATCCTCAAAAACGAGCTCCCTGGTTGAAGAAGCACGGATGCCCAGCTTCTTCTCCTTCCTGCCGAAGGTGAAGCCGGGCGTGTCCTTCTCCACCAGAAAAGCGCTGGCACCGCGAGGTCCCCTCTCCTTATCGGTTAAGGCGATAATAGTATATACCTCAGCGTCACCGCCGTTGGTAATAAACTGTTTCGTCCCGTTAAGGATATAACCCTTATCGGTGCGCTGGGCCGTCGTCTTTATGCCACCGGCATCGCTACCGGCACCCTCCTCGGTTAAGCCGAAGGCAGCCATTCTCCTGCCAGCAGCGATATCAGGCAGGAACCGGCGTTTCTGCTCGTCGCTGCCGAACTGTAAAAGGGTCAACGTCCCCAGCCCGCTGGCGGCATAACTAACGGCCACGCCACTACACACGCGGCTCAGCTCCTCCACCACCAGGCAGAGCTCAAAAATGCCACCCCCCAGACCACCGTACTCCTCAGGGATATAGACACCGAACAAGCCAGCGTCAGCGAGGATTTTCATAATCTCCAGGGGAAACTCTTCCTTCTCATCAAGCGCTGCCCGCACTGGCAATACCTGCTCCTCAGCTATGGTTCGCGTCAGCTTCCTAATTTCCTTCTGCTGCTCGGTTAAAAAGTATTCCAACTCGTCCTCCTTGAATTTCGCTACAAGGTAGCTCATTATAAGCCAAGCCAAACACTCACTGCAAGGCGATGACCTTGACAGTAGAGCAAGCTCAGTATTACAATCCTTTAAGCTGATATAGAGGAGTGAGTTTAATGGCAGCTAGAGCGTTTGTCCTGATTGAGACAGAGGTGGGCAAAAACAAGGAAGTAGCCGCCGCCCTGGAAAGGTTGAAAGGGATAAAATCGGTTGACATTGTAACCGGCCCCTATGACATCATCGCCATAATGGAGGGAGCCACTCTAAACGATATTGGTGACCTGGTCACCGGAAAAATCCACCCCATTCCCGGCATTTCCCGGACTGTGACCTGTCTCGCCCTACACACCACCTAGGCTTCAGACCACCAGACTAGAGACTCAGACCAACGATTAGAAGGAGAGAGTAAGCGTGGACTTTAGATTAACTGATGAGCAGGAGAAGTTCAGACTTGAGGTTCGTAAGTTTCTGGAAGAGGAGATAAGGCAAGGACTATGGCAGCCCACCTGCGATGCCTGGATAATGGGGCATAACCCGGAGTTCAGCAAGCGGGTGGCAAAACAGGGCTGGATTGGGCTCACCTGGCCCAAGGAGCTTGGAGGGCAGGGGCGGTCATTTATTGACCGGCTCATCCTGACCGAAGAGATGCTCCGCTACGGGGCACCAGCCGCCTGCCACTGGTTCGCCGACCGACAGATTGGCGGCGCCATCGTCCACTACGGGACCGAGGAGCAGAAAAAAGAGCTGCTGCCTATGATACTAAAGGGCGAAGCTTATGTCGGCTTGGGCATGAGCGAGCCCGACGCCGGCAGCGACCTCGCCTCACTTAAGACCCGAGCCGTTGAGGACGGCGACGACTATATAATCGACGGGCAGAAGACATGGACCAGCGGCGGCAGCCACATGAACTGGATTTACCTGGTCGCCAGGACTGACCCCGATGCCCCCAAGCACCGGGGCATCAGCGAGTTCTTTTTCGAGACCAGCCTGCCCGGGGTTGATGTACAGCCCATCGCCGATATCACCGGTGGGGTGCACTTCAACGAGGTCTTCTTTGAAAACGTGCGCATCCCCAAGAAAAGCCTCATCGGGGAGAAAAACAAGGGCTTTTATCAGATTCTGAACCAGCTTGACTACGAGAGGAGCGGCATGGAGCGCCTGATGGCTAACTACCCCCTCTTTGACACCCTCATCAAATACACCAGGGAGACCAAGAGAAAGGGCAAGCCCCTATCCGAAGACCCGACTATTCGACCCAAGCTGGCTCAGCTCCAGATTGAATTTGAAATCGGGCGGCTGCATATGTACCGCGTGGCGACGGTCATGGATGAGGGGCGGGCGCCAAACTGGGAATCATCCATGAGCAAGGCATACGGCACTGCCTTTGAGCAGCGCCTAGCTGCCACCGCGATAGAGATTCTGGGGCTCTACGGACAGCTATCACCCCAGTCCAAACTGGCGCCGATGCAGGGCATGGCTTATCACTCATACCTGTCATCAAAGGGCTATAGCCTTCAGGCTGGCACCACCGAGGTGCTGAAGAACATCCTGGCTTTAAGAAAGCTGGAATTACCCAGCGAATAACCAGTAGATAACGTAGATAACTAGGAGGCATGATAATGAATCTGGCTCTCTCTGAAGAACAAGAAATGCTAAAGAAAATGGCTCGCGATTTTCTTACCGATAAATTCCCCAAGACGGTGGTCAAGGAAATTGAACAGAGCGAAGCCGGCTACTCACCGGAGCTGTGGCAGGAAATGGCGGGGCTGGGCTGGATGGGGCTGGCATTCCCCGAAAAGTACGGCGGCAGCGGCATGAGCTTCCTTGACCTGGCAGTTCTGCTCGAGGAAATGGGGCGGGCTTGCCTGCCCGGTCCCTACTTCTCCACCGTCATCCTCGGCGGGCTAGCCATCGCCGATGTCGGCAGCGAGGAGCAGAAACAGGCGTATTTACCCAAAATAACCAGCGGTGAGATAATCTTCACCCTCGCCCTGACCGAAGCTAGCGCCAGCTATGACGCCGACGCCATCAAGACCAAGGCTACCGCCGATAGTGATGGCTATGTTATAAACGGGACAAAACTCTTTGTCCCCGATGCTAATGTTGCTGATTACATGCTGGTGGTAGCCAGGACCGATAAGGGAATAACTATATTTATCGTCGATGCTAAAAGTGCGGGGATAAGCTCCACCGTGCTCAACACCATCGCCAACGACAAGCTGTGCCAGGTGGTCTTTAAGGAAGTTAAAGTCCCTAAAGAAAATATCCTGGGTGAGCTGGACCAGGGGTGGCAAGAGGTGCAAAAGATAATCCAGCGAGCCGCGGTGGCAAAGTGCTGTGAGATGGTAGGCTGTATCCAGGAGGCGCTGGACATGACGGTCAGTTACGCCAAGGAAAGAAAGCAGTATGGCCGCCCCATCGGCAGCTTTCAGGTTATCCAGCACTACTGCGTCGATATGGCCACCGATGTTGACGGCACCAGGCTTTCTACCTATCAAGCTGCCTGGATGCTGAGCGAGGGTCTCCCCGCCACCAAAGAAATAGCCATCGCCAAGGCGTGGGCGGGTGAAGCCTGCCAGCGGGTAATGGCTTTAGCCCACCAGATCCACGGCGCCATCGGCGTGACCATAGACCACGACTTACAATACTACACCCGGCGGGCTAAGGCGGCTGAGGTCTCCTTCGGTGACGCCGATTTCTACCGCGAGGTGGTGGCTCAGGAGATGAAGCTATAAGCCTTCCAGCCGGGCCAGGACTTCGTCTATAGTTTGCTGCGAGGTAGAAGCGCCGGAGGTTACACCGATATTTTTCTTACCCCGAAACCAGGCGGGTTTGATTTCCTCCGCCGTCTCAATAAGATGAGTCTCGGTCAACGCCGAGCATAACTCGGCGAGACGATTGGTATTAGCGCTGCCCCGCCCACCAACAACCAGCATCAGGTCCACCCTGTCCGCCAGGTCAAGGGCTTCCGCCTGCCGTCTTCTAATATCATGACATATGGTGTCAATAATGCGCAGCTCGGAATCCCGAGTAAAGACCGAGTCAATGAGCCGCTTGACAAACTCGGTAAAATGAGCTGGTATCTGGGTGGTCTGAGAGAGGATACCCAGGCGGCGGGGCAGAGGGTCCAGCCTGGCGACAAGCTTATCATCAAGGGTTGCCACCCCCTTCCCCCCAGCCCAACCGAGGACGCTCTTGACCTCGGTATGGTCGGCATCACCATAGATAACAACGAAAAAGCCGTTTCTGGCCAATCTGCGGGCGGCAATCTGGAGCCGGTGAACGAAGGGGCAGGTGGTATCCACTATCTCAATACGCCGGGTGCGAAGCTTTTCTTCCATTTGCGGACTGGCGCCGTGAGAGCTAATGGCCACCATATTGCCCCGTATATCATCTATCGTCGGCACTACCCTGACCCCAATCCCAGCCAGTCTCTGCAGTACCTGCTGGTTATGCACCACCGCCCCCAGCGTTTCCACGCTGCCACGCTCACGGGCAACCTTCTCTAAAATATCGATGGCACGCTTAACCCCGTAGCAAAAACCAATTTCCCCGGTCTTCTCAATCTTCACCGCTTGCCATAAACCCCATGATATTTTGGCGGCAGGAGCTCAGCGATGCGCTCCATTATCAAATCAGTATTATCCACCAGCCCAGCCCTGCTCAATCTGCCGCTGGACGGCAGATTAAAGGGGCGACCGATGTTGACCGTGATACGGGGGCGGCGGAATATCCAGCCTATGCCCCTGACCCTCTCCGTGCCGCTAATGCCCACCGGAAGGATGGGCACCCCACCGCGCATGGCAATCAGCGCCGAGCCGGGGTAAGCCCGCTGAAGGCGGCCGCTCTTGCTCCTCGTCGCCTCAGGGAACATAATCAGCGCCCGACCGTCGGTCAAGACCTGCTGTGCCTGGCGAAGCGCCTTCCTGTCCAGCTTACCCCTATGCACCGGGAAGGCGCCAAAGTTGCCCACGAAGTAGGCGGTTAAGGGGGAGCGAAACAGCTCCTCCTTAGCCATGAATATCGTCTCTCTGCCCAGGCTTATGGCAAGCAAGGGGGGGTCGGTGAGATTAAGGTGATTAGCCACCACCAGCAACGGTCCATCGGCGGGGATATTCTCCCTACCCTCCACCTCCAAGCGGGTCAGCAGGCTAAACAGCGCCCTCGCTATTACCCTGCCCACATAATAGAACCAGGGCAATTTCCAAACTCCAACCAAGCGTTGCCCAATTATACCCTCAAGTAAGGGTAAAGACAAACCTCCGGTGGACAGGACCAATGGTAAGAATTATAATCACTCGTAGCTATGGGTTCTGAGCCTAAACTCACTCCCCTCTTCACCGGGGAAGAGATTGCCGCCACCGTCAGGAGGCTGGCGGCTGAAATCGGGCGGGACTACCGCGATAAGCGCCCCCTTCTCATCGGCGTCCTCAAGGGCTCGTTCATGTTCATGGCTGACCTTATCCGCCTCCTTGACTTCCCCCTTGAGGTGGATTTTATACGGCTGTCCAGCTATGGCGGCGGCCAGAGTCCGGGGAAGATTAAGCTGGTGCAGGATGTCCAGTCTGAGATTAAAGACCGGCACGTGCTGGTCATTGAGGACATTATAGATACCGGCCTCACCACCGCCTTCGTTTTAGAGCACCTGGGCAAGAAAAAGCCAGCCTCTTTAAAACTCTGCACCCTGACCGATAAGCCCTCAAGGCGTAAGACCGCAGTCAACATTGACTATCTGGGCTTAACCGTCCCCAATAAATTCATCGTCGGCTACGGCATAGACTGGAATGAGAGGTTCCGCTATCTCCCTGACATATATGCCATGGAGGAGAGCTGATGGTCAAGGGGCTCGCCGAACTAATCTCGGTGGCTAAAGGGGAAACTCCCGCCGACCTGATTCTGGCTAACGCCCGGGTAATTAACGTCTTCAGCGGCGAGATTGAAGCGGCTAGCGTGGCTATCCATGGGGACAGGATAGCCGGGGTGGGGAACTACCATCAGGCAAAGAGGATTCTGGACTTAAATGGCAAATATATCGCCCCCGGACTTATCAACGGTCATATTCACCCCGAGAGCTCAATGCTCGATATCGGCCAATACGCCCGAGCTGTAATACCCCGCGGGACGACTGCCATTATTACTGACCTCCACGAGATAGCCAACGTCTGCGGTCTTGAGGGCATAAAATACGTTCTTGACTACGCCCGCCGCCTCCCCTTCGACCTGTTTCTCATGGCTCCTTCCTGCGTGCCAGCAACCCACCTTGAAACCTCAGGCGCCAGCATCAACGCCGAAGAAATCCGCCAGCTTCTAAAACTGAAGGAGGTCATCGGGCTGGGGGAGGTGATGAACTTCCCCGGAGTGCTCGGCGGCGATGAGACGGTCTTGAGCAAAATCAGCCTGGCTGAGGGGAAGATTGTTGACGGCCATGCCCCCGGCGTCGGCGGCAAAGACTTAAGCGGCTATATTGCCGCCGGCATCTATTCCGACCACGAATCGGTATCCCTTGATGAAGCCAGGGAGAAGCTGAAACAGGGCATGTTTGTCATGATCCGGGAAGGCTCTGCCGAGAAAAACCTGGAGGCATTGCTCCCCCTGGTCACGGATAAGACCTACCATAGATGCCTGTTTGTCGTTGATGACCGTAGTTGCGCTGACCTGCTGCGGGACGGCGATATTGACGCCGTAGTCAGAAAGGCGATAAAGCTCGGGCTTGAGCCGGTGCGGGCAATTCAGCTTGCCACCATCAACCCGGCACAGTACTTCCGGCGGGACGGGCTGGGAGGGATAGCCCCCGGCTATATGGCCGACCTGATTGTCCTCAGTGACCTCAGACGCCTTGAGATTGAGATGGTCTTCTACCAGGGTAAAATCGTCGCTCAAGAGGGTAAGCCCGTATTTCCCCTCCCCCCAGCCGGCGGCAGAGGACTCACCAATACGGTAAGTATAAAACCCTTTAATATTGAGGCGCTAAGGCTACCAGCTTCAGGGGAAGCCATGCCGGTTATTGAGATTGTCCCCGGCCAGATAATCACCCGCAAGAGAATGGAGAAAATCAGCTCTGTCCCCGATATGAGTAGGGATATTCTAAAACTGGTGGTGGTGGAGAGGCACAAGGCGACGGGGAACATTGGCGTGGGGCTGGTCAGCGGATTTGGCTTGAAGAAAGGGGCGCTGGCTTCATCTATTGCCCATGACTCTCATAACATTATCGCTGTCGGCGCCAGCGACGAGGATATACTCACTGCCATCAAGGAGATTGAACGGCTACAGGGTGGTCTGGTGGTTGCTGGCGGGAGCAGGGTTTTAGCCAGCCTGCCTCTGCCCATCGCCGGCATACTATCTGATGAGCCGCTGGAGGCGGTGGTGAGCAAGCTGGAGGGGCTGGAGAGGACAGCCGCCGAGATGGGCACGAAGCTAATTTCACCATTTGCCACCCTCTCATTTCTAGCCCTGCCAGTAATCCCCGAAATCAGGCTCACCGACCGGGGAATTGTAGAATTATAGCATTGTAATAGCAAGCAATCGGTGATAAAATCCAAGCATATAAGGAACACCTGAGGAGGTGCAAAATGGGTTGGGTCAACTGGTTAGTCTACATCGCGTCTTTCTTTATCCCCATATTCGGCTTCGTTACCTTCTGGGTCTTTAGCGCAAAGGGGGGCAGGGGGGACAAGGAACTTGCCAAGTGGGCTATGGTCGCCAGTTTCTTCGGCGTCGTTCTTTATGTTCTTCTGGCTACTCTCGGCATAACCGTGTTCGGGTTCCTATGGCAGTTTATGGGCTAGGTCTTCCCTAATCGCCCTCCCTTTCATATGCCAATTTAGCCGGGGCTAACTCAAATTCTCCACGAGGGGAAGTGCTGGAATTGGCAGACAGGCATGACTTAGGATCATGTGTCGCAAGGCGTCGGGGTTCGAGTCCCCGCTTCCCCACCACTGGTAACCGCTCTTTCACTCCTTTAAAGTCCGAAGTGAGAGGACATGTATAGAAACGCCGATAGCTATTAGAATCAAGATTAGCCTGACGACAAAAACCTCAACGGCAAATGCCACCGAACACCCGATTGTTATCCACAGCAAAGCAATGGTCAGGACCTTTACCCTTAGCGGAATTCCCCTTTTTTGTAGATAATTCCTGATATAACTCCCGAACCACCTGTTATACAAGAGCCAATGGTAAAACCTCTGTGAGCTTCTTGCGTAGCAGACAGCCGCCAATAGAAGGAAGGGGGTAGTCGGCAAAACAGGTATAAATATGCCCAGGACTCCCAGCCCGACAAAGAGTGTGCCGGCAATAACCAGGAGTATCCGAACCCAGTTTCCGGTTGCCTTTATCTTTTTCTTCTTTGAGTGGTAAATGCTTTTATTCCTGCTTCTATTGAGTGGTGGGCATCAAGATTATAACAGCTTTTGCCCGGTGGGCGCATAGGCTGGCGGTAAAAAAGCGGAAATCTAGATGGACTTGTAAAAGGCGAGGGCTAATGTTCCTCTGCCCGTAGCATAAGCCATAATCGGGGTGAAGTCGGTAACGAAAAGCTCGGCGCAGTCGAACTCGGCGGCTATCCTTTCCCTGAGCATCCGGGCTTCTTCAGCGGCATCGGCATGCATTACGGCAACGTGGACTTGCCCTGAATTGCCTATTTGTTCTCTCATCATGCGGAGCATCTTTTCAATGCCACTACGCTTGGTCCTGGCGGCACCGGCAAAACGGATAACGCCGTCAGTGCCGGTGAGAATTGGTCTGAGAGAAAGCAACGAGCCTAGCTGGGAAGCCAGCTTGGGTATGCGTCCCGTTCTATAGACATGCCGAATGGTCTCAAGCAGACCGAGAAACCTCACCCGTTTCTTGACCTTCCTGGCTATGCTCATGACTTCCCGGAAGGTCTTGCCTTCCTTAGCCGCCCGCGCTGCTGCCAGGGCAATAAGCCCTTCGGCGGCAGCGGCAGTCCGGCTATCAAGGACCTCAATCGCCGTTGCAGACAGTTCCCTTTTGACTATTTCTTTAGCCGCCCGGGCACTCTCGTAGAACATGCTGATTTTGGACGATATGGTAATTACCAGGATATTGCGGGCATTGCCGAGGGCGCGGTAAGCTCCAGCATAGTCCTCAGGAGAAGCCGCCGAACTCTTCCAGAACTGAGGGGCTCCATTAAGAAACTTATAAGCCTGGGCGGGGGTCAAGTCTGCCAGGTCACGGTAAAGCTTGCCATTGAAGAAGATGTTAGCCGGGACGATTCTGATTCTAAACTTCTCAGTCAGCTCCCGGGGAATGCAGGCAATGCTGTCGACGACAACAGCAGTCTCGGTCATATTCTTATCTCACCGCCCTACCGAGCTTCGTAAACACAAGAAGAGATAGATATACCTAGTACAACGAGGTATTATAAACTGGGGAACAGTACCTGTCAACCTTGACGGGTAGTTTAGATACTGTGTATCTTGACCAGATTTGTGCTTCCGGGAACAGTCAGCGGAATACCGGCAGTAACCACGACAAGGTCACCCTTCCTAGCGAGTTTTGTCTCCAGTGCTGCTTCGCCAGCTAGCTCAAAGACCTCCTCAAGGTTTACTGGTTCATTTTTTCTAACGGGTAATACCCCCCAGGATAAGGCAAGGTGGCTCACCACAGACTCGGAGGGGGTTATCGCCAGAATCGGGTGGCGCGGTCTATACTTTGAGACCCTCAAGGCAGTAGTGCCGCTGGCGGTAAAGGCAACGATGGCTTTAGCCTGCACCTGGTGAGCCATCTGGCAGGCGGCTCTGGCGGTGGCATCACTGCTTTCCGGTGGGACATCCTGCCACCGGCTGCGGAGCATCTCTTCATAGGGAAGTATCGCCTCAGCCTCAAGGGCTATCTTCACCATTGTTTCAGTAGCTTCAACGGGGTAACTGCCAGTGGCTGTTTCCTCAGAGAGCATCAGGGCATCACTGCCATCAAGGACGGCATTAGCGACATCAGTAGCCTCCGCCCTCGTCGGGCTGGACGACCTGACCATGGACTCAAGCATCTGGGTGGCAGTTATCACCGGCTTTCCCCGGCGATTGGCTTCGCCTATCAGCCGCTTCTGGGCGGTTGGCACCTTCTCAATGCTTATGTCAAGTGCCAGGTCTCCCCTAGCAACCATGATACCCTCCCCCACCTCAAGCAGGGCGCCAATTTCTTCCAGAGCCCGTCCCTCTTCTATCTTGACAATGACCGGTATATCAGCCTTCATGTTTCTGAGCAGTTGCTTGACCTCCCGCACCTGCCGCACCGAGGAAATGAAAGAGAGGGCAACGAAATCAGCCTTCCGTGAGAAGGCAAAATCAAGGTGCTCACCGAAAACGCTCCGGATACCCCCCTGGCGGTATTTCAGACCGGGAAGGTCAAGAAGGACGCCCAGAGGGAGCCCGAGCCTTCGGCTGAGTGAGCGGACTTCAGAAATGAGACGGCTGTGTTCCTCAAGCGTGCCGTGTGCCAGGTTAAGGCGCGCAATATCCATGCCCGCCTTTAGCATCCTCTCCATAACCTTGGGGGAACTGCTGGCGGGACCCAAGGTGCACACTATCTTGACGTGGCGTCTCACTCCGGCTTTACTCATTACCGACCTAATTATAGCATATCGCATGCTGGGCAGCGTGTCGTCAACTTGCGGAAAGACTGCGTAAATTGTAGTATAAAACTACGGAATAAGGAATAGTAATGGCTAAGGACTACTACCAGGTTCTGGGTGTCCCCAAAAACGCCACCGAGGAGCAGATAAAGAAGGCTTACCGCAAGCTGGCGATGCAATACCACCCCGACCGCAACCCGGGGAAGGAACAATGGGCTAACGAAAGGTTCAAGGAGATTAACGAAGCCTTCGGCGTCCTCGGTGACCCGGAAAAGAGAAAGCAGTACGACCAGTTCGGCACGGCGGGCAATATCGGCGATATCTTCGGCAGTCCTTATACCCGGACTACCTTTGAGGACTTAATGAAAGACTTCGGCGGCTCCGGGCTTGGCCTTGGCTTCCTTGATGAAATCTTCGGCGAAGTCCTCAAAGGGAGAAAGGGGAGTTTTTCCTTCAAGGTATATAGGCAGGGGGCTGGCGGTCCACGGGGGGTGAGGCTTGAAGAAATATTCGCTCAGGCGCAACCTCCCCGACAGCGGGAGGTTAGCTACGAAATAACCATCACCAGAGAGCAGGCAGCCCGGGGGGCGGAGAAAGACCTAACCAGAAAGGGTAAGAGGCTACGGGTAAAAATCCCCGCCGGGGTAAAGACCGGAACCAAGGTAAGACTGCGAAATGCCCGCCGCATAACCGATGGTCAGCCGGGGGATATTATGATTCTGGTCAAGGTCAAATAAAAGGTCAAATAATATGACAACACGCGACAAGCACTGGAAGTATCTATTTGCCCCCGACTCCGTAGCCGTTATCGGCGCTTCTAATACGAGGGGGTCGTGGGGCTACGGCATCATGCGTCACCTCCTCGCCTCAACCAAGCGAAAGATTTACCCGGTGAACCCCACCGCCAAAGAAATCCTGGGAATACCCGCCTACGAGAGTGTAGTCAATATACCGGGGGCGGTTGATTTAGCCGTCATCGCTGTTTCCGCCCCCAAGGTCCCCCAAATTATGCAGCAATGCGTGCAGAAGGGGGTGAAGACGGCGGTTGTTGTTTCCGGCGGCTTTGCCGAGACCGGCAAGGAGGGCGGCAAGCTGGAGGCGGAGCTGGTCAAGATTGCCCGGGAGGGAGGCATACGCTTCATCGGGCCCAACAGCATGGGACATGCCAATACCTACTCCAAGCTCATCACCCTCGCCTGGATGGAGAAAATCACGCCGGGACCGGTAGCTTTAATAGCTCAGAGCGGCAACATGGGGCACCGCATAATGCGCAACGGGATGAGCCTGGGGATTGGCTTCAGCAAGTTTGTCTGCGGCGGTAATGAAGCCGACCTGCACCTGGAGGACTACCTGGAATATATGGCGCAGGACGAGAAGACCAGAATCATTGCCGCCTACATTGAGGGGCTAAGGGAGGGGAGGCGCTTCCTCCAGCTAGCCAGGGAGACCACCCTTAAAAAGCCCATTGTAGCCATAAAGGCGGGTGGGACCAAGGAGTCTGCCCGAGCCATCAGGTCTCATACCGCCAACCTGGCCGGTTCAGACGCCGTCTATGAGGCGGCATTCAAGCAGGCAGGGGTGATAAGGGTGGATGATGACGACGACCTCTGCGACGTGGTTACTGCCCTGCTCTATCAGCCATTACCCCGCACGAACCGGACAGGCATATTGACCATCGGGGGTGGGCTGGGGGTGGTGGCGGCTGAAGCCGTCGAGAGGGAGGGGCTTGAGGTCGCCCACCTCACCCCGACCACCATAGAGAAACTGAACGCCTGCCTGCCGCCAAGATGGTCTCACGGCAATCCGGTTGATATGGCTGGCTTAAGCATGACTGAGTATTCCAAAATCTTCTCCTCTCTCTGGGCACTGATTGAGGATAAAAATGTAGATGCTATCCTGCTTCAGGGGCCGGTGGGGTTCAGCACCAAGCGCCTAGCGGATGTGTTTAACCGGGAGGAAGTGCGGGCATTCCGGGAGAGGGAGAAGGACAGCCTGGATTTGCTCCGGCAGCGGGTACGGGAGTATGGGAAGCCGGTGCTTATGGTGAAGCCGGCGGTTGAATTCGCCAGCGACCCCGAGATAGCCTCCCTCCTCCGCAGAGAAGGAATCCCGGTCTACCCAACTCCACGCCGGGCGGCCAGGGTGCTAAGTCACCTGGCATGGTACAGACGCTATCTTGATTCTGTAGCATAGACCCCATCCCCCCAAAGAGGCTAACTTAACGGGGTGTTTAAGAGGGGCGCTAGCCCCTCTTTTATTTTATCTTCCCCCTCTCCAAGAATGGAGAGGGGGAAGATAAAGGGGTGAGGTTGAGAAAGTTGAAAGCACTTAAGGAACAGTGTTAATATTGAGTTCGGCAAATGAGCAAGTTTATAGATAAGCTGAAGGCAGTCTCGCAAGTCGGTTCCCAGCCTATGGGTTTTAAGA
>CAZDHX010000001.1:0-55441 GCA_964505425.1 uncultured Dehalococcoidales bacterium | reverse complement strand
TTTTAAGAAGACGGCAGCAGCCCCCCAGAAGCCGAAGATGCTGCTCGTCGCCGCCCTGGCTGAAGCCAGTGCTGTAAGCCTGGCCGATTATATGAGCGGGGCTGATGCCGGGCTCGCGCCAGTCCCCAAATCGAGCTCGGGGGCTAAAACCGTTCACAAAATGTCCCAGGCGATGCCCGATATCCCCTGGGGAGACTGGCTGAAAGATACCAGCGGGAAGGGAGGAAAATTAGCCGAGGCTGGCTGTGATTTTGTTGTCTTCCCCCCAGATACACCGCTGGCAATGCTCCAGGATAGTGAGATGGGCAAGATATTAGAGGTCGGGGCATCGCTCAGCGAAGGCTTAATAAAGACCATCGACGAGCTACCGATAGACGCCGTGCTTATCGGTAGAGAGCCAGAGAAGGACAATCTGCTTACCTGGCAACACCTTATGCTCTCCCGGCACTGTGCTGAGCTTTTTACAAAACCCCTGCTGGCGTCGGTGCCACCAGGTGTTGGCTCAAGTGAGCTTCAGGCGCTATGGGCAGCAGGGGTGGTGGCCGTGGTGGTGGAAACGCCACCCAAGGGAAGAATCTCGGAGCTACGCCAGATAATTGATAAGCTGACCTTTCCCCCGCCAAGCAAACGGAGAAAGGTAGAGCCTTGGCTACCTCGTATCACTGCCGAAACCGGAACTGCCTCCGAAGAGGAAGAGGAATAGCTTATAGCGTCACTGACCAGGCTGGGACATCTGCCAGGTTTTTCCCTCAGTGGTAATGGCGGGGGCAATCACCATCTCAACCTTATGCATCTCCCGTATGTTAAGTACACCGCAGACGCCCATTGTCGTACGAAGTGCCCCGATAAGATTTTGACTGCCATCGGTAACCGAGGTCGGACCGAATAGAATCTGCTCCAGTGTGCCGGTAGTCCCCACCTTTATGCGGGTCCCTCTGGGTAATGCCGGATGGGGATGGGCCATACCCCAGTGATAACCCCGCCCCGGCGCCTCTTTAGCCTGGGCAAAGATTGAGCCAATCATTACTGCGTCAGCCCCGGCGGCGAAGGCTTTAGACAGGTCTCCACCATTGCGAAAGCCGCCGTCAGTGATGAGCATCACATATTTCCCTGACTGGCGCATATACTCGTCCCTGGCAGCCGCGCAGTCCATGGTGGCGGTTATCTGGGGCACACCAACGCCAAGTACCGTCCGGGTGGTGCAGGCTGCCCCCGGCCCTACCCCCACCAGAACCCCGGCAACCCCGGTCTTCATCAGCTCCAGACAGGCGCTGTAGCTGACGCAATTGCCAACCACAACCGGCATCGGCACGGACTTACAGAGCTCGGTGAAGACCAGCCCCTTATAACTCTTGGATATATGTTTGGCAGAGGTAACCGTGGACTGAACAAAAAGGATATCAGCCTTGGCTTCAGCGGCTATGGAGGCAAAGTGCTTGGTGTTAGCCGGTGCCACTGAAACCCCACACACCACCCCACCCTTTCTAATCGCCTCAATTCGCTCACCGATAAGTTTTTCCTTAATCGGCTCGGAATAGACCTTCTGCATTAGCGTGGTGACCTTGTCCGCCGAAGCCTGAGCAATCTCAGCCAGAATCGCCTCAGGGTTATCGTAGCGGGTCTGCACCCCCTCCAGGTTCAAAACGGCTAATCCCCCCAGCTTGCCCATCAGAGTAGCCATTTTGACATCGGTGACAGCATCCATTGCCGCCGCCAGGACGGGGAGGGAAAAGGTAAAGTTATCTACCTTGACATCAATGTTCGTCTGGTCAGGGTTGATGGTCACATCGCCGGGGACAATCGCCACCTCGTCAAAGCCGTAAGCACGCCTTAATTCCCTGAATCTGGGTTTTGCCATTTTGCCCTTCTTAAGTTAAGAACTCTAACAGAAGGATAGGGCAAAGTCAAGAAGCAATCTAGCTAGACGGGAGGATTAGCTATACGCTATAATAGCTCAAAATGCCGGCTCTTTATATTGTGGCTACCCCTATCGGCAATCTGGAGGACGTCACCCTGCGTGCCCTGGGCATACTGCGTGAGGTAAAGCTTATTGCCGCCGAGGATACCCGCCGGACGAAACAACTCCTGGCGGCTTACGATATTGAGACCCCGCTAACAAGCTATCATGAGCACAATAAGCGAAGTAAGCTGGACTATATTTTGAACCGCCTCAGCGAGGGGGACGTGGCCCTTGTCTCCGACGCCGGAATGCCCGGTATATCCGACCCCGGCTATGAGCTTGTTGTGGCTTGCATTGAGGGGGGTATCCCGGTAGTCCCCGTTCCCGGACCCTCGGTGGTTATCACCGCCCTTGCCGTCTCCGGGCTGGATACCGGGAAGTTCGTCTATCTCGGCTTTTTGCCCAGTAAGGCTGGCGCCCGGCAGCGCCTGCTAAAGTCCGTCGCCGGTGAGGCGGCTACTATTGTCGTTTTAGAGTCGCCTCATCGTCTGCTGCCAGCATTGAACGACATGCTGGCGGTCCTTGGTGATAGAAAAATCGCCGTTTGCCGTGAGCTGACCAAGCTCCATGAAGAGGTCTTCCGGGGGAGGATAAGCCAGGCAACAGCTCATTTTACTGAGCCAAGGGGGGAGTTTACCCTGGTTATTGAGGGCAAGAAAGAAGAAAAACCCCGCCTCACCCCGGCGATAAAGAAACAATTGCAGAAGATGCGCCGCTCAGGGGTAGCCGCTAAAGAGGCGGTAGCCAGCGTGTCTGGCGAAACCGGGGTATCAAAAAAAGAGCTATATCGGACGTGGCTCAAGTTATCTTAGGAGTAAGTAAATGCGCTGTGGTTGCATATCTTTAGGTGATGTCCAGTGCGATGAGTGCCAACGCCTCATCCCCTATCCCGAACGCTATCTGATTATTGATGAGGCGGGGAAAAAACTGCATTTATGTATTAATTGTTGTGTGGCAAAGGGTCATGCCCGTTATTACGAGGAAAAGGGTCAGCGAATACTTACCATCTTCCCGGAAAAGCCTATTTGATAAGGTTGTAGCCAAAAATGAGCGAGAGAATCCTTGTTGCCGTCGCCTGGCCTTATGCCGATGGCCCCCTGCATCTGGGGCATATCGCCGGGGCATATCTACCGGCGGACATATTTGCCCGCTACCACCGCCTTAAGGGAAATGATGTTTTAATGGTATCTGGCTCAGACCAGCACGGCACGCCGATAACCATCAAGGCCGATGAGGAAGGCAAGACGCCCGCTGAAATCACCGCCCAATATCATAAGGATTTCCTTGATTCATGGCAGAAATTAGGCATCTCCTTTGATTTATTTACCTCCACCGGCACGGCTAACCACGCCGAGGTAGCCCAGGATATATTCCTCACCCTGCTTGATAAAGGCTATATCTACAAGGCTACCGTGTCCCAACCCTACTGCCCCCAGTGCCGGCGGTTTCTGCCCGACCGCTATATTGAGGGCACCTGTCCTCACTGCCAATCTACCGGCGCTCGTGGTGACCAGTGCGACGAGTGTGGTAAGCCGCTAAATCCGGCGGATTTAATCAACCCTTACTGCCGGCTATGTTCTACCACTCCCCAATTCGTGGACTCGGAGCACTTCTTCTTAAAACTCTCCGCCTTCCAGAAAGAGCTTGCCGCCTGGGCGAAGGAACAAGGTCAGTGGCGACCGAATGTCTATGCCCTCACCCAGCGCTACCTGAAAGAGGGGCTGAGGGATAGGGCGATCACCCGGGATATAGAGTGGGGGGTGGCGGTGCCGGTCAAGGGCTTTGAAAACAAGCGCATCTACGTCTGGTTTGAGGCGGTTATCGGTTATCTATCAGCGACCAAGGAATGGGCTTCAACCGAGGGGGACAAGGAAAGATGGCACGATTTCTGGGACGAAGGGAAGGGGGCAAAGAGCTACTACTTCATTGGTAAGGACAATATCCCCTTTCATACCCTTATCTGGCCGGCGATGCTGATGGGCTACGGGGGTTTAAATTTACCCTATGACGTGCCGGCTAACGAGTTTCTAACCATAGAGGGCAAAAAGCTCTCTACCAGCCGCAACTGGGCGGTTTGGCTGCCCGACTATCTATCCCGCTACCAGCCTGACCCCCTGCGCTACCTGTTATCCATCAACATGCCCGAGACCTCGGATACCAATTTTTCCTGGCGTGAGTTCCTCCGCCGCAACAACGATGAGCTGGTGGCAACCTACGGCAATCTGGCACACCGGGTGCTTACCTTCGTTTACCGGAATTTTGACGGCTGTGTGCCGACACCCGGGGAACTTGACAAAGCCAGTAAGGATATTTTAGCCAAAGCGGAGCGCACCATCAGCGAAGTGGGCGAGCTTCTCGCCGCCTGCCATTTCAAACAGGCGATAATGCTCGCCATGGAATTAGCTCATACCACTAACCGCTACCTCGATGAGAAATCGCCGTGGAAGATGATTAAAGAGGATAAGCAGGCTGCCGCCGACTCATTGTACGTCGCCCTTTACGCAATTTCCTGCCTGAAAACAGCATTATACCCCTTCCTGCCCTTCAGCTCTCAAAAACTGCATCAGTATCTCGGTTTTGAGGGTCACGTCCAGGACTACGGCTGGAAGCCAAACCCACTGCCGCCGGGGCAAAAACTGCTTGAGCCCAAGCCCCTATTTACCAAGCTGGATGACAGCCTAATAGAAGAGGAGACCAAGCGCCTTGGAACTTAGCCAGGTCTATGCGCCAGTTAAGCAAGATTTAGATAAGGTGGAGAGCCAGCTAAAATCCGTTAGCCAGGTTGACCTTCCCAGCCTGGCTGAGCTGCTGAATTACACCCTGAGCGGCGGCAAGGGAATCCGCCCGGCGCTTACTTTACTCTCCGGCAAGTTCTACCAGTATAACCTTGACCTGCTCCTGCCCATGGCGACCGCCGCTGAGCTTATGCATACCTCTACCCTTGTCCATGATGACGCCATCGACAACTCCCCGGTCCGCCGGGGGCGAGCAACAATTAACCGCCTCTGGGGTAAGGATAGGGCGGTGTTATTAGGGGACTATCTATTTGCTAAGGCGGGAGAGTTTGCCGCCGCTACCGGAAATCTGCAGGCAGTAAGGCTCTTTTCCAAGACCCTCCAGATTATCTCCAGCGGAGAGATGATTCAGACCTTTGACGCCTTTAATCTGGAGCAGACCCGTGAGCATTACCTGAAGAGGATTTCCAGCAAGACTGCCTCCCTCTTCTCGATGTCGACGGAGTCAGGGGCTATCCTGAGCCAGGCCCCGGAAGAGTCAATTGAAATCCTGAAGGAGTACGGCTACAACCTTGGCATTGCCTTCCAGATTGTAGACGACATGCTGGACTTTATCGGCACCGAGAAGACAATGGGCAAGCCGATAGGCTCCGATTTAGCTCAGGGGACGCTCACCCTCCCCGCCATGCTCCTTATGGAGCACTATCCCAAAAATAACCCGGTAGCGGAGTTATTTAACAACCGCGATATGCCGGAGGCGGAGAAGCAGAAAAGAATAAAGCAGGCGATAGACCTGGTCCGCAGTTCGGGAGTGGCTGAACAGTGCCATGAGCTTGCTTCAGAGTACCGCGCCAAGGCTTGCTCAAGGCTTGAGCTCCTGCCGGACAAGCCCAGCCGCCAGTCACTGGAGGATTTAGCCACTCTGGTGATAAGCCGCAAGAAATAATTCTAGGTGGAAGAGCCCCTTCTCAGGGTAACCGCCGCCAGTACCAAAAACCCGACGGCAAAAGCGAGCAGCACGCTGACTTCCTTGCCGATATCCAGCAGATGTTGCCCCTGAAGCATCAAAGCCCTGACGCCGTCCACCCCGTAGGTCAGGGGCAGGAACTTGGCTACCCACTGCAGATAATTCGGCATCTGACTCACCGACCAGAGCACCCCGCAGAGAAATAGCTGGGGGATGATGATCAGGGGGATGAACTGCACCATCTGGAACTCGTTTCTAGCCAATACGGAGAAGAAGGTCCCCAGGCAGACGGCGCCGATGCCGATAATCACCTGAAAAACGAGGATTTGCCACAGCTCGCCGTAGTAGTTGACATTAAGCACATAGACCATATAGAAAAAGATAATCAGGGTCTGCAACAAAGCGAAGGGCAAGAAACCAAGCAGGTAACCGCCGACAACGTCCAGCCGAGAGACCGGCGATGCCATCAACCGCTCCATCGTCCCCTGGGTACGCTCCCTCAGGACGCTGATGCCGGTCAGGATGAAGCCGAAGAAAAGTATCAGGAAAGCTAGCATGGCTGGAGCGATGTAGTCCAGCACGCTTTTATCGGGAACGCTGACGCCAACGATACTGGCGATGACCAGGGGCACGAACACCACCAGCGCGATAGTGCGGCGGTCTCTTATCAGCTGGCGCATAACCCTGCCGGCAATGATAAACGCCCGACTAGACATTCTTTTTCTCATCCCCTCGGCGAACGAAGTAAAGAAAGGCGTCCTCCAGAGTGGCTCCAGGTTGTCCCGCAGCCTGAGGATAATCAGAGCCATGGTGCGCCAGCCTCTTCTCATCTGGCGCATAACCCTGTCGGCAATGATTAACGCCCAGCTAGGCATTCCTTTTCTCCTCCCCCCGGCGGACGAAGTAAAGAAAGGCGTCCTCCAGGGTGGCTCCAGGTTGTCCCGTAGCCTGCCTTAACTGGGCGGGGGTGCCCTGAGCAACGAGCCTACCATCACGCATAAAGGCAAGACGGTCGCAGTGGGCGGCGTCATCCATGGTATGGCTGGAGATAATGAGGGTAATGCCCTGCTGGGTCAGGGCACTAAAATAATCCCAGAAGGTAACCCTCAGCTCGGGGTCAAGACCAACGGTAGGCTCATCAAGAAAAAGCAAGGGCGGGTTATGGACGAGGGCACAGGCGAGGCTAACCCTCTGCTTCATGCCCCCGCTCAGACTCATTATGTTTTTATGGCGGTGCTCCCACATATCAACCAGCTTGATTACCGCCTCCACCCCCCTGTCTCGCTCAAACTTATCAGTCAAGTGATAGATACGGGCAAAGAACTCCACGTTCTGGATGACCGATAGCTCGGCATAGAGGGAGTGTAACTGGGGCATATAGCCGATGAGGTGAGATACTTTAGGGGAGGGGCTCTGCCCTAATATACGGATGGTGCCAGATTTGGGGCGGAGCAGACCGACCAGCAGCCGAATCAGTGTCGTTTTGCCGGCACCATTGGGACCGAGCAGGCCGAAGCTTATCCCCCGGGGTACCCCCAGCAACAACCCGTCAAGCACCTCCTGGCGGCCGTAGTTGAATGATACCCCGTATGCTTCTACCGCCAGCCCAGAAAACCGTTTTTCTGGCATTAAATCAGCCAAGCTTTAGCTATTCTACCCCAACTGAGTGCTGCCGTCTAGATAGGTCTCCGTTTTCTTCGTTGGCATGAGCTCCTTGAACCTATCAACGGCATACTGGCAGGCGGCAAAGCCCTCCTGGCGGTGGGTGGCGGCTACGGCGACGAGAAAATTTATGTCACCTACTTTGAGCTTGCCTACCCTGTGGCAGATGGCGATGTTATTTACCGCCCATTTTTGCCTGATTTCGCTGGCTATCTGCTCAAGGCTTTGCCCGGCTGTTCCGGCGGCGTCTTCATACTCCACGGAAAGGACCGCTTTGCCCCGGGAGTAATCACGAATCAAGCCGACATAGGTGGCAACACAGCCGCTGGAATCAGTCTTGACCTTGCTGACCACAAGCTCAGGGGAGATTGGCTTTTTTGTAATCTCAATCACGCCGCTAACCATTATGGGGAGGCCGGGGCTTGCTTGGGGATAATCTGGGGCGAGATTTTGGGTTTCCTGGTCGCTGGCTTAGCCTTCGCCTTCGGTGGCATCTTCTCCGCCTGCGGAGGGGCCGGGGCCTTTATCTTGGTGCCCAGGGGTTCGGTAAAGGTTGCCTCCAGCTCCTCGCCCTCTATGGTCTCCTGAGCAATGAGCTTTTCGGCAATATGGACCAATCTTGCCTTATTCTTGGTGAGAATGTTCTTAGCCACCCTATGAGCATTGCGGATAATCCTGTCAACCTCGCCGTCAATCAAGTCGGCTATCCTATCACCGTAGTCCTTCTGCTCGGAGATTTCACGCCCGAGAAAGACCATTTCCTGCCTGTCACCGAAGGTTCTTGGGCCCAGTTTGGCGCTCATTCCGTAGCTGGTTACCATCTTGCGGGCAAGCTTGGTGGCTTCCTCAATGTCATTCTGAGCACCGGTGGTCATCTCATTAAATATCAGCTCCTCAGCGGTATGTCCCGCCATCAGGGTGGCCAGCATATCCTTGAACTGGGAGCGGGTCATCAGGTAGCGGTCTTCGGTAGGCAAAAGCCGGGTATAACCGCCCATCATCCCCCGAGCCACGATTGAGATTTTATGCACCGGGTCGGCATTGGGCAGCATTTTAGCCACCAGGGCATGCCCTGACTCGTGATAGGCGGTGATTTCCTTTTCCTTGGCGCTTATCCGACGGCTCTTTCTTTCCGGACCGGCAATCACGCGGTCTATGGATTCCTCAAGTTCCGACATCTCAATAACTTTCTTGCCCCGTCGGGCAGCGAGGATAGCTGCCTCATTGACCAGATTAGCCAGGTCGGCACCGCTGAAACCGGCGGTCTGTTTGGCCAGCACCTCCAGATTAACTTCCTCCGCCAGCGGCTTGCCCTTGGAGTGGACCTTGAGAATGCCGACTCGCCCGTTAATATCGGGGCGGTCTAAAATCACCCGCCGGTCAAAGCGGCCGGGGCGAAGCAATGCCGGGTCGAGTATGTCGGGACGGTTGGTAGCCGCCAGGAGAATGACGCTGGTATTGGTGTCAAAGCCGTCCATCTCCACCAGAATCTGATTGAGGGTCTGCTCCCTCTCATCATGACCCCCACCCAGCCCGGCACCACGATGGCGACCGACGGCGTCAATCTCATCAATGAAGATAATGCAGGGGGTATTGCGCTTGGCTTGCTCAAAGAGGTCACGGACACGCGAGGCGCCAACACCGACAAACATCTCCACAAATTCACTGCCGCTGATAGAGAAGAAGGGCACCCCGGCTTCACCAGCTACCGCCCTAGCCAGCAGCGTCTTTCCCGTGCCCGGCGGACCGATTAGTAATAGCCCCTTCGGGATGCGTGCCCCAAGCTTCTGGAACTTCTCCCGCGACTTGAGAAATTCTACAACTTCATGCAGTTCTTGCTTGGCTTCCTCCACCCCGGCAACATCATCAAAGGTTACCGTCGGTGTGCTCGCCGGGAAGAGACGGGCTCGGCTGCGACCGAAACTCATCGCCTGGCTGTTAGCCCCCCGCGCCGAGCGGAAGAGGAAGAAAAGTAAGGCACCAAAGAGAATAAGGGGAATAAAACCGATTAGCAGACTACCCCAGTCAAACCCCGACGCTTTTACCTCGTAGTCTACCCCGTCAAGGTTAAGCCCGAGCTCTTTAAGCTCGACCAGGGTAAGGTTACCTATAGCCGCCTTTAGCTCTGTCCCATCGGTAGCGGTAAGGAGCAGGTCCTCGCCATCCACGGCAACCTTGGTTATCTCGTCATTCTGGGACATAACTATAGCTTCATCCAGGCTAACTTCAGTCGGCTTCCCCCCCGTGGGGAAAAACTGAAACAGCAAAACTACAGCGGCAATAAGAATAATGATATATATTAAGCTATTTCGCATCCAGCTTCCCTTCATACCTTTGCTCTAACGCTTACATTATACCAAAAATAGCCGTCAATTAAAATTTGGGGGACTGACGCCTATCTTAAGCACCTCATTAACACCCTACAGCTACAATACTATATAAATATTAAAATAGTATTTAAGTCACTGGGAAATTTCGCCTCTCTTCGACCCTCTCGGTCCTAGAGGCTATGGTAGGTCTCCTGAAGGAGCAGGGCATCCGCTTCCAGGCTGGGGCTCTCGCAGATTAGCAGCCCCTTGGCATCAAAATCCTTCAGCGCCCTGAGCAGGTCAACATACTCGAAATCTGACTCCGTCAAATTCAGGTGTTTTATCTCCCCCTTTTTGCCGTAGGCAATACCGGAGACATGGATATGCATATTATTCAAGCCTTCGTCGCCCAGACGCTGCTTTATCCGCTGGAGGACGGAGGCGAACTCGGGATAGGAATTGAACCCCCCACTGCGGGCATGCCAGTGGGCGAAGTCCATACAGATACCTACCCCTTCAAGCTCAGTGCATAAGCTGAGTATTTCGTCCACGGTGCCAAACTCGGAGGGTTTACCCATGACCTCCGGCCTGACCCACACCCGATTGTTTTCCCGCTTGAGCTGGTTCATCACCTCCGCCAGGTATTGCTTTACCGACCTGTAGGTCTTTTCCGGCGGGTCGCCGAGGTAGTAGGCAGCGTGGAAGACGATGCTTTCTGCCCCGCATATGGCGCCGATGCGGGCGGTCTGGAGTATCCTTTCCTGACTGGCGACTATCTTCTCCGGCTCGTGGGCGTTGAGGTTGATAAAATAAGGACCGTGAGCCGATAGCCTTACCCCCTCTTGAGCGGCTGTCTCCGCCACCAGCCGAGCCCCCGCCTCCCCCATCTTCACCCCCTGGACGAACTCTATCTCCATGCAGCCCAGCCCAAGCTCGGCAATGCGCCTGATGCCGTCCAGGGTAGAGCGCGTCTTGGAGCTGTGGGGAATGCCACCAGTGCCGAATAATAACCCCGCCATTTATTCCCCCTGACCTTCGGGCTAGTCAATCTATTATACCATAGAAGAATTATGCTATAATTAAGTTAGACCGGTGTGCGGAGGCTAGTTACTGGAAGCAGTAGATATAGCCCATAAAGCGGTGGAGGCTGCCGCCGATAAGCAGGCGAGCGACATTGTGTTGCTTGACGCCCGCCAGGTATGCAGCTTTGCCGATTATTTCGTGATATGCAGTGGCGAATCGGAGCGGCAGGTCTCGGCTATCTACGAGGAGGTCGGGCACAGATTAAAGCGGGAGGGCGTCCTGCCCTCTCACCACGAAGGGACGGTGGACTCAGGCTGGCTCCTGCTTGATTTCGGCAATATCATCGTCCATATCTTTTCCCAGTTCGAGCGGGAATACTACCGTCTGGACGAGCTCTGGCGCCAGGCCGTCCCCGTCCTCAGGATTCAATAGAAAATATCTCATCCTGGGAGAAGAAGAGCTTTATTTCTTCCTCGGCGGTAGCTGTTGAATCCGAGCCGTGAACGCTGTTTCGCTCAATATGCACCCCGAAATCACCCCTTATCGTCCCCTTCTCCGCCTTAGCCGGGTCAGTTGCCCCCATCGCCTTTCTGATTACCTCCACCGCCCCCTTGCCCTCAAAGACGCAGGCGATTATCGGGGCTGAGCTGATATAAGCCACCAGGCTATCATAGAAGGGCTTGTCCTTGTGGATGGCATAATGCCGCTGGGCGAGGGCTTTAGAGGGGTGGAGCATCTTTATCGCCACCAGCCTGAGCCCCAACTTCTGCAGACGGGAGACGATAGTGCCCGCCAAGCCCCTCTCCATAGCATCGGGTTTAATTAAAACTAAAGATTTTTCCATTTTATCGAACTCCTATTTCTTTTGACCAATGACAAACATCGTTGCCGTGCTATCGGCGACCACCGTGCCATCTTTGAGCGACATCTCCGCTTTAGTCTCAACCAGCCTTCTCGTCTTCTTGGTCAAGGAGGCGGTGATGGTGAGGGGCTCGTCTATCTGGAGTGGACGCCGGAACCTGGTCTGCATCTTAGCCGTCAAACTATTTGCCCCGCTAAAAAGGGCGGCGTAGCTCATCGCCTCATCAAGGAGGCAGGTGATAATCCCCCCGTGGACCACCCCTGCCCACCCCTGGTGGAACTTACCGGGGGTAAACTCTGTCCTGGCTACCTTGCCGTCCCAGCCAAACTTCAGCTTCAAGCCGATGGGGTTCTTCTGCCCACAGGCAAAACACATATCCCCTTCCTTCTTAATGTCAACTGATACCCGAGGCCAGTTTGCCATCTTCGTCTCCTTAATTATCGGTGCTTGGCTTGGGTAATTGCCGGTCGCCTGAGGTAGAGCGGCTGCAGGGTGGCGGCATTATCGTAATCGCCGGCGTCAAGCCGCCGTTTCGCCAGCTCAGCCAGTGACCGGGCTCGGTGGGGTTCGGTGGCGGCGATTACTGCCCTTTCTTTGAGCTGTTTTTTTAGCTCATCGGCGATTTGCGAGACAAACTCGCCGCAAAACATGGTCTTGGCGGTTATCCCCGAGCACAGGGCGTCAACGGTGGTTATATGCTCCGCGACCAGCTGAGACCACTGATTATCCTTCCTCTGATATATGGCGGCGGCAATCTCCCCCCGCCCGGCATTGAATATCGGGCAGACGGGCAAGCCAGTTTCGGCGTGCTCGTAGGCGACCACCTCCAGGCTGCTGATGCCGATAATGGGAACTCCCAGGCTGAAGGCTAGCCCCTTGGCGGTGCTGATGCCGACGCGCAAGCCGTTAAAACTCCCCGGCCCCCTGGCGACAGCAACCGCGCCGATAGACTTAACATCTGCCTTAGCCTCACCCAGCAGTCTAACCAGACGGGGCAGTAGCTCCACAGTATGGTTCTGCTCACAGTGCCAGTTTGCCTCGGCGAGCACCCTGCCATCCTTAACCAGAGCCAGGCTGGCGTTATCGGTTGAGGTATCTATGGCTAACATCATTGTTTCAGCTTGGCTACCATTTCTTTATAGCGCTTACCGCTGGGCTTGAGTTCGAGGCGGCGCTCACCATCGGAAAGATAGTCGATTTCAATCAGCAGGTGCTCCTCCGGCAGCAGCCTAAAACCCTTCTCCGCCCACTCCACCACCGAGACACCCTTGCCATAGAGGTAATCGTCCAGACCAAGGTCGGCAATCTCCTCCAGATGGTCAAGGCGGTAGAAATCAATATGATAGAGGGGCAACCTGCCCTGAAGCTCCCGGATGAGCACAAACGAGGGGCTGGCGGCATATTCTTTAATATTTAATCCCCAGGCAATACCCTGGGTGAGGCAGGTCTTCCCCACCCCCAAGTCCCCCACCAGCAGAAAGACATCCCCGGGCAGGGCAAGCTCGCCAAGCCGCACTCCGATTTTCTGGGTTTCCTCCGGGCTACGAGTGATTATCTCAAGGTGGTTCATCTCGTAATAAAGTGCTCCCACCCTCTACTGGCAAGCTTAAGCGGCTTCCCCCGGCTATCAACTGCGGTTACCCCTTTGTCAGCGGCTAAAATTTCGCCGACTACCGTTATCGGGCAGGAGGCAGATTGCTTTACCCTATCTATAACCTCAGCCCTGGCGGTAAATAGCAGTTCGTAGTCCTCCCCACCACTCAACGCCATTTCAAGGGCTCTCTCGCCGAAGTGGGCTTTCACCCCGGGCGCAACCGGCACTTTTTCAACATCTATTCTGGCGCCGACCCGACTCGCCTTGCATATCTGGTTCAGGTCCGAGACCAGACCGTCGCTTAAATCTATGGCTGTTTTCACCCCCTGCTCCACCAAAAGCTGCCCCTCGGCAATTCGGGGGAGGGGGTGGAGAAAGGCGTTTCTGAAAGAGGCGCTAATCTCGGGGTCAAACTTGAGCTTTTTGGTCAGCATCTCCAGCCCCGCCACCGCTGCCCCCAGCTCGCCGGTAACGGCAACTAACTCCCCAACCTCAGCCGAGGAGCGGCGTAATACTTGTTTTTTCTGGCTACTGCCGAAAACGGCGATGGTAATAGCCACTAACGGGGCGCGGCTAATATCGCCACCAATTATGCTAACCCCAAACTGCTCGGCCAGTTCAAGCATCCCGGTGTAGAGGGCGGTAACATCGTCCACCTCGGTATCATCGGGCAGGGCCAACGATACCAGGGCATATCTAGGCAGCCCACCCATAGCGGCAATATCACTGAGGTTGACCGCCAGTGCCTTCCACCCCAACTCCTTCCAGGAAGCTAAACCCGAGGGAAAGTGGACACCCTGAATAAAGGAGTCCACAGTAGCCAGCTGTGTTGAGGCATCACCCCGCCAGGCGGCGGCATCATCGCCAATGCCGATTAAGAGGTTTTCATCCCCCCCGCCACCAGCCATCTCGGCCAGGAGGTCAATCAGCCCAAACTCGCCCAGCTCCGAGACTTTCATAATCAAAATTATAGCATATTTGTTAGTGGCTAAGCCTCATAGGGCGGGTGGGCGGGAAGAAAAACATGGGTTAAAGGGGGGTGGGGATAATATAAAAAGAGCGGGCGCCTGTTACCGCGCCCACCCTTTTCACACTGGTTGCCGCCTTGACTATACCTAAGCCACCTTCTTGCGCAAGGCTTCCCGCCGGGCGACTAGCTTTTCTAGCTTCTTCTGGAGAGCATCCTCCATGTTCTGCCCAAACTCGCAGTTGGCGCACTGGAAGAGGCGGGTGCATAGCCGGTAGGCAATGTCACCCTTCAGGGCATAGCGGCAAACTCTCTGATTAGCCGGTAATTTCTTAAATCTCTCCAGCGCCGCCTCAAGCTCCGGAGCACCCTTAGCCACCTGCTCCTGCATCGTCTGGTCAAACTCGCAGGTGAGGCAGTCATAGTCATTGGTGCAGATGCGGTAGGAGACCATGCCGAGCTTCATCCAGACACATTCCTTGGGTTTAACCTCTTCGGCAACCGGGGCAGTCTCCTCAGCTATTGCCTCAAACTTCGGCCTGGCTAGCGCCTCTTTGGCCTTTCTTATCAAGACCCTTGTTTCAATGCTGCCCGGAGCAGTCCGCAGAACAGCCTCAAATTCCTCCAGAGCCTCCACATAATGGCCTCCCTCGAAGAGAGCCTTACCCCACTTGAGATGGTCCTTGACCTCTTCAGGGGCTACAGTTACAATCTCTTCTCCCCTCACTGGTTCCCTTACAACCTTTCCCTTGACAGTCCTGGTTCTCATTTCCTTGCCTCCTTTCTTACCACCCCGCCCTTCATCCAATATCAGCTTACTATATTGCCTAACAAGCGCCATCTGATATAGGGCTTATTTTTGGCTGCTGAAAATGCCTAGTTTAAGGCCTAGTTAATTAAGCATTTTCTATTAGTCAATTTCATTGAAGTGGGGGGTAAGGTGGTTTATAATTACGGTGGAAGAAATTTTGGGGCTGCCATGAGTAAGATTAAGGTCTTGCTGGCCGAGGACCACGTGATAGTGCGCGAAGGCACCCGCGAGTTTGTGCAGCGTGAGCCGGATATGGAGGTCGTCGGCGAAGCCAGTGATGGGGAGGAGGCGGTCAAGCTGGCTACCAAGCTAAAGCCGGATGTAGTGGTCATGGATATCGCTATGCCCAAGCTCAACGGCATAGAAGCTACCAAGCAGATAAAGGCGCATCTCCCCTCCACCGCCATACTGATACTTACCGCCTATGATTATGACCAGTATATCTTTGCCCTGCTGGAGGCGGGAGCCGCCGGCTATTTACTGAAAGGTGTGCAGGTACGTGAGGTGATTGATGCCATCCGGGCGGTATATGCTGGCGAGTCAGTGCTTCATCCGGTAGTCGCTCGTCGGGTTATAGACCGCATGGCATCCCCCGCTAAAAGTAAAACTGAGGTAGTTGAACCCCTCAGTGAGCGTGAGATGGAGGTATTGAAGTTAGCCGCCACCGGCATAAGCAACAAGGAGATTGCCCAGCAGCTTTTCCTCAGTCCACGCACCATCCAGGTTCACCTGGGAAACATCTTTAATAAGCTGGGGGTTGCTTCACGCACCGAGGCTATTTTATACGGGTTGAAAAGGGGCTGGTTCAGCCTGGAAGACCTGCCCTGACCTTCGCTTGACTTAAATACTTAGGAGTACGGTGTATATGCCTTCACATACATCAAGTCGGGTGCTAAAGGTTATATCCAATTATCATTTCTGGCTGGTGGTGGCAATGTTTGCCCTTGGCATAGTCCTGCACTACCCGCAGCAGATACTGGGCACGGACTCGCCGTCCCTGCTGGCATCTCTAGGCTTAACCCGCCACGCTGTGGAGCGGGTCTTCTTACTGCTGCCCATAACCTACGCCGCCCTTATTTTCGGGATAAAGGGAGGGCTGGCTAGCCTGGCAGTTGCCCTGGTCATTATGCTGCCCCGGGCTATTTTTATCTCCCCAAGCCCCGCCGATGCCCTTTTTGAGAGTGGGGGGATTATCATTATCGGCGGTCTGATGAATTTCTGGCTTGAGAGGCACCGAAGGGATGTAGTCAAGCAAAAACGGCTGCAGGAGAGATTGAGGTTCTATCTCCAGCAGGTCACCCGGGCTCAAGAGGAGGAGCGTCGGCGCGTTGCCCGGGAGCTTCACGATGACACGGCTCAGGATTTGGTAATTCTCCTGCGTCAGGTGGATAAGCTTAAGTCGGCTGCCCGTAAGTTGTCACCTCAGAATACGGCACTGCTGAAGAAGCTAAGAGAGCAAACCAGCAAGACATTAGACGGGGTTCATCGTTTCAGCCAAGACCTGCGACCATCCGTACTGGACGACCTGGGTCTTTTGCCGGCGCTGGAGTGGCTGACCTCTGACCTGAGTGACCACCTCGGGATAAAGGTAGATATGAGGGTGCATGGTTCAGTACGCCGCTTCACCCCGGAGATAGAGTTAGTCCTCTTCCGTATTGCCCAAGAAGCGTTGAGGAATGTCTGGAAGCACTCCGGAACATCAAGGGCCTGGGTCACCGTAGAATTCGGCGACAAAAAGACCGTCTTAACTATCAAAGACGAGGGCAAGGGTTTTAAGCTACCGCCAAGGATGGAGGACTTAACTGTCGCCGGCAAGCTTGGCTTAGCCGGCATGCAAGAACGAGCCCAGCTCATCGGCGGTAAATTAAGGCTACAATCAGTGCCCGGCAAGGGGACAACGGTAACCCTGGAGGTTCCCGTCTAGCTATCTAATAAAAAAACTGCTATATTGTTACCGTAGATGCGCTACGCCATCATTGCTGATATCCATGCTAACCTCGCCGCCCTTATGGCGGTGCTGACCGACATTTACCAGAAGGAAGAGGTAGCCGAGCTGTGGTGTCTGGGGGACATTGTTGGCTACGGGCCAGAGCCAAACAAGTGTATTGAACTGCTGCGCCGCACCAAGCACATCTGTGTCGCCGGCAACCACGACCTGGCGGCAATCGGTGAGATAGACACCTCCGATTTTAACCCTGATGCCGCCGCCGCCTGCCAGTGGACGGCGAATCAACTAACCGCTGCGGAGAGGGTCTATATCAAAAGTCTGCCGCTGGTTATCGAGAGGGACGATTTTACCCTGGTTCACGGCAGCCCCAGAGAGCCTGTCTGGGAATATGTCCTCTCAATCAGTACGGCCAGGGAGAATTTTAGCTACTTTAAGTCAAAGTTTTGCCTGGTGTGTCATACCCATGTGCCAGCGATATTCAAATCCGGCAAGGATGGATCCTGCTCCTTCAGCCAGTTCCCGCCCAAGGGGGAGCTTGACCTCGGCAAGGAGAGACTCATTATCAATCCCGGTGCCGTGGGACAACCCCGCGATGGCGACCCCAGGGCAAGCTATGCTATCTATGATAGCCAGAGTAAAAAGATTAACCTTTACCGCATCCCCTATGATATCGCCGCCACTCAAGCCAGGATGGTAGAGGAAAGACTGCCCATGCGGTTGGTGGCTCGTCTCAGCCAAGGTATCTAGTTTGTTGACAGGGAGCGGGCTCAGACGATAAACTTACTGTTACTATATTAATTATAAATTATAGCGTGGAGGCAAAGTTATGGCGAAAATACCAGATAAAATTAATACCTGGCAGATGGTAGAGCCGGGCAAACTGGAAAAGGTAAGTATTGATGTCCCTGAGATAAAGCCGGGGGAGGTGCTGGTTGAGATTGCTGGCTGCGGGGTGTGTCACACCGACCTCGGCTATTTTTTTGATGGCGTGCCCACGGTAAACAAGCCGCCACTCACCCTGGGGCACGAAATCAGTGGTACGGTGGTCACCGGTGATGAAAAGTGGCTGGGCAAGGAGGTGATTATCCCGGCGGTGATGCCGTGCAATAATTGCCCCATCTGCGCCGCCGGCAGAGGCAACCGCTGCCTGGCGCAGAAAATGCCGGGGAATAGCATGGGGATTTACGGCGGTTTTTCCAGCCATATCGTCGTCCCCGCCGCCGACCTGTGTCTCATTCCCGATAGGAAGGGGGTACCCCTCTCCCATTTCGCCGTGGTTGCCGACGCCGTAACCTCGCCCTACCAGGCAGCGATGAGGGCTGAGGTAAAACCGGGGGACCTAACCATCATCATCGGCGCTACCGGTGGTCTTGGTGTCTATGCCACCCAGATTTGCTCGGCGCTGGGCGCCAAGGAGGTTATCGGTATCGCCCGAAACCCGGAGAAACTGAAGCGAGCCCTGGAATTCGGCGCCACCCACACTATCAGCTCGGTAAATAAGAGCCCCAAAGAAATCAGGGAGGAGTTCCGTAACTACTGCAAGGAAAAGGGCGTGCCGGGAAACTACGGCTGGAAGATATTTGAGTGGACGGGCACCGGCGATGGTCAGGCAATTGCCCTGGAGCTATTATCGTTTATCGGCAAGCTGGTGATATGCGGCTTCGGCATGCAGAAGAACGAGTATGCCCTGTCAAGATTGATGGCCTTTGACGCCGATATTCTGGGCTCGTGGGGCTGTCTGCCTAAGTACTACCCTGAAGTTCTCAAGATGGTACTGGACGGCAAAATAAAGATAGAACCCTTTGTTGAGACCAGACCGATGAGCCAGATAAAGCAGGCGTTTGAAGAAGCTCATGCCACCAGCCTGATGAAGCGAATAGTACTAACCCCCGATTTTTAAAAAAATAAAGGAGGAGGTATTGTCAATGGCTTTAGATTGGGTACCAAGAGATAACGAACTAAAGAACCACAAGGTTTTCGGCGATGAGCACTTCGGCACCGAGCCACCATGCACCATGTTCGAGAAGAAGCCGCTGGTCAATCCCAAGACGGGGGATAAAGTAGACGGTCTTTATACCGCCTGGGTCACCCTCAATAACCCCACCCAGTACGGCTCCTACACCACTGAGATGGTAAAAGGGGTCATCGCCGGTATGCACAGTGCCTCTATAGACCGCAGCGTGGTCGCTACCATATTTACCGGCACCGGCGACCGTGCCTTCTGCACCGGCGGTAATACCAAGGAATACGCCGAATACTACACCAAGAGACCTACGGAGTACCGCGACTACATGGACCTCTTTTCCGGTATGGTGGACAGCATCCTGAAGAGCCACGTCCCCGTAATCTGCCGCTGCAACGGGATGCGCATTGCCGGCGGGCAGGAAATCGGGCAGGCCTGCGACCTGACGGTGGCGGCTGATACCGCCATGTTCGGGCAGGCGGGCACCAGGCACGGCTCCACCCCCGACGGCGGCTCCACCGACTTTCTGCCCTGGCAGTTGCCCACCACCGAGCTGGCAATGTGGAACTGCCTCTCCAACGAGATGTGGAGCGCCTACAAGATGGAGAGGCTGGGCTTAGTCACCAAGGCAATCCCCATCAAGAAGAATGAGAAGGGGGAGTGGGTGAGAGACCCCAGGATTATCACCGATAAATATGTTGAAAACGGCGAGATTGTCTACGGTGAGCCCAAGCCCGGCGGCGGCTTCAAAGAGGGAGCCGCCATGCTGAAGGAGCTCAAGACGGACTTCTCGCTGTTTGACGGCTACATAGACAAGATGGTCTGGACAATGGCTAACCTCATGCCCCTCTGCCTGATGAAGACTATTGAGACCATACGGGTGAAGAAGAGGTACTTCTGGGATAGGACCAAGATGGACGCCACCTACTGGCTGGGAGCCAACATGAACGCCGAAGCCTGGCTCGGCTTCAACGCCTTCAACACCGAGGAGCTGACCGGCTCCAGGGTTATCGACTTCATTAAGTACCGCCAGCTCATTGCCCAGGGGCATGCCCTGGACGAGGAGCTGTTCGAGCAGGTTGTCTACCCGCCCAAGAAGAAGTAGGCTAGTCCCTAGAGTGCTGATGAGAAAGCCTGGGATTATACCCGGGCTTTCTTTTTTCGCTTGACAAAGTGGCAGGTGAGGGTTAGCATTTTATTGAGGTCGTGCTAGACGGGGAGCTAGCGGTGCCCTGTAACTCGCAATCCGCTATAGCGGGGTCGAATTCCCGCTTGAGGCCTTTGTCTGGTAGGACTGCTTGGGCTAAGCGGCGTTGAAGGCTGGGTCCTGCGCGGCAGAGCCCTATGAACCCCGTCAGGTCCGAGAGGAAGCAGCGGTAAATAGAAGCCCTGGGTGCCGTAGGATTACCTGGCTGGAGCTGGCTGGCTCAGGCAAGCTGTTAGGCGGGGTCGAGGGCGGGTGCACGGCCTCAAAAATTTGGCTTGGGGGTGAGGTGGCTGGCTCGCTCTTGACTCAAACCAGAAGATTGCTGCGCCAGTTTGACCTTCGGGCGAGGAAAGGACTGGGACAGCATTTCCTTATTGATGGGGAGGTGCTCAAGGGCATTATCTCGGCGGCGGAGCTTGCCCCTACCGATACCATTGTTGAGGTTGGTCCCGGCTTGGGCGTCCTCACCAGGGAGCTGGCTCAAAAAGCAGGGCGGGTGATTGCCATTGAGCTTGATAACAGGCTGGCGGCGGCATTGAAACAGACCCTGGCTCACCTTAATAACGTCACCATCATCAACGACGACGTACTTAAGATTGAGCCTAAAAATCTGGCCACCGCCTACAAGGTGGTGGCTAACCTCCCCTACTATATCACCTCCCCGGTACTGCGCCATTTTCTTGAGGCTTCAATAAAACCCCAGCTCATGATTCTAATGGTGCAAAAGGAGGTGGCGGAGACTATCGTGGCTAAACCGGGCGAGATGAGCCTGCTCGCCGTCAGCGTTCAGTTCTACGGGGAACCGAGGATAATCAGCCCTGTCCCCGCCGAGTGCTTCTATCCTCCGCCCAAGGTTGATTCGGCGATACTGCGCATTGACCCCCACCCCCAACCGGTGGTGGCGGTAGACGAGGAGGGCTTTTTCGCCGTGGTGCGGGCTGGCTTTACCGCCCCCCGCAAGCAGCTCGCCAATTCCCTGGCTCAAGGTCTGGGGGTATCAAAGTCGGAGGTCTTACCCCGGCTGGAAGCGGCGGGTATCGTTCCTCAGCGGCGAGCTGAGACCCTGACCCTTGAGGAATGGGCGCGACTATGGCAGGTTTTCGAGGAAAAGAAGGATGTTTAGTATTCTGGCACCGGCAAAGATTAATCTGACCCTTGAGGTCTTGTCCCAACGCCCTGACGGCTTTCACGAAATTCGCAGCCTTATCCAGACCATAAACCTCTGTGATACTCTCCGCTTTGATTTGAGCCCTGATATAAAATTTGGCAGCGATAACCCGGAACTGGATATAGAAGAAAGCCTCATCTCGCGGGCAACCGCCTTACTTCAAGAGACAACCGGCTGCACCAAGGGGGCAACAATAGAAATCGACAAGCGCATCCCGCTAAGCTCAGGGCTAGGTGGGGACTCAAGTGACGCCGCCGCCATACTGAGCGGGCTTAATAGGCTCTGGGAATTAGGTCTATCACCAAAAGAACTTGCCGAGCTTGCCCTGCGCCTTGGTTCAGACGTCCCCTTCTTTCTCTACGGTGGCACGGCGCTGGTGGAAGGGAGGGGGGAAATACTAACCCCGCTACCACCCCTGCCCCACCGCTGGGTGGTGCTGCTGATACCGGATGTGCCCCGCATGGCGGAGAAGACAAAGCAGCTTTACGCCAACCTGAAGCCCAGCCATTACACCGACGGTCAGATTACGGAAAGATTTATAACTGCATTAAAAAAGGGCGGGGAGTTTAAGCCGTCAATGCTGTTCAACACCTTTGAGAATGTCGCCTTTGGGCAGTTCCCCGGGCTGAAGGTCTATAAAGAGCACCTGCTAAAGCTCGGCGCCCCAGATGTCCACCTCGCCGGCTCAGGACCGGCGCTGTTTAGTCTGATAAAAGATAAGGCTCAGGCGGAGAGGCTATACGAGAGTCTGCAAAAACAGGGCGTGGAATGTTATCTCGCCGAGACCTCACCCCTGCCTCTCGGCTAGCCAGCTCCGGACCAGTTCCTCCTCACCCTCCCTGGTAGTTACCCTGCCGTTCAGCCTAGCCTGGCGCAGCAGCTCAAGCACTTCTTTGATTTGAGGACCCTGGGTAACGCCCATCTTCATCAAGTCCTCGCCGCTGAGCGATGCCTCGACGTGCCTCAGCTTGCTGAGGAAGAAGCGGATATTCTGGCTGGCGGTGGGAGACTGGGTGGCTAGGGAACTCGCCACCAGCGCCTGGGCGGAGTAGCCGTCAAGGAAGTTATAGATACTGCTCGGCGAAATCCCGGGGATGGTCACCAGCCTGATTTTGTCCTTAAGGGCAATGGTGTCCCTGACGGTCCGCGCCAGCGACTTGGGCAGGTTAAGGCGCGATATAAGGCTTTCCGCCTCTTCGTCATTTAGGGGGTAAGCGATGAGGGCTAGATAGAGTCCAATCTCCGCTGGGTGGGGGGAGGTCAGCTGCCGCGCCTGGGCAAATTTTTGCTCACGCCAGCCGTTACCCTTCAGCGCCGGGTGAAGCTTTGCCAGCACCCCCAGCTCCTCGGCACGACTCAGAATCTTCTCCGGGTATCCCTCCCGCAGTATGCATTCAATCTCGTAGCGTATGCGATCGCTGCTGATGGTATCCAGCATATCTACGTCCCGCTTGAGCAGACTCAGTGTCTTTCTTTCCAGACGGAAACCAAGCCGCTGCTCGTAGCGAAGAGCCCGCCAGATGCGAGTGGCGTCATCGGCAAAGCTCTTTTCATGGAGGATGCGGATAACCTTCTTCTTAAGGTCGCGGCGCCCGCCGCAGGGGTCAAGCAGTTTGCCATAGTCGCCGGGGTTGAGGTGGACAGCCATGGCATTGATGGTGAAATCACGCCGGGAGAGGTCGTCACCAATTGAGCTCGGTTTCACCCGGGGAAGGGCTCCGGGCTTATCATAAGTCTCCGAGCGAGAAGTAGCAAAGTCAACGCTCCACCTGTCCCAGGTAAGTTTAGCCGTGCTGAAACGGAGGTGGGTGATGATTTCACCCCCGTTAACCTCCTTCAGCTGCAGGGCAAGCTCAATGGCATTCCCCTCCACCACCAGGTCAAGGTCAAGATTTTGTTGCTCCAGTAGCAGGTCGCGGACCACCCCACCGACAAGGTACACCCTTTCCCCACGGCCGAGGGCTACCTCGCCGGTAAGCCACATAAAGTTGACCAGTTCAGGGGGTAGCTGTTTTTCTATTATCTTGGCTAGATTAAACTGCCTCGGCATTTTCCTCTTATGTAAATGGATTATAGCACAGGTCTTTCCTTATGCCTATCAGTCAGATATTTTCCAAATTCCGATAGTTATCCTATAATAGACAGAACTGAAACAGGTGCCACCAAGGGGTGAGAAGTAATTGATTTGAGGTCAGCAATAATGTTAACCTTACAATAACCATAACAAAGGAGTGAACCATGCAGAAAATATTCGAACAAATAATGCCTCCAGCGACTGGCCTGGCTCTAGAAGTAAAGCCGGGACAACACCTCCGGATTATTGACCTGGAAGGCAAGCAAGTGGTGGATATGGCTGTTTTCAATCTGGACAACCTGCGTGAGAAGCTGTCAACCTCCTATTCCCGCACCAGATATTTTACAAATCCGGGAGATGAGGAGAAACGTCGTCGCGATCATTTGCAGGAGGGTGATTGGTTGATGTCCACTCTGTGCCGCCCTATGATGTTCTTCGTCAAGGAGACGCCCGAACCAAAGGGGGTACATGCCACCACTAATCGCATGTGTAACCGGTTTTTGTTTGAAGCGATGTTAGGGGTTGGTCCCAGAGACGGCTGCCACGAGATTATCAGCAAGGCGGTTGCCCCGTATGGTCTCCTCCCCGAAGACATACCCGACACCCTTGATATCTTCATGAACTATCCCCATGACTGTACGCTGGGCTACTTTAAGAATTTAGAGCCGATAAGTCGGCCGGGCGACTACGCTGAGTTCCGTGCCGAGATAAACTGCCTGGTCGCACTGAGCAACTGTCCTTTGGATATAGGCCCATGTAACGGTGGGAAATGCACCCCGGTCAAAGTTGAGATATACCAGGATGAAACATACCAACCCAAGCCCATCCTGTCTGCGGATAAGTGGCTGGACGAAGAATTGCGCCGTAGAAAAGCGAAATAACCTATCTACGTCGGACCCAAGATACACAGCCACACCCTACACGCCAAAGTGGGAGCGCCGATGAGAAGCGAAAATATCATAATAGGGAAAAGCATCCCGAGTCATGATAGTATCGCCAAGGTGACCGGAAAAGCTACCTATGTAGCCGATATCAAGCTACCCGCCATTTTATATGCCAAGGTGGTGAGTTCTCCACACCCTCACGCCCTGGTGAAAGAGATAGACATTAAGAAAGCCGAAAGCATACCTGGCGTGAAGGCTATCATCACCAGGAGGGATATACCGGACAAGATGGTCTATCCCCTTTATACAAGGCCATTTTATCCTCTCACCGATCACGCTCGTTGCTTAGGTGATATGATTGTTGCGGTTGCCGCAGAGACCGAAGAAGCAGCCGAGAAAGCGGCAGAGCAAGTACAAGTTGAGTATGAAGTACTGCCAGCCGTATTCAATGCTCAGGAAGCAATCAAACCTGACGCCCCAAAGTTATATCCAGAGGGGAATATATCAGACCCGGAAGGAAAGCCGGAAACGCTTGAATGGGGTGATGCTGAAAAAGGCCTGAACGAGGCCGACTTTGTAGTTGAAGATACCTTCGAGCTGCCGAAGGTCCTGCATGCACCAATAGAGCCCAGAGCATGTATAGCCAAGTGGGATGGAGAAGATGAAGACAGGTTAGTTATCTGGGCAACAACCCAAATACCTCATCCTCTCAGACGCTCTCTAGCCGCTTATTTCGGGATTCCGCTTAATAACGTCACCGTGAAGGTATCTACTTTCGGAGGCGGATTCGGCGGGAAATATGACGAACAGCATTTCGCAATAGCAAGTCTGCTGGCAAAAAAGAGTGGCAGACCGGTGAAGTTTGTCTACACAAGAGATATGGAGAGCATCATAGGCAGATGCCGCTGGGGAGCAATAACTAAAGCCAGGGTTGGGGCTAAAAGGGATGGAACGATAACCGCCATTGACATGGAACAGTGTTACGATGTCGGTGCTTATGGTAATCCAGAAGGCGGGAGCGGCGTTACCTTCGCCATACTAAACGCCGCTATCTACAGGACAGAGAACTGCAGGATAAAAGCATATAATGTAAACACCAACACGGTTACGGCTCAGAAGCTTCGTTCAGTGTATGTACCAACCTACCGATTCTCTGTAGAGCAGCTCATGGATATGATTGAAGAAAGGTTAGGAAGGGAGCCCGGGGAACTCAGATTAGACAAGACCATCAAACCTGGTGAGGAAATAATGCCTTATGGCAATGTCATGGACAATCATGCCCTGGAAATATGTCTGAAAAAGGCTAAAGAAGCGGCAGAGTGGTCTAAGAAATGGAAGGGATGGAAGAAACCAGTAGCTATTGAAAGAGCAAAACATCGGGGTATAGGCATTGGCTTTGGAACTGGGTGGTGCGACTGGTTCCGAGAAGAACACAAGGGCACTACGGTGCAACTCCATCCAGATGGGAAAGTCATACTAACAACCGGAGTAACCGATATAGGAACAGGGAATCTGACGACTATTTCACAGATAGTAGCCGAGGTGCTTGGTTTTCCATCGACGGAAAACTTTGAAATTAGAGCGCCTAATACTTCGGGAGTGGAGGGGGATATGCCCTTTGACCGCGGAACGATTGCCAGTAGAACCCTGTTCGTCGGTGGTTGGGCGGCGCAACTGGCTGCTACAGAAGTTAAGAGAAAAGTGCTTGAGATAGCCGCCAGAAAGCTTCATGAGTATCCCCACGAATTTGACATCCGCGAGAATATCGTTTTCAGCAAGAAAGACCCTCAAAAGAAATTTAACCTCAGAGACATAATCACGGAGCCTATAACCGAAAGCGCATGTCCCCCACCGCCGAAGGTAATAGGAAGAGCGAAAAGGTATGAACGCTATGTAGCGCCTGTGGAAGTCCACATTGCTGAGGTTGAGGTGGATATAGAGACCGGGGAAACCAAAGTGGTCCACTTCGTTGCCGTGCATGATATAGGCAAGGCAATAAATCCTGAGATAGTGAGAAATCAAGTATATGGAGGGGTAATCCAGGGGATAGGCTTTGCCCTAAGTGAAGAGTTGATATTCGACAAGAACATTTGCCTCAACCCTGATTTTCTAGACTATAAGATAGCCAATATTGGTGATATTCCTCCAATCGATGTGATTCTCATTGAAGATGCCCCGGCAAGCTTTGGACCGTTCGGGGCTAAAGGTATTGGCGAGCATCCAATTCCACCAGTCTACGGAGCCATAGCTAACGCTATATATAACGCGGTAGGCATCAGGCCAAATAAGACGCCAATAACGCCAGAGAGAATGCTCGAATGGCTGTCTAATAAAGGAGGTACAGGAAGTGGTTGAAGGAAGTAAAAAAACGAAATTGCCCAAGCCTAGTGAGGTCCCTCCTGTCCCCGGGGCTGAAGACTGGAGGGAAATGTATCCGCAGTCTTTTACCTTTGATAGCGGGGAGTACCAAGAGGCAGCCAGGTGGGAAAGTGAGCAGTTTTGGTATCAGAATAATCTTCATTATCCCAGGGCACTACGTCCTTTGAATGAGGTTTTCTGTGAAGGAGACCAATTGTGGTTTGGGCAAAGTGCCAGCCGAGTGTATGTTTTCCCTCAATGCATGGGGGCTCCTTACCGAGTGTTGAACGGCTATATATACAATACGGTAGTTACTATAACTGACTCCAAAATAATTGAGGAGCGGACTAAACACTTCGAGGAAAGATGGAAGTACGTCCTGGAGAATTGGGATGAACTGGTAGAGAATTGGGAGAAAAATGTACGGGGAACGATAAAAGAGATAGAACAAATACATTTCCCCGACCTGCCTGAAATAGAGGATAAATCACGTATCATTAACCTTAACGCCAGCACAGCGCATGATGTTATAAGCGCAAATCATAACCTCTGGAGGCTGCTTGATAGGTCATGGGCTCATCACTTTGAACTGTATCAGCTACCTTATGGACAATTCTTGAAGCTCTACGAATTCGGTCGAAGACACGGGTTTGCCGAATTATGCAGAGATATTGTTAAGGGCTTGAAACCTCTTGTGCTTGAGCCTGAGGAGAGGTTAAAAGAGTTAGCCCGACTGGCTATTCAACTCGGCATTCAAGATATTTTCAAGGATTACAAAGGGGACAAGGTTTTAGAGGAATTAAAAAAAGGGGAAAAGGGCAGGAAGTGGACCAGGAAATTTGATGAATTCAAGTACCCCTACTTTCTTGCACCTGAAGCTCAAGGCCTGAGCATTGATGAGAAATCCTGGATAGATGACCCGGTTACGCTCTTTGACAACATAAGAAACTTCATAGAGAAACTTGAGAGGAATGAGAGTATTGAGAGAGATATAGAAGGTTTAATAAGAGAAAGAGATAGTCTAACTGAAAAATGCCGAAAAATGCTGAAAACCGATGAGGACAGAAAGGAATTCGAGGAACTCCTTCGAGAGACAAGGAAGGTTGCCCCCTTTTCGGAAAACCATAATTTCTTCATCGAATTCTGGGCTCTGGGCGTCATAAGAAAAAAGGTAATTGAGCTGGGTGAGTGGTTGTTCAGACATGGAGTTATAGATGAACCTACCGATGTATGGTTCTTCAAGAGATATGAACTGGATGAGGTAGTATTTGACGTGTGTCTGGCATGGGGTTCAGGCGCTGCGGTGAAAGCCTCCTTCTGGAAGAAAAAGGTGGGGAAAAGGAAGAGAATGTGGGAGCGGTTATGCGAGTATACTCCCCCCACCTTGCTCGGCAAATTCCCTGAGGGAGAGAGTGCTGACCCAACTACTGTACTGCTATGGGGAATAACCGAGGAGAGGCTAGCCGAGTGGGAAAAGTCTAGCGAAGAATGGGGGGACACAATCACAGGTGTAGCTGCATCAATAGGGGTTGCCGAAGGACCTGCCATAGTCGTACCTACATTCTCAGACAGCTATAAGGTAAAGGATGGTGACATTCTTGTCACGCCTAATACTGCACCTGCCTGGAGCCCGGTTCTAGGAAGGTGCCAGGCCGTTGTGCTAGATTCAGGTGGGACCATGTGCCATGCCGCTATCATCGCCAGGGAAGAAGGGGTCCCAGCCGTTGTAGGCACTAGATTTGCCACTCGTATAATTAAGACCGGGGATGTTATTAGAGTTGATGGCAATACGGGAATTGTGGAGATTATTAAACATGCTGAGCGCTAAAACAATTTAAGAAAGCCCTGGATTTGCCTAGTCGATGAGCTTTGAAATGCGAATAACTTCATCTATAATAAAACCCCAAGGGGTAGATTAATGAAAGTGGTCTCAATTGTGGGCATGAGCGGCGCCGGCAAATCAGAGGTATCCAGGGTATTTGAGAGAAACGGTTTTATCAGGATAAGATTCGGCGACCTCACCGATGAGGAGATGAAAAAGAGGGGTCTGAAGCCCAGCGAAGAAAGTGAGCGCCGGGTGAGGGAGCTCCTCAGAAAAGAGCAGGGAATGGCGGCTTATGCCAAGCTCAACCTGCCCCGCATCGAAGAGGCGCTAAAAACCTCCGACGTTGTCATTGACGGCCTTTACTCCTGGGAGGAATATACTTATCTCAAGAAGCACTACAGGGAAGACCTTTGTCTGGTGGCAGTATGGTCACCGCCCAAGACAAGGCATGCCCGCCTGAGCAACCGCTCAAGCCGGCCTCTGACCCTAAAAGAAGCAATCAGCCGTGACCGGACAGAGCTCGAGAACACCAACAAGGGCGGACCTATAGCCGTGGCTGATTTCACCATAATAAACGAGTCCTCTCTGGAGAAATTACAGAGAGAAGCGGAAAAGGTTATCGCCGCATTGAGATGAAAAAAGCGACCAGACCGAATGTTGATGAATATTTCTTGAAGATAGCCTCAGTGGTAGCGGAGCGCTCAACCTGTCGGCGCCATCACATCGGGGCGGTGGCGGTTAAAAATAAGCACATCCTGGCTACCGGCTATAACGGCGCCCCCGCCGGGCTCAAGGACTGTCTTGAGCTTGGCTGCCTCCGCGACGAGATGAAAATACCCTCGGGAGAAAGGCACGAGATATGCCGCGGCATTCATGCCGAGCAGAACGTAATCATCCAGGCTACCCTTCACGGCGTCAGCCTTGAGGGGAGCACTATCTACTGCACTCATACGCCATGCGTGCTCTGCGCCAAGATGCTGGTCAACGCCAAGATAAAGCGATTCGTCAGCTTTAGCCAGTATGACGATAATTCGTTTGTTGACCTCTTCCGCGAAGCCGGCATAGAGGTCGATATAAAGCCAAGACCGCCCTCCCAGATAAGCTACCTAGACTGACTATACACTTGACATCGGTGTAAAATTGATGGAAGATATGGGACGATGTCAGTGCTGCCTACTAAGATAATCGTTAACCCGGTGGCGGGGGCTTACTCCACCCGCCGCAAGTGGCCAATCATTAGCAAGCTGCTGAAGGGCATCGGTCTTACTTTTGACTTTCAGTATACCGAAGGTATAGGGCATGCCATTGAGCTCGCCCGGGCAGCCGCCAGCGACGGTTACCGATTTCTGGTGGCGGTGGGTGGGGATGGGACGGTGAATGAGGTCGCCAATGGCATACTCCACTCCACCGGCGCCGCCAAAACCGCCCTCGGCATAATAAGCACCGGTACCGGCAGCGATTTTATCCGCTCGGTTGGTATCGCCCGGGACTTCCACTCAGCTTGCTCCACCCTGACCAGCTCCAGAAGGTTAACCATTGACGTTGGCGTTGTTGAATACCAGAGCCAAGGGCAGACCTTACAGCGCTTCTTTGTCAACGCCGCCGGCGTCGGCTTTGACGCTGCGGTGGTGAAGGAAACCGAGCGCCTGCCCAAGTACTTTGGTGGTACCGTCCCCTATATAGCCGGGCTGTTAAGGACGCTGTTCATCTATAAGAATAAACCGGTGGTCGTCAGGGTGGGGGACGAGGTGGAGAACCATCGGGTATTGAATGTGGCCGTAGCTAACGGTGGCTACCTCGGCGGCGGAATGCATATTGCCCCCCAGGCTGAGCTCGGCGACAGCTTACTTGATATGGTAATGGTGGGGGATATGGGCAAGTTTGAGCTGCTAAAGGAATTGCCTACGGTATACAAGGGTACCCATATTAATCACCCCAAGGTCAGGATGAAAAAGGCGACCCACATCACCATTGAATCCCCGGAGCCGGTACTGGTGTATGCCGATGGCGAACTCCTGGGGGAGTGCCCCGCCTCCTTCTGGATAAAGCCGGCGGCTTTAAGCATCGTGGTGTAAAACTACTCTATATTCTCCCCCTGATAGATACCCTTATAGCCCTCTGTCTTTTGACCCAACTTGAAGAAAATAAGCTGGATGATTCTGGCGTCTTTCTGCAAGCGGAACCCCTGCAGATTATAGACCACCATCAGGGACTGGGAGCGCCCGGAATATCCGGCGTCCCATACTGCCGTGCCCACGTTAACACCACAGCGAAGTAGACTTGAGCGGGGTCTGGCTAATGCCATAACATTCCTGGGCAAATTGACAATCTCATTGTAGGTAATGATATAGGCACCGGGCATAAGGTCAATAAAACCCATCCCGTCAAAGACCAGCGGCGCTAGCTCAGGCAACAGCCTCTGGCTGTTCTGGACGGTTACCCTCCCCGACGACTGGAGTAAGGCAACCTCACGCAGGGTAAGATCAATACCATTAGGCTGAAGTTGCTCCTCAAGACTGAGATAACCTTCTATTAAAGGTGGCGTTTTCTTCAGCAGGCGCTGGATTTCTGCCTTGGATAAAACAACCGCCATCTCTATCTCTCCCCGAGGACATTTTACCATATGCCTAGACCAAATAGGAATTGACAAAACAGATAGAAGCCTTATAATTCAGCAAACCTCGGTAAAGGGAGAAAGCCATGGCAGTAAGAATAGTTACCGATAGCACCGCTGACCTGCCCCCCAAGTTAGTCAAGGAGCTGGGGATTACCGTAGTGCCCATATATGTTCGTTTTGGCGAAGAGGTCTACCTTGACGGGGTGGACATCTCTGAGGACGAATTTTACCAGAGGCTGGAAAAAACCACCGTTCACCCCAGCACCGTCCAGCCGGGACCACAGGACTTTCTGGAGGTCTACAGGAAACTATCAAAAGACGCTGACGGCATTGTTTCCATCCATGTCTCGGCTAAACTGAGCGGCACCTGTAATTCGGCGCTGATGGCCAAGGACATGCTGGACACCAAGTGCCCGGTTAAGGTAGTTGATTCAGAAATGACGACCATGGGGCTAGGCTTGCTATCCATAGCTGCTGCCGATATGGCTAACGCCGGGGAAAGTATAGACAAGATTGTGAAAGGGGTAAAAAAGACCATTCCCAAGATACATCTCCTGTGTCTGTTTGATACCTTAAAATACCTCCTCATGGGCGGGCGCATTGGCAAGGCGAAGGCACTTTTAGGCTCAATATTAAATGTGAAACCAATGCTATCGGTAAAGGATGGGGAGGTGGTGCCTGCCGGTCAAGCCCGCACCCGGGCTAAGGGCATAGATAAGCTATTTGAATTTACCCAAAATGCCAAAAAGATTCAGGATTTATCCGTAGTCTACAGCACCACCCCTGATGAAGCACAGAGTCTGGCTAAGCGCCTGAACCCCATATTTGACCAAAAGCGGATAAAGATAGCCAGGGTAGGACCATCGCTCGGGGTGCATATGGGACCGGGGGCATTGGTTGTCGCCGTTAGAGAAGGCTAATAAAAGCGGCATCAGCTACGATTGCTTAACACTCCAGGCGTGACCGAAAAGACTCCTCAGGCGTACAAAAACCGGGTACGATTACTTAACCCTCTTTCTCCGCGTGTTAAGGGTAATGCGGCAAATTACACCCCAAATTCTTCCGATAATTGGCATTGATTTATAAAAATCCCCCGAAAATTGCCATCTAGGGTATTGACAAGCCTTAAAAGGTATGTTACTATGATATACGGTAAATGGTTGCCGCAAACCGCAAACAAAGGATGTTTATCCGGATGAGGAGAATTTATATTAAGGAACCGGTCTGTATTGGCTGTCGCCTCTGCGAGGTGTACTGCCAGCTCGAACACTCACAGACGAAGGACCTGATCAAGGCGTTTAAGAGGGAATCCCCTCAGCCGCTGCCGCGCGTGTCAATTGAGGAAAACAAACCGGTGGCATTTTCCATCCGCTGTCAGCATTGTGATGAGCCTCCGTGCGTCTATGCCTGCCCTACCGGAGCACTATACAGGGATGCGGAGAGCGGCGTGGTGACCCTGGATGAAGAGAGGTGTATTGGCTGCTGGACCTGCATACTGGCTTGTCCATTTGGTGCTATCAGGCAGGATACAATCCGGGGAAGGATTGCCAAATGCGACCTTTGCCCCGGAAGGGATGAACCAGCTTGCGTTACCAACTGTCCCAATGAGGCGCTGGTATATGTGGAGAAATAGTGCCATGTCCAAAGCCGGGCAATATATTCTTAAAAGGAGGTAGTTATGTCATACAATTGGGGGCCGCACTATATTGTTCCTTCAGAGGCGTTAAAAAAGTATTCCGGTAATGTTCTGCTACGGGAGGAGTTTGACGAAGACCTGGTGAGCAAGGAGCTAGAGGCATTGGGCCTTGCCGGACCCATCGTGAGGGTAAACAACCCCTGGTACTACCGCAAGAAGAATACGGACACATGGATTAATATCGGCGAGTCTGAGGATTCAGAGGGGAAGTTCTCGGTAAGGTGGGACACCACAGGCTTAGAGAACGGGCAATACGAAGTACTGGGATTAATGCATGTCTTCGTCAAAAGAGGCGCTGAGGAAAGGGCTATCGCCCGAGAAAATATAGTTGAGGTTACTGTCGAGAATTAAATGATTGTCATCATTGATTACGGTGCCGGAAATTTGCGCAGCGTGGCTAATGCTGTTGCCAGGCTGGGTTACCAGCCGAGGATAACCAGCGACCCCGGTGAGGTGCTTAAGGCACAAGCGGTCATCCTGCCCGGTGTTGGCGCCGCCGCTGATACCATGGCTAACCTCAAGAGACTAGAGTTAGCTAACCCGATTCGGCAGCTTGCCACTGATGGTCGACCCTTCCTGGGCGTCTGCATTGGGCTTCAGGTCTTGTTTGCCAGCACCGAGGAAGGTGGCGGGCACGAGTGTCTGGGTATTATTCCCGGCAGGGTACGGAGGCTTCCTCCGGGGTTAAAGATACCACATATGGGATGGAACCAGGTGAAACAGACGATTTCACACCCAATATTTGAGGGGATACCAGACGAAGCCAATTTCTACTTCGTTCATAGCTACTATGTGGAGCCGGAGGATAAATCCCTGGTGGCTGGTGAGACTGAATACGGCGTTCGCCTGTGCAGTGTTATTGCCCGAGGGAAGCTGATAGCCACCCAGTTTCACCCCGAAAGGAGTGGCGATGTGGGGCTTAAGATTTATGACAATTTTATAAGGCTGGCTCGGGCAGCCAAGGCAAGCGGAACATAATGGCGAAGAAAGAGAAAGTAAAATACCTGATTATCGGTAACTCTGCTGGTGGCATCGGTGCCGCCGAGGCTATCCGCGAGGTGGATAAAGCGGGAAAGATTACCATCGTCTCCGATGAGCCCTACCCCGCCTACTCCCGACCGCTTATTTCGGAGTATCTGGCGGATAGATGCCCCCTGGAGAAAATGCTCTTTCGCCCGGCGGACTTCTATGAGAAGAACCATATCCAGACTATCCTCGGGCAGAAGGTAGAGCAAGTCGATACCGGTGAACGTACCATCAGCCTGGAGAAGGGGAGAAAAATAGGCTGGGAGAAGTTGCTCCTGGCTACCGGTGGTCTGCCCATCGTGCCCAAGATAGAGGGCATTGACCATAGCGGCGTCTTCACCTTCGGCACGCTGGATGATGCCAAGGCTATTGACCACTATCTCAGCCACCGGGTAGAGCGAGCGGTGGTCGTCGGCGGCGGTCTCATCGGCGTAAGCGTCACCGAGGCGCTCACCAAACGGGGGCTTAAGGTTACCATAGTGGAGATGAAAGAACGAATTTTGAATACCATCCTCGACGAAGAAGCATCGGCTCTAGCCGCCGCAAAGCTAAAACAGGCTGGGGTTGAAATCATAACCGGGCACACGGTGGCTGCGGTCAGCAGCTACTATCTCTCCGGGGAGGTAAGTGGAGTCACCCTGGATGATAGCCGCCCGATACCCTGTGAGCTGGTGGTAATAGCCATTGGCGTCCAGCCACGCACCGACTTAGCTGGTACTGGCATAAAAGTAAACCGTGGCATCGCGGTTGACCGGCATATGGCTACTTCTTCGGCTGATGTTTATGCCTGCGGTGACGTGGCTGAGGCTTATGATTTTATCTACGGCGAGAACCGCCTCATCCCCATCTGGCCCAATGCTTATATCGGGGGGAGGGTAGCCGGCTTTAACATGGCTGGTGTCCGGACAAAATATGCCGGAGGTATAGCCATGAACTCTCTCAACTACTTTGGGTTAAATGTCGTCTCTGCCGGCATGGTAGACCCGCCGGATGACAGCTACGAGGTGCTGAGTAAAAAAAATGACCGCGTCTACAAAAAGGTCATGCTGAAGAACGGGCTAATTGTTGGTCTGGTCTTTGCCGGCGATATTGAGAAATCGGGCATCGCCTTCGGTCTGATGAAGGACAGGGTAAATGTTGAGGCTTTCAAGCAGGCCCTGGTGGCTGACGACTTCGGTCTTATCTCTCTCCCTGAAGAGATATGGAGACCGCGCCTGGAAGTGCCGCCTTCGCTATCAGACTCCTCAGCAACCCCGGCCGCACAGCCTGAGGAGATAGTAATAGGAGAGTAGGGATTTTTATGAAAGACATTAATCAAAAGCAAAACCCGTACCGGGAAGATAAGGTAATTGACGCCTGCTCCATCTTCGGGGCGATGGATACCTCAGGCAAGAGGTTCTCCGGAGAGGGTGTCATCACGGCCATTGCCAATATGCATGAGCGCGGCAATGGCCTGGGTGGAGGCTTTGCTATCTACGGACTATATCCGGAATACGCCGACCTCTATGCCCTCCACATAATGTACCAGAGCGCTAAGGGACGGCAAGACACCGAGACATTCCTCGGAGAAAGGTTCAAGCTGGCTCATGCCGAGGAGGTGCCCACCCGACCAACCCCGGCGATTGTGGATGCGCCCCGGCTGTGGCGCTACTTCCTTGAACTGGATAAGAGAAAGCTTAACGGGCAATCAGAGGATGACTACGTCGTTGAGCGGGTGATGGAGATAAATACCTGTTTAGCTGACAGCTTCGTCTTCTCCAGCGGTAAGGATATGGGGGTGTTCAAGGGGGTGGGCTACCCTGAGGAAATAGCCGATTACTTCTGCCTTGAGCAGTATGAGGGCTACCTGTGGACTGCCCACGGGCGGTTCCCCACCAATACCCCAGGGTGGTGGGGTGGCGCTCATCCGTTCTGTATTCTGGACTGGACGGTGGTCCACAACGGGGAGATTTCCTCCTACGGGATAAATAAGCGCTATCTGGAGCAGTTTGGCTATCACTGCACCATGCAGACCGATACCGAGGTGGTTGCCTACGCTGTCGACCTGCTGATACGCAAGCACAACCTGCCGGTAGAGATGGCGGCTCGTGTGCTGGCACCTCCTTTCTGGAATGACATTGAGCGGCATCCAGACGGGGAGCAGAGGCTACTGCGCACCCTGCGCCAGGTCTATGGCAGCCTGCTCCTGAACGGACCGTTCACGGTAATCATCGCCCATCATGGCGAGATGATTGGGCTTACCGACCGCATCAGACTGCGGCCGCTTACCGTCGGGATAAAGGGCGATACGTTGTACCTCTCGTCCGAGGAATCGGCAATCCGTCTCGTCTGTCCAGAGGTGGATAAAACGTGGATTCCGATGGGCGGCGAGCCCATCGTGGGCAGATTAGGGAAACCACTTCAACCACAGCCTCTGGCTACGGCCAGGGAGGTAGCGAGATAAATGCTGACGAAAAGAATCATCCCCTGCCTTGACGTGAAAGGGGGACGGGTGGTAAAGGGAACAAGCTTTGTCCAGTTGCGCGACGCCGGTGACCCGGTGGAACTGGCCAGCCTCTACTATCAGGAGGGGGCGGACGAGCTGGTCTTCCTGGATATAACCGCCACCCCAGAAGGACGGGATACGATGGTAGATGTTGTCGAGCGCATCTCGGAGCAGGTCTTTATCCCCCTGACCGTAGGCGGGGGACTGCGCAGCATAGATGACATGCGGCGTATGCTGATGGCTGGGGCGGATAAGGTATCGGTAAATACGGCGGCGGTGCTCAACCCGTCCCTGATTAGGCAGGGGGCAGCAAAATTCGGCAGCCAGTGCATCGTCGTCGCCATAGATGCCAAACGAGTAGAGAACAAAAACAAGGCTTATTGGGAGGTCTATATCTATAGCGGGCAGAAGCCAACCGGGATTGATGCCCTTGACTGGGCAAGACGGGCGGTAGAGCTTGGCGCCGGTGAGATATTACTTACCAGCATGGATGCTGATGGACATCGGGCGGGATACGATATTGAACTTACCCGCGCTGTTTCTGAGGCAGTGAGCGTGCCGGTTATTGCCAGCGGTGGTGCCGGCAATCTGGAAGACCTTTATCAGGCGCTGGCTTCGGGCAAGGCGGACGCCGTTCTGGCCGCCAGCATCTTCCACTACCGGAACTACGCGATTAAGGAGACGAAAAAATACCTGGCTGAGAGAGGAATACCGATACGAACTTAGGAAAAGACAATGAAGACCTATTTGCCGACTAAATTCATAGTGGAGAGAGACCCGGAGCGCTGTATTCAGTGTAAGGTGTGCGTCAACCAGTGCACCTTCGATGCTCACTACTACGACCCTGAAGATAACGTGGTGAGAAGCCGCGACGAAAACTGCGTCGGCTGCCATCGCTGCGTTGTCTTCTGCCCTACCGAAGCCTTGACCATCAGAGGAAGCCTCTTAGACTACCGGGAGAACTATAACTGGCGCCCCGAGATCATTGAGGACGTCATCAAGCAGGCGGAGACCGGCGGGATGCTACTTACCGGCATGGGCGATGATAAAGGGCAGCGCATCTACTGGGACCATCTGTTACTCAACGCCAGTCAGGTGACCAACCCCTCCATTGACCCCCTGCGCGAGCCGATGGAGCTTACCACCTACCTGGGGCGGAAGCCGGATAAGGTTGAACTTGAGCAAGAGTCACTTAAAACAGAGCTAGCCCCTCAGGTCAAGCTTGAAGTCCCGGTCATGTTTGGTGCTATGTCCTACGGGGCGGTAAGCCTTAATGTTCATGAATCTCTAGCCCGGTCAGCTACCGAGGTGGGCACCCTGTGGAACACCGGTGAGGGGGGGCTTCACCCCAGCTTATACCAGTACGGGGATAATACTATCGTCCAGGTGGCTTCGGGGCGCTTCGGGGTTCACCCCGATTACCTTGATGTCGCCCGGGCGATTGAGATTAAGATTGGGCAGGGGGCTAAGCCCGGCATTGGCGGTCATCTTCCTGGGGAGAAGGTCAGCGCCGAGGTCTCCATGACCCGTATGATTCCCCATGGGACCGATGCCCTCTCCCCGGCACCGCAGCATGATATCTACTCCATTGAGGACCTGTCACAGCTTATATATGCCCTGAAGGAGGCGACGAATTATACCAAGCCGGTATCGGTGAAGATTGCCGCCGTCCATAACTCGGCTGCGATTGCCAGCGGCATGGTGCGGGCTGGGGCCGACATCATCGTTCTTGACGGGCTCAGAGGGGCTACCGGGGCAGCACCCAAGATTATCCGCGATAACGTGGGTATCCCTATTGAGCTGGCTCTAGCCTCGGTGGATAGTCGCCTGAGACAGGAGGGAATACGCAATCTGGCATCTATCGTTGTCTCCGGCGGAATAAGAAACAGCGGTGACGTGGCTAAGGCAATCGCCCTCGGTGCTGATGCCGTCTATATCGGCACCGCCGCCCTGATTGCCCTGGGCTGCACCGTCTGCCAGCAATGTCATACCGGCAAGTGTGCCTGGGGTATCTGCACCACCGACCTTGCCCTCACCAAGAGGGTAAACCCTGACATCGGCGCCCGTCGGCTGGCTAACCTCCTGCGCGGCTGGAGCCTGGAGCTGAAGGACATCCTGGGCGGTATGGGTGTTAATGCCATAGAAAGCCTGCGCGGCAACCGCCTGCACCTGAGGGGTGTCGGGCTTAGTGATACTGAGCTTGAAATCCTGGGGGTAAGGATGGCGGGGAGCTGAGAATGAAAGAGACAAGCCAAGTAGTAAAAATAGACGCCCGCGGTGTTTATTATCGGGAGCTTAATACCAGGCTGAGGGAAGCGGTCACCAACGGCACTCAGAAGGTCGAGCTCCACAACGTCTACGGGCAGAGGTATATCGGCACCGACTTAGATAAGCCGGTGGAGATTGAGATTTTTGGCACGCCGGGCAATGACCTGGGAGCATTCATGGACGGCTCCAAAATTATAGTCCACGGCAATGCTCAAGACGGCTGTGGCAATACCATGAACGGCGGTGAAATCATCATCCACGGTCATGCCGGGGATATTCTCGGCTTGTCCGCCAGAGGAGGCAAAATCTTCGTCAGAGACGATGTCGGCTACCGGGCGGGAATACATATGAAGGAATACCAGGGTAAGAATCCGGCGGTGGTTATCGGCGGCACTGCCCAGGACTTTGTCGGCGAGTACATGGCGGGGGGTATCCTGATTCTACTCGGTCTGAATCTGGGTGAAAGGGAATATCACCGGGCGAAATTTATCGGCACCGGAATGCACGGGGGAGTCATCTACATAAGAGGGAATATTAAAGATTATCAACTGGGTAAAGAAGTGGACGTTGCCCCACTGGAAGAAAGGGACAATGAACTTCTGCAAAAGCTCGTTGCTGAGTTTGCCGCCCACTTTGGTGGTAAGCCCACGGAAATATTAAAGCATGATTTTATAAAACTCTTCCCCCGCTGGCTTCGGCCTTACGGCCGGCTTTACGCCTATTAAATAAAGGAGGGTTATAAAATGAAAAACAAAAGCAGAGAGGAAAGCAAGCAATATGTCCTTAAGATGGCTGAGCAGCATGATGTCAAGTTTATCAGGCTATGGTTCACTGACATCCTGGGCATGCTCAAGAGTTTTGCCATCACCGTGGAGGAGCTGGAGGGTGCCCTCATCGACGGTATCGGCTTTGACGGCTCCTCAATTGAGGGCTTTGCCCGCATTGACGAAAGTGACATGGTGGCTATGCCTGACCCCGATACCTTCCGGCTCCTTCCCTGGCGACCCAAGGAGCACGCGGCAGTAGCCAGGATGTTCTGTGACATACTAAGACCGGGCGGCGAGCCTTTTGAAGGTGACCCACGGCTTGTCCTGAAAAAGAACCTGAAACGGGCAGCAGATTTGGGCTATACCTACTACGCTGGTCCAGAGCTGGAGTACTTCTATTTCAAGGATTCAAGTTGTACCGAGCCGCTGGACCAAGGGGGGTATTTCGACATGGACCCTCATGATGCGGCTATTGACCTGAGGCGGGACACGGTGCTTTCCCTGGAGGAGATGGGCATTGCCATTGATAAATCCCACCATGAAGTGGCTACTTCACAGCATGAGATAGACATGCACTACACTGATGCCCTGAGCATGGCTGATAACGTGATGACTTACCGCATAGTGATTAAGGAAATAGCGCTAAAGCACGGCGTCTACGCCACCTTTATGCCCAAGCCCGTCTTCGGCATCAACGGCAGCGGCATGCACGTCCACCAATCACTGTTCAAGGGTGAAGCCAACGCCTTCTTTGACAAGAAGGGCAAGTATCATCTTTCCAAGGTAGCCCTGAACTTCGTTGCCGGGCTCCTGAAATATGCCCCCGAGCTTACTGCCGTCACCAATCAATGGGTAAACTCATATAAGCGACTGGTCCCTGGTTACGAGGCACCGGTCTACATCTCCTGGGCAACGCGTAATCGTTCCGACCTCATCCGGGTTCCCGAATACAAGCCGGGCTTCGAGAATGCCACCAGGTTTGAGCTTCGCTCCCCGGACCCCGCCTGCAACCCGTATCTCTGCTTCAGTGTGATGCTGGCTGCCGGACTGGCGGGGGTTGAGGAAGGGTTGGAACCGCCTGAACCAGTGGAAGAAAACGTATACCACATGAGTAAGGAGAAAAGAAAGAGCCTGGGCATAGGCACCTTACCCGCCAGCCTCCTGGAGGCAATACAGCTTACCGAAAAGAGCAAGCTGGTGCGGAAAGCCCTCGGCGACCACGCCTTTGAAGCCTTTATCAAGAATAAGATGATTGAGTGGGACCAGTATCGGACTCAGGTGACCGACTACGAACTCAAGAAATACTTACCGGTGCTGTGAGTGGAATCCTGCTGTTCAGCTAGCTAGGGGGGTGGTATAATGGCTACGGTCTCTCTCAGAGAGTTAAAAGAGGTTCGCATGATACTAGGTACCGGTCCAGAGACGGAACGTAAGATAATGTCCATTCTCAAGGTATTGAGCGAGTCTTCCGAGCCGCTGGGGTCAATTACCATCGCTCGGGAGCTTGAGCGATACGGTGTTTTCCTGAGTGAGCGGGCGGTCAGGTATCACCTGAGAATTACCGATGAACGAGGTTATACCCGCCCCTTCGGCCGTGACGGCAGGATGATTACTCCCCAGGGGCTTGAGGAACTCAGGTCGGCGCTGGCACCAGAGCAGGTCGGTTTCATACTTGAGAAGCTGGAGATGCTAGCCTTCAACACCACCTTTGACCCCCAAAAACGGACGGGGCAGGTTCCGATAAATACTTCATTCATTGATAAGGATGAGTTTAAAGAGGCATTGGCAGCCATGAGTAAGGTATTTAAGGCTGGAATCTGTGTCAGCGAGCTGGTAGCTACTGCCCCTGAGGGAGAAAGGCTTGGCTCGGTAATCGTTCCCGGCGGCAAAGTTGGCTTTGCCACTATGTGCAGCGTGGTGATAAACGGGGTGCTGCTAAAAGCTGGCGTCCCCATAGAGTCCAGGTTTGGCGGAGTACTTGAAATCAGAGAGTCAAAGCCAAAACGCTTTACCGCCGTCATCAACTACTCGGGCACATCCCTTGACCCCTCGGAACAGTATATCCGTGCTGGCATGACCGGTGTTAGCCAGGCGGCTAAGAGCGGCGATGGTAAAATACTGGCCAATTTCCGGGAAATACCAGCCCCAGCCAGAGCCATCGTTGATGAGCAGGTGGCTATGCTCAAGGAGGCTGGTATCAATGCCGTTTACGTGCTGGGTAATACCAGCGAGCCAGTTTGCCAGATTGGGGTCGGTCTGAACCGGGTCGGCATGGTGCTCCTCGGGGGTTTGAATCCGATGGCGGCCGCCTTTGAGACGGGAATAGACGTTACCAACATAGCCGAGAGCGGACTTATTGATTTTCAGCAACTAACCAGCTTCTGGCAACTCTAGGCAGGATTGACCGATGAGCGATGTTCAACTGAACAAAGACCTTGGATTTCTGCGTATCGCCGCCGCAGTCCCTCTGCTTCGCGTCGCTGATGTTGATTTTAACGTCGGCAACATTATTGAGGCGATGAAAAAGGCAAGGGACGAGGGTGTGCAGGTGCTGGCTTTCCCCGAGATGACGATTACCGGCTACACCCTTGGCGACCTGGTGCAGCACCAAGCACTGCTCCTAAAAGCTAAAGAAGGGCTGCACCGCATTCTGGAGGCAAGCGCCGGGAACCCCATGCTGGTTACAGTCGGGATGCCGCTTGAGGTGGAGCAGAGGCTCTTTAACTGCGCGGTGGTGCTCAACTCGGGACGCATCCTCGGCGTCATACCAAAGACCCTTCTGCCTTCCTATAAAGAATTCTACGAAGACCGCTGGTTTACCTCCAGCATGGATGCCCGATGTGACGGCGTGGAGCTCCTGGGGGAGCAAGTCCCCTTTGGTACTGATATACTCTTCGGGCTGCGAGGGATTTCTTCAGCCCTCATCGGGGTGGAAATCTGTGAAGACCTGTGGATGCCAATGTCGCCTCATGAGCACCAGGCGCTGGCGGGGGCAACGGTGCTTATCAACCTTTCCGCCAGCAACGAGGTGCTAGGAAAGGCGGACTGGCGCCAGATAATGGTCTCCTCCGAGTCCGGCAGGTGCATCGCCGCCTATTGTTATGTGTCCTCCGGCATCGGTGAGTCGTCAAACGATATTGTCTACAGCGGGCATGTTCTCGTTGCCGAGAACGGCACCGTTCTCGGCGAGTCCGAGCGCCTGTCGTCATCTGCCCAGTTCATAATCTCGGACATTGACCTGGAACGATTAGTACATGACCGCCGTGTTTTCACCACCTTCCATGAGACGTCCCGACAAAGGGAAAACTTTAGAATTATCGAAACCGAGGTTGCCGAACCTATCGCTAATAAGTTATGGCGAACCATTGACCCCCACCCCTTTGTCCCGGCAGACCCGACCAAAAGGGCGGAGAGGTGCCGCGACATCTTTTCCATGCAGGTAGCCGCCCTCGCCCAAAAACTTTCAGGGGCAAAGAGGAGCCACCTGGTACTCGGTGTTTCCGGGGGGCTTGATTCCACCCTGGCCCTGCTGGTGGCGGTGAAGACCATGGACTTCCTCGGACTGCCCAGAGCCAACGTTCATGCCCACAGCCTTCCCGGCTTCGGCACCACCCGAAGGACCAAAGCCAACGCTACCAAGCTGTGCCATACGCTGGGGGTGAGCCTTGAGCAAACGGACATCACCAGGACTTCCCGCTCGCACCTGAGAGACCTGAAGCACGATGGTCAGCAGGACGTCGTCTTTGAGAACGTGCAGGCTCGCTACCGGACCGAGTTCTTCTTCAACAAGGCAAATCAGCTCGACGGTATCGTACTGGGAACGGGCGACCTTACCGAGATTGCCCTGGGGTGGTGCACCTTCTCCGGAGACCAGCTTTCGCACTACCACGTCAATGCCTCTGTGCCCAAGACACTGGTTCGTTTCCTGGTGCGGTGGGTCGCCGACGAGGAGCTAGCCGCTTCACCGGCGCAAAATGTCCTCTACGACGTCCTCAAGACGCCGATTACGCCGGAGCTACTACCTGCCGAGAGGGGGCAGATTACGCAAAAGAGCGAGGAGGTTATTGGCCCCGTCGAGCTTGCCGATTTCTACCTCTATCCCTTCATTCGCTTTGGCACGAGGCCGGGCAAGATTCTGTACCTGGCCGATGAAGCGAGAAAACAGGAGCTCTTTGATGGAAAGTACGCGCTAAACGATTTACATAGATGGCTCAAGAGTTTTATTGAAAGATTCTTCGCCAACCAGTTCAAGAGGACGTGCTTTCCTGAGGGGCCTAAGGTCGGCTCGGTGAGCCTGTCTCCCCGGGGGGACTGGAGGATGCCCTCGGATGCCGAAACCAAGCTCTGGCTTGAAGACCTGGAAGCAATGAAGGCAAAGTTGCCCTGAAGGAGGTCTGCCATGCATATAACTAGCTTAGAAAAGGCCGAAAAGATAAAGCTGGATATGAAAGGAGCCGAGGGCGTCTACAAGCAGGTCCCGATATCGAGGGAGAACGGAGCGCCGACGTTTTCGTTCCGCGTGTTTACCATTGAGCCTGGAGGGCATACGCCCCTTCATGACCACCCGTTTGAGCATTTGAATTATATTATCGAAGGGCACGGGACCGTATTTCACGAAGGTGAAGAACATGAGTTAAAGAAAGGCGATTTCGCCATAATCCTTCCTGGTGAGAGACATCAGTACCGAAATACATCAGCCAACGAGCTTATGATTATGATCTGTGCGGTACCCAAGGAATATGAGTAAACTATTGCCTTTCCTGTTCCGGCCGGCGCCGGCGCGTCTCTTTCAGGCTTAAAGGAACAACCTCCGGCCTTGATGCCTCATACGCCGTCACTACTTTCTTCACCCTGGAGAATTCTCGCTGTATAGCGCTGATATCCTCGGGGGTTAAAGGTTGAACAGCACAGGGGCGCAAGGGCGTGTTAATCTGCACCTCGTCGGGCGAAAGCTGCTCGGCTATTCTCGCCATCTCTGAGGCATAGCCCCGGTTTGCCTCGATGAACATTATCTGAAGAGCCAGCTTCCCCTGATACTCCCCCCTAAAAAGCTTGATACCCTGGATAATTTCGCCAAGCGTGCACTGCACAGTGGGGCGGTTGATTTGGCGAAAAAGCTCTTCATCTGGAGCATCTAACTTCGCTACCACCACGTCAGCTAAACCTAGTTCGCGGCGTACATCCTTTCTGGTCATCAGTGAGGAATTGGTCAGGACTGCCACCGGCAGCCTCAACACGGACTTTGCCAGTTCAATTGCCCCGCCAAGATTTGAAGCTAGAGTCGGCTCCCCCACCCCGGAGAAGGTGGCATAGTCAGCCGGTATTTCCCTCACCCTCTCCAGCTCCAGGGCAAGCCTATCCAGGCTGACAAACTGCCTGCGTTCGGTCAAAGGGTGAACGGTCTTTCCCAGCTGACAATAGATGCAGTCAAAGGAGCAGGTCTTACCCCCGGTTGACAGGAGGTCTATGCCCAGCGACCTGCCCAGCCTCCACGATGCTACCGGCCCATAGATGATAGAACTCACCTGCAGTTACCTTAATTCAATATCCCCTGTAAGCCCTCTTCCACGGCTCTTTCTTTAAATCCAGGTAATTCTTTACCGCCTCCTTCAGCGTATTGGCTGCCAGAAGGGCACAATGTTCGCTCTCCTCAGGCAATCCGCCCAGGGCAGACAAAACATCCTGCTGGCTGATCTTCTGAACCTGAGCAACCTTCTTCCCTCTAGCCATCTCGGTGACCATGCTGCCCGCAGCGATGGTAGTGCCACAGCCGTCGGTTAGGAAACGAGCATCGCTAATTGTGTTATCCTTTACCTTGAGCCAAATCTGCATGGTATCACCACAGGGGCCAGTTACCTTGGCAAACCCATCAGCATTCTCTATATCTCCCACATTTCTCGGGTTCATGCTGTGGTCGATAGCCGTCTCGGAATAGATCTTCCTCATCTCGGCTTTCATTAGCCCCTCGAACTTCTCCCAAGCGGTAGTCATTACCTGCCTCCTACTTCGTCTCAACCGATAGCGACTGAGATAGGGATTTTCCCAGCTGTTCCACCACCTCAGCGCTGTATTTCTCAACATTACCCTCATCACAAAGCTTAGCCAGCTCCGGGTCTATAGGTAGCTTTCCCAAAAGCGGAGCGTTGGCGGCGCTTGCCATCTCCTCTCCCCGGCTCCTGCCGAAGAGCTCAATCTTTTTGTCTATCTCGGGAACATATAAGTGGCTCATGTTCTCCACCACACCCAGAATCGGCTTACCCATTTGCTGAGCCATCTTTACTGCTTTCCTGACCACCATGGTGGTCAGGTCCTGCGGGGTGAAGACGATGATTACCCCCGATACAGGTAAGGTTTGCATCACGGTAAGGGGAGCGTCAGCTGTGCCCGGAGGCAGGTCAACAATCAAATACTCAAGCTTACCCCAGAGCACCTCCTCCCAGAACTGGGTGATGGCTTTGCCGATAAGCGGTCCGCGCCAGATAACGGCGTCATCCTCGCTAGGCAGCAGTAGATTGATGGACATGACCTCAATGCCTGACCTTGAAGATACCGGCAGAATTCCAGTGTCACTACCGCTAGGTCTAGCCGTAATGCCGAACATCTTGGGGATACTCGGGCCGGTGATATCGGCATCCAGGATGCCGACCTCGTGCCCCTCTCGCCGGAGGGCTACCGCCGTCAGGCTGGCTACCAGCGATTTGCCCACCCCTCCCTTACCACTCATTACGGCAATGACATGAGCTATCTCATTCAAGTCTTTGGGGCTACCGTCAACAAAGCTGACGTTTACCTCATTTATCCCCTTAATCCCGCCGGCGGCGTCTTTAATCTTTTCCTTGAGCAATTCCTGGACAGGCGGCGGCAGGGCGGCGGAGGCAACAGCAACCTCAACCTTACGGTCGGTAACCTTGACCTCCCGTACCAGGTTCATCTTCACCAGACTGCGCATGACACCGGGTACTAATACCGTTTCCAGACTTTCCGTTACTTGTTTTTGCGTGGGCACAGAATCTCCTCCTTCTAGTGCAGTCGCTCCATGAGGTTGGCTAATTTACCCTCAATATAAAGTTTTACTGCTTCCTCGATATTTTCAACATCAGTAACTACTGCCTCAATGCCACGGCTCTCCATATTTTCGTAGGCGCCCCAGCCCATACCGCCGGCAATAAGGACCTGGCAGTCAGAGATGGTCTCCGCCATGCTGGCATGTCTTACCTGGGCGCCAGCGCCATAGCCATGCTTTTCCTCAGGGGTTGAATCCGGATGGTGAGCGGCAAAGGTGTGGTGTCCCGCCTTAGGTCGTGTTTCCTTATTCACAATCTTGCCATCTTCTACGGTTACCACCACATAGAGCGGCGCCCTCCCAAAGTGCTGGCTGATAGTATTACCGTCTTCGGTTATGACAGCAATCTTCATAGTTTATCCCTCCTAATTTATCTAACTCAACATCACGCAGATGTCATGCACCACCTTCAGATTATTCTTATGACAGAAGGCGATGGCAGCCTCGCTCTCCGAGCCGGGTTGAAGCCATATACGCTCAAACCCCAGTCTCTTACATTCCTTGAGGGTCGCCTCGGTTACCCCTGGAGGCACCACAAAGTCGACCACATCGACCCTGACCGGAATGTCAGCCAGGCTGGGATAACACTTGACCCCCTCAAGCTCCTTGAGCCTGGGATTTACCGGATAGACCTCATAGCCACGGCTTGTCAGGTTCTTAAATATCTCATAGCCATACTTCTTGGTGTTATCGGTGGCGCCGACTATAGCGAACCTCTTTTGAGCCATAAACTCTTTGATGAGGTCCTGCATATCGCTACCCCTAATTTGCATTTAAGAACCCTGAAATATTTTGCCACAATAGTTCTATTTGCCGGCTGACCGGGTTATCGCTGTATTCCACCACCGGCAGCCCCTGCACCACGGCTTCGGTCACCGCGTTATCAAATGGAATCTTGGCGGCTACCTCCACCCCCTGTTGGCGACAGTAGTTTTCAATCTGCCGCGTGCTCTCCTGGTTAATATCATACTTATTAATGCATACCAGCGCCGGGACGTCAAAGTGGCGGCAGACGCCGAGCACCCGCTCCAGGTCATGTATCCCCGATAGAGTCGGCTCGGTTACCAGAAGAGCCAGACTGGCTCCCGATAGAGAAGAGATGACCGGGCAGCCGATGCCCGGCGGGCCATCGCTGACGATAAAGTCCGCTCCCTCTTTCCCCGCCACTACTTTTGCCTGCTGCCTCACCAGGGCGACCAGCTTCCCCGAGTTCTCCTGGGCGATTCCCAGCCGAGCATGGACCAGAGAGCCATATTTGGTATCGGAGATAAACCAGTGGCCGGAGAGGTTCTCCTTCATGGTGACAGCCTCAACCGGGCAGATATGATAACAGAAGTTGCAGCCCTCGCAGGAGACGGGGTCAACCCTGAAATCCTTAATGGCGTCGAAGCGGCACAGCTCCGGGCACAAGCCGCACTGGTTGCACTTCTCCTCATCAATAACCGCCACCTGCCCGCTCCAGAACTCCTGCTTCTGTTTGATAACCGGCTCAAGCAGCAGGTGAAGGTCGGCGGCATCAACATCGCAGTCAGCCAGCACCTTGTTTTTAGCCAGGGCGGCGAAACAACCCGTGATGCTCGTCTTTCCCGTGCCCCCCTTACCGCTTAAGACTACGAGCTCTTTCATCTACCATCTCCCTGATTTTATCAAAAAGCCCGATAAAATGCCCTTTCCACTCCGGCATGCCCTCAGCCAGGGTCACTCCTCTGGAATAGAGACGGGCAATCTCCCTGTCCAGAGGAATGGTGAGCAGGATGGGTATATTCTCCTGGCGGCAATATTCCTCTACCTTGTTATCCCCTACCCCGGCACGATTGAGCACCACCGCCAGGGGTATATCGAGCTCCCTCACCGTCTCCACTGCCAGAACCAGGTCGCTGAGCCCGAAGGGGGTTGGCTCGGTTACCAGCAGGCAGAAGTCACTGTCCTTGATTGATTCCACCACCGGGCAGGATGTCCCCGGCGGGACATCGATGATAACCACGCCATCCGCCTCGGCCAGCTCCTTGACCCGCCGGATAACGGGTGAGGGCATAGGCTCACCTATCGACAGCTTGCCGTGAACAAAATCCACGCCGTCGGCACGACCGGATTCAACAACGCCAGTTTCCCTTGGCTCTTCAGCAATTGCCTTTTCCGGGCAGAGGTAACTGCAGGCACCGCAGCCGTGACAGAGCTCGGCAAAAACGAGCACTCGCTGGGGCAGGACGGCAATGGCATTATAGGCGCAGACCTCGGCGCACTTGCCGCAGTAGGTACACTTCTTCTCGTCAACCTTTGGAATCTGGATGCAGACCGCCTCTCGGTGGCCGATCACCGACTTCAAGAAAAGGTGGGCGTTCGGCTCCTCCACGTCACAGTCGAGAAGCTGCACCCGCTCTCTATGCTTCAGGGAAAGAGAGAGACTGGTAGCCACCAGCGTCTTGCCAGTCCCCCCCTTACCACTGGCGATGGATATTATCATCTTGTCCTTATTCTCTCACCATCTTGGTGCCGCACTGGGGACAGCTCAGGTTATAGCAAGGGGTACCCCTCTGGTGTGAAACCTTTGCCCCGCAATTAGGGCAGACGCAATTCCCACCGGGTCCAGCCCCGGGACGGGAACCCCCCATCCTGCCACCCCTTTGTGCGCCCCTCCGTGGTGGTCCTGTTCCATTTTGTCTGGGCATGGCATTACCTCCAAACTGAGCAATATGGCGATTAACAATGGCCCAGTGTATCTGATGCTATCTTCACTTCGTCGCCATCCCTTAGCTTTGACTCAAGGCCATGAGCCAAAAGTACGAAATTCTTACCATTAACAAACACGTCAAAGTCCGTATTCACCTCATTGGTGATGGGGCAAATCGGCTCAAAATCAACATTCGCTTGCTTGTAACGAGCGCCTATTTCGGCGAGTAACGCTCTCAGCGTGTCCCCTTCTACGTCTATCTCGACAAACCCTTTACTCTGAGCATCTGGCCATGGTGCATATAGTCCAGGCAGGTAGGAAGAGGAGCGGACCTCCGGGCTCACCTTGCCGTCGGGATTCACCAGCACCCTCAACTGTTCAAAATATGGAACTATGGCTACTCTCATAATCACCCCCCTGAAATACCCCAGGCCAAATCCTGAGCTTTTGAGCAGTTATTTTTTCTTTTCCAATCGCTCAAGGCGTTTGGCAATCTCAGTTAGTTGCTGTGCCAGCATCTTCGATTGGGCTTTTAGCTCTTCAATATCCTGGTTCTGGACTGGGACCTGGGGCGGTGGAGCGTCGGGCGGCATCATCCAGCCTCCCATGCCCCTACCCATGCCCATGCCGCGTCCTCTGCCCATACCTCTACCCATCCCCATGCCTCTGCCCATACCCATGCCGCCGCCACCACCGCCGCCACCACCCATACCAAAGTGGTCAGCTACATTCGGCTGGGAATTGGGCTGGAGCTTGCCTGATTTGTAGCTCTGGACAGCATCCTTTACCGTACCGGAAACCCCGGTTACGACCTTAATCCCGGCGGGGGATAGCACCTGATAGGCATTGGGGCCACAGTTGCCGGTAAGCACTGCCTCCACGCCTGTGCCGGCAATCATCTGGGCAGCGGATATTCCCGCCCCACCCGAAGCCATGGCGCTGGAGTTTTCTACCGCCTCAAATTGCATCGTTTCCGGGTCAATGATAATGAAATACTGGCATCGCCCAAAACGAGGGTCTACCTCGGCATCAAGACTCGGTCCTGTCGCCGAAACTGCGATTTTCATAATTATTTTACACCTCTCATTTGGCTTCAAGTTCTTTGATTCGAGCCTCTATGTCCTCAAGCTGCCTCTTTATCGCCTTTGCCTCCTCCTTCAGGAAATCCGTCTCCTCTTTCTTGGTCACCTGAGCAGAATAGGCCGTTGCCCCCCACCCAGGATATCCACCGTAGGACACGGAGGCAGGAGCGGCAAATTGTCCGGGATACCAGCAGCGGGGGAGTCCTCCCCTGCCCCTGCCGACATAGGGCCAAGGAGGAGAAGCACCCCTGAAGCCGAATCCGCCTCCTCCACCCCGACCAAATCCAAACCAACCTCTTCCGTATGTCATTCTCTCACCTCCTTTCCTCACTTCTGCATATACTGGTGCTACCTGGCGGATAGCACCGACGGGGCATATTTCCAGGCAAGCGCCGCACTGGACGCAAAGTCCCCGATTCAGCACGGCTACATCATCATCAATGGTGATAGCCCCTTGCGGGCATACCTCAACACAATTTCCGCAGCCGTTACATTTGCTACTATCAATATGAACCATTCTCTACCTCTTCATAGTCAAGAGTCGAATTCCTTTAATCTGCCGGAAGGTGGCGCCCTGGCTTACACAACGGAGCACTGTCTCCGGCTCAATTACCTTAGTGCCTGAAATAGCGTCGATGCCATAGTCGAACAGCAAAGGCGATAAGGGCGCTGTATCCCCCAGTATGACCACGTAGGCATTGGGATTACACAAACCAAGCAGGCGCTCAATGGTGTGGTTGGTGAAGGCGGTGCCGGTGATGCCGACAACGTCAGCCCGGGGAATAAGGGCTTCCGATTCTGCTTCGGTGAGGTCACCTTCCCATGGGTTTTTCTCAATCACCCAGAGCTCTTTCACCACCTTACGAAGCTCGGGAACAAACGGGAAATGACCGATGATGGCTACCCTTTTGCCTCTGCCCTTCTCCGCTAGAAGGTCACCGGCGTTAAGCTGGGTGCAACGCTTCTCATCAACCTCAAGCAGCGAATTGATGGTTGCCATGCCGATGGCTGCCTCAAGGGAGCTTGGTGAGTAAACCAGCTGCACCAGCGCTGCCGTATCCTTCTCCATCAGGGAACCCGCCCCCTTCACCGGAGGCTTGCTATGGCGATGACTGTGGTCGTGGAGAGTTGATGCCAGACCACAGTTTTGGCTTAGCACCGCCGTTTGAAACGGCCCCTGGCGTATATCTCTTACCATTGCCTCACAGCTCAACGTAGACAGCAGGGCGTCAATAATCTTCATCTACATCCCCCGCCTTCCTCTACCATGCCCAGCCCAACCGCCACGCCGAGCAAATTCTAGGGGCGTAATGCCCGGTGCTACCTCAAAGTTACCGCCCTCAATCCTTATCGCTTTGCTATTAAGCAGGGCATCAGCTATCTTCTGCCGTGCCGACGCCAGTACCCTTTGAAAGGTGGGGCGGGAGATATTCATCCTTTCGGCACTCTGTTCCTGTTCCAGTCCTTCCAGGTCTTTAAGGCGTATCGCCTCAGCCTCCTCTACGGACAGACGAACCTCATCAAGAACCCGTAAGGGTATACCCGCTGGCTTGAAGTAGGTCGCCCCTGGCAAAAAGGCAACCCGGCGGCACTTCGGTGGTCTAGGCATACTTAGAAAATTCCTTCCTCTATAATGAGCATATGCTCATAATAATATTAACACCTACCGGTAAAATTGTCAAAAGCGGGTCCTTATAAATGAAGTTATTTATTCAATTGTGCCTACTTGAGTGAATTTTTTATTGACATCAATTTCTAATAGGGATAATATTTAGGTAGGGTTATTCAGTAAGCGATGTTATTGCTGGCAAGAGTATTAGCACGCCGTGGGGCGACGAAATCCCTCTTAAACACTTTTCCCCAGGCCGAAGAGGTTCAAAAAGGAACTCTTAAAGCGGCTCCTTGAGACCGAGGAGAGGCTTCTCTCCAACGAAGCCGTCAGTGCAAAGCCATGACAGAAGTTAGGTGCGGTTATCTCCTGACGCTCGGTAGCCAACCTCAGGCAGGAAACCATGAAAAACAATAATAACTCAAAGAGCTTGTGGCAGCGCTGGGAGGACAACAGCGCTGGAAGACTGGTGGGATGGCTATCAAACAAGAAGAGACCAAAAGGTGTGCGCAGTCCCCATTGCTGGATAATCGTGGCTCTGATGGCCTTTCTTGCCTTCTTTTACTATGTTAGCCAGACGCCTCTGGCTAACATATCGCCGTTTAACCTCAGCTTTTTCACCGGCGTTCACGATTTACTCCGAACGTTGTTTTTAATTCCCATCGTCTACGCGGCTCTGGTCTTCGGGGTATGGGGTAGCCTGATAACCTCGTTCGCCTTTCTCTGCGTGGTGTTGCCGCGTGCTTTTCTTTTCTCCCCCTACACCGACCCAATCATCCGGGCGGTTTCCTTCGTCATCTTTGCCGCTTTGATTGGCGTGCTGGTGGCGATGCAGCTTAGTAGAATTGAAAGCGAAAGAAAGGCACGTGCCGAATTAGATAAAGCTTATAAGGAGCTTAGCCAGTATGATAAACGCCTCAGAGAAAACCAGGAACAGCTAATCCAAGCTGAGAAGCTAACTTCACTAGGTCAGCTGTCAGCTTCTATTGCTCACGAGGTTAATAATCCCCTGTCGGGGGTTCTTACCTATGCCCAATTACTGACTAAAAAGATTAACAGCAACACATTCTCCAAAGAGTCCGCACTCGACTACCTGTCGAAAATGGAGTCAGAACTCATACGTAGCACTAAACTAGTACGAAATCTCCTGGACTTCGCCCGGCAGTCGGCTCCAACCATGGTGGAAACAGACCTCAACGATATCGTTAATCGTGTCCTTGAGCTGACGGCTCACTCCGCCCAACTGAACAAAGTCGAGGTGGTAAAAGAACTTGACCCCTCCCTGCCGAAACTCACCGCTGACCCCAACCAGCTCCAGCAGGTCTGCACTAACCTTGTCGTGAATGCTATTCAGGCAATGCCTGAGGGAGGCAAATTGACCCTTCGCACCTCGCTTAGCCAGGGTCAGCTAAAGATGGAAGTTCAGGACACAGGCTATGGCATTTCTCCCGAGAATATGCGCAAGCTGTTTACTCCCTTCTTTTCCACCAAGAAAGAAGTAAAAGGGGTGGGGCTGGGGCTGGCGGTATCCTATGGAATTATCCAGCGCCACCGTGGTAAAATAGAAGTCCAGAGTAAAGAAGGGAAAGGTTCCACCTTTACTGTCTACCTGCCATTGCGCCAGAAAAAAGGAGGCAATAATGACGGCAAAGAAACAGAAGGTCTTACTCGTAGAGGATGAGACGATAGTAAGGGAAAGTCTCAGGGACTGGCTCATAGAGGATGGCTATGATGTTGAGTGTGTGGATACCGGGGAGGAGGCTTTGGCCAGAATCAAGCAAGAAGATTTTGGCGTTATTGTCCTCGACCTGAGGCTGCCCGGTGTTGATGGCTTGCAGGTTTTTGAGCAGGCTAAAGAACTTAAACCAGAAACCAAAGGAGTAATCATTACCGCCTATCCTTCCAAAGAAACGCTGGATAAAGCGCGCAAGTTAGGACTGGTTGACTATCTGGTGAAGCCTTTTAAGATTGCTGATTTAGAAAAGCTGATTGGAGCTGCGCTGGGGGAAGTAGCCAAGGGGAAAAAGGGTAAGGAACACCACTGGCTTGAACTCGGTGCTGTTTCCTATCGACTTTGCGACCGTAACTACGAGTGTGGTCATTGTGCTTTCGCCCAGGACATACAAGATAGATTCGGCACGATAGCGGTCATCGGCGAAGAAGAAGTGGCCAAACTAAAGAAATTGCCGACCAACCAAAGGCTATGCCGGTATGCATCGGTACATTTTGTTAAGAAAGAGAAGTTACCCTCGGCTTGAGTACAGTCAGGACAATCGGGTTATTAATATATGGTCAAATGTTTTACAGCTATAGTTCTGCTTAAAACAGGGAAGGGGCTATACATTAATTAGTATAGCCCTCTTTTTTGGGCAAGAAAATTGCACACTACAAAATAGGTGATAAAAGTAGAAGAAAGAAGAGGCAGCAGAAAATTGAAACCGATATTGGTAGTAGACGATGAAGCTATTATGCGGGAGTCGCTCCGGGACTGGTTGACCGACGACGGCTATCAGGTAGAGATAGCTGAGGATGGAGACGCCGCCCTGAAAGCTATTGACCAGCAGGACTTTGGCGTTGCCATTCTCGACCTGATGCTACCGGGCAAGAACGGGATTGAGGTATTACGTGAGGCTAAGAGAAAGAGGCCATATCTAAAGGGAATAATTATCACTGCTTACGCCTCGGTGCCGACGGCGGTGGAGGCGATGAAGGAGGGGGCGATTGACTATCTGCCCAAACCGGTCCAGCTTAACCAGCTGGAGGTATTAATCCGCGACGCCCTTGGCCCGGTTCAGGTGGAGGTTAAACCTACCACTACCGTAGCTCCGGCTAAGGCCGAGCCGCTGGTGGCGGAAGCAGGAGAGCCAGCCCGGGTTGAGGAAGTGATTGATGAGGCTACCGGGAAGATATATTTACCGCCCTGTCAGATAGCCTGCCCGGTTGGCGAGGATATCCAGCGCACCAATGCCCTGATGTCTCTACTACCTCTGGATGCCAAGAAAGCCCATAGCCAGATACTTAAAATAGGCGACGAAATCTATAAAAAGAACCCCCTATTTACGGTATGTAGCTATATTTGCGGGCTTTGTGAGCGAGCGTGTAATTACAAGGACCACACCGGTGCCATAAGAAGAAAAATGCTCAAGAGATTTATCAGCGAGTATTATCTTCCCTATCTGGAGACTAAGCCCGCGCTTCCCTCTCCTACCAGGGAAAAGGTGGCCGTGATTGGCGGAGGGCCGGGGGGATTGATGTGTGCTTACATGCTGGGGCAAAAGGGCTATGAGGTAACTGTACTGGAGAGGAGTTCCTGGCTGGGTGGTGCGCTGAGATATATCCCCCAATATCGTCTCCCGGCAAGTGTTATCAATTGCTCCTTAGATAACCTGGTGAGGATTGCCCATATTGGGGTTAGATTCGGCGTGGAGATGGGTAAAGACGGCTACACGCTGGATAGTCTCCAGAAGGAGGGTTATCAGGCGGTATTCATTGCCACTGGTACCCATGCCCCCCGCCCGCTCACTCTGGAGATGGAGACGGTGTTAGGAGCTGACCTGGATGGGGTTATCTCCGGGTTGTATCTCCTCTACGACATAAACCAGGGGAAGATTCCAGCCCAACTCTACCGTCAGCTCTTTCGGCACCGGAAGGTGATAGTGGTCGGCGGCGGTAACGTTGCCTTTGACGTCGCCCGAACCGCCCGGCGCTTGGGGGGAGATGTGGCTATAGTTTGCCTGGAGAATGCGGATAAGTCTTCTAGAGACGGGATTCCGGCTGATGTTGAAGAAATTGAAGGTGCTGTAGAAGAAGGCATAATGATAAATTATAGCCGAGGGGTGG